>NZ_QTJP01000001.1:729166-1458333 GCF_003391115.1 Sphingomonas crusticola
GAAGGTGTCGTGCATCGCGCGGGCCGGATGGGTTTCCGGAATGTTGAGCGCGGTGAAATTGTGCCAGTCGTCCTCGATCTCCGGCCCAGTCGCGACCGCGAAGCCGAGATCGGCGAAGATCTCCGCCAGTTCGTCCATGACCTGACTGACCGGGTGGATCGTGCCCGAAGCGCGCACGGGCACCGGCAGCGTCATGTCGATCGTTTCCGATTCCAGCCGTGCGTCGAGCGCGGCCCGATCGAGCGCGGCCTTACGCGCAGCGATCGCGTCGGCAACCGCGAGCCGCAGCTCCTGGATTTCCGGCCCCTTCACCTGGCGCTCTTCCGGCGACATGCCGCCAAGCGTCTTGAGCAAAGCGGTGATTGAGCCGTTCTTGCCAAGCGCGCGCACGCGAATCGCCTCCAGCGCGTCGGCTTCGTCGACGGCAGTGATCGCGTTCAGCAATTCGCTGCGCATCTGATCGGGATCGGTACTCACGCTTTAGCCTTTGATTTAAGGTCGATCGCCCAGGTGATGAGGGCGCCGTCTTCGGGATCGTCGCGCGCGCCAGTGCGGACAAAGCCGTTCCGTTCGAGCACGTGCTGCGACGCCGGATTGTCCACGCTGGTCTCCACGGTCAAGCCATGATGACCTTCGGAAGCCAAAAGCGGTAGCAACGAGGCCAGCGCACGGGTCATCACTCCCTGCCCGCGATAGGCAGGCGCCACGCCATAGCCGAGTTCGTAGCGGCCGTCGGCGCCGGATTTGGTGAAGCTCATCATGGCAACGATTATGCCCGCATCGCTGACCAGCCAAGCAACCGAGCGATGATCGGCGGCGGCCAAGCTTGCGATGATGCCACGGAGCATGGCGAGAATTTCGGGAGGAGCGATCCCGCCTTGTGCAATTGCCAGGCCTGGATCACGCGCCGGCCCCTTACCCAGCAACCAGGCGAAATCCGCATCGGTCATGGCGTGAAGCTGGATCATTGGCACCAAATCAAAACAAAGGGCGCGGAAGCCGTTCGGCCGCCGCGCCCTTCAATGGGTCACCAAGGTCTCAGGCGTTATGCCGCGACCCGAGCGCCTTCCGGAAGCGCGGCCTTCGCCTGGGCGATGATGGCGCTAAACACTTCGCCTTCGTGCATGGCGAGATCGGCCAGGACCTTGCGGTCAAGCTCGACCCCGGCCAGCTTCAGACCGTGCATGAACACGCCGTAGGTCAGGCCCTCGGCCCGAACGGCAGCGTTGATGCGCTGGATCCAGAGCGCGCGGAAGTTGCGCTTGTTAACCTTACGGTCGCGATACGCATATTGACCCGCTTTCTCCACCGCCTGACGGGCGATGCGGATCGTATTCTTGCGGCGGCCATAATAGCCTTTTGCATCCTCAAGGATGCGCTTGTGCTTTGCGTGCGTAGTTACGCCGCGCTTGACGCGTGCCATGTCCCGCTACTCCTTAATTGAGGCCGTAGGGCGCCCAGAGCTTCACCCGCACCGTATCGGCGTCGGCGAGCACATCGGTGCGGCGGTTCTGGCGGATATATTTCGCATTGTGGCTGATCAGGCGGTGACGCTTGCCAGCGACCCCGTGCTTGATCTTGCCGGTTGCGGTGAGCTTGAAGCGCTTTTTAACGCCGCTCTTCGTCTTCAGCTTGGGCATTTTCGTCTCCTTTCGAGAGCGATCAAGAACGGCCACGGCAGCCCACACTAGCCGGGCAGTTCATCCATTATCGCTTGGAAGGGCGCGCCTATAAGGCAGTCCAGGGCTCGGCGCAACCGTGCACTTCGTGCGACGAACGTTGCGGAACCGAGCCGATCCGGAACGGTTACAACGCGGATGGCCGAAATCCCCTATACCGAATCCGTCGACGATGTCCGGTCCGAAACGCCGCCGCCCGCGCGCAGACGCGACACCGGAACGCATACCCTCGCTACCGGCATCTCAATCCTCGCGACACTGATCGGACTGATCTTTCTTGCCTGGCTGGTCTTGTTCGTTACCAAGGGGCGATTCCTGAAGCATACGTTCGAGCGGATCGCGAGCTCGCATACCGGACGTGCGGTGAAGGTGGCGGGCGACTTCAATCTTTACCTCGATCCCTTCGCGACCAAATTCCTGGCCGAGGGTCTCACTATATCCAACCCGGCATGGGCGTCCAAGCCGAACCTGTTCCAGGCCAAGCTCATCGACACCCGGATTGACACGTTCAGCTTTCTGTTCGGCGATCAGTCAAAGGTGAACTGGATCAATCTGGTCGATGGCGCCGCCGATTTGGAATGGGACGCCAAGCACCAGAACAATACCTGGACGTTCGGCAAGAGCGGCGGCAAACCGTTCCAGATGCCGCTTATCCAGCGGGCCGAAATCGACGGCACGACCGCGCGCTATCGCGATCCATCGATGCAATTGTCGGTGGATGTCGCGTTTCAGGCGATCCACGCCCAGGACAATAAGGTCGGCAAGGCCATCCGCTTTAACGGCGACGGCACGATGCGTGGACGCCCCTTCCGGCTATGGGGCAGCCAATCCTCTCCCAACCAGCTAATCGCGGGCGGCGCGAACAAGTTCGACCTGCACGCCCAGGGCGCACTGTTCCACATCGACGTCGCCGGCAACCTGCCCGGCGCGACGATGATCGAAGGCGCGGACCTGACGGTCGGCGCGCGCGGCCCGAACATCCGATACCTGTTTGATCTGATCGGCGTGGCAGTGCCCGACACGCGCACCTATCGCCTGACATCGCACATGGTGAAGCAGGGGCAGGAATATCGCTTCACGCGGATGACGGGTTTCTATGGCGCCAGTGACATCGCCGGGCGGTTCACCGCGCGGGTCCCGGCGAATAGCGACGAACGGATGCTGCTGACGGCCGATCTCAAATCGCGCCATGTCGACATCATCGATGTCGGGCCGTTTATCGGCTATGATCCGGCAGCGCTTGCAACCAAGGGTGCAACCGCCGCAGCGACGACCCAGCACAAGGGCGACGGGGTGCCGCGCATCCTGCCCGATGCGCCGCTGCGCAGTGACTCGATCAAGACTTTCGACGCGAAGGTCAATTACACGATCGCCACGATCACGCAGCCGTTCGTCCCCGTGTCGAATATCGTGCTGGGCGTTGATCTCAACCGATCGCTGCTCAAATTGTCGCCGCTCAACTTCGACGTCGCCGGCGGCCATCTGAGCTCCGACATCTCGATCAACGCACGTGTGCCCGCGGTCGTCACGGAATATGACATCCGCCTTTCGCCGACACCGATCGGCAAGTTGCTCTACAAGAGCGGAGTCGCGGATGCGCCCGCGTCCGGCGTCATGACGGCACGCGTAAAGATGCGGGGCGTGGGCGACTCCCTGCGCAAGAGCCTCGCCTCCTCGTCCGGCAGGATCGCGATCATCCTGCCAAAGGGCACCTTCTGGACGCAATATATCCAGCTGAGCGAGTTCGATCTGGGCGTGTTCCTGCAGAAACTGCTGCAGGACAAGCTCAAGAAGCCGGTGGAAGTGAATTGCGGCCTGATTGGCTTTACGGTGCGCGATGGCATCGCCTCCGCCGACCCGATCCTGATCGACACCGACAAGAACGTCATGACCGCCAAGGGCGGTTTCAGCTTCAAGGATGAATCACTCAGCCTGGCGTTCCGCGCCGACGGCAAGAAGTTCAGCCTGTTTTCGGGCCAGTCGCCGGTCGGCATTGGTGGCTATTTCGCCAAGCCGGCAATCCAGATCATCACTCCGCAATTGCTGGCGCGCGGCGGCGCCGGGCTGGCATTGGGCATCGTGGCGAGCCCCCTGGCGGCGATCATCGCCTTCGTCGATCCGGGCGACGCCAAGAGTGCGGCGTGCGGACCGGTGCTGGCAGGGGCGAAGGCCTCGGCGCAACGTACGACCAAGGGCGCACCGCGCGAGGATGTCGGATCGGGCAAGAGCAAGGACGTCAAAGCCGAGAAACAGCACAAGAAATTCCTCGGCATATTCTGATCGTTGCGGACAGCGTTATGCCTAGCGGCCGGGGGCCACGACGGCCTGTTTTCGCGTACCAGACCTGAAATCGGGCGAAGGAAAAAGGGTGGGATTGAAGGGGTCGCTTCGCATGCGACGAATATTGATCGGTGCGACGGTGTCATTGGTCACCGTCGCCGCCATGCCGGCTCGCGCGCAATCCATGCAGGATCTCAGCGCGCTGTCGATCGATGAACTTGCCAATCTGAACGTCTCGTCGGTCAGCAAATCGAGCGAGGCGCTCAGAGATGCGCCGGCCGCCATCTTCGTCATCACCCACGACGACATCGTGCGCTCCGGCGCCACCACGATACCTGAAATCCTGCGGTTGGCGCCCAACCTGTACGTCGCGCAAATGTCGGCGAGCCAATATACGATCACGGCGCGTGGGCTGAGCGGCAATCAGCAGGCGCAGAACTTCACGAACAAATTGCTCGTGCTAATCGACGGCCGCAGCGTCTACACCCCGCTATATTCGGGCGTTTACTGGGACATGCAGGATGTCCTGCCCGACGATATCGAGCGGATCGAGGTCGTCAGCGGACCAGGGGCGACCCTGTGGGGCGCCAATGCCGTCAACGGGGTGATCAACATCATCACCCGCCGGTCGGATCAGACACAGGGCCTATTGGCTACCGCGGACGGCGGCGCACGTGAGCGTAACGGCGGCTTGCGTTATGGTACGAAGCTTGGCGCAGACGTGACGGCGCGTGCTTATGTCCGCGGGATCGAGATCGACCAGAGCCGCACCGCCGCGGGCATCGCGGCCAACGACGATTGGTGGCGGGTTCAGGGCGGTTTCAGGCTCGATTGGGCAGCGAGCAACAAGGATGCGCTGACCTTCCAGGGCGACCTGATGAACTCACGCACCGACCATCTCGGGGCGGGCGACGAGCTTACCCAGAATCGCAACCTGCTGGCACGGTGGACTCGCACCGAAACGGAAGGCGGCGCACTCGAAGTGCAGGCCTATTTCGATCGCAGCAAGCGCGAAACTCGTCAGGATGGCGGCGAGTTTTCGATCGACACCTATGACCTGTATTTCCAGCACAACAGCGCTCCAGGCGCGCGCAACGATTTCGTGTGGGGCGGCGGCATTCGCGCCAGCCGGTTCAACATCAACGGCAACAACTCGATCTTCTTCGAGCCGCCCCGGCGCACCCTCCTGCTCGGCAATGTGTTCGCGCAATATGGGCTGGCTCTCGCCAAGCGGCTCAAGCTCACCATCGGCATCAAGGCGGAGGATGACCCCTATGTCGGCACCTCGATCCTGCCCAACGTCAGGCTGGCATGGAAACCCACCGACACCTTCCTGCTGTGGAGTGCGGTGTCGCGTGCCGTGCGCTCCCCTACGCCGTTTGACCGCGATGTCGTGGAAGTGCTCGGCGGGCAGCGCTTCCTGATCGGCGACCCCGATTTCCGCACCGAAAAGCTGACCGCGTTCGAGGCAGGCACGCGCATTCAGGCAGGCGCCCAGGCTTCGCTGTCGATCTCTGCTTACTACAACATCTATGACGATCTTCGCTCGATCGAGCCGGCACCGGGGGGATTCATCCCGATCCGCTGGGGCAACGGCCTCAAGGGCAGGAATTACGGGCTGGAAGCATGGGGCGATCTCGCAGTGACGCGCTGGTGGAAGCTGGGCGCGGGGCTGAACCTGCTCCACGACAAATTCCGCTTTCAGCAGGGTTCCAGTGGCCTGCTGGGTGTGTCGCAGTTGGGGGACGACCCTCCGCGGCAAGCGACCTTACGGTCCTCCATGAGTTTGGGGCGCGGCATCACGATAGACGCCGATTTGCGCTATGTTGGGCCCCTGCCCGATCCCGCCGTACCATCCTATACTGAAATGGGCGGACGTATCGGCTGGCGCCTTTCGGAGCGATTGCAACTGTCCGTGAGCGCGATGAACCTGCTTCATAAATGGCATCAGGAACTACCGCCGCAGACCGCCAACCAGGTTCCGCGTAAGATCCTGGCCGGGCTGAAATGGCGCATGTGACGCGGCTATTCACCTTCCTGATCCTGGCGATGGGGCCGAGCCTAGCGATGGCGGCGGACCTGCCGCTCGAATATGCGGTCAAGGCCAGCTATCTCTACAAATTCGCGCCGTTCGTGCAGTGGCCGGCGACCGCCTTGGGAAGCGCGGGCGACCCTCTCACTATCTGTATCGTTGGCCAGGACCCCTTCGGCCGCATGCTCGACGATGCGGTGCGCGGGCAGCGGGTCAATGGACGTCCCATCGCCGTGCGCCACATCGATGGCGCGAATGCGGGCAAACCGTGCCACATCCTATTTGCCGGTTCGGGCGAAAGCGCCGAGGACATGCTGCATAATGTGGCGGGACAGCCCGTCCTGACCGTTACCGATCGCAGTCGCGGCGTGAGCGGCGGCATGATCCAGTTCGTAATGGTGGGCGGCCGTGTGCGCTTCATGATCGATCAGGGCGCGGCGGCGAATAGTGGCATTACAATAAGCTCCAAATTGCTCGGACTGGCAGTGAGCGTCGCACGATGATGGGTTCGCTCCTCCGCCGGATGATGCATCGCCTGGCCGAAACCCCGGCGATAGGGATCGGCCTCGCTTTCGTGCTGCTGCTGGCAAGTTTGCTGCTCGCCTATCACAATGAAGACCAGGCTCGTGCAGAGAAGGTGCGCGAAGTGCAGGTGCAGGCGCGCGTGCTCGCGGGAAGCCTGGCTGGCCCGCTCGCCTTCGACGACGACGACGCCGCCCGCGAGTATATCGACGCGCTCAAGGCGAGCCCGGAATTCAACGCCGTCGGAGCTTATGGAGCGGATGGGCGGCTGGTCGCCGGCTTTGCCCGCAGGGGCGAGCCGTTGCCGCAGGTCAACCATGTGGCTCCGCCCGTCATCCGCGGCGCGGAGCTGATCGTAACGAGCGAAGTCGATCAGGGCGGCGCGAAGCTCGGTTCGGTCTACGTCGATGCGGCCACCGAGAGTTGGTCGAGGCGTGCCGCACGCTATCTGGGCATCGCGATCGTAATCGTGATGGCCTGCCTGCTGGTTGCGGTACTCGCCGGCTTCTATGCCTCGGTAAGCGCCGCCAACCGCCGGCTGCAGGCGGAGATTACGGGGCGGCGGGAAGCCGAAGAAGCGCTCCGCCAGTCGCAGAAGATGGAAGCGATGGGCCAGCTCACCGGCGGCGTCGCCCATGATTTCAATAACCTGCTGATGGTCGCCTCAAGCGGCATGGAGCTGCTGGAGCGCACCACCGATCCGGTTCGCCGCGACCGTCTGAAAGACGGCATCCGTCAAGCGATCGACCGTGGCGCCAAGCTGACCCAGCAATTGTTGACCTTCGCGCGAAGGTCTCCACTGACGCCCGAGGTGCTGGACATCGGCGCGCGTGTCCGCGGACTCGAGGATTTGCTGGAACGCTCTTTGCGTGAGGACATCACGGTCGAATTCGATTTTGCCAACGGGCTGTGGCCTGTCGAGGTCGACCCTTCTCAGCTGGACGTGGCGGTGTTGAACATCGCCATCAATGCCCGCGATGCGATGGCATCCGGCGGTATCATCCGCATAAGCGCTCGCAACGTTCCGACCGCTGGTGAGGGCAGTGACGACATGGTCCACCTCTCGATCCGCGATAATGGCACCGGCATAGCACCAGAGATGCTCGAAAAAGTTTTCGAGCCCTTCTTCACCACCAAAAGCGTCGGCAGTGGTACGGGCCTGGGCCTCAGCCAGGTCTACGGTTTCGTACGATCCTCCGGCGGCGAGGTCCGGATCGAAAGCGAGCTGGGCAAGGGAACCAGCGTTTCGCTGCTGTTTCCTCGCTCCGCCCAGCGTCTTCCGCACGCGGCCACCCGCAAAGACGGGATCGGCGAAACGGGGCACAATGCGGCGGTCCTGGTGGCAGAGGATGACGATCATGTCGCGGATCTCGTCTGCGAAATGCTCCGCGAGCTCGGCTACCGGGCAGAGCGTGTGGCGGCGGCCCCCGAAGCCCTACGGGCACTGGAGGAAGGCGGCCCGTTCGACCTGGTCCTGTCGGATATGATCATGCCGGGAAAAATGAACGGGCTCGAGCTGGCCCAAGAGGTGGTGCGGCGCGAGCCCGATTTGCCGGTGGTGCTTATGACGGGCTTCAGCGAGGCCGCCGCGGCCGCGGCCGCGGAAGGATTCCCGTTGCTGATCAAGCCGTACACGATCGAAGCGTTGGGCGAAGCTCTCAGCCAGGCGCTGACCTCACGCTAAGTCACGTTGGCAGGATCGTACCGCGCTTCTAGGCTCGTCGCATGAAGCTGTTTGACATGCTGCTTCGTAAGCTCGTCCGCAAAGGATCGTTGACCGTCATCGATGCCGGCGGCTCGCGGCACGTCTACGGAGATGCGGATGGGTCCCGCGTGACGATCCGCTTCACGGATCGTGCCACGCCACGGCGCGCCGCGTTCAACCCCGCGCTTGAGTTGGGCGAAGCCTATATGGCTGGGCGGCTGATCGTCGAGGAAGGCGATATCGCCGCTTTCCTCGATCTGATCGGGCGTAACCTCCAATGGGATGATGACGCCGCGGCAAGGCTGCGGCTGTGGCGGCCGTGGCGCCTTAGCCGGTGGGAGAATTGGAACTGGCAGCGCAGGGCGAAGCGCAACGTCGCCCATCATTACGACCTGTCGCGTCAGCTCTACGCCCTCTTCCTGGACAATGACCTGCAATATAGCTGCGGTTACTTCACCACGGCTGACGCCACATTGGAGGCGGCACAGGCCGCGAAGAAAGCGCACATTGCCGCCAAGCTGGCTTTGGCGCCGGGCCAGCGTGTGCTGGACATCGGCTGCGGCTGGGGTGGGCTGGCCCTCCATCTACATCAAATCGCGGACGTCGACGTACTCGGCATTACCCTCTCGAAGGAGCAGCTGACGATTGCAAGACAGCGCGCTGATGCCGCTGGCGTAGCGGATCGGGTCAAATTCGAGCTGCTCGATTTTCGGGCTGTCCAAGGCAGGTTCGACCGGATCGTATCGGTCGGCATGTTCGAGCATGTCGGGCCGCCATATTATGGCGCGTTTTTCCGCCGTTGTCGCTCCCTGCTGGCGGAGGATGGCGTGATGCTGCTGCACACGATCGGCAGAGCAGATGGACCGGCGCCCACCGATCGTTGGCTGGCCCGCTATATCTTTCCCGGCGGCTACGTCCCCGCGTTGAGCCAGATCGCGCCCGCCGTTGAGCAGGCACGGTTATGGATTACCGACGTCGAAGTGCTGCGCCTGCATTATGCCTGGACGCTGCAACATTGGTACGACCATGTCGGCGCGGCCCGCGAGGAAATTGTCGCCCTTTATGACGAGCGCTTCTTCCGCATGTGGCAATTCTATCTCGCCGGCGCGATGGTCGCGTTCCGGCACGATGGCCATTGCAACTTCCAGATCCAGCTCGGCCGCCGGCGCGACGCGCTGCCCATCACGCGCGACTATATGGCGGCGGCGGAGCTGAAGCTGACCGAAACTGGCGATTGAGAGATGGTGCCCCGGGAGAGACTCGAACTCCCGACCTGCGGTTTAGGAAACCGTTGCTCTGTCCTGCTGAGCTACCGGGGCGCGGCCGGACGACTAAGTGAGGTGACGCATCGGGTCAACGCCGCCGGCCTAATGGCTGATTTCGGGCGGAATGACGGGCAGTGGCAGCGGCGCGACGGGCACACCGTCTTCGATCAGCGCCTTGGCTTCCTCGCGCGTCGCCTGTCCGTGGATCTGGCGTTCGGGCGCGTCACCATCGTGCATTGCACGCGCCTCGATGGCGAAACGCGCGCCGACATGTTCCGAGCCTTCCAGCATTTTCGCCTGCACCTGGGCAAGCGCCGCCAGCATGGTCTTCATTTCGGCCGGCGCGAGCTTGCCCCCCTGCATGGGCACCGGCGGAGAGGCTGAATTGGTCTTGGCCGACACATTGGGGGCCATCACGGCTTTTTCGACTTCGGATTGGCCGCAAATAGGGCAAGAGACCAGGCCGCGCGTGCGCTGGTCCTCATAGTCATTCGACGTACCGAACCACGCCTCGAAAACATGACCCTGGCCGCAGGCGAGGTCGAACACGATCATCGCGCTACCTCGACCGAGCCGATCGCGCGTCGATGGTGCAACACCGGGATGCGGCTGCGCGCGTCCGTGACTTTTGCCAAGTCCAACTCGACCATGCTGACGCCCTGCTTGTCGCCCATATCCAGCAGAACCTCACCCCACGGGTCGACCACCAGCGAGTGGCCAAAGGTCTGGCGGCCATCGGCGTGACGGCCCGACTGGGCCGCCGCAATGACATAGGCGCCGGCCTCGATCGCGCGGGCGCGCAACAGGACATGCCAATGTGCCTTACCAGTCGGCACGGTGAAGGCTGCGGGCACGGAAAGCATCGTCGCTCCGGCATCGCTGAGCGCGCGGAACAGGTCAGGAAAGCGCAGGTCATAGCAAACCGATAGGCCGAGCCGGCCCCACGGCGTGTCGACGACCACCGCCTGGTCTCCCGGCTTGTAGGCGGCGGACTCGCGGATCGACTGGCCGTCTGGCAGATCCACGTCGAACAGGTGAATCTTGTCATAACGCGCGCGGATTGCGCCGGACGCGTCGATCACATAGCCGCGATTTGCATATCGGCCATCATCGTTAGCGTCGCGCACCGCCAGCGAGCCTAGATGGATCCATAGCCCGTGCTTGGCTGCCGTCTCGCGCATCGCCGCAAGCGCAACGTCCTCGTCTTCCGTGACGATCGATCCGGCCGCGCGTACGCGATCCCGATCGAGCACGGCGCTCATCTCCGGCGTGAACAGCATATCGGCGCCCTCGCCTGCGGCGCGTTCGGCCGCCTCGACCAAGGCACGCGTGCCCAGCAGTGGATCGACGCCAGTATTCGCCTGAAAGACCGTCGCTCGCATCAGCCGGCGAGCATCGGGTCTAGCTTACCTCGGCGTTCCAGCGCGACGAGATCGTCGGACCCGCCGACATGGGTCTCGCCGATGAAGATTTGCGGCACGGTCGTACGGCCATTGGCGCGCTGGATCATCTCCGCGCGCTGCGGGCCGCCCATGGTGATGTCATATTCTTCGAACGCTACGCCCTTATCCGCGAGCATGCGCTTGGCACGCACGCAATAGGGACAGAACATCTTCGTATAGATTTCAACTTTAGGCATTGGGGCTCCTTTTGCCGATCTGTGGTCGGCGGGTCACCCTGTCAACGCTCATCATCCCCATCGCGCACCACGCGCGCCCAGCAAAGCACGCTCACCTCACTCGCGCCGGCGCGTTTGAGCGCGCGCGCACAGCCCTTCACGGTCGCGCCCGTCGTATAGACATCGTCCACCAGAACCACCCGCCGGCCCTTGATTTCCTGCTTCCAGCGTTGGCCGAGCCGGAAGGCACCGGCAACGGTGCGCTCGCGCGCCAGTCGACCGAGCCCGCGCAAGGGAGGCGTGGCCTTGGGTCGGTCGAGCAGGTCGAGCGCCAGTTCGCCCATGCCGTCACGTACCAGCGCCCGCGCGATCAACGCTGCCTGATTATATCCGCGCGACCATAATCTTCGCCGATGGAGCGGCACCGGCGCCACCAGCGCGCCATCCAGCATCGTGCCGGCGACGCGTTGCATCGGCCGGGCCATGGTATGCGCGACACCCGGACGGCGACCATATTTAAGCTTGAGCGCGAGCGCACGGGCGATCGGCCCGTAAGCGACAGCCGCGCGCGCCCGATCGAACGGCGGGGGATCGGCCAGACAGGACCCGCAACGCGCTTCCTCGTGAAAGGCCAAGGCGACCGGCTGGCCGCATTGTGCGCAGGCGGGGCCGCCGAGAAAATCCAGCGCCTGCCAGCACGGCAGGCAGAAAACATGATCCTGCGCCACCACCGTGCCGCAGCCCGGGCAGCGCGGCGGAAGAGGAAACGCCACTATCGCCCCGAATAATTGACGGAAAAAGCGGGCCATCGGCAGGGGCGACATGGTGTCGCTTGTCCGCTGGGGTGCCAGCGGGCACAAGCCCCCCGCTGTGGAATCGCCGGAAATCTTCAACAGGCGCCTGCGCCGCCTGCGCCGCGATCGTGCCGCGCCGGACTTCGGCGACTATAGCTTCATTCGCGACGCCATCGTCGAAGGCCTGCTCGACCGGCTGGACCTCGTCACCCGGTCCTTCGAGCACGCGCTTGATCTCGGCACTGCCGATGGCGGCCTGGCGCGGGCGTTACGCCAACGCGGCATGCGGGTTACAGCGAGTGATGCCGGCGCAGCTTTTGCCGGCGACGGCGTGCAATGCGACGAGGATCATCTGCCATTCGCTGCGGGGGAATTCGATCTGATCGTTTCCGCCGGCGTGCTCGACACCGTCAACGATCTGCCGGGGGCGCTGATCCAATGCCGCCGGGCGCTCAAACCGGATGGACTGTTCCTCGCCGGTTTCGCCGGCGCCGGCAGTTTGCCGCGGCTGAAACGGGCGTTGCTCGATGCCGACCAGGCCGCCGGTGGGGCGGTGCCGCAACGCGTGCACCCGCTGATTGACGTGCGTTCGGCGGGAGACTTGCTCATCCGTGCCGGATTTGCCTTGCCCGTGGCCGATGGTGAACCGTTGGATGTGGGCTACGCCAATCCACTCAAGCTGATGGCCGATCTGCGGGGTATGGCGGCCACCAACTTGCTCGCCGGCCAGGGCGCGCCTGCGCTCACGCGTGGGCGCGTCGCACATCTCGTCCAGTCCTTTGCGGCGCAGGCGGATGCGGACGGGCGCGTGCGGGAACGATTCGAACTGGTATTCATGACGGGATGGGCACCGGGACCCGATCAGCCCCAGCCGGCACGGCGCGGCTCCGGGACGACGTCGCTAGCCGAGGCCTTGCGAACAGCGTCAAAGTAAGGCTTCCAGCAAGCCGATCAGCGGGCGGTCTGGCCCCGGCATTTGCAGCTCGTACAGATCCGAGACCCGCACCCACCGCAGGCTGCCGCCCTCAAGCGATTCGGGACGACCGCGCCATTTGCGGCAGACATAGAGCAACAGCACCATGTGGCGATCGCCACCCGGCTGACGGTCGCTGGCGAACGTCGCCGGCGCGAGACAGGCCGCTTCCACGTCTATGCCGAGTTCTTCCTTGAGCTCGCGGATCAAAGCGGCTTCGGGCGTCTCGCCTTGCTCGACCTTGCCGCCCGGAAACTCCCATAGCCCGCCGAAAGGCTTGTGCGGCGGGCGCTGCTGGACCAGCAGGCGACCGTCGGCATCGATCAGCGCCACCGCCGCTACTGCCAGGAATTCCATGCAATAGTCAGCCGATGGCCAGGAATTTGCCCCGGCGTTGCTCCAGCAGCGACGCCGATGTCTGCCCCTCCAACGCCGCCAATTCTTCCTCGATCACCGAGCCGAGAGAAGCGATCGCTGCAGCGCGATCGCGTTGCGCGCCGCCGACCGGCTCGGGCACGATGCGATCGACCACGCCCAGTTTCTCGAGATCCTGCGCGGTGATCTTCATCGCCTCCGCCGCGTCAGCAGCCTTTTCCGGACCGCGCCACAAGATCGATGAGGCGCCCTCCGGCGAGATTACCGAATAGATTGCGTGCTCGAACATCAGAACGCGGTTGGCGGCGGCAAGCGCCACCGCGCCGCCGGAACCACCCTCGCCGACGATTATCGCCACGATCGGCACGGTCAGCGCCAGGCATTGTTCGGTGGAGCGCGCGATCGCTTCAGCCTGGCCGCGCTCCTCCGCCTGTACGCCGGGAAAGGCGCCGGCGGTGTCGACCAGGGTCACGACCGGCAAGCCGAACCGTTCGGCGAGCCGCATCAGCCGGATGGCCTTGCGATAGCCTTCGGGCTTGGCCATTCCGAAATTATGCTTGATGCGGGTGGCGGTGTCGTCGCCCTTCTCGTGGCCGATCACCATCACCCGGCGGCCGCCGATCCGGCCGAACCCGCCGACGATCGCCTGATCTTCCCCAAAGGCGCGATCGCCCGCCAACGGCATGAAATCGTCGACGAAGCCCGCGACATAATCCTTCAGGTGCGGCCGTTCCGGGTGGCGCGCGACCTGCGTCTTCTGCCACGGCGTCAGCCGGGTATAAGTTTCGCGCAGCAGGCGGTCCGATTTGGCCTGGAGCCGCGCGACCTCCGCCTCGATGTCCAGCGCGCCGTCGTGATTGTCCGCGGTCTCACGCAGTTCGACGATCCGCGCTTCGAGCTCGGCGATCGGTTTTTCGAATTCGAGGAATGCAGCCATGCCGCGCGGTTAAGAGCCGTCGCGCCCAGCGTCAACGCGCGTGCTTGTCTTCACGTCGGCAAGCGGGTGTCGCTGATTGACCAGATCGACCAGCCGGCGGCTGTCGACATGGGTGTAGATCTGCGTGGTGGCGATGTCGGCATGGCCGAGCATCGTCTGCAGTGCGCGCAGATCGGCACCGCCCTCCAACAGGTGGGTGGCGAAGGCATGCCGTAGCACATGGGGGCTGACCCGTTCGGGGTTGATGCCCGCATCCGCAGCGAGCGTACGGAGCAACTGGAACAGGCGGACGCGGCTCAGATGCGCCTTGCCCGATGGGAACAGCCACGGCCCGTCCTTCGGCAAAGTTGCGGCATATTCGCCGACCGCGGCCCGCGCGCGATCGGAAACCGGCACCAGCCGCTCGCGCCCTCCTTTGCCGCGCAGGATCAGATAAGGATGATCCTGCCGGACAAGGTTGCGCGGCAGCGACACAAGCTCCGTCGCGCGGAGCCCCGAGCCGTAAAGCAGCTCGACCAAAGCCGACAAACGCAAGTTGGCGGGCGAACGTTGGATGCCAAGGCGCCGCTCGATCTCCGCGAAGAGGCGATCGACATCGGCATGGTCTAGAATGCGCGGCAGCGTCCGGTCCGCGCCGGGGCGTGGCAGCGCGTCAGACGGATCGTCCGCGCGCAGACCTTCCTCGGCGAGGAACGCGAAGAATCGCCGTAGCGCAGACGCCTTGCGCGCAACGCTACTGCGCGCGAGCGGCAGCCACTGCTCGCCCAGCTGCGCCAGTGCGGGACCCTGCGCGCACCCTAGCTTCCCGCTCAGCGAGCAGGAGGCGCCCGCGAGATCGCGCCGGTAAGCGACAAGCGTATTCCTGGCGGCGCCCGCCTCGGCCGCCATCATCTCCAGGAAACGCTCGATCAGCGCAGCATCGTCTCCGCTCGCAGCGACCGCGGTCACAGCCGCGTCATTGCCTCGGCTGAGATCATGCGCGCTTCGTTTTCCAGGCCGACGGCACGCAAGGCGCTAACCATCTGATAGAAATCTGCGGCCGGCACGCCCTTCCAACTGGAGGATTGCATGCCCGCCGCGACGAGCAAGGCGACCGTACCGCGCTCGCCGCCGGAAACGGCGCGGCGCAGCGCATTGCCATAGGGGGTTGGCTGGCCGAGCGTGACACCCAGCCGCGCCGCAAGCCGCACGGCGTCGGCATCGCTCAGTCGTCCAAGTCCGGCGAGAGCCGAAACCAGCAAGGCGCTACGCTGCACCCCCGCGGCACCGGCCCCGTCCGCGAATTTGCGCACGCGGGCTGCGGTGACTTCCATCACCGGCCGGCTCGCCCCGACCGCAAGGATCGACCAGGCCCGGTCGCCATCGGCACCGCCGGTTGCCGCCGCCACATTGGCCCAGCGCTCCGCCTGCACGTCGAAACCGGCAGCGAACATCGACGCGAGCAACGGTGCCACATCATCCTTCTGCTCCGCCGACGGGGCGATGGCCGCTGCGGCGCGTGCGGTCAGGATGGAGGCAGCATAGCGGTCCCGCTCGCCGCCATTGCCGTTGGTAGCCGCGTCCCAAAGCGCATGCATCGCCGAAAGGCGGGCATCGTCATCGTCCCCGCGATAGGCGGCCCGTAGCCGGCCCGACGGGCTGTCGGTGTCGGCGTCGCCTGATTCGTCCATCACCCGGCCGTAAAGGTCGACCAGATCCGCGTTCGACAGAACCCCTAGCGCCGCCGCGACGCGTGCCGGGCCCACCCGATCCGCGGCCGAAAGCGAAGGCGCGCGTGCAAGCCAGGCGGTGAACCAGACCGGCGCGGCATCGAGCAAGCTCTGGGGGATCACGGCGCCGAGCGCGCTCGCCAGACCGAAGCGCCAGTCGGTCAATGCGTCGACGGCGGCCCATTCCAGCTGAACCTGGCGTCGACCGCCGCCACCCGCTGCGACCAGTTTCTCGGCCAGCGCATGATCGATCGGGTCGCCAGGCGGCGCCCGGCCGATCGTGGCGTTGGCGGTGGCATTATCGCCCGAAAGCGTGGCGCACATGGCGCGGATCATGGGCCAGGCGGGTTGTCCGCCGACCTGTTCATTACCGTCGGACAAGGGGCAAAGACCTTGCGGATCGGAGGTAGCGAGCGCCGTTCCGATCGCGACGCGGCGCAGGCGCGGGCTGAACCGATCGACATCGACACCCTGCACCAGCATCCGTGCCGCATCAGCTTCGCCCATGCGCAGCAGCAAGGCGGCGCGATCGGCCACCCAATCGGCCTGCCCTTCCCCCCGCGGCGCGGGCGTCACGCCCTGCAAGACCCGCCGCAGCATGATCTCGGCCCAGCGTGATGCGATCGGCGTTTGCAACCGGCGCATCAGCGTTACGAGATAGCGCCCGTCTGCGTCGCCAAAGGCGTCCTCGCCGTAAATCGGCTCCGTGCCGACGCGATCCAACGCGCGTCTTGCACCGTCAGGAATCTCCTCCGGGGGTATCACCTCCGCGGCTGCCAAGTCGGAGATGTCGGCGGGCAGCAACGAAGGCGTCGACACGGCGATCGGTTCGTCGGCCGTGGGCGATACCGGCGGCGTCGGCGTGTCCGCAGCCACCGGCGCGTCCGAATTGCGGTTGGGGGTATTGGCGCCGGCCGGGCGAGCAGGCGCGCTGCCGAACCCCGGCGGAAGAATCGACTGTGGGGTGTCCTGCCCCAGCGCCGGCAACGCGACGGCGAGCCCGGTGGCGATCGCCGCCACCGTCCCAAGCAGGACCTTAGTGCGTCGCCGCATTCGTCACCGGCTGTTCGACGTGCGTGACGGGCACCGGGCGGTCGAGCGCCGACAGCGCGACCATCGCGCCAATGATGACAACCAGGAGGATGAGCAGGATCAGGATCGGGCGCGGCAAGTTGGCATCCTTCAAGAAATCATTCGCGGCGCCGCTTTTGCCCGACCGGAGGCGCCTGTGTATAGCCCCGGCATGCCGCCAGCCTCCAATCTGCACCAGGACGAGATCCTTCGCCCGATTGTGCTGATTGGGTTGATGGGCGTGGGCAAATCGACGGTAGGACGGCGGCTGGCGAACCGCCTGCGGCTTTCCTTCGTCGATTCCGACCACGAGATCGAGGAGGCCGCCGGCCTGACTATCGCCGAAATGTTCGAGAAATATGGTGAAGAGGAATTTCGCGAT
This sequence comes from Sphingomonas crusticola, assembly GCF_003391115.1. NCBI lineage: Bacteria > Pseudomonadati > Pseudomonadota > Alphaproteobacteria > Sphingomonadales > Sphingomonadaceae > Sphingomonas > Sphingomonas crusticola. Next base: position 746,509 of record NZ_QTJP01000001.1, read on the forward strand.
GGCGAGAGGCGCGTGATTGCCCGGCTGATCGACGGCCGGCCCAAGGTAATCGCAACCGGAGGCGGCGCCTTCATGAACGACCAGACGCGCAGCCTCATCCTCGAGCGGGCGACCGCGATCTGGCTCGACGCCGATGTCCACGTGCTCGCCGAGCGCGTCGGTCGGCGAGCGGGCGCGCGGCCGCTGCTCAAGGGCGTGGATCCGCATGAAAAGCTCGCGGCGCTCGCTGAAGTACGCAACCCCGTCTACGCGCTCGCGCCGATCCACATTCGCAGCCGGCCTTTGCCGCACGATGCGACCGTGGACGCCATCCTGCAGGCACTTGGCCGATGATTCGGGTGGATGTCGGGCTGGGCGAGCGCAGCTACCCGATCCTGGTCGACGCCGCGTTGCTCGATCGCGCGGCAGAGCAACTCACTGGATATGCCCGTGGCGGCCGGCTGATTGTCGTGACCGACGAGAATGTCGCCACCACCCAACTTCCCCGGCTCACCGCCGGGCTTGGCGAGATCGCTGTCGTGCCGATCATCCTGCCCGCGGGCGAGGCGACCAAAAGCTGGGGCATGCTTGAGCGGCTGACCGACCAATTGCTGGAGCTGGGCGTGGAGCGTAGCGACCATATCGTCGCGCTCGGTGGAGGCGTGATCGGCGATCTCGTCGGTTTCGCGGCGGCCATCCTCAAGCGGGGCTGCGGCTTTATCCAGGTACCCACCACCCTGCTCGCACAGGTCGACAGTTCGGTCGGGGGCAAGACCGCGATCAACACGCGTGCGGGCAAGAATCTGGTCGGCGCTTTCCACCAGCCCGATCTGGTGCTGATCGATCCGACCACGCTCGACACGCTGGCGCCGCGCGAAGTGCGGGCCGGCTATGCGGAGGTCGTTAAATACGGCCTGATCGACGATTTCGCCTTCTTTTCCTGGTGCGAGGCCCATTCAGCGGCCCTCCTCGCCGGGGACGCCGAGGCGCGCAGCCATGCCATTGCCCACGGCGTGGCGGCCAAGGCACGCGTCGTCGCCGCGGACGAGCGCGAGACTACCGGCACGCGCGCCTTACTCAATCTCGGCCACACTTTCGGCCATGCGCTCGAGGCCGAGACCGGCTTTTCGGAAATGCTGCTGCATGGTGAGGGCGTTGCCTGCGGTATGGCGCTGGCGTTCCGCTTTTCGGCCGCGCTTGGGCTATGTCCACGTCAGGATGCAGTCCGCGTCGGCCAGCATCTCGCCCAGGCCGGCCTGCCGACGACATTGGCGGAGGCCCATGTCACTGCCGACGGGGCGACCCTGGTAGCGCATATGGCGCATGACAAGAAGATGGCGGGCGGGCGCCTTCCCTTCCTGCTCGCACGCGGCATCGGTAAGACTTTCCTCGCCAAGGATGTCGATCTGGCGGAGGTCGCCCGCTTTCTCGATGGTGAGCGTTAAGCGAGTTCGGCCAGGCGCAGCCCTCCGGGACGGAAGCCGCCGCGCTTTTTCCACGTGAGCAGTCCCGCGCCGCCATGTTCGGCAGCACCATAAAGCAGAACGCGCGCTCCAGCAGCAGCAGGCTCCCGCTGCTCGATCAACCAGCGCGTAATCTCATAATGGAGGAGCAGCATCACATTATCGGCCAGTCGCGCGCGGTGGCCCATAATGTCGGTATAGTGGACGACATCGCCGATGCGCATGACCTTGACGTAGGCGACGAGGCGCTCGCCGACCTCAACACTGCCCTGAACATGTCCAGGCTCGGGTGCGAACACCCCCCACCAGATCGTCCAGTGGACCGGGCAGCAGGGTGGGATCACCGCCAGTGGCGCGGTCGCGGCGCTACCGACATGTTCCGGCCTCAAGAACCAGCGGTCGAACACCGGACCCGCAGCGCGGAACGCCATCGAGGTCTTGATCGCATGAAGGTCATCGACATGCGAGGCGAGCATGAACGGGCGCGCACCATAACCCACGCGCTTCGCCCGTCGAATCTTGGACAAGGTGCGCGCCGAGCGGGTCTTGAGAACGCGATCGAACGCCGCCAGATCCTTCGTCTCGGCAAGGTCTATCAGCATCGGCGTCAGGCGCGTCCGCTCCCCCCAAGAAGAGTTTCGCGCCTTATAACGGGCATAGCGCCGCAACAGCTTGGGCACTTCACGCGGGTCGAGTGGGCATGGCGCGCGGCAATCGTGCTGCCGATGCCATTCGACCGTCAGCTCCGCACGGCACTCGGCATCGGCACCGAACATACGGAGCCGCGGTCCTCGCAACGCCAGCGCGAGCACAGGCTCGACGACCGCCTGATGCACGCGGACCGCGAGCGCATTGATGAGATTGGTCATGGAGCGGCGTGCGCAGGAAGACGCGGCCTCACTGGACCACGATTTCGCCCTTCATACCGAAAGTCTCATGCATGAAATGCGAGCAGTGAACTTCGTAGATCGCCCCCGCCGCCGGGGCGACCACGCGCACATCGGCACTCTCGCCGCCAGCAAGCTGGACCCTGCCCGCCGCCACTTTTCGGCTGTCGGCCGGAGAAATCCGCGCGGCGGCAAAAAAGGTCTTTGCCGCGAAATCATGCCCACCGCTCGCGCGATTGACGAAGTGCAGCACATAGGGCTCGCCGTGGCGCAGCAGAATGCGATTGGGCGTGTATTTGAAGTTCGCGAGGTCGATTTCGATCCGCTTCGATCGTCCCCAATCCTGTGCCGAGGTGATGGTCGGTGTCGCCAGCGCAAGCAGCGTGAGCGGGATGAGGCACTTCATGGTCGTCTCTCCTGATTGCTGGTGGTCTTCCCCGCCAGCAGCAGCCAGCCGAGGATCATGCCTAAGCCACCCAACGGCGTAACGGCGCCCAACCACGATGGCGCCCCCAGCGCCATCGCATAGAGCGTGACGGCAAACAGCACCGATCCTCCGAGCAACAATGCCGCCGCCCACCTTATACCAAGCTGAACCGCGACGATCGTCGCCACCGCATGAATCAGTTCATATTCGCCGCCGGTGCGCAGCCACTCAGCAGGCTTTCCCGTCACGCCATGTGCACCGAAAGCGCCGGCTATGACCGCAACCGCACCCGACAGCGCCGCCAGACGGACAAGCCATCCATTGGTCACTTCTTGTCGTCCAACAGCATTTCGTCTTCCAGCAGCAGCAGCTTGTTGGGCGTGAACAGCGAACGCGCCTCGGTCGAGAAGAGGCCTTTCTCGGCCTGGACGCGCAGCCTTTCCTTGTCCCGCGCGCGGTAAGCCTGCTCGATCTTGATGATCACGTCGTCATGGACGCCAAGCGTCTTGAGCGTTTTGCGTCCCATCAGGATCGCGCTTTCGAACACTTCGCGGATCACTGCCGCCGTATCAAGCCCGCGATAGCTGATCAGCGCGCGGCGATCGAAGGCTCTGACGAAGATGGCGGCCTGCCGAAAGGTCTTGAGCGCGGTTTCGAGTTCCTCGCGATCGAGCTGATCCTTGTCCATCGCGAACACGATCGTGCGCGCCTCGTCGGCGCCGGCCTGTTGCAACAATTCCAGGCGGGTGCCGTCGCCGTAATAGACTTTGAGGCCGAACCTTGCCGCGATGTCGATCATCTCCGCGTCGCTGTCGATGATGGTGACGGAAATCCCCGCCCCCATCAGCATTTGCGCAACCGTTTGGCCGAACCGCCCGTAACCCACCACGATCGCCGCCGCATGCTGCGCCTGTTCCGGGCCGTCGAGATCGTCGCGCTTTACCATGCCTTTCGGCCGATTGAACCGCGTGGCGACCATCATCAGGAAGGGCGTCGTCACCATCGATAGCGTGACGATGGCGCTGAAGAGGCTTGCCGCCTGGGGCTCGATCAGCTGGCCGAGCGCCGCCTGCCCGAACAACACATAGCCGAATTCGCCGCCCTGGCTGAGCAACAGGCCGAGCGCGAACGCCGGCCGCCGCTCCAGCCCGAAGGCCAGCGCGACCAGGAAGATCAGCACCGCTTTGATCGCCACGACCGACAATGCCATTCCAACCACGAACACCGGCCGGGCGATGATGGCATGAAGGTCGAGATTCATGCCGATCGCGAGGAAGAACAGGCCCAGCAAGACGGTGCGAAACGGCTCGATGTCAGCCTCGAGCTCGTGGCGATAGGGCGAATCCGCGAGCATCACGCCGGCGATGAAGGCACCAAGCGCGGTCGAAAGATGCAGTAACTCCATCACCGATGCCGCTGCCAGCACGGTGAATAGGCCGGCGGCCACGAACAATTCGCGCTCGCCCATGCCCCCAATCAGCCGGAATAAGGGGTTGAGCAGATAGCGTCCGGCGAGCACCAGCCCGATGATCGCACCGACCGTATAAAGGGCGAGTAGCCAGCCGGGCGGCGCCGCGGGATCAGCGGGACCGCGCGACAGGCTGGCGATAATCGTGATCAACGGGACAATCGACAAATCCTGGAACAGCAACACGGAAAAGGCGCGCTCGCCGAATGGCGTGTTCAGCCGCCCGGCGGACCGCAGCATCGGCAACACCTGGGCAGTCGAGGACAAAGCCAGCGGCAGACCGAGGGCCAATGCCGCCTGCCAGCTGAAACCGGTGAAATAGACGACCACGGCAAGCCCGGCGCCGCACAGCGCAACCTGTGCGAGGCCGAAACCAAAGATGTCCCGCCGCAACCGCCACAGCCGCGTCAGGTTCAGCTCCAGCCCGACTAGGAACAGTAGAAGGGTTATGCCGAGATCAGCGATGCTGAGCTTCGATTCGGCACCGTCGACCAGGCGCAACGCCTGCGGTCCGATGAGCGCACCTGCGACCAGATAGCCAAGGGTAGCGCCGAGCCCGAGCTTGCGGAACAGCAGCACGAAGGCCAGCGCCACCCCGAGCATGATGACGCCGTCGGAGACGAGCGTCTCGTTCATGCCGCCTCGGCCCTGGCCGCACGGGCGGCGGCCTCCGCGGCCGCCTCGAATGCCAGCCGGATCGAGGCATGGCGCGCACTGTGCGCGCGTGCCGGCGCGAAAAGTTCCAGCCCGGGCCAGCCACCCGGATCCTCGCTTGAGCCGGCCAGGAATGCCGCAAGCGCGTCGCGCGCTGCTTCGAGTTCGGGCAAGCTGCGGCCAATTGCATGCGCACCCATCAGCGAGGCCGAAGCCTGCCCGAGCGCACAGGCCCGGACCTCCTGCCCCAATTCGGCGATGCGGCCGTTATCGTCGAGCACGACATCGACCGTCACCCGGCTGCCGCAGATCGGCGAGCGGCGCTCCGACGTGCCGTGCGGATGCGCAAGGCGCGCATGGTGGGGGATGCTCGTCGCGAGCTTGAGGATCTGCGTGTTGTAGAGCGCCGTCATCGTGCGCTGCCATTGTTGGTCTGCACATTGTCGGCCGTGGCATTATCCGGATCGGCGGCGCGCGCGCGGCGATGCTGGACCCAATCGACGACCGCTCGCCCGCTCGCGTTCAGCAGCGGATAGGTGCGCGATGTGCGGATAAAACCCGGACGTTCGGACGTGCCACCATAGATGGTGTCATAAACCAGATTGACGCCCAGAAAGAGGACGGTGGCGATCAGCAGCCCCTTGAGTCCGCCGAAGCCGAAGCCGAGTGCGCGATCCACCGGGCCGAGCACCGAAGAGCGGGTGCGGCGCCCGAGCGAAGCCGCCACCATCTTCCCGCCGAAAAACACCACGCCGAACACCAGCACGAAAGCGAGCACCGCCGCGCCGCTTGGATTGTGCACGACATGAATCATGAGGCCCGACACGGGACCATGAAGCAGCTTCAGCGCAAAGATAGCCGCAGCCCAGGCGAACAGCGACAGGACTTCGGTGACGAAGCCGCGGATCAAGCCCAGAATTGCCCCGCCGCCAATCAGGAGCAGGACGACGATGTCCATTGCGGTCAGCATGGTTCCGCTATGGCAATCGCCCTGTGCAATCACAAGGCCTGTGGGGCCAAGTCATTCTTGCTTGCGCTGGCCCGCTGCTTTCCCCACGTCGCCGCACATCATGCCGGTCCAGACAAAGATATGCGGTTTGTCCACCATCGAAACCGTCGACGCGGCGGTGGCGGGTGGCGCTGCATGGCTGGGCTTCGTCTTCTTCCCCAAAAGCCCCCGCGATCTGCCGACGGAACAGGCGGCTTCGCTGATCGCGCGCGCGCCAGCCAGGGTCGGCAAAGCGGCCGTGCTGGTCGATCCTGACGACGCGCTGATCGAAGGCGTGATAGCGGCCGGGGTGACCGCATTGCAGCTCCATGGCGATGAAAGCCCGGAACGGCTTGCGGGGCTCAGACGCCATGGCCTCGAATTATGGAAGGCGGTACCGGTCCGCACCCGCGCCGATCTCGATTTGGCGCAGGCTTATCGCGGTGTGGCCGATCGCATCGTCTATGACGCCCGTACGCCCGCCGGCACGCTGCCGGGCGGCATGGGTTTGCGCTTCGACTGGAAGCTGCTCGACGGGTTCGTCCATCCGCTGCCGTGGGCGCTGTCCGGCGGGCTCGACGTGGTTAATATCGCGGATGCCGCGCGATCGACGGGCGCGCCCATGATCGATGTTTCCTCCGGCGTGGAGCGCGCGCCAGGTGTCAAGGATGTGGACAAGATCGCAGCCTTCCTCCAAGCGGCAGCCCGTCTATGACCCTCCCCAATTCCCTCCGCCAGCAGCCCGATCCATCCGGCCATTTCGGTGATTTCGGTGGCCGCTATGTCGCCGAAACGCTCATGCCGCTCATCCTTGAGCTGGAGCGCGAATATCGCGCGGCCAAAGCCGATCCCGCGTTCAAGGCCGAACTGGACGGTCTGATGACGCATTATGTCGGCCGGCCGAGCCCGCTTTATTATGCCGAGCGGCTGACCGAGACGCTGCGCGCCTCCTCGCCGGAAGGCATGGGGCCCAAAATCTATTTCAAGCGCGAAGAGCTCAATCACACCGGCGCGCACAAGATCAACAATTGCCTCGGCCAGATTCTGCTTGCGCGGAGAATGGGCCGTACGCGCATCATCGCCGAGACCGGCGCCGGCCAGCATGGCGTCGCGACCGCCACCGTCGCGGCGCGCTTCGGCCTGCCGTGCGTGATCTATATGGGAGCGAAGGACGTCGAGCGGCAGGCGCCCAACGTGTTCCGGATGAAATTGCTCGGCGCCGAGGTGGTCCCGGTCACCAGCGGCGCGCAGACGCTCAAGGATTCGATGAACGAGGCGCTGCGCGACTGGGTCGCCAACGTCCACGACACCTTCTACCTGATCGGCACCGCCGCCGGACCGCATCCCTATCCGGAGCTGGTGCGCGATTTCCAATCGGTCATCGGCAACGAGGCCAAGGCGCAGATTTTGCAGGCCGAGGGCCGCCTGCCCGATCTGCTGGTCGCATCGGTCGGCGGCGGATCGAACGCGATCGGGCTGTTCCACGCCTTCCTGGACGATCCAGACGTCAAGATGCTGGGGATCGAGGCAGCCGGCCACGGCATTGATACCAAGCTCCATGCTTCCAGTCTCAACGGCGGCTCGCCCGGTATCCTCCACGGCAACAAGACCTATCTGCTCCAGGACGAAGACGGGCAGATCGCGGAGGCGCATTCGATCTCGGCCGGCCTCGATTATCCCGGGATCGGGCCCGAACATAGCTGGCTGCACGAAATCGGCCGCGTCCAATATGAACCGATCACCGACAAGGAAGCGCTCGACGCCTTCCAGCTCTGCTCGCGCGTCGAAGGCATCATCCCGGCGCTGGAATGCGCCCACGGCATCGCGGCGATCGTTCACAAGGCGAAGGAATATCGGCGCGACCAGATCATCCTGCTCAATCTCTCGGGTCGCGGCGACAAGGATATCTTCACCGTCGCCAGCGCGCTCGGAGTAGAAATGTGAGCCGGCTTTCCGCCGCCTTCGCTAAGGGCCGCCCGGCGCTGGTGACGTTCGTCACTTGCGGCGATCCCTCGCCGGCGGCGATGCCGGCGATCCTCGACGCATTGGTGGACGGCGGCGCCGACGTGATTGAGCTCGGCATGCCGTTCACCGATCCGATGGCAGACGGGCCGGCCATCCAGCGCGCCAATCTGCGCTCGCTCGCGGCGGGCACGCGCACGGCTGATATCTTCGCCATCGCCAATGGCTTTCGGGCGCGCCATCCGGACGTGCCCTTGGTTCTGATGGGCTATGCCAATCCGATGCTTCGCCGTGGGGCCGCCTGGTTCGCGGGCGCCTGTGCCGGGGCGGACGTCGATGGCGTCATCTGCGTCGATACGCCTGCGGAAGAGGATGCGGCGCTCGGTCCGGCGCTTCGGTCGGAGGGAATTGCCGTGATCCGGCTCGCAACCCCCACCACCGATGCAGCGCGCCTGCCCGCCGTGCTGAATAGCGCCAGCGGTTTTCTCTATTATGTTTCGGTCGCCGGGATCACGGGGATGCAGCAGGCGGCGAGCGGCAGCATCGAGGAGGCCGTTGCGAAGCTGAAGGCGAATACCGATCTCCCGATTGCGGTCGGCTTTGGCGTACGCACGCCCGCTCAGGCGGCGGCGGTAGCGCGCGTCGCGGACGGAGTCGTTGTCGGATCGGCCATTGTCGATGTGATTGCAGCGGCTGCCGAGCAGGGACATGATCCTGCTCCCGCGGTCGCAAGTCTTGTCAGGGATTTAAGCGGCGCCGTGCGCGCCGCGCGCGAGGAGATGGCGGCATGAGCTGGATCGATCGGGTGCGCAACGCGCTGCCCTTCATTCCCAAGCGCGAGACGCCGGACAATCTCTGGCACAAATGCCCGAGCTGCGGGACGATGTTGTTCACGCGCGAATATGAAGAGAATCAGTCCGTCTGTCCGAAATGCCAGCATCATGGACGGATCGGCCCCGACGAACGGTTCGACGAGCTGTTCGATGGCGGTGTCTATACGCCCCTTCCCTCGCCGCAGGTGCGTGAGGATCCGCTCAAATTCCGCGATTCCAAGAAATACGCGGACCGGATCAAGGCCGCCCGCGCCAAGACCGGCGAGCAGGATGCCTTGCTCAACGCGACCGGCCGGATCGAGGGCTTCAAGGCGGTCGTCGGCGTACAGGATTTCGGCTTTCTGACCGGCACGATGGGGCTCGCGGTCGGCGCCGCGTTCGTTGCCGGCGTGCAGGCGGCAATCGCGGAGAATTGCCCCTATATCGTTTTCACTTCGGGCGGCGGCGCGCGGATGCAGGAAGGCATAATGAGCCTGATGCAGATGCCCAAGACCACAGTGGCGGTGCAGCAATTGCGGGAGGCGGGACTGCCTTACATCGTGGTGCTGACCGATCCCACCACCGGTGGCATCACCGCATCCTATGCCATGCTCGGCGATATCCAGATCGCCGAGCCGGGTGCGCTGATCGGCTTTGCCGGCCAGCGGGTGATCGAAAGCACCGTCCGCGAGAAACTGCCGGAGGGCTTCCAGCGCGCCGAATATCTGCTCGATCACGGCATGCTCGACATGGTCGTGCATCGTCACAAATTGCGCGCCGAGCTGGCGCGGCTGATCGCCTATCTGTGTCCGGGCGTGCAGGCGGCAGCGTGATGGGCGCCTTCTCCCCGCGGGGAGAGGGGAAATAATGGCCGACTTTGCCGTCTCGTCCGACCCCGCCGTCCAGGCTCAGCTGGATCGGCTGGCAACGCTCTCCCCGGGTGCGGACGTGCTGGGCCTCGAACGGATCGCCGCGCTACTCGATCGGCTGGACAACCCGGATCGGGCTCTCCCGCCGGTGTTCCACGTCGCCGGTACCAATGGTAAGGGATCGACCTGTGCCTTCCTGCGCGCCGCGATCGAGGCCTCGGGGCAGAAGGTGCACGTCTATACCAGCCCACACCTCGTCCGCTTCAACGAGCGCATCCGGATCGCGGGCTCGCTGATCGATGATGCGTTGCTGGCGAGCCTGCTCGGCGAGGTGCTGAATGTCGCCGACGGCATCAGCCCCAGTTTCTTCGAGGTCACGACCGCCGCAGCCTTTCTAGCCTTTGCGCGCACTCCTGCCGATGCTTGCATAATCGAAGTCGGGCTGGGCGGCAGGCTTGATGCCACCAACGTCATCGCTGCGCCGGTGGTGTGCGGTATCGCCCAGCTCGGCCTCGACCACCAGCAATTCCTGGGCGACCGGATCGAGCAGATTGCGGCCGAGAAGGCGGGGATCGCCAAGGAAGGCGTGCCCCTTGTCACGCAACATTATCCGCCAGCGCTCGCCAACGAGATCGGGCGGGTAGTACTCGAAACCGGCGCCTACTGGCTCGCACGAGGCGGCGCCTGGGATGCATCGGCCTTGCGCGGCAAACTTCATTATCGCGACGAGCAAGGGGAGCTCGAGCTTCCCCTGCCCCGCCTGCCTGGATCCCATCAGGCGGCTAACGCCGCGCTAGCCGTGGCCATGTTACGCCATCAGCAGGCCATCCAAGTGCCGGCTGCCTCCCTGCGCGCTGCGATGGGGTGGGCCGAATGGCCGGCGCGCCTGCAGCGGCTCGCTGCCGGGCCACTGCCTGCGTTGCTGCCTGACGGCAGCGAGCTTTGGCTCGACGGGGGCCATAATCCGGCCGCCGGGCGCGCCATCGCCGATTTCTTCCGCGCGCGGATCGCGCCAGGCCGCCCCTTCCACCTGATCCTCGGCATGCTGGCCAACAAGGATCTACGCGGCTTCCTCGAGCCTTTTGCGGGCAGCGGCGCGCATATCCATGCCGTACCGGTACCGGGTCATGAGCATCACGGCTCCCTCGCCGTAACGGAGGCAGCCGCGGAGCTCGGGCTGCTAGCGGATGCCGTAGCTGACGTCCGCGTTGCCCTCGAAAAAATTGCGGCAGCCGGAGGAGCGGCCCCGCTAATTCTGATCGGTGGCTCACTTTATCTCGCAGGGACGGTGTTAGCCGCTAATGGCAATCCACCTGCCTGATGGCGCTTATTGCGATTGACTATCATTAGCGGAAATGGGAGCATCGGATCCTGATAGGAGCCATCGATGCGCGAAACAGAACCGCGAACCATGTTGCCGCATGCTGCCCCGGCCAGTCCTTACCGACGCCTGCTGCTGTTCGCGATACGACGGATGGCGGTCGGAGGGATCGGTGACGCACATGCAGCGCACGCAATGTTTACCGGCTTCGGACTGGGATACCGGCGGCCGCTAGTCTTGCTACGCGCGCTGATGGCTGAGTTGGCACGCGTCGCAGCAACGAAGCTGACGGTGGCACCTTGCTGCTGTACCCGGATGACGCATGACGAGGCCATGCTCCTCGAGCTCATAGCCGAATCCCCAGCCAGCCCGGAAGCGGTGCATGAGGCGATGCGTGGCATGCTGCAGACGCGGACCTGCTTGGGAGCGCTGATGAGCGCACAGGCAGTGGCCGTGGCGTTCCACGACCTAGGAATGCCGCTCCAGGGCGATTGCGTTTCGCGCAACCGCGATGACCCGTTTTTAAATGGCGATAAGGCGTGAGCACCCTATTTGCGCTGCACCGCACAATAGAGGCGGATATTCGCAATAAGGAAATCGTAGTGAACACGTTTGAAAACGCGACGAGCATCGTGCTCGCGATCGCGGCCCATGCGCTTGCCGTCGGGCTCGTGCTGGCTCTCTAGGAGCCGCTAAAGGGGGCGGCGGAGCATTCCGCCGCCAGACCCCTCAAGCTTTAACCAATTTCAGCGCTGTCGGCTTCGCATAAGGCAAGCCTTTCCCGCTCTTGGCCTGAGCCAGCAGCTCCTCCTTGCGTGCCGCCAGCCGCGCACCCAATGCCTCCATATCGATATCCGTGCGGCGCGACTGGGCGAACATGCCTGTGATCCATCGCTCTTCTTCGGCGACGTGGTGCTTGATCTCCTCCGACAGCACCTTGACCTTGGCGTCGTAATATTCGTCCTTCGGGTCGGCCTGTTCCAGATCGTTGATGATGACCTTGGCGCCGTCATGCTCGACCACGCCTTCCTCCACGATCGCACCATCGATCTTGGGCTTGACCGTCGGATAGAAGATCTCCTCCTCGATGATCGTGTGCGCCTTCAGCTCGGTGCAGATTTGCGCCACGATCGCGGCCTTGCGATCTGAGCGGCGCGCCTTGTCGAATTCCTCGAACAGATCCTCGACCTTGCGGTGATCGGCCTTCAGTAGTGCGATCGCATCGGTCGGCATGTCTTCGGCCATGATAAACTCCCATCCTGTCGGCGGGAGAACGTGACCTGTGGCAAAGGGTTCATTTCGGCAGCGTGCCACCTTGCGATTTTTGTGCTTCGATCCATCCGAACGAGGCAGCGGCATAGCCGGTGACCGCGGCAAAACCCCATTCCCAGTAGCCGAGTACGGCAAAGGGCAGCATCGACCAGATCAGCGTATCGACGCTCGCAAGCCATAGCGGCCGCGCCAGAATGTTCGTCCGCCGCTCCACCCATAGGCCAAGCATCGCCGCGATCGCCACTCCGCCGGTCAGCCACCAACCCCACTGCCCGCTCGCGGCCGCCAGGCTTCGTGCCAGGCCGACCGCGCCAAGCGCGGCACCGGCGGTCCGCACCAGGCCGAACAGCCGCTGCCGGCTGTGGGGGCGTTGGCTGATGCGGGCGAGCCGCCCCGCTCCCGCGGCAGCGGGGCCGGATAGCAACAGGGCGATCAGCGCCGCCCACTCCCAGCCGGCGAGAGCGAACATGCCACCGAACAGTGAGAGGCCGGCCGCTCCCGCTGCCACCATGGTCGCGTCGGTATTGCGGGCGAGCAGCAGCGGCAGCGTCAATTCTTCGGCGGGGGAGAACAATACCCGCCCGATCAGATCGCCCGCAGGCTGGCGCGCGGCGGCGAAGATGGCCTGCTCAGCGGCCGCCAAGGCCTCCGCGTCGGTTGCCAGGATCGGCGGCGTCTCGGCGGCAATGCGAACCGCGCCTTCCTGCACGGCGCGGCGTAATAAGGTCGAAACAGGATCCCACGCGCCGATCATGGCCGCGGTCTCGGCGATGCGGTGCCCGTCGAGGAGCGCCACCCCCGCCCAGCGCTGTTCCGCGTCGATCCGCTCGAACTGGCCGAACTCGGGCGTGTCGGGCAGCGTGCCGAGTGCCGGAACCGAAGCGCCGGCGACTGCCCGCAGCAAGACGACTTGGGGCAAGCAGGCCTCGGAAATGAGCAGCACGGTGCCGTCCTGCGGCAGCGCATCGGCGGCCTGATCGATGCCCTTGGCCAGCCCCGCCTGGATTCCGTCATTGCGGAGTCGCCCAATCGCTTCGGCCAGTTCGGGCGGCGCTTCGTCGATCAGCAATAGCACGCGTCCGGCCCCCGCCTCGATCGCGCGCCGTGCCTGGTGCTCGACCACGCTCATGCCGGCCAGCGGCTGCAGCGCGCGCAGGCCACCCGGGCCCGGCCCAGGCTCATAGGCGCCGATCAGCGCGGTCGGTCCCTCCCCCTCCACATGTGGCTTGTCCGTCGCCCTGCGCCGCAAATCAAGCGGCACGCATCTCTTGGCTGTCGCGAACGCGGCAAGATGATACACTCGCGTCATGAATCAGCGAGCGGTAGAAGTGGCGAACGCGGAAGACGAGCCGCTGTACGAGGCGGCGGCCATCGCTTCGGACGATCATCCCAATGCGGAGGCGGCCTCGCCGCGACCGTGGCCGGCTATCATCGCTGCTGCTCTGCTCGCCCTGCTGGCGATCGGTTGGGTTGTGGCGCTTGGCTGGACCTTGTTCGCCTCGAGCCCGACGCGGCTGCTGCCGCCGCTGACGCTGGCGGCATGGATCGGCCTCGCCAGCGGTCCCCTAGCGTTGATCGCAACGCTCTACCTGTTACTGCTGCGCACGGGCCGGGTCGAGGCGCGGGCCTATTCGCGCGCATCCGCCCGACTGCGTGCCGACACCGCGGCGCTCACCGGCACGCTCGCTATGCTCAACGAGCAGATCGCGACAGCACGCGGCGCGCTCAACGAACAGGCCGCCGGGCTGGCCCGTCTCGGCAGTGACGCGGGCGAGCGGATCGGGCGCGCGGCGATCGAGCTGCGCGACCAGGCCGCCGCAGTCGGCCAGACCGTCGCGTCGCTCAATCACGCGACCTCAGTCGCGCGCGGCGATATGGACGTGCTGCTGAGCGAATTGCCCAATGCCGAGACCGTGGCGCGCGGCCTTTCCGAACGGCTGCGCGAGGGGGGCGCGGAAGCGGATGCGCGGGCGCGGGCGCTCGCGGAATTGCTCGGTCAGCTCGACACGCAGGCTAAGGCCGCCAATGAATCGACGGGCGGCGCGGCCGCGCGTCTGACAAGTCAGCTCGAGCGGATCGAGGCGAGCGCGGCGGCGGCCGACAAGCGGATCGAGGATGCGGCCGGATCGATGGGCCGCGCGATCGACGGCGTGCTGGAGGCAGCGGCCGAAAGCCTCGAGGACAGCCGCCAGGTCGTCGCCGGCCAGAGCGCCGCGCTGACCGCCATGGTCGACCAGAACCGCGCCTCGGTCACCGCTGCCAGTGACGAGGCGATGCGCGCATTGTCCGAACGGCTCGACCATCTGGCGGCGCGCGTCGAGGCGATCGGGGCCGGACTGCGCGGGCAGGAAGCGACGGCCGGCGGACTCGTCGCTCAGCTCGATCAGGCGATCACCGCGGTTGAGGCGCGGTTTGCGGAATTGGGCGACAAGGGTACCGCGCATACTGCAGAGCTGGTCGAACATATCGGCGCGCTGTCTGACCATGCCGACGCGGTCGGCCGCGCGCTCGGCGGCAGCAACCAGACCGCCGCGACCTTGCTCGACCGGGTCGGGCAATTGCGTCAGCAGGCGGAGGCCAGCAGCGCGACCATTTCCGACACGATCCCCGCCGCGCTGGCGCGGATCCGACTGCATGCCGAACAGAGCCTGCAGGCGATTGCCACCGCCGGCACCCGCACCGAGAATCTGAGCGAGGCGGCCGCCGCGGTCGGCGAGCGGCTGGCGGAGGCGGAAGCATTGCTCGAGCGTCAGCAGGCCGCGCTTGCCGAAATCGGCGGCCAGACCGACAGCCGCCTGGCCGGGCTTACCGAACAAACGCGCGTGCTCGAACAATTGCTTGCCAAGGCCGATGCCGAGGTGCGCTCGTTGAGCGAAGGCGCGTCCGGACAATTGGTGGAAGCGCTCAATCAGGTACGCGACACCGCCACCCAGGCGGCCGACCATGCGCGCGACGCCTTCACCGCCGCCATCCCGCGCGTCGCCCAGCGGATGAGCGAGAGCGCGGCGCGGGCAATGAGCGTGGCGCTGGCCGATGTCGGCAAGGAAGAGATCGCCGCGATCGGCGCGACATCGGAGCAAGCGATCAAGGCTGCGCATCTCGCCGCCGAGCGGCTGACCCGTCAGCTGGTCACAATCGCAGAAACCTCAACCGCGATCGAGGCGCGGATCGAAGCCAATCGCACCGACACCGAGGCGCATGACGAGCAGAATTTCGCGCGTACCGCCGGCCTGCTGATCGAGGCGCTCAACTCGACCGCGATCGACATTGCCAAAATCTTTTCGAACGAAGTCACCGACGAAGAGTGGAAAGCCTATCTGCGCGGCGACCGCGGCATCTTCACGCGCCGCGCGGTGCGGCTGCTCGACCGCACCGACGCCCAGATCGTGGTCCAGCATTACAATCAGGACGGCGAGTTCCGCGATCAGGTCAACCGCTACGTCCACGATTTCGAGGCGCTGCTGCGCCGCGTGATGGCAACCCGCGACGGCACGCCGATCGCGACGACCATGCTGTCGTCCGACACCGGCAAGCTTTATGTGGCGCTGGCCCAGGCGATCGAGCGCCTGCGCAAATAGCCTTGGCCGCTGCCGGCCTGTCGCGCGGCTTCCCTTTTGCCAGGAAATTTTCGCGCAGGGCCATTTAGGCCGCAACAGGGAATGCGATGCCCCTGTTACGGCGAAATCGTGCGACTATCAGGCGATCGTCGGCAGCCGATCCAGATGCTTGTCGAGCGTGATGGGATAATCGCGGACGCGCACACCGGTCGCGTTGTAGATAGCGTTCGCCACCGCGGCGCCGACGCCGCACAGCCCGAGCTCGCCGACACCCTTGGCCTTCATCGGCGAGGATTTGTCGTCGGGATAATCGAGGAAGATCACGTCCTGATGCGGGATGTCGGCGTGGACCGGCACTTCGTAGCCGGCGAGGTCGTGGTTGACGAAGAAACCGAACCGCGTGTCGACGGCCAGTTCCTCGGTAAGCGCGCCGCCGACACCCATGGTCATCGCGCCGATCACCTGGCTGCGCGCCGTCTTGGGGTTGAGGATGCGGCCGGCGTCGCACACCGCGAGCATGCGGCGGACGCGGGTTTCGCCGGTGAAGCCGTCGACCGCCACCTCGACGAAATGAGCCGCGAAGGTCGACTGCTGGTAGGTCTTGTCGAGATCGCCATATTCGATGCTGTCCTCGGCGACGATCGGGCCGTCCTTGGCGGCATCCCGCAGCGGGAAGGAGCGGTTGCCGGCGCGGACGCGGCCATCGGCGAAGCTGACGTCCGACGCGTCGAAACCGAGGCGCTGTACCACTAGCTCGCGCAGCTTAACGCACGCCGCATAGAGGCCGGCGGTCGAGTTATTCCCGCCCCACTGCCCGCCCGAGCCGGCGGATACCGGGTGGTCGGAATCGCCGAGCTTCACCTTCACGCGGTCGACGGTAACGCCCATCATCTCGGCGGCCGTCTGGGCGAGGATGGTGTATGATCCCGTGCCGATATCGGTCATATCGGTTTCGACGGTAAGGCCCCCGTCCCGCTCCAGCCGGATGCGCGCTGCCGACTTCATCAGCAGGTTGTTGCGGAAACCGGCGGCCACGCCCATTCCGATCAGCCAGCGTCCCTCGCGCACGCTCGCCGGCTTGGCCTTGCGCCGGGACCAGCCGAAGCGGTCGGCGCCGGTGCGCAGGCATTCGATCAGGTGCCGCTGCGAGTAAGGCCGGTTCGGCTTCTCGGGATCGACCTGGGTGTCGTTGACGATGCGGAACTCGACCGGATCCATCCCCAGCTTCTCGGCCATTTCGTCCATCGCCATTTCCAGCACCATCAGCCCCGGCGCCTCGCCGGGTGCGCGCATGGCATTGCCTTCGGGCAAATCGAGCTTGGCCAGCTTCATGAAGGTCAGCCGGTTGGCGCCGGCATACATCAGCTTGGTCTGGGAAACCGCCGTCTCCGGCTTGCCGTCCGGCAGATTGCCCGACGTGCTGTCGTGCGCGATCGCGGTCAGCCTGCCGTCCGGCGTTGCTGCAAGCCGGACGCGCTGGATCGTTGCGGGACGATGGGTCGTATTGTTGGCGATCTGGGGCCGGGCCAGCGTCAGCTTGACGGGACGCCTGGCGGCGCGCGATCCGAGCGCGGCGAGCACGGCGTCCGCACGCAGGAATAGCTTCCCGCCGAAGCCGCCGCCGATGAAGGGCGAGTCGACGCGGACATTCTCCTTCTTCAGGCCGAACACCTTGGCGAGATCACCCTTGTTCCAGGCGATCATCTGATTGGACGTCCAGATGGTCAGCTTGTCGCCTTGCCAAGACGCGATGGTGGCATGCGGCTCCATCATTGCGTGGGTTTCATCGGGCGTGGAATAATATTGGTCGATCTTCACCGGCGCCGCAGCGAAGGCGGCATCGAAATGGCCGATCTCGTCCACCGGCGGAGCGCCCGAGCCCTCCCCGCTGCTGCCGCCTTCCAGCGGCGCGTTGGGTGCTTCCCTTTCCAGGTCGAACTTGCCGGGTGCGCGCGCATAATCGACCCGCACCAGATAGGCTGCGGCGCGGGCTTGTTCGAACGTCTCGGCAACGACGACGGCCACCGCCTGATGATAATGCTGCACCTCCGCCCCACCGAACAGGCTGGCCGCATTCTGGCTGCCCCGGATCGGCTTGGGCACGTCCAAGGTCGTCACCACGGCGAGAACGCCGGGTGCCGCTTTAGCTTCGGACGTGTCGATGCGGTTGATGCGGCCCTTTGCGACCGCGCTAGCCACCATGTAACCATAGGCCGCGTCGGGCGCCGCGTCATGGCGTTCATAGGCGTAGGGCGCCGTGCCAGTCGTCTTGAGCGGTCCGTCGATACGGTCGGTCGCCTTGCCGATCACGTTGCCCTGATCGATCGGGTTGCGGCCCGCGGGTTGATCGAACTTCATGCCGCGTTCCTCCCGTTTTGCGCGTCCGCCAGCACCGCCGCCAGCGTGCGCTGGACCAAAGCCACCTTAAACCTGTTGTCTTCAGTCGGGCGCGCGCCGGCGAGCAGCCGGTCGGCCGCCGCCTTGGCCCCCTGGGGAAGCGCCTGATCGGCGGCGCTCGATCGCCACGGCTTCGGCGCGATCGCGCCAACCGCGAATTGCCCGGTGCCGTCCTTCTGGATCACGGCCGCCACCGAGACGAGCGCGAAGGCGTAGGAGGCGCGATCCCGCACCTTGTGGTAGATGTGGGTTCCGCCGAGCGGGCGCGGCAACGTCACGGCCGTGATCAGCTCGCCGGGCTGCAGATTGGTCTCGATGTGCGGCGTATCGCCCCACAAGCGGTGGAAATCAGCGATCGGAACAGAGCGGGTCGTGCCTTGCGGGGTGACCGTCTCGACCACCGCGTCCAGCGCGCGCATCGCTACCGCCATGTCGCCCGGATGGGTTGCGATACAGGCGTCGCTGGTGCCGATAATGCCCAACTGGCGCGAATAGCCGCCGATGGCCGAACAGCCGGATCCCGGCTTGCGCTTGTTGCACGGCATGTTCGTGTCGTAAAAATAGGGGCAACGCGTCCGCTGCAGCAGATTGCCGGCAGTCGTCGCCTTGTTCCGGAGCTGCCCCGAAGCGCCCGCCACGATCGCGCGGGTAAGCACGCCATAATCGCGGCGTACGCGCGCATCGCTGGCCAGGGCGGTATTGGTGACCAGCGCGCCGATGCGAAGCCCGCCATCCGCCGTCCTCTCGATACGGTCGAGCTGCAGATCCTGAACGTCAACCAGATGTGCCGGCGTCTCGATCTCCAGCTTCATCAAGTCGAGCAGATTGGTACCGCCCGCCAGGAATTTGGCGCCCGGCGTGTGCGCGACCTCCGCTGCCGCCGCGGCGGGGCTACTGGCGCGGGCATAAGTGAAGCTCTTCATGCCTGGCCTCCGGCTACTTGGGCGATTGCCTCGGCAATGTTGGAATAGGCGCCGCAGCGGCAGATATTGCCGCTCATCCGCTCGCGTAGCTCGATATTTGTGGCCTGCGGACGGGCCGTCACGTCCTGCTGGACGTGGCTCGGTATGCCGGCCTTGATCTCGTCGAGCACAGCAACCGCCGAGCATATCTGCCCTGGCGTGCAATAGCCGCACTGATAGCCGTCATGCTTGACGAACGCGGCCTGCATCGGATGCAGCCGATCGGGCGTGCCGAGGCCTTCGATCGTGATGACTTTGTCGCCCTGATGCTGCGCGGCAAGGCTAAGGCAGGAGTTGATCCGTGTGCCGTTCACGATGACCGTGCAGGCACCGCACTGGCCGTGATCGCAGCCCTTCTTGGTCCCGGTAAGGTGAAGATGTTCGCGCAGCGCATCGAGCAGGGTGGTGCGCGTATCGAGCTGCAGTTCGCGACGCTGACCGTTGACCGTCAGCGTTACAGGCATGGTCGAGGGTGGGGCGGCCGTCCGCGGCTGAGCTTCAACCGGGGGTGCCGCCGCGACTGCGGCGGTGGCCGCGCCGGCAGCGAGCAGACCGCGTCTCGAAATCTCCAGTTCAGAGGTCATTGCCAACCACTCCCTTCCTGACGAGGTTCGCCCCGCCTCAGCGCCTGCCGTTCCGTTCAGAACGCTCGAGCGGCTATTGAAGCACATCGTTCATCGAAGCGCATTGTAATGCTCATCCGACACGGGCTCCAGCCAGGTGACGCTCGTTCCATCGAGCGCCTCCGACACCGCCACATGTGTCATCGCCGTCTCGCGCGCTGCACCATGCCAATGCTTCACGCCGGGGCCGATCCAGACGGTATCGCCCGCCTTGATGGGTTGAGCGGGCTCGCCGCCGAGCTGGACCCATCCTTTGCCGTCGGTCACGACCAGCAGCTGTCCTAGTGGATGGGTGTGCCAATTGGTGTGCGCGCCCGGCTGGAAGGTCACGGTCGCTCCGCCAAGACGGGCTCCGCCGGTGCCTTTGAAGGGAGACGTGACGGCGACCGCGCCGGTGAAGTAATCGGCGGCGCCCGGCGTAGGCGACCAATGCGGCGGGACGATCCGCAGCTTGGGTTCGGGAGCGGGCACATCGACGCGGGGGATCGACATCTCGATGCCGTCATTCAGCGTCACGGAAGGAGGATCGCTGGTCATGCCGGGGCTCCTCTGCTCAACGATTGACAAAACGCTGTTGCGACGGGGAATAGCGTTCCCCGTGCACCTCAATAGCGGCGAGCGCCTGATCCATGCGAGCCAGATCGTCTGCGGCAAGCTCGATATCGGCAGCGCCGAGATTTTCCTCGAGCCGGTGGAGCTTGGTGGTGCCGGGGATGGGCACGATCCAGGGCCGCTGCGCCAGCAGCCAAGCGAGCGCGATCTGGGCAGGCGTTGCGCCCTTCAGAGCGGCAACATCGCGGATGACGTCGACCAGCGCTTGGTTAGCCTGCAAGGCAGCGGGCGAGAAGCGGGGCGCGGTGCTGCGGAAATCGCCGTCGCTGAAGGTGGCGTTCGCATCGAAGCGGCCGGTGAGGAAGCCGCGTCCGAGCGGGCTGAACGGCACGAAGCCGATGCCCAATTCTTCCAGCAGCGGCAGAATCGCGGTCTCGGGATCACGCCACCACATCGAATATTCGCTCTGCAATGCCGCCACCGGCTGGACTTCATGCGCACGGCGGATCGAGTCGACGCCCGCCTCCGACAGGCCGAAATGCTTCACCTTACCCGCCTGGATCAGCGCCTTGACCGTGCCGGCCACGTCCTCGATCGGCACATCCGGGTCGACGCGATGCTGATAGAAGAGGTCGATACGATCGGTGCGGAGGCGCTTGAGGGCGGCGTCGGCGACCTCACGAATACGCTCGGGCCGGCTGTCGAGCCCGTCCGAGGGCACGCCATTGCGGCGAGCGGATCGAAAAGGACATGATCGCCGTGCGCATCGGACCACAGCTACGCATGGCGGCGGTCGGGGCGCCGGACTATTTCGTGCGCCGAGGCGTTCCCGCCACGCCCCACGATCTGTCAGCGCATTCCTGCATCAACCTGCGCCAGACGAGCTCCGGCGGCCTCTATGTGTGGGAATTCGAGAAAGACGGCCGCGAACTTAATGTGCGGGTCGAAGGGCAGCTCGTGTTCAATCGCGTCAACCTGATCATGGATGCGGCGATCGCAGGCCACGGCATCGCCTTCATCATGGAAGACCATGTCGCCGAGTTCGTCGCGGCGGGCAGCCTGATGCGGGTGCTGGAGGATTGGTGCGAGCCATTCGACGGCTACCACCTCTATTATGCCAGCCGACGCCAGCCCTCGCCGGCGTTCAGCCTCCTAGTGGATGCGCTGCGCTATCGGGGATGAGCGGTTTTGATGGAGACGGCGCCACTCGAAAGTTGTTCTGCCGCCGGTAGCGCCACTTCCGCTGCTATTACGGGCAGGACTGTATTGGACGTTCGACGATTTAACGGTCTTCACTAAAAACCGAGCTCCTTAGGCGTCGCAGATACGTTGAGCTTGACCGGAAAGGCCGTGGTTTCAGGCAATTCTGACACCATTCGTGCGCAAACTTTCGCACTTAGATCGCGACGTGCTCCATTCCAATCGATCCAGCAAACGGGCTGTGCGTTACGCACTTCAATTCCCACAGTGCGATAAGGCTCGGGAAGCTTCACTGGCCCAGAGGGCAAATGCCAAGTTATTCTTCCGTCATATTGAGAGACCTGCGGCTGCCCTGCATCATTCCGTGGCGGATCCAGTTTGGCGCGACGGCGAAGGATAGAGCAGGTCTCCTGATCGAGTAAGTCATGTCCGCTCGATTGCGCAATAATGCAGTCGCGGACCAAGCCGTCCGTGCCGAGTATCAGCCTAAACCCTACGCTCCCCTGCATCCTCTGAATTACAGCGTCGCGCGGGTAGTCGTCGAACGTAAACCAAATAGGGGTGGGCTGAGGCAGATGCGCCTTAGGCAAGCTGCTGCCCGTGCTCGGCAATTGTGCGGCTACGGAAACCGCGAGAACGGAGAATAGTGAACTTCCCAACCGCAAAGCGTGCATGGTCGTTTCCAGCCAAAGGGGCCTGCTCTCGCAGCTGACTTAGCAATAGCGGGCGGGGCAGCGATACACCACCAAGCAAGTCGATGCCGCTCAGCCGCCCTCGAGCACCCGATCCGGCACGAGGTTGAAGCTCTGCACCGGCAGCCATTGATAGACGTAATTGGCGTAATAGAGGCCAAACAGCACGGCCGCGACCAGCGTCGTCCATTTGGCGGTGCGCCAGAAGCTGAAGCTGGGTGGCGCGCCTTCGAACTGGCCGGGGACGCGGTTTTCCTGCCCGTCCGCGCGCAGGCGGAAAGGCAGGACGAAGAAGAAGCTCAGCGCCCAGAACAGCGGATAGAGCGCGATGATCGAGCTCAGGCGCATCGCAGGCTCATACCTGGATCAGGCTGACTTCGACGACCGGCTTCTTGCCGGTCCAGGTCGTGGCAACGCGGCGCACGCTCAGGCGGATCGCCTCGCGCAGGCCGGCTTCGTCTTTCTTGTTGCCCTTGACCGCGGCCGCCGCGGCATCGCGCGCATCGTCCAGGAAATCGTCGCGATCCTCTTCTACCGGAATGCCCTGCAGCGCGACGGCGGGCTCACCGCGCAGGCGGTTATTCTGGTCGAGCGCGACCGTCACCGCGATCACGCCATTGGCGGAGATGCGGCGGCGCTCGTTCATGGTGGAACCGTCGGCGGGCAGGATGACGTCGCCGTCGAGGATCAGCCGTCCCGCGCGCTCGTTGCCGATCTTCTTCGGCCCGTTGGGCGCGAGCCGGACGACCTCGCCATTGACCTGAACGATGCCCCGGGGCACGCCCTGCGAGCGTGCGAAGCGGTCCTGCTCGGCCAGGTGGCGCATCTCGCCATGGACCGGCAGAATGATTTCCGGACGCATCCACTGATACATCAGCGCCAGCTCGGGTCGGCCGGGATGGCCGGAGACGTGGACATGCGCCTGGCGCTCGGTGATCATGATCACGCCTTTGGTGGCGAGCGCATTCTGGATGCGGCCAATCGCCATTTCGTTGCCGGGTATCTGCTTGGACGAGAAGACGACGGTGTCGCCTTCGGACAGTTTGAGCTGGTGGCTGTCGAAGGCGATCCGGCCGAGTGCGGCGCGGGCCTCGCCCTGGCCGCCGGTGGCGACGATCATCACTTCGTGCGCGGGCAATTTCATCGCCGCGTCGAAATCGATGATCGGCGGGAAATCCTGGAGATAGCCGACGCTCTTGGCGACCTTGATGATGCGATCGAGCGAACGGCCCGCGACGCAGAGCTGGCGGCCGCAATCGCGCGCGACCTGGCCGAGCGTCTGGACGCGCGCGGCGTTGGACGCAAAGGTAGTGACGAGCACGCGCCCCTCGACCGCGCTGACGACGCCCGCGAGGCCTTCGCGCACGGACGCTTCGGAGCCGGACGCGGCATCGTTGAAGACATTGGTTGAATCGCAGACCAACGCGAGCACGCCGGCATCGCCAATCGCGCTCAATTCGGCCGGGGTAGCGGGCGCGCCGACCAAAGGCTGCTCGTCCAGCTTCCAGTCGCCGGTATGAAAGATGTTGCCGTACGGGGTCTCGATCAGCAAGCCGTTACCTTCCGGGATCGAATGGGCGAGTGGCACATAGGTGAAGTTGAACGGTCCGAGCCGGACGCTGCCGCCGCGCTCGACAATGTTGAGTTCGACCTGGGACGCTATGCCCTCTTCGTCGAGTTTGCCCTGGATCAGGCCGGCGGTGAATGGCGTGGCGAACAGCGGCACACCGAGATCGGCGGCGAGATAGGGGATCGCGCCGATATGATCCTCATGGCCGTGGGTGAGCACGATGCCGAGCAGGTTGTCGCGGTTCCGCTCGATGAATTCGAGGTCGGGCAGGATGAGATCGATGCCCGGATAAGCCGGATCTGCAAAGGTCAGGCCGAGATCGACCATGACCCATTTACCGTCGCAACCGTAGAGATTGACGTTCATGCCGATCTCGCCCGATCCGCCGAGCGCAAGGAACAGCAGTTCTTTTCCTGGAATTGTCACTTAGTTTCCGATTGTTGGCGGCCGTAAGCCGCAATGATTTCGTGCCGCGGCGAGGCCTGCGGCTACATCTCATGTAGAGGTTGCGCGGTTCGCTGCAAGGTTGCGCTGCGCGAGCTGATGTTTTGAGCCTCGTCGCCTAGCCGGAGGGACCCTCGATTGCGCGCGCATCGCGGTGTCCAGACATCGCCGAGCATGGGCCGTCGCCGTGGGTGCTTCATGGCCGAGCCCGGGGTCTATGCATATTTGCACCCCATCCGGAGCATTGGCGCGAAGCCTTCGCCACTCCTCCCCCGTCACCATCGCAATGAGATCCTTGAGGCCGGCGATGACTTCGACCCTCCCCGTTACCCGGCGCAGGATCGAGCCCAGGTCGGCATCCTGCCATGGCGCATAATAACGAGGCTGGTTACTTCGAGCAGCTGCCTGCGCCTTGCCGGAGTGTCCAGGATTTCGTTGGTTCGATCGACGTCGCAGAAGACCAGTTGAGGCGGAGCAACCAGCGCCTGCAAGGGGTGACGTCCGTCAAGCGAGGCGGCGACGATCTCACGATAAGTCGCGAGCATGGGCGAAAGGAGTACCAGCGTACCGCGATGCCTGGCCTGGGCGGCGATCGCCGCGAGGAAAGCGCCGTAGCTTTCGCCGACGATCACGGTCGAGGGTCCGTCCCAATGTCGAATGACCATCCGCATCTCACGGACCGCTCGTGGCATGCCGGCGTAGGTCCTGCGGACTTCACCCAGGATGCGCTCAACGATGGCGTCGCGTGACATCGGCAGCGCAATGTCCAACGAGGGCGGCCTGGTCCAGGCAGAGCGCTCCGCCGAGCCGTAATAAGCGGGTGTGATTACGCGCGCCCGGAAACGCGAAGTAAGATAACGATCGAGGTCGTCAATCTTGCTGACGGTCGGCTGGTCGGGGCCTCCCCGAATCAGAATGATCGTCCGCAGCGGTCGGGCGACGCCGATTTCGCGATACGGTATGCCATGCAAAGACCCAGTCGCAATTCGGAGCTGCGCAGGAGCTGTCGGCGCGGCCGCCGTGCACCCTCCGGCGACGATCGAAGCCGCCGCGAGCATCACGCAGTGGAAGAAAGGGGAAAGTAGGCGTCTCAGGCGGCTATACCCTAAGCTCGAGTGTCATAAACACGCTGTTGGGATCGGGCACATAGCCGCGATAGGCGGCGCATTCGACGAAGCCATGCGCCGCATAAAGCGCGCGGGCCGGCGCGAAATAGGGGATGCCGCCGGTCTCGAGATAGAGCCGCCGATAGCCACGCGCGCGGGCGGTGGCGAGGATGTGCGCGACGATGGCAGAACCGACGCCGCGACCTCGCGCCGCTGCGGCGACATGCATCGATTTCACCTCGCCCTCCCCGTCACCGAGATCCTTGAGCGCGCCGACGCCGAGCAGGCTGTCGCCTTCCCATACTGCCCAGAAGGTCAGCTCGGGCTTTTGCAGGCCCCCCACATCGAGCGCATGGCAGCTCTCGCGCGGCATATCGGCGGTGGCGGTCGCGACGTGGGTTTGCAGCAGTGCGATAATATGCGGATCGGCGAGGTCGCCCGGGACGATCCGCCAGCCCGCGTCAGTCGCCATCGTCGCCCTTCGGCTGGCAGGCGCAGGCCGCCTTGGCCTTGCGCGCGACGCGGGTGGTCGCGAACTCGGCCGGATTGAGCGAGCCCGATTTGTCGGCGTCCGCCTTACCAAACTTCTCCTCGGCCTTGACTGCATATTCGTCGAAAGTCAGCCGGCCGTCATTGTTGACATCGAGCTTGGCGAAGTTGCGGTGGCGGGCGGCGAGGAATTCGTCGCGGCTGATGGCGCCATTCTTGTCATGATCGCTACGCGAGAAGCGTTTCTCCTCGCGGGTCTTTTCACTGGCGGCGGGCGTAGCCGGCATTGGTTCGTCGTCCGCGTCCGGCGAAGCGCTGGCGGTCGCCGCGTGCGAGATCCCATGTTGGGCAACCGCCGTGCTGCGCCACCATAGGACGCCGCCGACCAACAGCACTAAGGCTACCACCGCTCCGACCCAATAGCGCCACATATTGTCCGCCTCCTTCGCTCGCCCCGTGAGAGCGAATTGCTACCCATTTGTCCGTTCATGCTAAACTTGGGCGAACAATGATCAGGTCACCCTTTCTTCTTTGCTAACGCCCCGTAATTCGTAGCGCCAGTATTCGTAGCAATCGAGCCGGACTGCCCTGTACGCGGCCGCCGAGCCTGCTGTCGTGCTCCGCCAGCACGAACAGGGCGGCGAGCGGGCGAGCGGCGGGAGGCCAGGTCCGGGAGGGAACGTCGCGGGCAAGCTCGCGGGCGCGCGCCAGTGCGGCATCGCGCACCGCGGGCCGGGAATGATGGAAGCCAAGATCGGCCAGCGCCCACACTTCTCCTGCCGCGGGCAAGCGATCATCTGCGGCGCCGAGGATCGCTGCCGCCGCCGCGAACAGGTTGCGACCTCGCTCCCGCCCATGTCGCGGAATAAGGAGTTCGCTTTCGTCCCCGTCGATCAATGCGGACCAGCCGTCCTCGATCGCGGCCAGTGCCGCCCCCGTCACGCCGTGCGGCAATGCTGTCGTCGCGAGTGCCCGCAGCAGCGGTTCGGCGGGCGCGCTGTCGGGATTCAGCTTTTCCAGCGCCTCGCGCCACCAGGCAAGGCGCATCAGGCCGATCATCGGCTCGGTCGTGGAAGAAACGATCTGGCCGAAGCGCTCGTCCAGCTGGAACAAGGCGGTCAGCGCGGCGCGCGTGGCGGCGGGCGCGTAGGCGATAGCGAGCGCACGTTCGGGGTCGGCGATATGGTCGAGTTCAGTGGGCACGGTTTCCCCGGCCGGTCGGTAATCGTTCCCCCGCGAAGGCGAGTGTCCAAACTGACATTCGGGCCTGGGCCCCGGCCTTCGCCGGGGAACAAGATGTTGATAATCGGCTTCCGTGCACTTCCCCCCAGACAGGGGAGCAGTGCATCAGCGGTAGCAGACCTTTTTCGCCGCAGCGACGACCTGATCGGCGGTGATTAGGGCCATCTTTTCGAGGTTGGCGGCGTAAGGCAGCGGCACGTCGACATTGGTGACGCGCAGCACCGGCGCGTCGAGATCATCGAAGCCCTGCTCCATCGCCACCGCCGCGATCTCGGACGCGATCGAGCAGGTCGGCCAGCCTTCCTCGACTACCACCATGCGGTTGGTCTTCCTGAGCGAAGCCAGCACGGTCGCGGTGTCGAGCGGGCGCAACGTGCGCAGATCGATCACCTCGGCATCGATGCCGTCTTCCGCTAGCAATTTAGCGGCTTCGAGCGCGACACCGACGCCGATCGTGTAGCTGACGAGCGTTACGTCCTTGCCTTTCTTGGCGACGCGCGCCTTGCCGATCGGCAGGACATAATCATCGAGCTTGGGCACATCGAACGACTGGCCGTAGAGCAATTCGTTCTCAAGGAAGACGACCGGGTCGTTGGAGCGGATCGCCGCCTTCAAGAGGCCCTTGGCGTCGGCCGCCGAGTAAGGCGCGATCACAATCAGGCCCGGCACGCTCGCATACCACGGCCCGTAATTCTGGCTGTGCTGGGCGGCGACACGGGCGGCGGCGCCGTTGGGACCGCGGAACACGATCGGACAGCGCATCTGCCCACCCGACATATAGTTGGTCTTGGCGGCCGAATTGATGATGTGATCGATCGCCTGCATCGCGAAGTTGAAGGTCATGAACTCGACGATGGGCCTGAGGCCCGCCATCGCCGCGCCCGTGCCGATGCCGGCAAAGCCATATTCAGTGATCGGTGTGTCGATCACGCGGGTTGCGCCGAACTCGTCGAGCAGGCCTTGGGTGACCTTATAGGCGCCCTGATATTCGGCGACTTCCTCGCCCATCACGAATACGCGGTCGTCCTTGCGCATCTCCTCCGCCATGGCGTCGCGCAAGGCGTCGCGGACGGTGGTGCGGACCAGCTCGGTGCCTTCCGGCACTTCGGGATCCTCGTGCGTGTCGGCGACGTCGGCGACCAGCGCGCGCGCGGCCGTCTCCATGCGCTTGGGCGCTTCCTCAGAGCGGCTCTCGCCCTCGGGCTCCGTCTTCTGGTCGCTCGGCTGTTCGACCGGCTGCGCCTGCGGGGCGGGCGCGGCGGCCGTCGTCGGCTGGGAAGTGTCCCCGGCGCTCCGGTCCGCCTCCGCCTCACCCTCGCCCGCGATCAATGCGATAATAGCGCCGACCTTCACGCCGTCCGTGCCTTCCGGCACCACGATCTTGGCGACGGTGCCTTCATCGATGGACTCGAATTCCATCGTCGCCTTGTCGGTCTCGATCTCAGCGAGGACGTCGCCGGATTTCACCGTATCGCCCTCCTTGACCAGCCATTTGGCGAGCGTGCCCTCCTCCATCGTCGGCGAGAGCGCGGGCATCTTGATTTCAATGGGCATCTTTTCTCGCGCTCAATAAGTGTCGACGAGGACGTCGGTGTAAAGTTCGGAAGCTTCCGGTTCGGGCGATTCCTCGGCGAAGGCGGCGCTGTCGGCGACGATCTTGCGGATATCCTTGTCGAGCGACTTGAGCTGATCCTCGCTCACGCCCTTTTCGGCAAGGATGCGGGCGAGATGATCAATCGGATCGCTCTTGTCCCGGACCGACTGAACTTCTTCACGCGAACGATATTTAGCCGGATCCGACATCGAATGACCGCGATAGCGGTAAGTCTTGAGCTCCAGCAAAACCGGGCCCTTGCCGGCCTGGACCCATTCCAGCGCGGTCTCGGCCGCGCCGCGCACCGCCAGCACATCCATGCCATCGACCTGGATACCGGGAATGCGGAAGCTTTCGCCCCGCTTGTAGAGCTGGTCCTCGGCCGAGGCGCGGTTCACGCTCGTGCCCATAGCGTATTGATTATTCTCAATCACGAAGATGACGGGCAGCTTCCACAGCTCCGCCATGTTGAAGCTTTCGTAGACCTGGCCCTGATTGGCCGCGCCATCGCCGAAATAGACAAGAGCCACGCCACCATCATTGGCATATTTATGCTTGAAGGCGAGGCCCGCGCCGATCGACACCTGCGCGCCGACGATACCGTGGCCGCCGTAGAAGCCATGTTCGACCGAGAACATGTGCATCGAGCCGCCCTTGCCCTTGGAGATTCCGGCCTGGCGACCCGTCAGTTCCGCCATGATGACGTTCGGATCGATGCCGTAAGCGAGCATGTGGCCATGGTCACGATAGCCGGTGACGACCGAGTCACGACCGACCTTCAGCGCCGACTGCAGGCCGACCGCGACCGCTTCCTGGCCGATATAAAGGTGGCAGAAGCCGCCGATCAGGCCGAGCCCGTAAAGCTGCCCTGCTTTTTCCTCGAAACGGCGGATGAGCAGCATCTGGCGATAAAATTCGAGCAGCTCCTCCTTCGACGCATCATAAGGCCTCGGCTCGGGGGGGCGTTCGCGATTGGGCGTCGCGGGCGGCGCTGCCGGGGCGACGGGCGCGACGGATTTTTCTGCTCGGGCCAAGGCGGATCTCTCTCCTGCGGGCGCTTCTTAGAAGGCGCCCCTATAGGCGTGACAAACCCGCTCCCGCAACGGGCAGTTCCGCGCTTTCCATTGCGTGGCATGCAACTGCGAATGCCCGGTGTAGATAATGGGTGGAATCGGTCGCCGGCGGGTCGACCATCGATCCATTAATTGGCGGGGAGGATGACCTCGTCGGGCCGGATCTGACCGGTCTGCTTGCGCACCATCTCTTCGGCGAAGTCCGGGTCCACGTGGCGGGGATCGAGCAGATCGGCATGATGCGCCAGTCGCGCGCGTTCGGCCTGCAGCGACTGCAGCGTGACGAGATGCTCGGCGCGCTGGTGACGATAACCCGCAAGCGAAAACAGCCCATTCTGGCCGACGATCGCGGCGCCGGCAAAATAAACGATCACCGCCACGGCCACGGTTGGCCAAAAGGCGGACCGGATCATGTTCAGGGCGGGGCGGCGCGACATCTCGACGCCTGGAGAATCACGATTTGACAATGGCTTCAAGCGAAAAGCCGCCGAAACGTGCAAAAGCTGAGTCAGGCGGAGTCGCATCGATCGGCTAGATGAAGCGCGGAATCGGCCGGGGATGCGGCGTCATCCGGTCGCGCAGGTCGAAATCCACCTCATCGATATAGCACCAGCCCCAGCCCTCCGGTGGATCATAGCCTTCGATGATCGGGTGAGCCGTAGCATGGAAATGCTTGGTAGCATGTCGATTTGGCGATTCATCACAGCAGCCGACATGACCGCAGGTGCGGCACAGGCGCAGGTGGACCCACCAGGAGCCGGACTTGAGGCACTCCTCGCAACCGTCCGCGCTCGGTACGACGGTAACGATCGTGTGATAATGCGCGCAAGGATCCGCCATGGCACCAGCCTAGCCGACAGGCGCACACCGTCAACGGTGCGCGAAACGCGAATCCGACTTTGACGACTTCAGCCCGCGCCAGCCGCGCGCACCGGTGGTGCGGGGGCGGACGTCGAGAATGCGCTCCAGCAATTCCTGGCCCTCACGCCAATCGCCAAGGCCCGACTCGGCATTGATGTGCCCGGCGCTATCGAGCAGCACGTGATGCGCACCCCAAGAGGCCGCCAGTTCGGCGGAACGCGCGGCATCGCACCAGCTATCGTTGCTGCTGGCGACCACGGTTACGGGAAACGGCAAAATAGTCTTGGGTGCCGGCGCAAAGCGTTCGACCCGCGGATCGGTGCCCGGACGGTCGACATCCGGCGGTGCCACCAGCAAAGCGCCGACGACATTGCCGCTGACATCCTCGGCCAACAAACTCGCCCACCACAGGATCGCATGGCAGCCAAGGCTGTGGCCGACGAGCACGACGGGCCCCTGCGCTGCGCCGACGGCCTGATCGATGCGGCTGATCCAGACATTGCGGATCGGATCGTCCCAAACACCGAGTTGGACGCGCAGGCAATCGTGGCGTTCGGCTTCCCAGATCGTCTGCCAATGGCCCGGCCCCGAATTACCCAATCCGGGCACGATCAGGCACAGGGGAGAAAGGCCGAGCTCGCCGTCGATCATGTGCCGCACTCCGTATCGGATGTGCGCTTATCGTATTCCCTACTTTTTAACTAGGAAATACAATTAGGCTTGGCTCGGGCGTAGCTTGGCTTGGCCGGGCCCTTACCGCTTGATCGCGCTTCGCCCGGCATAACGGGCTACGGCGCCCAATTCCTCCTCGATGCGGATGAGCTGGTTATATTTGGCGAGCCGGTCCGAACGCGCGAGGCTGCCGGTCTTGATCTGACCGCAATTGGTGGCGACGGCGAGATCGGCGATGGTCGAATCCTCGGTCTCGCCCGAACGATGCGACATGACCGCGGTATAGCCGGCGCGCTGTGCCATGCTGACCGCTTCCAGCGTTTCGCTTAGCGTGCCGATCTGGTTGACCTTGACCAGCAGCGAGTTGGCGACACCCTTCTCGATGCCTTCGGCCAGGATGCGGGGGTTGGTGACGAAAATATCGTCGCCGACCAGCTGGCAGGTCGCGCCGAGTCGATCGGTCAGCAGCTTCCACCCGTCCCAATCCTGCTCGGCCATGCCGTCTTCGATCGACACAATCGGATACCTTCCGGCGAGCTCGGCGAGATAATCCACCATCTCTTCGGGCGAGAGCTTCCGCCCCTCGCCTTCCAGATCGTAGAAGCCGCCCTTGAAGAATTCGCTGGCCGCGCAATCGAGCGCGATGCCGACATCCTCACCCGGCGTGTAACCGGCGGCTTCGATCGAGCTCATAATGAAATCGAGCGCTTCGGCCGGGCTTGCCAGGTTCGGCGCGAAGCCGCCTTCGTCGCCGACCGCGGTCGCCAGCCCCTGATCGTGCAGCTTCTTCTTGAGCGTGTGGAAAATCTCGGTGCCGCAGCGCACCGCCTCGATCAGGCTGTCGCTGCCGATCGGCACGATCATGAATTCCTGGAAGTCGATCGGATTGTCGGCATGGGCGCCGCCATTGATGATGTTCATCATCGGTACCGGCAGGAGATGTGCCGAGACGCCGCCGACATAACGGTAGAGCGGCAAGCCGCGCGCTTCCGCCGCCGCCTTGGCGACCGCGAGGCTGACGCCGAGAATGCCGTTGGCGCCGAGCCGCCCCTTATTTTCGGTGCCGTCGAGCTCGATCATGATGCCGTCGACCTCGCCCTGGTCCTCGGCTTCCAGTCCCTCGACCGCCTCGGCGATCTCGCCGTTGACCGCCTCGACCGCATCGTCGACGCCTTTGCCGCCCCAGCGGCCCTTGTCGCCGTCGCGGCGCTCGACGGCCTCGCGCGTGCCGGTTGATGCGCCCGAAGGCACCGCCGCGCGGCCGAAGCTGCCATCCTCCAGCGTGACGTCGACCTCGACCGTCGGATTGCCGCGACTGTCGATCACGGTACGGGCGTGGACGTCGACGATCGCGGTCATGATTTTTCCTCGGCTGGCCTGAAACGGATGGCGCGGGCTCTATCGGCGGCAGAGCGCGGAGGCAATAATAACGCTCCCGATATGAAATAGTGTATTAGCCCGATGGAACGCAGCCCCCGTGCAGCGGTTGAATCGCTGAGACTTGGGTTATTCAGGAGACGACGACATGGCTTCCGACGAGCAGCTGCCCGAGGGTACCGACGCCATCATCGAAGGTGCCGGCGTGAGTGACGATGGCGGAGACGACGATTTCGCCACTGGAAGCTCCAATGGAAAAAATTCGGCCGGAACCTCAACAGGCCGTAATTCCGCCGCCGCACGCCCCGAGCCGGAGATTTCCGCGATCAGATCGGAAGGCGAGACCGCCAAGGCCGCCCTGTTCGACCGCTTCGACGATCTGCGTGGCCAGGCTACCGACCGGGCGCGCGATTTCGCACAGGCGGGAAAGGATCGCGCCACCTCGGCCCTCGACAGCCTGGTGCAGACGGTCGAAGACGCCGCAGAGGAAATCGATCAGAAACTGGGTAGCCAATATGGTGACTATGCGCGCCGCGCGGCCCAGGGCATCGGCAATTTCTCGGAGACGTTCCGCGACAAGGACGTCGACCAACTGTTCGCCGATGCACGCGCATTGATCGCAAAGTCGCCGGCGATCGCCGTGGGTACGGCGGCGGCGCTGGGCTTCGTAGTGGCGCGGCTTGCGCGGTCCGGCTTGCCTGAGGGTGGCTCGGACAAAGATGCGCCGAAGGCGTGATGCTGCCGAACGCCGTCGGGGAGCCCGAGTCGCTCCGCGAACTCGCCGCGCGCGTAATCGACAATGGGAAGGCCTATGTCCGGGCGGAAGTGACGCTCGCCAAAACGACGGTCACGACCAAGGCGGCCCAGGCCGGCCCAGCGGCGGGGCTGATCGTCGTCGCAATCGTGCTGGTCCAGGCGGCGGCGACAATATTGGCCGCGTCACTGGGGCTGTTGCTGGCGCGCTGGCTTGGGTTGGCCGGCGGCTTCGCGGTGGCAGCTTTGGTGGTGCTGCTGGTCGCGGGGCTGCTCGGCTGGACGGCGGTGAAACGGATCAAGGGCATAGTGAAATGAGTGAGACGGATGTCGCCCGCGCCCGCGCCGATGTGGCGCTTGCCCGCGAGCGTCTGTTGGGGTCGGCCCATGCGCTGCAATCGCGGCTGAAGCCGGCGGCACTGGCCAGCGACGCGTGGGAGAGCGCGCGCGACGCGGGTGAAACCGCCGCGACGCGCACCGCGCGCGCAATAGGCCAACGGCCGGTCGCAGCTTCTGCAGCCGCGATCGGGGTTGCTGCGTTGATCGCCCGTAAACCGCTTGCACGGCTGTTCGCCCGGCTGCGCGGCAAGATCAGTGATGGAGATAGAGATGAGTAAGCCGAGTAAGTCCAGCAAGCCCAAAGCGGCCGACAACGACACCAGCAATGGTGCGCTGACCGACGCTTACGGGAAGGTCAGCGATCGCGTCGCCGCCGCTTATGCGGCCGCACGCGAGAAGACGGCGGGTGCGGGCCAGTCGCTCGAGGCGAATCCACTGAGCGCTCTGCTCGGCGGCATTGCCATCGGCGCGATCGCGGGTGCGCTTTTGCCGCGGATCGAGAAAGAGAAGGAATTGCTGGACCCGCTCGGCGCGAAGATTGGCGATGCAGCACGCGCCGCGCTCGATGCCGGCCGGAGCGCCGGACTCGATGCTCTGGATGAAGCTGGCTTATCGACCGACCAGCTTCGCGGTCAGGTCTCCAAGCTGGTGGAACAGGCGCTCAAAGCCGCCGGCACCGCTGGTACTGCGGCCATCCAGGCCGCACGCGAGTCCGCCACGCGCTAGAAATTCAACGCAAGTTCAGACGGGCGGGCGCTTGCGTCCGCCCTTCGTATTTGGAGAGCAGACTGATGACCAAATTTCGTAGCGCCTTCGCGGCGATCGCAATCGCCTCGGGCGCGCTGCTTCCGGCCGTGTTCAGCCCGGCGGCGGCGGCGATCGACACCAGCGATCCGCAGCGTTTCATCTCGACCTTCACCACGGACGGCTTCCTGGCGATGCGGACCGGCAATCGCGAGGCGGCCAAGGCCAAGTTTCGTGCCCTGCTGGCCCAGAATGTTGCGGTCGAGCAGATCGGTACCCGCCTGATCCGGCGCTGGCTGCCGACGACCTCGCCTGCACAACAGGCAGCCTATAAGGCGGCACTGCCAGGCTATGTGGTCGGCACCTATGCCGACCGCCTGTTCGAATATTCCAGTGCGACCGTGCGCGTCATCCGCGCGCAGCCGACCGCCGGCGGCGGCGCGGACGTGTTCACGCAGGTGATCAAGCCCGGCTCGCAGCCGATTGCGGCAACCTGGTCGGTGGTGAAGGTCAATGGCGCGTGGAAGGTGCTTAACCTCAATGTCGCCGGCATCAACGTTGCGATGGCGCAGGCCGCCGACTTCGACTCGGTGATCCAGCGCCAGGGCTTCGACGCGCTGGTGCGGATGATGAAGGCGCGCGGCTAAAGCGCGCACTTGCAAGGCCCGCTTACCGGCGCCAGGAGGCATTTCCATGAGCAAGATGCACCTGGTGTTCGGCGGGCGGGTCAAGGATCCGCGCACGCTCGACTTCGAAGATCTGTCAAAGGTCGACGTGATCGGTTTCTTTCCCGATTATACGAGCGCCGAGAAAGCCTGGCGCGCGGCGGCGCAGCGTACGGTCGACGATGCCGAGATGCGCTATGTCATCGTTCATCTGCACAGGCTGCTCGAACCAGTCCCTAAAGACTGAAGGTTGCCGTCCCCGAAGCTGGCGTTTCGTAAGGTGCTCTTGGCTGCCTGAGATCCCAGCGTTCGCTGGGACGACGCGCCGACATTACGCCTTGCGGTAACGCCACCGCAGTAGCGGGCGTGCGAGAACCAGACCGGCAATGAACCCGCCGACGTGGGCCGCCCAGGCGATCGCCATGCCCTGCATATGCGAAACGAGGCCGAGCAGCAGCTGAACCGCGAGCCAAGCCGCCGCCAGCCAGGCGATGTGCAGCCAACGCGCGACTTCGGGCGAAAGTTTGG
Organism: Sphingomonas crusticola; assembly: GCF_003391115.1. NCBI lineage: Bacteria > Pseudomonadati > Pseudomonadota > Alphaproteobacteria > Sphingomonadales > Sphingomonadaceae > Sphingomonas > Sphingomonas crusticola. The sequence continues at coordinate 782,051 of NZ_QTJP01000001.1, forward strand.
ACGGGCGGCGCTGACCATAGAGCATGGCGTAGGCACCGACGAGTGCCGAAACCGCCCCACTTGCACCGATCATCGGCACGGGCGAATGCGGGCTGGCCGCATATTGCGCCGCCGCAGCGGCATAAGCGCCGACGACATAAAGCGTGATCACGCCAGCACGGCCCAGCGCGACCTCATCCTCCCGACCGCAATAATAGAGCATCACCAGGTTGAAGCTGAGGTGCAGTAAGCCGCCATGGAGTAAAGTGGCGCTCAAGGGTGTCAGCCAGACCGGGAGCGCGAACGTTGCCGGCATTTCCGAAACGCGCGCCGGCACGAAGCCGCCGGCGACCGCCGCCATATCGAGGCTGCCGAGTGCGCTCAGCACAAAATAGCTGGCGACCGTCGCCACACAGAGCGCGATCGTCATCTTGGGAGGAGCGGTCCTCACCGACTAATCGCGTCCAAAGAGGCCCGCATCCTGGCTATGAGGCGACTGCTGGCGCCGTCGGCCTCCGCCCGGCCGACGGAGGCGCGCGCCGGCATCCGCGTCAGATGAACTCGATGCCGGTGACGACGTAATATTTGTCGCCCGAGGGCACGGTCACTTCGACCTCTTCGTCCACCTTACGGCCGATCAGCGCGCGACCCAGCGGGGAGGAATAGGAGATGCGCCCAGCCTTGGCGTCCGCCTCAGTCTGGCCGACGATCTGGTAGGTGATGGGCTTTTCATCCTCATCGACAAGATGAACCGTCGCGCCGAACACCACCTTGTCACCCGACAAGGTCTTTGGATCGATGATCATAGCGCGCGAGAGCTTGTCCTCGATGTCGGCGATCATCGCCTCGATCTGGCCCTGGCGCTCCTTGGCGGCATGATATTCGGCATTTTCGGAAAGGTCGCCATGGGCGCGCGCTTCCTCGATCGCATCGATGATCTGCGGCCGCTCCGTCTTGAGACGCGCGACCTCGGTGGTGAGCATGTCATGCCCTTCCACCAGCATCGGCATCTTCTCGTCGCTCGCCATTTCAACCAAACCCCTTGTGAACCGTAAAAAAATCGAACCGTAAAAAATCGAACCGTAAAAATCTGAACCGTCATAAACCAACCCCCGCGCCGCCGGTTGGCGACGCCCGCATCTTCGCGATGTCTGGGATCGTCAGTTAGCCATGATAGGATTGGAGCGAGCGCACTTCAAGGCTGTGCTCCCTTAAGGCCGCGATCGCGCGCACCGCAGCCACCCCTGCCGCAGCCGTCGTGAAGTAAGGAATGCGCGCGAGCATCGCCGAGGCGCGGATCGATTTCGAATCCTGCAGCGACTGCCAGCCCTCGGTCGTGTTGAGCACCAGCTGCACGCCGCCATCCTTGAGGCGGTCGACGATGTGCGGCCGACCCTGCATCACCTTGTTGACCTGCTCAACCTCGAGCCCATGCGCCTGCAGGAAAGCGGCGGTGCCGTCAGTCGCGACGATCGTGAAACCGAGTTCGATCAGATGGCGCACCGCCGGTTCGATTACCGGCTTGTCCCCCGGCTTGACCGAAACAAACACCGTCCCGGCCTGCGGCAATACCGTACCGGCGCCGAGCTGAGCCTTGGCGAAGGCGGTTGCGAAATCGCGGTCGATTCCCATCACTTCGCCGGTCGACTTCATTTCCGGCGACAGCACCGGATCGACGCCCGGGAAACGCGCCCACGGGAAGACAGCCTCCTTGACCGCGATATAATCGATGTCGAGATCGACCTTGGGCAGGTCTTTGAGCATCTCGCCGGCCATTACCCGCGCGGCGATCTTGGCGATTGGCGCGCCCACCGCCTTGGCGACGAACGGCACGGTGCGGCTGGCGCGCGGATTGACCTCGATCAGATAGACCTCGCCGTCCTTGACTGCGAACTGGACGTTCATCAGGCCCTTGACCTTGAGTGCGCGGGCGAGCGCATCGGTCTGGCGCTCGATCTCGGCGACGATCTCCGCAGACAGGCTGTACGGCGGCAGCGAGCAGGCGCTGTCGCCTGAATGCACGCCAGCTTCCTCGATATGCTCCATTACGCCCGCGATGACGACGTCGGTGCCGTCGGCGATCGCATCGACATCGACCTCGATCGCGTCGCGCAGATAGCGGTCGATCAGCACGGGCGAGTCGCCCGACACCTGCACCGCGGTCGCGATATAATTGTCGAGCTGGGCGGGCGTATCGACCACCTCCATCGCCCGTCCGCCCAGCACGTAGGAAGGGCGCGTCAGCACCGGATATCCAATGCGCTCGGCGACCGCGATCGCCTCGTCGCGGCTGCGGGCAATGCCATTGGCCGGCTGCTTGAGACCTAGTTTCTCGACCAAGGCGGCGAAGCGTTCACGGTCTTCGGCCAGGTCTATCGCGTCAGGCGAAGTACCCAGAATGGGGATGCCCGCATTCTCCAGCTCCTGCGCGAGCTTGAGCGGAGTCTGCCCGCCGAACTGGACGATCACGCCGACCAATTCGCCATTCTGCTGCTCGACATGGAGTATCTCAAGCACGTCCTCGGCCGTCAGCGGCTCGAAATAAAGACGGTCGGACGTGTCATAATCGGTGCTGACCGTCTCCGGATTGCAATTGATCATGATCGTCTCGAAGCCCGCGTCCGACAACGCGAAGCAGGCGTGGCAGCAGCAATAGTCGAATTCGATGCCTTGGCCGATGCGGTTGGGCCCGCCGCCCAGAATGACGATCTTGCGCCGGTCGGTCGGATGCGCCTCGTTTTCGGGCTCCCCGAACGCCGGTGCCTCGTAGGTCGAGTACATGTAAGGCGTCTTCGCCTCAAACTCGGCCGCGCATGTGTCGATGCGCTTGAACACCGGCCGCACACCGAGCTTGTGGCGGTGCGCGCGCACCTCGGCCTCGGTCACGCCGCCGGACATGGCGCTAATCGCGTCGTGGACGATGCCCGAGCCGCGCGCGATCTCGCGCTGCATGCCCGGCAGGTTAGCGCTGTTGAGCGCGAGCCACGCAAGGCGCTTGTCCGAAAAGCCCATGCCCTTGAGCTTGCGCATGCCGGCGGCATCGCCGGGCAGGCCGTCACGGCAGACCCGCTCCTCCGCGCGCACGATCTCGGCCAATCGCTCGACAAACCAGGGATCGTACTTGGCGATGCGGTGGACTTCATCGACGGTGAAGCCCTCGCGCAATGCCTGCGCGGCGTTGAGCAGGCGATCCGGTGTCGCCTCCGCCAGGGCTGCCTCGATCTCGGCGCGCGGAGCACCCTTCAGCCGATCGACGATGTTGAGACCCGAAAGCCCCGTCTCCAGCCCGCGCAGCGCCTTCTGCAGGCTCTCATGGAAGTTGCGGCCGATCGCCATCACCTCGCCGACCGACTTCATTGCCGTGGTCAGATTGTCGGAGGCACCCTTGAACTTCTCGAACGTAAAGCGCGGGATCTTGGTGACGACATAATCGATTGTCGGCTCGAAGCTCGCGGGCGTCGCCCCGGTGATGTCGTTGTCGATCTCGTCGAGCGTGTAGCCGACCGCCAGTTTGGCGGCGACCTTGGCAATCGGGAAGCCGGTCGCCTTGGACGCCAGCGCAGACGAGCGCGACACGCGCGGGTTCATCTCGATCACGACCAGGCGGCCGTCCTTGGGATTGACCGCGAACTGGACGTTGGAGCCGCCCGTCTCGACCCCGATCTCGCGCAACACCGCGATGCTGGCATTGCGCATGATCTGATATTCCTTGTCGGTCAGCGTCAAAGCCGGCGCGACGGTGATGGAGTCCCCGGTATGCACCCCCATCGGATCGACATTCTCGATCGAGCAGATGATGATGGCATTGTCGTTGCGATCCCGCACGACCTCCATCTCATATTCCTTCCAGCCGAGGACGCTTTCCTCGACCAGCACTTCGGTGGTCGGCGACAGATCGAGCCCTGAGGTGACGATCTCGATGAATTCCTGGCGGTTATAGGCAATGCCCCCGCCCTGCCCGCCCATCGTGAAGCTGGGCCGCACGATCGACGGCAGGCCGACGAAATCGAGCGCGGCGACCGCTTCCTCGACCGAATGGGCGATGCGCGAGCGCGGGCTTTCCAGCCCGATCTTATCCATCGCATTGCGGAATTTGAGCCGGTCCTCGGCCTTGTCGATCGCCTCGGCATCGGCGCCGATCATGACGCAGCCATATTTTTCGAGCGTGCCGTCGTGCCACAAAGCGAGAGCGGTATTGAGCGCAGTCTGCCCGCCCATCGTCGGCAACACCGCGTCGGGGCGCTCCTTCTCGATAATCTTGGCGACCACTTCGGGCGTGATCGGCTCGACATAGGTGGCGTCGGCCATGTCGGGATCGGTCATGATGGTCGCCGGGTTGGAATTGACCAGGACGATGCGATAGCCCTCCTCGCGCAGCGCCTTGCACGCCTGCGTCCCCGAATAATCGAACTCGCACGCCTGCCCGATGACGATCGGGCCCGCGCCGATGATGAGGATCGATTTGATGTCGGTACGCTTGGGCATTATTGGCTCTCGTTCGTATATGCTTCGTTGCCGACGAAGCCCATTTTCATGCCCAACCCTGGAAGTTGCTTCAGCTTTTCCAAGGCGCAATCGACGCTTTCGTATTCTGCTGTCGGTTCGGGACGAAGACGCACTTCGTCGCCGCTGACCAGCAAGGTTGATCGTGAAAGCCTACACTGATCGGCGATCGCATCGAGGGCACCCTGCCGTTGTTCAAGGGACATCTTTTTCCAGTTTGTTGGAACAGGTCCGGGTGCACGCGCGCAAGCGCCCACCAACAGCGCTAGCAACAGCGAGCGGATCAACGCAACGCACCCACGAACTGCTCGAACAGATAGTGGCTGTCTTGCGGACCAGGGCTGGCTTCGGGGTGATATTGCACCGAGAAAGCCGGTTTGTCGGTCAGGCGCAGACCCGCGAGCGATCCGTCGAACAACGAGATATGCGTCGGCTCGGCATTGGCGGGCAACGTCTCGGTCAGGACCGCGAAGCCGTGGTTCATGCTGGTTATCTCGACCCGGCCGTCTTCGCTGCGCTTGACCGGATGGTTGGCGCCGCGGTGGCCCTGGTGCATCTTGGCGGTCTTGGCGCCGACGGCGAGGCCCAGCAATTGGTGGCCGAGGCAGATGCCGAAGATCGGCTTGGCGATCTTGAGCAATTCCTGGATCACCGGCACGGCATAGATGCCGGTGGCAGCGGGATCGCCCGGCCCGTTGGACAGGAACACGCCCTCCGGATTGTGCGCCATCACGTCCTCGAACGTGGCGGTCGCCGGCACCACCGTCACGCGCGCACCGGCGGCGACGAGGTTGCGCAGGATGTTGCGCTTGAGACCGTAATCGATTGCGACAACGTGGGGGCCGTCGGGATTGGCGGCGTAGGCCGCATAGCCCTCGCCCAGCGTCCACAGGCCGTCATCCCACTTGTAGCTCTGGGTGGACGATACTTCCTTGGCGAGGTCCATTCCTTCCAGGCCGGGCCATTGCCGGGCCTGCTCCAGCAGCGCATCGACATCAAACTCGCCCTTGGCATTATGCGCGATCACGCCGTTGGGCGCGCCGCCGAGGCGGATGGCGCGGGTCAGCGCACGCGTGTCGACCCCCGACAAGCCGATGCGGCCATTGTTGCGCAGCCAACCGTCGAAGCGCTGGGTCGAGCGGAAATTGGACGGATCGGTGACGTCCTCACGCACGATGCAGCCGAGCGCATGCGGGTTGATCGCCTCGATATCTTCCGGATTGGCGCCGACATTGCCGATATGCGGGAAGGTGAAGGTGACGATCTGCCCGGCATAAGACGGATCGGTCATCACCTCCTGATAGCCGGTCATGGCGGTGTTGAAGCAGACCTCGCCGACGGCGGCGCCCTCAGCCCCGAATCCCCGGCCCCAGATGACACTGCCATCCCCCAATACGAGTACGCCGGTGGCTCCTGCGGGAGACGGCGCGCGTGGGGTCGTGGCGTCGGCCATGGTGGGCGGGCACTCCAATGGGTGAGCAGCGATGTCGCTAAGCGGCGTCTGCTAGATGGCCTGCCCCCACCGGTCAACTCTACCCAATCCGGCCGGACCGGGTTAGCATGGTGGTTTCCGCTCTTCCCGAGAGATTCCGATGATTCGAGACGATATCCAGGCGGCGCAGATTGCCGCGATGAAGGCGCGCGACACCGCCACCCTCAACGCCAGCCGGTTGATCCTGGCTGCGATCAAGAATCGCGACATCGAACTGCGCACCTCCGCGTCCACACCCGACGACGACGTGGTGGTGACCGAAGTCATGCAGAAAATGATCAAGCAGCGCCGCGAATCGGTTGAACTGTATCAAAAAGGCGGCCGCCAGGAATTAGCCGACGCCGAACTGGCCGAGATCGCGGTTATCGAACGCTTCCTCCCCCAGCAGATGAGCGAAGAGGAAGCGGCCAGCGCCATCGATGCGATCGCGACGGAGCTCGGTGCGACCTCGGTCAAGGATATGGGCCGCGTGATGGCCGCCATGAAGGAGCGCCATGCCGGGCAGCTCGATATGAGCAAGGCCAGTGCGCTGGTTAAAGCGCGGTTGGCGTAAGCTGCTGCCCTCCCGCTTGCGGGAGTTGATGAGTTAGTCTCCGTTCGTCCTGAGCGAAGTCGAAGGACGCTTCTGGGAGCAGGGATGACGTTCTGGGCCTATATGTTACGATGCGCCGACGAGCGTTTCTACGTAGGCCATACGGACAATCTTGAAGGACGAATGAGCCAGCACCAGCATGGCCGCTATTGCGATTTCACGGCCCGGCGACGGCCGGTCGCTTTGGTGTGGTCGCAGGAGTTCCCGACGCGCGAGGAAGCGCTTTCGGCGGAACGCCGGCTAAAGGGATGGACACGTGCGAAAAAGCTGGCCCTGATCGAAGGGGATTGGGCTCGCATCTCGTGGTTGGCCATTCCGCCGAAGGAACGTCCTTCGACTTCGCTCAGGACGAACGGTGAGGGTGCGATTACCGCACTCCCCTCCCCTGACCCCTCCCGCAAGCGGGAGGGGAATTCCTGATGTCGCTTTCCCCGCAATTCCTGGACGAGTTGCGCCACCGGACGATGCTTTCCGCGCTGATCGGCCGGTCGGTGAAACTCCAAAAGGCCGGCCGCGAATATCGCGCTTGCTGCCCGTTTCACGACGAGAAGACGCCGAGCTTCTACGTCAATGACGACAAAGGCTTTTACCATTGCTTCGGCTGCTCGGCGCATGGCGACGCGATCCGGTTCCTCACGGAAGCCAAGGGCATGCCGTTCATGGAGGCGGTCAAGGAACTCGCCCAGGCGGCGGGGATGGATGTGCCTGCGGCCGATCCGCGCTCCGCCGAGCGCGCCGAACGCGCGACCGGGCTGGTGGCCGCGTCGGAGGCGGCGCAAAGCTGGTTCGCCGAGCAACTGCAGGGGATCGCGGGTGCGGAGGCTCGCGCCTATCTCGCCAAGCGGGGCGTGCCGGACGATCTGGTCAAGGCATTTGGACTCGGTTTCGCGCCCGATTCGCGCGGCAAGCTCAAGGCAGCGCTCGCCAGCTTCGGCAACGATACTTTGATCGAGGCGGGGCTGCTGATCCTGGTCGACGAGAAGGAGCCCTATGACCGTTTCCGCGGGCGGCTAATCTTTCCCGTGCGCGATGCGCGGGGAAGGACAATCGCGTTCGGTGGGCGCATCCTCGATGCGGGCGAGCCAAAATATCTCAACTCCCCTGACACGCCACTCTTCGACAAGGGTCGCACGCTCTACAATCTCGATCGCGCGGCGCCGGCTAGCCGCAAGGCCGAGCGCGTGATCGTTGTCGAAGGCTATATGGACGTGATCGCGCTTGCGAGGGCCGGCATTGACGAGGCGGTAGCCCCGCTCGGCACCGCGTTGACCGAGGCGCAGATCGAGCGGCTGTGGCGCCTGGTGCCGGTGCCGGTCCTGTGTTTCGACGGCGATAAAGCGGGGCAGAAGGCGGCGATCAGGGCCGCGTTGCGTGCGTTGCCGATGGTAGGGCCTGACCGGTCGCTGCGTTTCGTGACCTTGCCTGACGGGCAGGATCCAGACGATCTGGTCAAGGCAGGCGGCAAGGCAGCGTTCGAAAACGCGTTGCAGTCGGCGATCCCTTTGGTCGACCTTATCTGGCGCCACGAAGCGGGGGCAACCGCCCTCGACACGCCCGAAACGCGCGCCGGGCTGCGCCGCCGTCTTGCCGAACATGCCGCATCGATCACCGACCAGGGCACATCCGAACAATATAAGCTGGAATTCCGTCGGCGCTTCGACGCGCTCTTTGGCGCTGCGCCGCCGCGTCAGCACAGTGAAGGCCCGCCCTTTCGCGAGCGCCAGCCGTTTCGCCGCGGCGATTTCCGCAAGCCCCCGCCTCGCCCGACGTCCGCCGGCGCGCGATCGATCGGCAAAAGCGGCGTCGACCGCATGTTCGCGCGCGCGGTGATTGCCGGGCTGGTGCTCCACCCAGGCACCGCGGCGGCGCATGCGGAGGCGCTGGCAGGCCTGGAGCTGGGTGATCCGGTGTTGGAGCGCATCCGTGATGCACTGGTCGACGCTGCTTTCACCGGCCGCTCCCTTGAAGGTGGCGGCGCGCATTCCATATTGGCGGATGCCGGGCTTGAAGCGGCAACGGAGGAGCTGTGCCGGACGAACGGTCTTGCCTTTTCCTTTCTGCGCAGCGATGCGGACCCGAGTCGCGCAACACGCGACCTGGGGGAAGCGATCGATGTGCTGGTGACGCGGCCATTGATCGAACAGGCGCTCACCGAAGCAACCCGCACGTTCGGTACCACCACCGACGAGGCGAGCTTTGCGGAACAGCAGCGTTTGACCCGCGAAAAGCAGGACGTCGAACGCAGGCTGATGGATTTAATGCAGCCGGAAGGCGAATGAACGAGTTGACGGGGTCTAAGAGGTAGCATGGCGAAGACGGCAGTGGCAGCGGCGGGCGGAACCGGCGATGGTGGAGACGGCGGGGATGCGCCCCTGATCGATCTCAACGACGCGTCGATCAAGAAGGTGTTCGCGCGCGCCAAGAAGCGCGGTTACATCACCTATGACGAGCTCAACGAAGCGCTGCCGCAGGACCAGATGGCCTCCGAGCAGATCGAAGACGTCATGGCTGCCCTCAATGAGATGGGCGTCAACGTCGTCGAGAATGAGGAAGCCGGCGAAGAAGGCGAGCAGCCGCAGCAGGCGGACGAAGACGAAGTCGAGGAAACGACCGGCGACGAGGCTGTTGCGACCTTCACCGCCACCGCGACCAAGAAGGAAACGGTCGATCGTACCGACGATCCGGTGCGCATGTATCTGCGCGAAATGGGCGCGGTCGAATTGCTCTCGCGCGAGGGCGAGATCGCGATCGCCAAGCGGATCGAGGCCGGCCGCGACACGATGATTCAGGGGCTGTGCGAAAGCCCGATCACGTTCAACGCGATCATTGATTGGTCGACCCAGCTCAACGAAGGCACGATGCAGCTTCGCGAGATCCTGGATCTCGATGCGATGGTTTCCAAGGGCCCGACCGCCGAACAGGTCGAGGGTGCGGAGGACGACACCGGCGAGATCAGCGAGAAGAGCGCCGGCCCATCGTTCAAGGAAGAGGATGAGCCGGAGGAGGCGCCCGCCGCGGACGAGGACGAAGACGGCCTGACCGAACGCCGCGTGCCCCGCCCGTCCGACGACGATGATGAGGACAATACCTTGTCGCTGGCGCAGATGGAGGAGCAGCTCAAGCCGCAGGCGCTGGAGAAGTTCGCCGCCATTACCGCGCTCTATAAGAGCTTCGCCAAGCTGCAGGCCAAGCGCGTCAACGCGCTCGGCATGGGCGATGATTTTCCGAAGGGGGAAGAGACCAAATATCAAAATCTGCGCGAAGAGCTGACCGCGCAGGTCGAAAGCGTGAAATTCCACGCCGCCAAGATCGAGCATCTCGTCGATCAGCTTTATTCGTTCAACCGCCGCCTGACCGCGCTCGGCGGCCAGATGCTGCGCCTGGCCGAACGTCACAAGGTGCCGCGCAAGGATTTCCTCGACCGTTATATCGGCCATGAAACCGAGGAAGGCTGGCTGGCGACGGTCGCCAAGCTGGACAAGAAGTGGACGGCCTTCGCGACCGAAGAAGCCGATCCGGTCGAGCGCATCCGCGCCGAGATCGGGGAAATTGCGTCCGCGACCGGCATGTCGCTCCCCGAGTTCCGCCGCATCGTCAACATGGTGCAGAAGGGCGAGCGCGAGGCCCGTATCGCCAAGAAGGAAATGGTCGAAGCGAACCTGCGCCTCGTCATCTCCATCGCCAAGAAATACACCAATCGCGGCTTGCAGTTCCTGGATCTGATCCAGGAGGGCAATATCGGCCTGATGAAGGCAGTCGATAAGTTCGAATATCGCCGCGGCTACAAGTTCAGCACCTACGCCACCTGGTGGATCCGTCAGGCGATCACACGCTCGATCGCCGATCAGGCGCGCACGATCCGTATCCCCGTCCACATGATCGAGACGATCAACAAGCTGGTCCGCACCAGCCGGCAGTTCCTGCACGAGACCGGCCGCGAGCCGACCCCGGAAGAACTGGCCGAGCGCCTGAGCATGCCGCTCGAGAAGGTGCGCAAGGTGATGAAGATCGCCAAGGAGCCGATCTCCCTCGAGACGCCGATCGGCGACGAGGAGGATTCGCATCTCGGCGACTTCATCGAGGACAAGAATGCGGTGATCCCGGTCGACGCCGCGATCCAGGCCAACCTCAAGGAAACGGTCACCCGCGTCCTTGCCAGCCTCACCCCGCGCGAAGAGCGCGTGCTGCGCATGCGCTTCGGCATTGGCATGAACACGGATCACACGCTGGAGGAAGTCGGCCAGCAATTCTCGGTCACGCGCGAGCGTATTCGCCAGATCGAGGCCAAGGCGCTGCGCAAGCTCAAGCATCCGAGCCGCAGCCGGAAGATGCGGAGCTTCCTCGACCAATAGGTCGGGAGGCGGAGACGGCTTGCCGCTGATCATCATGGCGATCAGGGCCAAGCAATCCGTTACTGCTTTGGGTCCGGATCGCCGCGGCGCATTCCGCGCCTTGCGATGGCGCAAGCTTTAGCTGCGTGTCAGTTCATGCTCGATGCGGCGATCGGGGATCAGCCAGGCGATGGCGATGCCGACGTAAATCAGGCCGGCGATCCACGGCGCAGCGAACGCAAGCAACATCGCAGAAAAATAGGCGGCCAGGCTGAGCTTGCCCTTCAGATCCGAGCCGACCGCGCGACCGACTGCAGATTGCGCGCCGTTGACGGCAATGATCCGCGATTGCGTCCACAAATAGCCGATTGCGGTCATGCCGAAGACCAGCCCGAACGCCGCGGTCGGCATCGCCGCGAAGCTGGTCTCATCGAGCCAGCGTATTACCCACGGCGCCAGGCTCATCCAGAACAGCATGAACATGTTAGCCCACAGCACGCTGCCGTCGATGCGGTCGGTCGCGTGAAGCAGGTGGTGATGGTTGTTCCAGTAGATGCCGACATTCACGAAGCTGAGCACATAAGCGAGCAGGATCGGCGCCTCTGCGCGGAGCGACGCCAGATCGGCGTGGCGCGGCACCGGCAGCTCCAGCACCGTGATCGTAATGATGATCGCGATCACGCCATCGGTAAACGCCTCCAGCCGGTTAGCTTTCATGCGCTCAGCCCGCTGTCCAGCCCTTGGCTTCCACCACCTCGGCCCGATGTGTGCGCCGGTCGTAAAGGCACAGCATCGTTCCCCACGCGCGCTTCATAAAGCGCTGCTTGTACATGCCTCGAACCAGCATGGCGTCGCGCCCCACCTGATCGCTGAAGTTGAGCGGCGCCGATACGGTCGGCCGGGCCAGGTTCGCAGCGGCGATACAGGCCGCACGGCCGGCCTTGGCCGAAGCGGCCCAGGCAGCGTCGGTCGAAGCGTGCGCCGACATCGGGATGGCAAACAGCAGCGATCCTGTGGCCATTCCCGCCAAACGCACCGATCGATTGAACATGCAACTTCCTTCTCGTTGAGCTCAGTAGAGCAGGTAAGGCTGCCGCTCGACGCGCCAGGCTTCTTCGTCAGGCTCGGCAATGGCGTCCAGGTCGCCGGGCGCGGCGGCTGGATCGTCCACCCATTCACGCAAGCCGGGACCGCCGTTGATCACATCGATCGGCAATTTGCCGAAAGCATATTCGTAGGGAAAGTCGCGCCATAATTCATAGGCCGGATACAGGCCCCTGATTGCCTTGAAGGCGAGCGCCTGCAGCCGCCACGGACGAAAGGCCTCGTGATCGTACCAGCGGCCCTCGGCGTGAATATGCACACCCGAGCAGAGCCGGTGAACATGTTTATGGAAGGTCGGCTCGAACGTGATCTCACGCAACGCGCAGCCCGCCAGCCAGTCGGGCGCGAGACGGCGCATTTCCGCGATCACGTCCCGCGCGACGATGTCCGGCGCACCGAACAATTCCAGTGGACGGGTCGTACCGCGACCTTCCGACAAGGTGGTGCCCTCAAGCATAACGGTGCCGGGATATGCGCGCGCCATCCACAGATTGGCTGCGTTGGGACTTGGGTTGATCCAGGGTCTCTCCCCCAGCGGCCAGCCGTGACCGGGTGCGGTATCGGGATCGTAGCCGGCCATCGCGATGACGCGATAAGCTACATCCAGCCGGCCGCGATCGATGAACCAGCGGCCAAGTTCGCCCAGCGTAAGCCCATGGCGCATCGGCATGGGGCCGGCGCCGACAAAGCTTTCCCAACCGGGCAGTAGCGTCAGTCCCTCGACAGGCCGACCGGCAGGGTTAGGCCGATCGAGCACCCACACGTCCTTGCCATGTCGGGCCGCAGCCTCGAGCACGTAGAGCAAGGTCGTGATAAAGGTGTAGATGCGGCAGCCGACGTCCTGCAGGTCGACAAGGAGCACGTCGAACGTTCCCATCGCCTGCCCGGTCGGTCGGCGCACTTCACCGTAAAGGCTGAACACCGGCATGCCGTGCACCGGATCGGTGAAGTCGGGCGACTCCTCCATATTGTCCTGCTTGTCGCCGCGCAGGCCATGTTGTGGGCCGAACGCTGCGGTGACGTTCACGCCGGCGGCGATCAGCGCGTCCAGCGAGTGGGCGAGGTCGGCGGTGACGGAAGCGGGATGGGCGAGCAGGGCGACGCGCTGTCCCTTGAGCTGGGCGAGGAGAGAAGGGTCGGCGAGCAGCCGATCGATACCGAAGTCCATAATCTCAGCCTGCTGGCGGCAGTTCGGCGGCGAAGCAAGCGGCGTTATGGAAATCCGGCGGCCCGGGCGAATGCGCCAGCGCCCAGAAGGACCTTTTGCCCTCTATATCTTCGATCACTGCCGACAGGCCGAGCGAGCCGCTTACGTCGAGTGGCAGCTCTACCCTCACAGCGAGTTCCGCGCGCTCCCCTTCCAGTTTCCAACTAACCAGCGGAGTTGGCATGCGCAGATCCTGCATTCCCGTCCGATAGCTATCGAAGCGATAGGCTGCCCATTGAGACGAGGGAGAGAAGTTCAGCTCGTAATAGCCGCTTCCCGCCGCGAGGAAGGCCTCCACGCAGCTATGCTTCCACAGCTCGTCGGTGCGTAGAGATGGCCGGGCTGGTGGGAAGATCACACGATTGAGGGCACCAAAAAGATGGTAGGTCAGCAGCAGCGGGCCAGATGCGTCGCGCAGGACGGCGATCTCAATACTCTCCACGGGGGAGCGGCTATCGGGATGCAGACTTAGCGAACATTTCAGCATGGGAACGCCTTAGCGCGATGTCGGCAGTCATTGCGAGGAGCGTAGCGACGAAGCAATCCAGCTCCCTAGCTTGCGGATCCGATAGCTTCGCCACGCTTGCAAAGGCGGCGGAGTTCAGCCTCGCATCCACACCCGACTATGCTAAGCGCCATCATCATGAGCGAATACCAGTCCACTCTCCTTCGCGTATTGTCCGAACGCGGTTATATCCACCAGGTGACCGATGCGGCGGCGCTCGATGCGCTCGCAGCGAAGCAGATCGTCCCCGCTTATATCGGCTTCGATGCGACCGCGCTCTCGCTCCATGTCGGCTCGATGGTGCAGATCATGATGCTACGGCGCCTGCAGCAGGCCGGCCACAAGCCAATCGTGGTGATGGGCGGCGGCACCACCAAGGTCGGCGATCCGTCGGGCAAGGACGAGAGCCGGCGGCTGCTCACCGACGATGCGATCGCCGGCAATATCGCCTCGATCCGGCGCGTGTTCGAACGCTTCCTCAAATTCGGCGATGGCCCAACCGATGCCATCCTCGTCGACAATGCCGAGTGGCTCGATGCCCTGGAATATATCCCGTTCCTGCGCGACGTGGGCCAGCATTTCACGATCAACCGCATGCTCGCCTTCGACAGCGTCAAGCTGCGGCTCGAGCGCGAACAGCCGCTGACCTTCCTCGAATTCAACTACATGATCCTGCAGGCCTATGATTTCCTGGAGCTTTCGCGCCGCGTGTCGTGCCGCCTGCAGATGGGTGGATCGGACCAATGGGGCAATATCGTCAACGGCATTGAGCTTGGCCGTCGCATCGATGGGGCCGAGCTTTACGGCCTCACCACGCCGCTGATCACGACCGCCGACGGCGCCAAGATGGGCAAGACCGCCGCAGGTGCGGTATGGCTGAACGAGGATCAACTGCCGGCGTACGATTATTGGCAATTCTGGCGGAACACGCACGATGGCGATGTCGGCAAATTCCTGCGCCTTTTCACCGACCTCCCGCTCGACGAAATTGCCCGATTGGAAAAACTCCAGGGCGCGGAGATCAATCATGCCAAGATTGTGCTGGCAACCGAGGCGACCAGGCTCTGCCGTGGCGGGGAAGCCGCCGTGCAGGCCCAGACCACTGCCCAGGAGACATTCGCACAAGGCGGCGCCGGACATGGCCTGCCGACCCTGAAGGTGACCGAAGGCAGCATCGGCATCATTACCGCACTGACTGTGCTCGGCTTTGCCGCTTCCAACGGTGAGGCGCGGCGTAAGATCGCCGAGGGTGCGGTGCGGCTCAACGACGTCACTGTCACCGACGAGCGTTATGAGATCGTTCTGGATGAAAACGGACCAGTCAAATTGAGCCTTGGCAAGAAGCGTCATGGCCTGCTGCAACGGAGCTGAGCCTCGGCGGCGTGAGCAGACATCCGCTTCCAGCCGCAGCGGGCAGCCGTGATTTAAAACCAATCTACGCCGGTTTGGGTGATTCTAACTTGCATTGAAATCAGCGGCGTACCAGCAAGCGGCCATGAGCGAGCTTGGTTACGAAAAGTCCTATCCCAATGCCACCTACGCCCCGTGGCTGGTGGATCCGGATTTCCAGACGACGCTGGCGCAGGTCGCCCATAATACCATGGTCGATCACCTCCGCTGCTTTGAATTATGGCAGCTGGTTGAGCAGGCAACGAAGCTTCCCGGCGACATCATTGAGGTCGGCGTTTGGCGCGGCGGCACCGGCTGCTTGATGGCGCGCCGCGCGCAACTGTTGGGATCGCCCGCGAAGGTTTTTCTGTGCGACACGTTCGCCGGGGTCGTGAAGGCTGGCGGCAAGGACAGCATCTATGTCGGCGGCGAGCATGCCGACACGTCGGCCGAAATCGTTCAGGGCCTCGCCAATATGATGGGCCTTGCCAACGTCGAACTTCTTACGGGCATTTTTCCCGACGACACTGCCGGCCGCGTGGCGGATCGGCAATTCTCGCTGTGCCATATCGACGTTGACGTCTATGATTCCGCGCGTGACGTGCTCGAGTGGGTTTGGCCGCGGATGCCGGTCGGCGGGATCGTCGTTTATGACGATTACGGCTTCGATACATGTAGTGGCATCACCCGGCTGGTGAATGAACGGATGGCGCAGCCCGGAACCGTTGCTCTGCACAATCTCAACGGTCATGCCGTCATCGTGAAGACCGCGGAGGTCGCAAAGCCCTGGTGGAAGCGCTTGCTGGCCTAATTCAAGGCTTGGGGCTGTCCGCCGGGGTTGCCAGCGCGCGCTCAGCGCGGCCGCCAGGAGTAAGCGTTCCGACGCCCGGATTTAGGCGGATGAGGTTGATGATATAGGATCGCGGGCGCGTCATCAGCCGCGGTTCGCCGTCATCGACACGCATGCCCAGCGTGCGGGCAACATCGCCGACGAAGAAGACGCAATTGCGTGTCTTCAAATCGTAGGACGGCTGGGGCAGGTCGCGCCATTTCTGCACAGTCGCCAGCACGGCCGAATATTGTTCGTCGGTGAGTGTCAGCGAAAGGTGGGAGTCGCTGCGCGCGACATACGGCTTTGGCGCCGCCATCATCTTTCCCGGCACCGCCCCAACCAGCAAAGCCGGCGTCACAACCTTGGCCGTGAAACCGTAATTGTCGTCGAGCAGCTTCTGGGGCTCGGCGTCGGTCGCGCCGGTGATCCGCACGAAGGCATGGGGGAAATAGACGCCGAGTTCGCGCGAATAAAAGGTGAGCGTGACCTTGGCGGATACAGCCGCCGGCCAGAGAAGTAGCAGGAGCGTAAACGCGATCTTTCCCAGCATGCCAGCGACCTAGAGTGAAATTGGCCCGGGTGGAATTGCCCAGAAGGATCACCCTGACCGGATCAGTGCGACCGCCGCATCGCGCTCGAACAGATAGAGCGCGGTTCGGGCCGCCTGCCCGCGCGGGCCTGCCAGCCCGCCGTCGCGGTCGACCAGCAGCCGCGCATCCTGCGTGGCACTCTCGATAAGCGCCGCGCTATGCTCCGGCGTGGCGAGCTTGAACGCCGCCTCGCCGGACTGGCGCGTACCCAATATTTCGCCGGCACCACGCAGACGCAAATCTTCCTCGGCGATACGGAAGCCGTCATTGGTTTCCCGCAGCAGCGCCAGCCGTGCGCGCGCGGTTTCGCTCAGCCCGCCGGCGGTGCGCAGCAACAGACAAATCGAGCGCCCCTCCCCGCGCCCGACCCGCCCACGCAGCTGATGCAGCTGGGCGAGGCCGAAGCGGTCGGCATGCTCGATCACCATCAAGGTCGCATTCGGCACATCGACGCCGACCTCAATAACGGTAGTCGCCACCAGCAGGCCGAGTTCGCCGCGCTGGAAGGCCGCCATCACGGCATCCTTTTCCGGTCCCTTCATGCGTCCGTGAATCAGTCCGACCCCGCCGCCGAACCGTGAGCTCAACGCCGCCGCGCGACTTTCGGCGGCGGCAAGGTCGCTGACCTCGCTATCCTCGACCAGCGGGCAGACCCAATAGGCCTGCTGGCCGGCAGCGAGATGCCGCGCGACCCCGTCCACCACCTCGATCAGCCGGTCGTCGGATATGACGCGCGTCTCGATCGGCTGGCGGCCGGGGGGCATTTCGTCCAGCTGGCTAGCATCCATCTCGCCATATTGGCTGAGCGTGAGCGTGCGCGGGATCGGCGTCGCGGTCATCGCCAGCAGGTGCGGCGGCCGTTCAGCTTTCTGCGTCAACAGCATGCGCTGGGCGACGCCGAAGCGATGCTGCTCATCGACGACCGCGAGGCCGAGCTTCTTGTAGCTCACGCTTTCCTGGAAAATGGCGTGGGTGCCGACGAGGATGTGGATCGATCCGTCGGCAAGCCCCATGAGCGTCGATTCGCGGGTGCGCCCTTTGTCACGCCCGGTAAGAACGGCCACATTGACCGGCACCCCCGCAAGCAGGCGCGACAGATTGTCATAATGCTGCCGTGCGAGGATTTCGGTCGGCGCGAGCAAGGCTCCCTGCGCGCCGGCCTCCACCGCGATCAGCAAAGCCATCAGCGCGACGAGGGTCTTGCCCGCGCCGACGTCGCCCTGCAGCAGGCGCAGCATCGGCGCCGACTGCGCCATATCGCCCTCAATTTCGGCGACGGTGCGCGTCTGGGCGCCGGTGGGCCTGTAAGGGAGCTTCAGGGCAGCGCGCAGGCGCCCGTCGCCCTGAAGCGGGAGCCCGCGCCTTGCGCGCGAAGATGCCCGCACCAGCATCAGCGCAAGCTGGTTTGCGAACAATTCGTCATAGGCCAGCCGCTCCCGCGCCTTGCCGTCGGCCGGATCGGCATGAATGCGGGCGATCGCCTCCGCCCAGCTCGGCCAGCCATGTTTGGCGAGCAGGCTCGGCTCGATCCATTCGGGAAGCACCGGCGCGCGGGCAACCGCCTGCGCCACCAAAGCGGCGAGCCGCTTGTTGGTGAGACCTTCCGACAGCGCGTAGACTGCCTCGCGCGCCGGCAGCCCTTTGGCTTCCTCGGCGGTCATCACCTCGGGATGGACGATCTGCAGCCATTGATCGTAGCGATCGAGCTTGCCGGAGATGGCGCGCGGCTCGCCGAGCGGGAGCAGTTTCGTGGCGTAGCCCGAGCCGCTGCCGAAGAAGACCAGGCTGACCGCATTGCCGGCCGGGTCGAGTGCCACGACGCGGGATGGCGCGCGCGGGCTGCCGCCCATGCGATATTCGCTAGGCGTGAGCGTGACGGTGACGATCTGGCCGACATCGCCTTCATCCAGTTCATTGACCGCCTTGCGATCAACCCACCCCGTTGGCAGGTGGAACAGCAAATCGATCGCGCGTGCCAGGCCGAGCCGCGCCAGCGGTTTGGCGAGCGTGGGCCCGACGCCTTTCAGCGCCTCGACTTCGGTGAACAGCGGATTGAGAATATCTGGGCGCATGATTAGATAAGGCCCAATAGCCCCCCTTCACCGGCGCCGCAAAGCGGCAGCCGGCATTTCCATTTGGAGCTCCATGGACCGCGACATCCGCCTCAAACGCCTGCGCTTCCGCGCCTGGCATCGCGGCACCAAGGAAGCTGATCTGATGGTCGGCGGCTTCTTCGACACCTGCGCCGACAGCTGGTCCGACGCCGAGATCGCTTGGTTCGAAGCGCTGATGGACGAGGAAGATGTCGACATCATGGGCTGGGCGATCGGCACGATCCCTATCCCCAATAACTGGCATGGGCCGATGATGGAGCGGATGCGGCTGCTCGACTATATTCCGATCGAGAAGTAAGTGGCTGATCTTCAACATATTCTGAAAGCTAGTGAGGCGCTGACGCTGGCGGGTGCGCCTGCTGGTTTCCTGCCGTGGATGATGGCGGATCTCGCGCGCGCCGCGAAAGGCCGGGCCGTATTCGTGGCGCCTGACGAGGCCGCCATGCGCGCGCTCGCCGACAATGCCCGTTATTTTGCGCCCGAGCTGGATGTCGTGACTTTCCCCGCGTGGGATTGCCTGCCTTATGACCGCGCCTCCCCCTCGCTGCGCGCCACGTCCGAACGCCTCGCGGGGCTGCACGCCCTCCAGCGCAAGACCGACAAGCCGCAGTTGCTCGTCACGACTGTGAACGCCGCGACGCAACGCACGCTCACGCCCTTCCGCCTGCGTCAGCTGTCGGCGACCCTCGCGCCGGGTGAGCGCATCGATCGCGATGCCTTGGCCGAACTGCTCCAGGCCAATGGCTACCAGCGTACCGACACTGTCCACGAAGCCGGCGAATATGCCGTGCGCGGCGGGCTGGTCGACCTTTTCCCCGCCGGAGAAGCGCTGGCGCTTCGCCTCGATTTCTTCGGTGACGAGATCGAAACGGTTCGCCAATTCGCCGCCGAGGATCAGCGGACGATCGCGTCGATCGACGGCTTCACCCTGCTGCCCGCGTCCGAAGCCTTGCTCGACGCCGAAGGTATCAAGCGCTTTCGGTCGCGTTATCGTGAGAAGTTCGGCGCTACCGCTACCAGCGACCCGCTCTACCAGGCCTTGTCCGAAGGGCGCCGGTTGGCCGGCATGGAGCATTGGCTGCCGCTGATTGAGGAACGGCTGTCTACGCTGTTTGATCACCTCTCGCCGGATGATCTCATCGTTCGCGACAGCGGCGCCGATGGCGCGGCCATGGCCCGGTTCGACGCGATTGCCGACTATTACGATAATCGGGTGCGTGCCCGCGCCAGCGACCCCGGCAGCTATCGCCCGATCGAGCCCGAAGCGCTGTATCTCCCGCGCGAGCAATGGGCCGAAACCCTTGTCGATCGCCCGATCCATCTCACGACGCCCTATCACGAGCCGGAAAGCGCGCGAGTGATCGACTTCGGTGTGGATGGTCCGCGCGATTTCACGCCCGAGCGTACCCAGAACGCCAACGTCTATGAGGCGGTCGTCGCGCATATTCGCGACCTTGCCCGATCAAAGCGCAAGATCGTACTGGCCAGCTATTCGGTCGGTGCGCGCGAGCGGCTGAAAGGGCTGCTCGGCGACCATGGCCTCGATGCGGCGATGCTGGCGGATGACTGGCAGGATGCGCTCGGCAGCGCCTTCCGCCCCGGCACCACGGCACTTACCGTACTGCCGCTCGACCATGGCTTCACCACCCCTCAAGTGGCGCTGCTGACTGAGCAGGACATGCTGGGCGACCGCCTGATCCGTCGTGCCAAGCGCCGCAAATCCGCCGACGCCTTCCTCGCCGAATTGGCGACGCTCTCGCCGGGTGACCTGGTGGTCCATGCCGATCATGGCATCGGTCGCTATGACGGGCTGACTCAAATCCCGGTCAGCAAGGTGCCGCACGATTGCGTTGCCTTGTCCTATTCCGGTGGCGACAAGCTCTACGTTCCGGTCGAGAATCTGGAAGTCCTGAGCCGCTACGGCAGCGAAGACGGCGCGAGCCTCGACAAGCTCGGCGGAGTCGCCTGGCAGACGCGCAAGGCACGGATGAAGGAGCGCATCCGCGAGATTGCAGGCGAACTCATTGCCACCGCCGCGCAGCGCGCCTTGCGCGCCGCCGATGTCGCGCAGACCGATGCCGCCTACAGCGCCTTCGTCGATCGCTTTCCGTACGAAGAGACGGATGACCAGGATCGCGCCATCGACGATACGCTGGGCGATCTGTCGGCGGGCAAGCCGATGGACCGTTTGATCGTCGGCGATGTCGGTTTCGGCAAGACCGAGGTGGCGCTGCGCGCCGCCTTCGTTGCGGCGATGGCCGGGATGCAAGTTGCGCTGGTCTGTCCGACAACCCTGCTCGCGCGCCAGCATTATACCAATTTTGTAGAGCGAATGCGCGGCTTCCCGATTGAAGTCGGCCGCCTATCCAGATTCGTTCCAGCCGCCGAGGCCAAACGAACCAGAGAGGGTTTGGCCGATGGCAAGATCGATATCGTGATCGGCACCCATGCGGTGCTCGCCAAAGGCGTCGAATTCAAGCGGCTCGGCCTAGTCATCGTCGACGAGGAACAGCGCTTTGGCGTCACCCACAAGGAACGGCTCAAGGGCATGAAGGC
The DNA here is from genome assembly GCF_003391115.1 of Sphingomonas crusticola. Lineage (NCBI taxonomy): Bacteria > Pseudomonadati > Pseudomonadota > Alphaproteobacteria > Sphingomonadales > Sphingomonadaceae > Sphingomonas > Sphingomonas crusticola. The sequence continues at coordinate 803,245 of NZ_QTJP01000001.1, forward strand.
GGACGTCCACGTTCTCACCCTCACCGCCACGCCGATCCCGCGCACCTTGCAGATGGCGATGTCCGGCCTGCGCGAATTGTCGGTCCTGCAAACGCCGCCGGTCGATCGTTTGGCGGTACGCACCTATATCGCGCCGTGGGATCCGGTCGTGCTGCGCGAGGCATTGCTGCGCGAACATTATCGCGGCGGGCGCAGCTTCTTCGTGGCACCGCGCATCAAGGATCTGCCCGACATCGAGGAATTCCTGCGCAAGGAGGTACCCGAAGTCCGCTACGTCGTCGCCCACGGCCAGATGGCCGCGACCCAGGTCGAAGAGCGCATGAGCGACTTTTACGAGGGCAAGTTTGACGTGCTCGTCTCTACGACCATCGTCGAAAGCGGGCTCGACATCCCCAGCGCCAATACGTTGATCATCCACCGCGCCGATCGCTTCGGGCTGGCGCAGCTCTACCAGCTGCGCGGTCGCGTCGGACGCGCCAAGACGCGGGCTTATGCCTATCTCACCACCCCGCCCAACCGCCAGATCACCGAGACGGCGGAGAAGCGCCTGCACATCCTGCAGAATCTCGATACATTGGGTGCGGGCTTCCAGCTTGCCAGCCACGATCTCGACATTCGCGGCGCCGGCAATCTGCTCGGTGACGAGCAGTCCGGCCATATCAAGGAAGTCGGCTTCGAGCTCTACCAGTCGATGCTGGAGGACGCGATCCTGGAGGCCAAGGCGGGCGGGATGGCGCAGGCCATGCGCAGCCGCGAATTCTCCCCCCAGATCAGCGTCGATGCGCCGATCATGATCCCCGAGGATTATGTGCCCGACCTCGATCTGCGGATGGGCCTCTACCGCCGCATGAACGAGATCGAGGACAAGGGCGGGATCGAAAGCTTCGCCGCGGAGATGATCGACCGCTTCGGGCCGCTGCCCGAGGCAACCGCAAACCTGCTGTCGATCCTCGAGACCAAGCTCAACGCGAAAAAGGCCCGCGTCGCCAAGCTCGACGTCGGGCCGAAGGGGGCGCTCGTCACCTTCTTCGAAAACCAGTTCCCCGATCTGCCGGGGCTCCTGGCCTACGTCGATCGGCTGAAGGGTACCGCCAAGCTGCGGCCGGACAGCAAGCTCGTCATCACGCGCAACTGGCCCGACACTGCCGCGCAGCTTCATGGCGCCTTGCAACTGTCCAAGGGACTGGCGAAGATACTGGCATGATGCATCGGCGTTTGCTCCCCTTCGCTTTCCTCCTGGCAGGAGCGGCGGCGGCGAAGCCGATGGCCTGGTCCGATCTGCTTTCGCGGCCACAGCCGAAGGCTGATGCCACCATCGCTTATGGCGCGGACCCGCTCCAGCATGTCGATCTATGGCTGCCGAAGGGCCGGGGCGTGCATCCGGTGGTGCTGATGGTCCATGGCGGCTGCTGGCAGACCGAGGTGGCCAAGGCGGATATCATGAACTGGATCGCGGACGATCTGCGCACGCGCGGGATCGCCGTCTGGAATATCGAATATCGCGGTGTCGACCGCCCCGGCGGCGGCTATCCAGGCACGTTCCTGGACGTCGCGCGGGCGGCGGATGCGCTTACGGCGCATGCCGCAACCTATCGTCTCAGGATGCGCAACATCGTCGTCATCGGCCATTCCGCCGGTGGCCATCTTGCCCTGTGGCTGGGCGCGAGACGATCGCTTCCCAAATCGACCCAGCTTTACGCCGCCCGCCCGATAAGGCTGGCAGCCGCTATCAGCCTCGGCGGCCTGCCCGATCTCGAAGCGGCGACCATTGCGCCGGGAAATACGTGCGATACCGAACCCGTGCTCAAGCTGGCCGGCCAACCCACGCCGGCGCGGCCGGATGTCTTTGCCGACACGTCGCCCGCACGCCTGCCCGATCCGGCCATCCCAATCACACTCATCAACGGCACGCTGGATCGCATCGCTCCACCTGCCTTCGCCGCCGCATATGCAGCGAAGAGGAAGGCGGCTCGCATCACTATTGCCAATGAAGGCCATGTCGAATTGATCAGCCCGGAAACCAAGAGTTGGGCGGCGGCGGTTAAGCGGATTGAGGCGGGCTTCGCCGACCACAGTCGCTGACCATTATGTCTGGGGTCAGCGGTGCGAACGGCTGACCAAACCCATTGCAAGTAAGCGGCGGCTGACGAATGGCAGGCAATAACCCTTATTATAGCGGGCCGGTGTCCGACCATTTCGATGGCGTTCGCTTCTTCAATCCGGATCACCCCAACACCGATCGTTCGCTGAGCGATGTGTTGCGGTGGCGGTTCGGCGAGCAGCATGCCCGCTGGCCGTCTTCCGTTCCTGGTCGCCAGGCGACTCCCGATGCACGCATCGAGGGCTTACGCGTCACGATGGTCGGCCATGCAACCTTGCTGATCCAGGCGGCCGGCCTGAACGTGCTGACCGATCCTTTATGGTCCGATTGCGCCAGCCCGGTCGGCTTCGCGGGGCCGCGCCGGGTCACCCCTCCGGGAATCGCGTTCGACGATCTGCCGCCGATCGACGCCGTGCTGCTGTCGCATAACCATTATGACCATCTCGACATCGCGACCTTGCGGCGTCTTCACGAGGCGCACCGGCCGCTTATCGTCACACCTCTCGGGAATGATGCCATCGTCCGTCGCGCGCTGCCGGACGCACGAATGGCCGTGGGGGATTGGGGAGGCCGTGTCGCGCTGGAGCAGGAGGCGGAGGTGCACATCGTGCCCGCGCACCATTGGTCGGCACGCGGCGTCGGTGATCGCAGGATGGCGCTATGGGGCGGCTTCATGCTGCAGACCCCGGCCGGCCTGATCTACTTCGCCGGCGACACGGGCTATGGCAACGGCGCGATCTTCCGCTCGATGCGGGCGCGGTTCGGTCCCGTCGACGTCGCCTTGCTGCCGATCGGCGCCTATGCGCCGCGCTGGTTCATGGCGGCCCAGCACACTGATCCGCATGAAGCGGTGCGCATCATGGATGACCTCGACGCGCGGCACGCCATCGGCATCCACTGGGGAGACTTCCGGCTGACCGATGAGGAGCGCGAGGAACCGCTAACGCTGCTTCGTCAGGCGCTGGAACGGCGGGCGATTGATAAAGCGCGATTCCCTGCCGCCTCGGCAGGTGACGTCTTCAACTTTGGAAGCTCGTCCCCGCAAGATGGTCTATAGCTTCGCCCGCCGGGAGTCACGCTGTGCGCTTGCCAAACCTCGTACGGAAGCTCGGCGCGACCACCGCCAAACCGCGCGCCTGGGCGGTCGATGCCATGGCAAGGCGGCTCGGCCGACCCGAGGTAGTGTTCCTCGGTGATTCCATCACGCAATTCTGGCTTGATGCTGACCCAGCCTTGTTCTGGCCTCGACGGATCAACCTCGGTGTCTCCGGATTTACCAGCGCGGACATGCTGGATCGGTTTGAGCGCGATGTTGCTGCGTTGGCGCCGAAGGTGCTGCACGTCATGGGCGGTACCAACGATCTCTGGTACGGGGCACCCGGGCCTGGAGCATCAACCACTCTCGCCAACCTTATGCTGATAGCCGAACAAGCCCGAACCCTGGGAATGCGCGTGATCCTGGCCGCTCCGCCGCCCGTCGCACCAGCCGCCGAGCATCTGTTCGCTTTTCCGGAGTTGCTCCCGGTGCTGCGCGCGGAGCTTCTGCAATATTGCCGCTCAGCCGGCGTCATTCACATCGATTATGCGCAGTCGCTGCTCGACGACGCTGGCGTGCTGCGCCCCTCGTTCACGACCGATGGCGTGCATCTGACCAAGGCCGGTTACAAGGCGATGCGTGGCCAGTGCGAACGCATCGTGGGGATGGCGGTGCACGCACCACTGGGCACTTGATCCGCGCTGGTCGCTAATCGGTGGAGAGCGCGTCGATCAAGGCGGTTTGGAATCGCGCCGGCGCCTCGATCTGCGGCGCATGCCCTAAACCCTCGAGGCGGATCAGCCGCGCGCCCCTGATCGCCCGCGCGGCGCCTTCAGCCGCCTGCGGTACGGTGCGGATGTGCGGCCGTATATCAGGCGGTGCACTGGAGGCTCGAAACGCGGTCGTGTCAGCCTGACCGATAATCAAAGTCGTCGGTACTGCGATGCGCGACAGTTCCGCCGCGACCGGCTGCGTCTCGATCATGTCGGATAGACGCGCTTGTGCGTCGCGGACCACATCGCCATTCGGCCCGGCATATTGGCCCGCAAGCATCGCAACCCATCGATCATATTCGGGCCGCCACGCGCCGTGATAATAGGCCTTGAGCTGATAGGCTTTGATCGACGCCGCGTCCGTCATGGCCTCTTCTGCCCGAAGAGCACCAAGTTCGGTATAAGGCACCCCCTCCGCGAGCGGATCGCTCAGTCCCAGTGGGTTTACCAGCACGAGCGACGACAGATGCTCCGGAAACAGCAAGGCGAACCGCATCGCGATCAGGCCGCCAGTGCTGTGGCCGATCAGCACGGGCCGCTTGGCTCCGATATGATCGAGCAAATCGCGGGTCAGACTGGCCAGAGCGGCGACGCTATATTGATAGCCCGCGGGCTTGGATGATTTACAGAAGCCGATCTGGTCCGGCACGATCACCCGAAAGCCTCGCTGCGCCAACGCGCGGCTGGTTTCGCCCCATGTCGCGCCACAGAAATTCTTGCCGTGCAGCAGCACCACCACCCGGCCATTGGGTGCCGCTATCGGCGCGACATCCATATAAGCCACCCTGACCGATTGGCCCTGCGAACGCGTGTCGAACCACCGCACCGGATAGGGATAATCGAAGCGCTCGAGGTTCGTGCCGAGCGGCACGGTCTGCGCGAGGGCCGGCGTTTGGGCCAATCCGATCGACAACAGCACCGCGAGCGAGAGATACTTTTTCACGAACGAAAAACTATCGGCAGCTGCCGATTGATCCCTCACATCGATCCGGCTCGGCCGCGCGGACGCATGACGAGATAGAGCAGGCTGCTGCCGACCAGAACGCCCGCAAGCGCAATTATCTCGCTCCACTGCGCCAGCGCGACCAGTACGACCATGCACAGCATCCCAAACGCCGCGATGAACGGGATGCCGGGCAAGGCAAGCGGCTTGCCCAGGGTGGCAATGTTTCGCCGCTTCAGCACGACGGCAGAGGCGCAGGCGAGGAAATAGAGCGGCGCGATCGCAAGCGTCGAAAGGATGGCGAGCTTCTCGAACGTACCAGTGAGGGCGAGGCCCGCCGCCAGCAGGAAGTGGACGATGATCCCCCAATAAGGCGTCCGCCAGCGCGGATGGACCTTGCCGAGCACGGACGGCAGCATTCCGTCGCGCGCGAAGGCGAACAACACCCGCGGCGCCCCCAGAAAATCGCTGCCGAGCCAGATCAGCATCGAAAAGAATGCTCCGATCAGCAGTGGCGCGCGCCAGCGCGGATCGAGCGTGCCGAGTGCGTCTGCAAGGGGCGCTCCGGAGGTCATCAGCCCCGCCCCGAACAGAGCGTCCGCGATCAACTGGATGGCGATATAGAGGATTCCGATAGATCCCATAGCGAGCAGCAAGGCGCGCGGTACGGTGCGGGCGGGATCGCGCACCTCGCCGGAGGCGGCGAGCGGCGTCTCCATGCCCGTCAGCGCGAACATCGCCAGAATCGCGGCGCGCCCGAAATTGGCGTCGGGGGCGTGGGTGATCGGGGTCGCCGCGCTATGCCCCATTGCCAGCCCGATCCCGCCGACGACGAGGAACAGCAGCAGCGGTAGCACCTTGATGACGGTCGCCCACCCCAGCACCTTCGCGGCGAGGTCAACGCCGACGATGTTGATGCCAGCCATGATGCCGAGCACACCGATGATCAGGATCTGGCGAACACCCGGCTGCGCGAACAGTGGGAAAGCGGATCCCGCGGTGTCGGCCAATGCTGCCGCGACCCCGCCACAGGCGAGCACGCTCGACAGCCACAGCAGCACGCCCGCAACAAAGCCAGGCCCCTTTCCGAACGCCGCCTCGACATAACCATAAGGGCCGCCGCTGGTGGATATTCGGCTACCGGCTTCGGAAAAGCACAAGACGACCGCACCCATCGCGACGAGGCAGGCAAGATAGGCATAAGGCGCCGCAGTGCCGGCCGCCGTCGCCATCGATGCCGGCAACCGGTAGATCCCCGACCCGACCACCTCGTTGGTGATCGCGGCGGCAAAGGCGAAAACACCCATCGCGCGCACGAGGCCGTGATCGCGGCCTCGTTCTTCGGCGGCGAGTTCTGCGGTGGTCGCCATGCGTCTTTCCCCCTGTGACTCGCAAAGCTTGCCCGACGGATACGGAAGCCGCAACAAGCCTTTATGACGACGCTTCAAGAAGTTCGCACCTGGGACGCGGCCGATCCGCTGGCATCTTTCCGCCAGCGCTTCGCCTTGCCCGAGGGAATAATCTATCTCGACGGCAATTCGTTGGGTGCCCTGCCCCGCGCCACCGCTGAGCGGATGCGGACCGTTATTGACCGGGAATGGGGCGAAGGTCTGGTCCGCAGCTGGAACGACCGCGACTGGGTGAATGCGCCGCAGCGCGTTGGCGCGAAGATCGCAAAGTTGATCGGTGCCCGATCCGACGAGGTCATAGTCGCGGATTCCACCTCCGTCTGCCTGTTCAAGCTACTGATGGCGGCGGCGGAAACGCGCGACGGCGCGATCCTCGCCGAAAGCGACAATTTCCCGACCGATGCGCACGTCGCCGGCCGCGTGGCGCAATTGCTCGGCCGCGAATATCGCAGCGTGCCGCGTGCGGAGATCGCGGAGGCCTTGGCCCCGGACGTGGCCGCCGCGGTCATCGCTCATGTCGACTATCGTAGCGGATCGCGGCACGACATGCCCGCACTCACGGGGCGCGGCACACGCATCGTCTGGGATCTAAGCCATAGCGTTGGTGCCGTCCCGCTCGATCTACATCGCGATGGCGTCGAGCTGGCCGTGGGCTGCGGCTACAAATATCTGAATGGCGGGCCGGGTGCGCCCGCCTTTCTGTATGTCGCCGACGGGCTGCAGGCCTCATTACAGTCACCGATCGCCGGCTGGTTCGGCCATGCCGCCCCATTTGATTTCTCGACTCGCTTCGAACCTGCACCCGGCATCGGTCGCTTCCTTAGCGGCACCCCGGCCGTGCTGGGGCTGCTCGCGCTGGAAACGGGCGTGGATCTGATGCTGGAAGCGGATCCTGCGGCCCTATGGGCGAAGTCGGGGCGCCTTTACGATCTCTTTGCCGCGCGCATGCGTACGCTTTGCCCGATGCTGCGCAATATCACCGCTGCGCAAGCCGCCGCACGCGGCAGCCATATCTCCTTTGCCCATCCTAACGCGCTCGCCATCGTCCGCGCTCTGGTCGAACGCGGCGTTATCGGCGATTTTCGCACGCCCGATGTCGCCCGCTTCGGCCTGACCCCACTCACGCTCAGCTTTGAAGATGTGTGGCTGGCCACGGAGACTGTCGCCGAAGTCATGACCAGCAACGCCTGGCGCGATGCTCGGTTCGCATCGGGCGGTATTGTTACCTGACGTTGCTCGTTCCTTTTTTGTTCTTGCAATTCTCGTTCGATTGAAAGATCATCGCTGCCGCAAAACCGGGGAGCCAAACGGTGGGCTACACTCTTTCTTGGGTCGCGGTGCGAAATGTAAATCCGGAGCAGGCATTGGCCGCGCTCGGCATGGAGGTGTCGGAAGTCCTCAAATATGAGGATATCGGGTGGGGCGATAATGTCGTGCTGGGTCCCATGCTTGGCGGCTGGCTGCTGGCCGTAAGTGGGGACAGCAGCGACGCCTTCGAAGGGCAGCTGGAGCCGCTTACCAGGCTCGGCCCCGCCATCGCCGGTGAAATCTCCGAAATCGTCATGGTATCGGAATTACGCGGATACGCAGACGGCCAGGAAATATGGCGCGTGATCCATAACCCCGAGGAAGAAAAAAGCCTCTACGCTTTGCAGATCAGCGGAGACACGCCGCCGCAGCTCGAAGCGATCGTCCGCGCGGCGCGCGCCGAGCAGGACGCGGAAGGCGGCGAGGAAGCCAGCGTCGACTACATGATCGAGATCCCCGGGCGGCTGTCACATTCGATCTGCGGCTATCATCCTGGCGAACGCGAACCGGATGGCGTCGATTTTTCCGAGCTGCAGCCGATCGGCGGCAGAAAGCAGACGGCTGGGACAGGAGGAGGTTTGTTCGCCCGGTTGTTTGGCCGCGGCTGAACCGACAGCCGCAAACACACAACATCACTTGGCCGTAATCGGAGGACGCGATGGGCTTTTCACATTCGTGGATCGCGGTTCAGGGTCTGACCTGCGAGCAAGCGCTGGACGCGCTCGGTATGGAGGTTTCGGACGTCCAGGCGGACCTACTCGAAGGTGTCGCCCTGCTCGAATGGTCGGACGACTGGCTGGTCGTGCTGAGCGAGGATGACCAAGATGCGACAGGAGGCGATCTGGCTGAGCTCGGCCGGCTTGGCCGCGCCTATGTCGCCTATGGCGTGGATGTCGACGCGCCCTATTCCCAAGCGTGCGGCCGAGAAGGAAGAAATGACTGGGTAGTCACGGTCAAGCCCGACCAGGGCAGGGTAAGCGTCGTCGGGCAGCCGCCCGCGCAACTCGATTCCATCATCGCCGCGGCCCGGGCCGGACAGGCGGATAGCGAGATAGATTTGGCCTTCGAGATTCCGGCAGAGCTGGCGGAATCGATCTGCGGCTTCCGGATTGGAAAAGGGGATCCCGAAACGATCAGGCATGTCACCCTGAAATCAACGGGTATTCCTAGGTCTGTCCAGACCGGCCGCCGGCCCGGTTTCTTCGCCCGGCTCTTTGGTCGCGGCTAGAACACCGTCAGAAAGAGTACAAAAGCGGCAAGCCTGAATCTGCGGCAGCTGCCCGGGAAACCTACTGCGGAGGGTCTTCAATGGATGACAATGAAAAGGGTAATGACCTTTTTTGGGTCGCGGTCAAAGGGCTCTCGCCGGAAAAAGCGCTTGCAGCGCTGAAGATGGAATATGCGGATGGCGCGGAAGCGTGTGACGTGCCCGGTTTTCCTGATGTCGACGACGGACAGTTTTCGGAAAGGATCTTTTCGGCGCAGCTTGCCGACGATTGGCTGCTGCTGTTCGGGAGCATTGATGAGATCGATCATCAGCGGTTGATCCGCCTGGCGCGGTTAGGGCCGACCTTCGTCGGGCATAAATTCCGATCTGGCTGTTTCGCCGAGGCGCACTGGTATGCCGAGGGACGGGAAGTGTGGAGTGTGGACTATGATTTTGAGAGTCGGGGACGCGACGACCAACTTCAGATCGAGGGAAAGCTTCCGGAGCAACTCGCGGCGATCATAGGCGAGGCATATCGCGCGGTCGCGATGCAAATTGGCCGCGACAATGGCATCGATATTCTGTTTGAGGTTCCGGGAAAATTATCGAAAGCGATATGTGGGTTCAGCCCGCATGAGCCGTTACCGGACGGCTTTCGCTGGTCGATGCTCCAGCCGATCGGTGGCATGCCGGAGCCCGCACCAGCCCCGCACGGCTGGCTTTCGCGGCTGTTCGGCCGGCGCTGACGTAACCCCCGTCCCGGCGAAAGCCGGGATCTCAGCCGGCTAGACACAACCTCCTGAGATGCCAGGGTCCGCTGGCATGACGGCAGGCGAGACGTACCGTCTACCAGACCCATCAGCCTAAAGCTGACCGTGGCAATGCTTGTACTTGCGGCCCGAGCCACACGGGCACGGCGCATTACGGCTGACGCGGTTTTCCCACTCCTCCGGATTGCCCAGGACGGGCATGTCGGGCTGCGCCATCTGCATGGGCGGCAGGCGCGTCGTGACCAGCCCCATCGATGCCGCGTCGCGATCGAACGTGTCGTCATAGCCCGTAAGCGGATCGATGTGGGTGGTCGTGAAGATGTCTGGCATCGGCGGCAATTCCGGCGGCGCGAAATTGAAGCGGATGTTCGACAAGGTCCGCGTCACGTCCTCGCGGATCGCCGACAGCATGCGCTCGAAAAGCGCGAATGCTTCAGTCTTATATTCGTTGATCGGCGTCTTTTGCGCATAAGCGCGCAGGTGGATCACCTGACGCAGCGCATCGAGCGTCGACAGATGCTCCTTCCAGTGATGGTCCAATTGCTGGAGTAACACGCTCTTCTCGATATTGGCCCAGCTTTCCTTGCCGACCTCCTCGACCCGCTCGGCGAGCTGCGTCGAGGCCGCCTCGGCAATGCGTGAAGCGAGCAATTCTGGCTCGACCATCTCTTCCTTGAGCCATTCCTCGATCGGCGGCGTGATGCCGAAGATATCGGCGGTGGCTTCCTTCAGCCCCTCGATATTCCACTGTTCGGGATATGAGCCGGGGGGGCAGGCGTCGGCGACGATCGCGTTCACGGTCTCGGCGCGCATGTCGTCGACGACATCGTCGACGGCTTCGGCATCCATGATGTCGGCGCGTTGCTCGTACACCACCTTGCGCTGGTCATTCATGACGTCGTCATATTCAACGACCTGCTTGCGGATGTCGTAATTGCGCGCCTCGACCTTCTTCTGCGCAGTCTCGATCGCCTTGGAAATCCATGGGGATACGATCGCCTCGCCATCCTCGAGATTCTTGTTCATCATCTTGGCGAACATCGTCTGTGGGCCGAAGATGCGCAGCAGATCGTCGTCGAGGCTCAGGTAGAAGCGGCTAAGGCCGGGATCGCCCTGGCGGCCCGAGCGGCCGCGCAGCTGGTTGTCGATACGGCGGCTCTCGTGGCGTTCGGTGCCAAGCACGAACAGGCCGCCGGCGGACAGAACCGCCTCCTTCTCGCGCTCGATCTCGGCACGGATGCCGCTCGCAACGGCATCATATTCGGGCGTGCCGGCGACAAGGTCGGGATGCTCGGCCAGCATCCGCATTTCGGGATTGCCACCGAGCTGAATGTCGGTGCCGCGGCCCGCCATGTTGGTGGCGATGGTCACCGCGCCCATGCGGCCGGCCTGGGCGACGATAAACGCCTCCTGCTCATGGTAGCGCGCATTGAGCACGTTGTGGCGGACGCCTTCCTTCTGGAGGAATTCGGATAGCATCTCCGATTTCTCGATGGAGACGGTACCGACCAGCACCGGCTGGCCGGTCTGCTGCTTTTCGCGAATCGCCTTGGTTATGGCGGCGAACTTGTCGCCGATATTCTTGTAAAATTCGTCGTCATCGTCCTTGCGCCGCACCGGCACGTTGGTCGGGATCGAGACGACGTTCATCTTGTAGATCTGGTAGAATTCATTCGCCTCGGTCGCGGCGGTGCCGGTCATGCCCGACAGCTTGGGATACATGCGGAAATAATTCTGGAAGGTGATCGAGGCGAGCGTCTGGTTCTCGGGCTCGATATTGACGCCCTCCTTGGCCTCTACCGCCTGATGCAGCCCGTCCGACCAGCGCCGCCCGTCCATCATACGGCCGGTAAATTCATCGATGATGATGACCTTGCCGTCCTTGACGATGTAATCGATGTCTCGCTTGAACGCGATATTGGCCTTGAGCGCCTGGTTGAGGTGGTGGACCACCTGCGTATTCTCGAAATCGTAGAGATTGTCGCCCTCGAGCAGTCCGGCATCCTCGAGCGCGCGCTCGACGACTTCCGTCCCCTCCTCGGTCAGGATCACCGAGCGCGCCTTCTCGTCATGCTCGTAGTGGATCGGGTCGATCAGCTTCACCACCGCATCGACCGACTTGTAGAGTTCCGACTTGTCCTCGGTCGGGCCCGAGATGATCAGCGGCGTGCGCGCCTCGTCGATCAGCACCGAATCGACCTCGTCGACCACGGCGTGCGCGAACGGGCGCTGCACCATCTGCGCGCGGTCATATTTCATGTTGTCGCGCAGGTAATCGAAACCGAATTCGTTGTTGGTGCCGTAGGTGATGTCGGCGGCGTAGGCATCGCGGCGCTCTTCGTCGCCGATATTCGGCACGATCACGCCGACCGTCAGCCCCAGGAATTTATAGACTTGGCCCATCCACTCGGCATCGCGCCGCGCGAGATAATCGTTGACCGTGATAACGTGGACGCCGGTGCCGGGCAGCGCGTTGAGATAGACCGCAAGCGTCGCCACCAGCGTCTTGCCCTCGCCGGTGCGCATCTCCGCAATCTCGCCGCGATGGAGCACGATCCCCCCGACCATCTGCACGTCGTAATGACGCTGACCGAGCACGCGATGGGCCGCCTCGCGAACGGTGGCGAATGCCTCGGGCAGCAATTTGTCGAGCGTCTCGCCCTCGGCGAGCATCGCGCGGAACTTGGCGGTCTGGCCGGCGAGTTCCTCGTCGGTCATCGCCTGGAGATTGGTCTCATAGGCCGCGATCTTGTTGACGATCGGCTGCATGGACTTGACGTAGCGGTCGTTGGACGAGCCGAAGATGGCCTTGGCGATGCCGGCGAACATGCTAATTTCCTTATGGATTATACGCTGCCTCGCTCGACGCGACGCGCAATATGCTAGAAATAGGGAACGGGTCGGCGGGGGGCCGAAAGCGCGACCGCTTTATTCGCGCCGCCGCTCGCCGAACGGATGGCGTGACGAGCGCACATTCACCGGCGCGGGCGCGCGCCACGTGCCGGGGGCCGCAAAGGCGCCCTGGGCTTCCTCGGGAAGCGGTGCAGGTACATTGACCGAGTTGCACGGCTTGGCCTGGGTTGCGGCCGCACTCGCCACGACCGGCTGCGCGGACGCAGCCGTGCCGGCCATCGCGCCGGTCAGGGCGGTCAGAAAGGCGGATAGGAGAAGCAGCAGGCGCATATGAGCCGCTATGTAGGAAAAGGGGAGCCGCGCGTCCATCCTTGGCGTCGTTCGGACGCTATATGCGCGTGAATGATGTCGATTTTCGCGTCGTGCTTCTATTTAGGTCGATCTATCGTGAAGCCGACCTGCTGGACTCGCATGAAGCGCATCGGCCTGCCGTCTCCATCCAGGGCGGGTTGAAACGTTTCGCTTTTCGACATTGCAGCGCAGCCCGCCTTGTCGAGCGCAGGGGAGCCCGAACTCTGCCTCTCGGGCACACTGCAGCTTTCAATCTTGCCGTCCGGCGCGACGATGAACGTTAAGCCGGCGATCGGACGGACCATATCCTTGGGGAACGCAGCCACGTTGAGGTCGAGCTCAGTATCGGGCGGCAATGTCGGGGGTTGACTGCCGGGAAGAACCCAGCGGAAACGCAGACGATAAACATAGGCGAGCGGCTGACCCGCATCGTCCCTCGCCGGTGCATACCGAGCCCGCGCTCTAATCATGGCACAAGTCGCATCGTCCAGCTCCTGCCAGCCAGTGCTGATCGCAATTCGGCAATTGGCCAGCTGTCCTTGCGTGTCGACGGTGAGCTCGACCGTCGCGACACCCTGATGGTGTAGACGCAGCGCCAGCGCGGGATAATTGTCCTGGGTCACCCAAGGCTGCGAAGAAGGTAAGCCGACCGCAGCCAGCAACAATAGTAGCATCGTAACCTCTTCTGGCGGCCGTCGGGCATACACATAGTCCGGGATCGCTGCTAGGCGGCCGCGATGACGGAAGCCGCCTCCCCCCTCGCACTCCCCTTTCCCGAGCTGCCGCCGATCGCCGGCGTCGGCCTTGCCGTCACACGCGCCGGCTACAAAGCGTGGGAACGAGCCGACCTGACCTATGCCGCGCTCGATCCGGGCACCGCCGTCGCCGGCGTCACCACGCGCAGCAAATGCCCCTCGCCCGAGGTCGAATGGTGTCGCGCGGCGTTGACGCTCGGCAAGGCGCGCGCGCTCGTCGTCAACGCTGGCAATTCGAATGCCTTTACGGGCAGTCGCGGCCGCGCGGCGGTTGAGGCGATCGCGGCACGGGTGGCGGGCCATGTCGGCTGCCAACCGTCGGACGTGTTCGTCGCCTCCACCGGCGTGATCGGCGTGCCGCTGCCAATCGACAAGGCTGAGGCCGGGATCGACGCCGTGCTGCAGGCACCGGCGGCAGGTTGGCGCGCGGCAGCCGAGACGATCGGCACAACCGACACTTTCCCCAAAGGCGCGCGCGCCACCGCGATCGTCGACGGCCGCACGATCAACCTTGTCGGTATCATCAAGGGTTCGGGCATGATCGCGCCCGACATGGCCACCATGCTCGGCTTCATCTTCACCGATGCCGCGGTCGAGGCGCCCTTCCTGCAGACGATGCTGACCGCCGCCAACGCGCCAACCTTTTCCTGCATTACGGTCGACAGCGATACATCCACCTCGGACACCGTACTCGCCTTCGCCACCGGCAAGGCCCGCAATGCCCCGCTCTCGTCATTCGACGATGCTGGGGCGGATGCCTTCCAGGCGGCGCTGACCGATCTCTGCCGCCAGCTCGCCCATCTGGTGGTGCGCGACGGCGAAGGCGCATCCAAGTTCATCCAGGTCAGCGTGACCGGCGCTGAAAGCGACGCCTCGGCGCATCGGATCGCCCTGTCGATCGCCAATTCGCCCTTGGTGAAGACGGCGATCGCGGGCGAGGACGCCAATTGGGGCCGCGTGGTGATGGCGGTCGGTAAGGCCGGCGAGCCGGCCGAGCGGGACAAACTCTCTATCCGCTTCGGCAGCGTGCAGGTCGCGCGCGATGGTCTGGCGGTGGAAGGCTATGACGAAGCGCCCGTGGCCGCGCACCTCAAGGGCCGGGAGATCGAGATCGGCGCCGACCTCGGCCTTGGCGAAGGCCGCGCCACGGTGTGGACGTGCGATCTGACCCACGGATATATCTCGATCAACGCCGACTATCGCAGCTGAGCTTTACAGCGACCGGGCCCGCCGCCATAGCGCCGCCCGCGCGGCACATGCGTCGCGCGGGCGACAGGAGGCCACCATGGCACGCAATCGTGATTTCGCCGACCTGCCCTGCTTTCGAGCGGTCCAGCAAGCGTCGTAAGGGTTATCCATCCGAAACCTGCGTCAAGCGCGGAATGCGCGTGGTGCACGGCAATGTCGAGTTGATCGAGAAACTCGGCCGAAACGATCCCTGCCCGTGTGGCTCAAGCTTGAGCTTTCAAGCGGTGCTGCCTTACATCAGGGCGGTTTCGATGGTTCGGAACGGCACGATTACTGGCGGGATTGACAGGGTGAGGAGCGACGCATGACCGAACGGACCGGCGGTTGTGCATGCGGGGCGGTACGATACCGCCTCGCCTCCGAGCCGTTCGATGCCGGCTGGTGCCATTGCCGCACTTGCCAGCTCAGCTCCGGCAGCCCCGCGCTCGCCTTTGCGACCGTCCCACTCGACGATTTCGAGCTGGTCCAGGGTGGGGAGGCAGTGGGCCGCTTCGCCTCCAGCGCCTTCGGCCGCCGCCTGTTCTGCACGCGGTGCGGCACGCCGCTGCTGATGGAGGTCGATCATCAGCCCGAGACGTTGGATTTCACGATCGCTACGCTCGACCGGCCGGATAGTATCGTGCCCGAATTCCATATCTTCTACGCCAGCCGGATCGGGTGGGCACCGGCCGCGGACGAAACGCCCCGGCACGACCGCTTTCGCACCGAGACGCGCGGCCTCGCACCGGGACAAGAAAGATGATCGAGCTGGACGCACCGGTACAGGCGCTGATCCGCGACGTCGCCGCCCGGATCGTGATGCCGCGCTTCCGCCAGCTCGATCCCAGCCAGATCGAGGAGAAAGCTCCCGACGAGCTCGTCACCATCGCCGACAAGGAGAGCGAGGAAGCGCTGGCCGAAGGACTGAGGCGATTGCTTCCGGATTCACGCGTGGTCGGCGAGGAGGCCGTGTCGGCCGATCCTGCGGTGCTGGACGGCATCGGCCGGGGTGTTGCCTGGATCGTCGATCCGATTGACGGCACCGCCAATTTCGCGGCCGGCGAGACGCCGTTCGGGATCATGATCGCGCTCGCGATCGACGGGGTCAGCGAAGCGGGCTGGCTGTACGATCCGGTCGCCAACCGCCTGTGCAGCGCCATCCGCGGCCGGGGCGCGTTCGTCAACGGCACCCGCATCGCCACCCGCACGAGCGGCGAGGCGGTCCCCGTCGCCGGCCTCTCGACCCGCTATTTGCCGCCCGAATTGCGCGACGACATGGAACGGCGCGCGGACGGCAAGTTGCGTTGCGTGGACATCCCGCGCTGCGCCGCCGAGCAATATCCGCGGGTCATGCTCGGCACCAACGACCTCGCTTTATTCTGGCGCACGCATGTCTGGGATCACGCTCCCGGCGCGCTGATCCTGACTGAGGCCGGCGGCAAGATCGCCCGCTTCGACGGCACGCCTTACGCGGTGACGCAGGACGGCAAAGGCCTGCTTGCCGCGGCGACCCCGCAAATGTGGGACGAGGCAGCGGAAATCTTGTTAAGATAACGAGGTAGCCGAGCCTGGATCGTCGCGCCATTTGCGGCAGGCAATGACGGCCATTGCCGAAGGCCTTCATCGTGAGCGGTGCGAAGCAATCCAGCCCCCGTCATTCATCCCGGGCGGGGCCAGCACGGCTTCCACTGTCCCCTTCTGGATGACGCGCCCCTCCCGCAGCACCACCACCCGGTCCGCCAGCTGCCGCACCAAGTCCATGTCATGGGCGATGAAAAGATATGCGATGCCCAACCGCGTCTGCAGATCGAGCAGCAGGCTGACCATCTCGGCCCGTAGCGCATCGTCGAGCGCGCTCAGCGCCTCGTCCAGCACGATCAGGTCGGGCCTGAGGATCAGCGCGCGGGCGATGGCGATACGCTGCCGCTGCCCGCCGGAGAAAGCCTGCGGCAGTCGCCCGGCCGCGTCGGCAGGAAGGCCGACCTGCGCAAGCGCCTCGGCCACGATCGCCGCGCGCGCGGCCGGGGAAACCGCATCCAGCAGATGCAGCGGCTCTGCCACGATCCGGCCGACCGTCTGTCGCGGGTCGAAGCTTGCCGCGGGGTCCTGGAAAACCGCCTGGACCCGGCGCCGCATGGCCCGCAGCGCTGTTCCTCGCGCCGTGCGCCAATCCTTTCCGCCGAGCGTGACTTTGCCCGCATCCGGCTGATCAAGGCCGAGCGCCAGCCGCGCCAGCGTCGATTTGCCGGCGCCGGACGGCCCAATGATCGCCAGCGTTTCGCCGCGGCCAAGTGTCAGCGAAACGTGATTCAACCCTGCCACGTGGCCGGCTCGGCCCGAATAGGTTCGAGTGACATCCTGCAGCGACAACACCTCGTCACCAGCTTCGGTTACATTATGGCGTACTGCTGCCGAGACGGCGACCGCCCCTTCGATAATCCGGCCCTGATCCAGCACGATGATCCGATCGGCGATCCGCGCGGCGAGCGCGGAATCGTGCGTCACCAATAGCATGCCCATGCGCCGTTCACGCACCAGCGACACCAGCAGCGCGACCACCTCCGCCTGTGCGACCGGATCGAGCGAGGCGGTCGGCTCATCGGCGAGCAGCAACACCGGCTTGGCGGCAATCGCCATCGCGATCGCGATCCGCTGGCGCTGGCCGCCCGACAATGTGTGCGGATAGCGCTTGGGAGACAGATCCAGCCCGACCCGCTTCAGCAAATCGATAACCTCGGCGGCGATTTCTGCCCGCGTGAGCGTCATATGCTGCTCCAACGCTTCGCCGATCTGACGCCCGATCGTCAGCGCGGGGTTGAGCGCGGTCGCCGGCTCCTGGAAGATCATGCCGACACGCCCGCCGCGCAAGGCGCGCAAGTCTGCTTCGCCAAGCGTGGTTACATCCGCGCCCTCGACGCGGACCAGGCCCTGCTCGACCGCCTCCGGGGGCAGCAAATTCATTGCCGCCGCGGCCAGCGTCGATTTGCCCGAGCCGGACGGGCCGGCCAGCGCTACGATCTCACCCGCGGCGACGCTCAACGTCACATCGTCGAGCGCGACCGTCTTGCCGTAGCGTACCGACAGGCGTTCGATCTCGAGCGGGTTCATAACCCTGCCTCCGGCGCAAACCTGCTACGGATCGCATCACCGGCAAGGTTGATGGCGAGCACGGTGGTGACGATCGCCAGGCCCGGCAACAACACCAGCCGCGGAGCGACCCCGATCAGCGTCTGGGCATCGGCGACCATCCGTCCCCAGCTTGGTGCCGGCGGCTGCGCGCCCAATCCGAGGAAGGACAAGGCCGCCTCCGCCAATACGCCCAGCGAAAGCTGGATCGCCGCCTGGGTGATCAGCGGGCCGGCGATATTGGGGAGGATATGGTCGCGCGAGATCCGCGCCGGTCCCTTCCCCGCCAGCCGCGCCGCCAGGATGAAGTCCCGCGTCCAGATGGCGCGCGCCGATGCCCGCGTGACCCGGATGAAGATCGGAATATTGAACAGGCCGATCGCGAGCCCCCCATGGCTTGCACCCGGCCCCATCACAGCGATCACCAGCATTGCCAGCATCAGCGCTGGGAAAGCGAGCAGGACGTCGCCGCCACGCGCCACTGCCTCGTCGACCCATCCCGACCGGACGGCTGCAACCAGGCCGAGCGGCACGCCGCCGAGAAGACCTATCGCGAGCGCCAGCGTTGCCACGCCCAACGACGGCCGCGCCCCTGCCATCAACATCGAAAGCATGTCGCGCCCAAGCTGATCGGTGCCAAGCGGATGGGCAAGCGATCCCGGCTGAAGCCGCCCGGCGACATCGATCGCCGCCACGTCCCACGGCGTCCACAACAACGATAGAACGGCTATCGCCACGATCAGCGCAAGCAGGGCAAGATTGAATGGTACGTCCCTCCCCTCCAGGGGACGGGCTGGCGTGGGGCCTGTCCTCTGCAACGCGCGCTTGTCGCGCGGCCCCACCCCCGGCCCCTGCCCTGAAGGGGAAGGGGAAACAGAACGATCGTCGTTCTTGATCATGCCCGATCCCTTAACCTTGGATCGAGCAGTGCCTGCGCCACATCGACCAGGAAGCTCGAAACCACCGTTGCCGCCACCATCAGCATTGCGACCGCCTGCACCACGATCAGGTCGCGCGCGGTGATTGCCTGCACGAGCAGGCGCCCGAGGCCGGGCAGATAGAAGACATTCTCGACGATCACGCCGCCCGCCAGCAGAAAGGGGAATTGGAGGCCGATTACCGCCAGGATCGGCGCGGCGGCATTGGGCAAGACATGCCTCCACAGGATGAGGCCGGGTCCCAGCCCCTTGGCGCGCGCGGTGCGGACATAGTCGCGTGCCAGTTCATCAACCAACGCGGCGCGCGCGACGCGCGCAATCAGCGCCGCCTGGGGCAGCGCCAGCGCGACCGTCGGCAGGACCAAAGCCGCAAGCACCGGGCCTATTCCTGCCTCCCAGCCGGGGAAGCCACTCGCGTCAAGCCAGCGCAATTGCACTGCGAACACCAGCAACAAGACCATCGCCAGCCAGAAGCTCGGCAGCGCGATGCCCAGGCGCGTTACGGCACCGATGGCGCGATCCAGCCCCCGCCCCGGCCGCAGCGCGGCAAGTAGGGCCGCCGGCAGGCCGATCAGCACCGACAGCAGCATCGCCAGCACGGCGAGCGGCAGCGACACCGCCAGACGTGGGCCGATAAGCCCCGTGACAGGCACGCGATACGCATAGCTGATGCCGAGATCACCCTGCACCAGTCCGGCGGCCCAGGCGAAGTAACGCGCGGGCCAAGGGCCACCGAGGCCCAGTTCGGCGCGCAACGCGGCGACTGCGCGGGGGCTCGCTTCCAGGCCCATCATGAACTGCGCCGGATCGCCGGGGGCGAGCTGGAGCAGCGCGAACACCACCAAGCTCGCCCCGATAAGCGTCAGCAGGAGAACGCCGAGGCGGCGTGCCAGCAGCACGATTCCCAGCAGGCGCGCCAACCCGGCAAGCCCCACAACGATCAAAAGCGCCGCCAGCGGAGCCGCCCAAGCGCGTGTGCCGCCCCCCTGCACCGCCGCCGCGTCGCTTCCCGCGAAGCGCGCGGCCGAGAAGTCCACCGCCTGCAACGGCGTGTTCACCCACAGATTGGTCAGCCTCGCATCCGCGACGGAGAGGTGCGGGAACTGAAACAGGAAGCCGTTGACCGCGTCGTCCGCAATCCGGCGCTGGACCGCGCCCAGCAAGGCGTGGCGTTCGGCCGGATTGGCGGTGGTTTTAAGCTGCGCCAGCAGCGCACGGACCGTGCTGCCGTCATAGCCGAAATAATAATCCGGCCGCCCGTAAATGGCATAGTCCGCAGGCTCCGCATGGCTCACCATCGTCATGTCGTAGGCGTGGCGCGCGAATATCTCGTCCAGCCATTGCGGCCACTCGACCGGCACGATCGTCGCCCGGATTCCGACCGCAGCGAGCTGCGCCGCGACGATCTCGCCGCTGCGCCGCGCATAGGCCGGTGGCGGCAATTTCAACGTAAGGGAGAGGCCGTGGGGATAACCGGCCCGCACCAATAGCGCACGTGCCTTGGCGATATTGTGCGGATAGCGCCCCGTCAGGTCGACATAATCGGGGTTTTGCGGCGGGAAATGGCTCCCGATCGGCTGGCCATAGCCGAACATCGCCCCGTCGATTATCGCCGTCCGGTCGAGCGCGTAGGCGATAGCGCGACGCACCCGCAGGTCGCGTAGCGGGCCTTTGGCGTTGTTGAGCGCGAGAATGACCTCGCCCTCGCTCGGCGCGGTGGTGACGCGCAAGCTCGGATCGGCACGCAATTGGGCCAGGTTTTCAGGTGCCGGATAGTCCGGAAACAGGTCGACGGCATGCGTCTTCACGGCCGCATAGGCCGCCGCCGGATCGCTGAGGAAGCGAAATTCGACCCGTGCAAGCGAGGGTTTGGCGCCCCAATAAGCATCGTTGCGCACCAGCGTCAGCCGGTCACCGCGCGACCAGTCGCGGTAGAGGAACGGCCCGGTGCCGACCGGGTCGGTCGCGAGTTTGCCCGCCGCACGCGGCGAAACCATCACGCAATCGCCCCAGGCGAGCAGCACCGGCAACCCTGCATCGGACTGGCTGAGGCGGATACGCACCGTCAGCGGATCGAGAATATCGATCCCGGCTATCTCTGACAGCGCCTGCGCCTGTGCGTTGCTGGATCCGGGCGCAATCGCCCGTAGCAGGCTGAACCGGACAATGCGCGCATCGAACGGCGTGCCGTCCGAGAAGCGCACGTTCGGCCGCAGATGGAAAACATAGCTGCTCGCGTCCGGCGCCATCTCCCAGCTGGCCGCTAGCAGCGGGACTGCCGCGCCGGTGGCGTCAAGCGTGGTCAGCCCTTCGAAGATTGTGCGATAGGTAACCTCGTCGATCGCCGCCGCCGCACCCGACGTCGGATCCAGCGTCGGCGGTTCGAGTTGCAGCGCCACCACGATCCGGTCGCGCGCGGAGGCGGGTGTGGCAAGAGCGAGCATCGCGACGACCGCGAGGAGACACGCGGCGATCCACCCAATTCCGTCATGCTGAACTTGTTTCAGCATCCATCTATCCTCTGCACCGTCGGCGCCTGTGGCACGATGGACCCTGAAACAAGTTCAGGGTGACGGTCGGCCTCTAGCGGCGGTTCGCGCCCGCCGCCACTTTCAGAAACTGTATTTACCACGCACACCGACGCTGCGCGGCCGTCCGGGCGAGGCGATGTCGATGCCGCCGAGGAAGAAATTGCGCGTCAGATCGTAATGCTGGTTGAGCAGGTTGCGGGCATAAAGGCCGACGCTCCATGGCCCCGCGCCCAGGGTGAGCGTTGCATTGACCAGCCAATAATCATGCACCTTGAAATTGGGACCGAGCAGGACCGGATCGAGCGTGCCGCGATAGGAATAATCCGTCTGCGCCGTCAGCGCATAGCCGCCCACCGGCAACCGGTAGCTGGCCGAGCCATTATAGCTCCAGTGCGGGAAGCCCTGGTCCTGGCCGGCGCGGCTGACCGCGACCGTGTGGCCGGCCGCGGTGCTGGCGGCGATGTCGAGATCATCGAAGCGGTCATATTTGCCTTTGCGCCAGGCCAGCCCCTGCGTGATCTCCAGCCCTGCCACCGGCGCCCAGGTCAGCTCGCCTTCGGCGCCATAGATGTGCGAGCGCGGTGCATTTACGATCTTGCCGACGGCGCCGTAGACCGCATCGTAGATTGCCGACTGCACCTGCTGGCGCCGGTAATCGTAATAGAAAGCGGCACCGTTGAGCCGCAGCTTGCGCCCGGCCAGCTCGTTCTTGGTGCCGATCTCATAGGCGTAGAGCACCTCGGGCTTAAACGGCGCCAACTGGTCTTCGGTCAGCGTATTATAGGCCGTGAAGCCGCCCGATTTCACGCCGCGGCTGGCGCTGGCGTAGATTAGGTTCGCTGAGCTCAAATGGTAATTGGCCGCCAGCTTGCCGCTGAGCTCGGTATAGCTCTGGTCGGCGCTGCCAGCGGGCACGCCGATGCCGACGATCGGGGACGTGGTCGTGTCAAAGTCGCGCAAATGCCGCGCCTCGCGCTCCAGCCGCAGGCCGCCGGTAAGCGTCAGCCTCGAGGTCACGTCATAGTCCAGCTGGCCGAAGCCTGCGAAAGTGTGCGCGCGCTGGCGGTAGGAGGTCAACGCGATGAAGCCGAGCGACTGAACGAAATCGCTGTCGAAATGGTCGTGCAGCTTCTCGTTCGAATAATAACCGCCGACGATCCAGCGAAGCGCTCCGGGCCCCTGCGAGGCAAGCCGCACCTCCTGCGAGAAGACATTGGCGCGGCTGCCGAAATAGGTGCCGGCATAAGCCAGCGCGGACGCGTCCCAATCATTATATTCGCGCCGGTCGAAATGTTCGTAAGCGGTGATGCTGGTCAGCTTGGCGCTGCCGAGATCGATCGAGAGTGTGGCATGACCGCCCGCCGTCTTATTGTTGCGAAACGGTTTGGTGTCGGGGTCGAATCCGAGCAGCGCGGCATATTGGCTAGACGCACCCCAGCCGGTCCGACGGCGGCTGGTATCGGCGGGGATCGAGCCCAACGGGTCGAACAGATAAAGGCCGGTCGCCTCGGAGCGATCGCGGCCATAATGTCCCTCGACCAGCAGATCGACCGGGCCCGCGTTATAGGCCAATTGCCCGCGCGCACCCCAACGGTCGGCATCACCCAGCTCTCGTCCATTGTCGCGATCATGCTGGAAGCCGCCACCTTGCTCGGTCGCCGCAGCGACGCGAACGCTCATCCCTTCACCGATTGGGCCTGAAATGTGTCCCTCGGCGCGAAACAGGCCGAAGCTGCCATATTCCGCATCGATGCCGGCCGAGAGCCTGCTGGTCGGGCGCGCGGTCAGGAAGTTGATCGCGCCGCCGGTGGTGTTGCGGCCGTAGAGTGTACCCTGCGGCCCGCGCAGCACCTCGACGCGGTCGAGATCGAACAGCAGGCCTTGCGTCTGGACCGGAAAGGGCTTGGCGACCTCGTCGACGCTGATGCCGACCGGCGAGGCGTTGTTGGAGGCATAATCGTCGAAACCGACGCCGCGCAGGCGAAATTGAGGCTGGCCGCCGCCGAAGGCCGGCACCGCTTCCAATCCCGGGGTCTGATATTGCAGCTGGTTGACGTTGGTCACCCCGCGCGTCGCGAGGTCCGCGGCGCCCAGCACCGATAAAGCGACCCCGACCTGCTGCGCTTGCTCGGGCCGGCGCTGCGCGGTGACGACGATATCCGGTAGGATTTCGGTATCCGCCTGCGCGAGGAGCGGCGCAGGAATCAGGGTCAGGCCGAGCGCGTAGAGCGCCCGACGCGAAAGCAACGACTTGGTCTGTGAACTATTTCGCATTTGCGGAAAAATGAACTCGCAAGTCCCGAGAAGCAAGCGCACATTTCGCATTTTGCAAAATAATGCAGGCTGCTGTTGCGCGAATGCGCACAGAGTGGAATTGCGGCCGCGTGGCGAAGATGAATCCCAAACGAGCGATCGATCGTGGCGCACCTGCTTCGATGGTCGCGGCCAAGTTCGGCGGACTATCGCGTTTCTCCGCGGCCATCGGCAAGCCGCCGTCGACGGTGCATCGTTGGCTGGTGCGCGGTTATATTGACGGCGCCTATCATCCCGAGATCATGGCGGCGGCGCAGGTGCCGGGAAATCTGGTCGACGGAGCACGGCTCGTACCGCTCGATTTCGTCGACACGCGCATCCGCGACGATCGCGCCATGCTCGCCGCCGACGCGGCCACCGCGACGCGACGCCTGGTGGATTCGCTCCCCGCGAGCGAGTCCAGTCACACCCATTTCACGCGCGCCGACTGGGCGCGGCTGCGCTCGGCAGTGCCGCTGACGCTGGACGAGGCCGATCTGGTACGCCTGCGGGGCACCAATGATCCGATCTCACTCGACGAGGTGCAGGATGTCTATCTGCCGCTCACGCGGCTCATCAACCTGCACGTCAACGCCGCCCACGGCCTGTCGCGCGTGACCGATGACTTCCTTGGCCGCCCTGCGGCGCGGCGTCCTTATGTCGTGGCCATTGCCGGCTCGGTCGCGGTTGGCAAAAGCACGAGTGCGCGCCTGTTGCGGGCTTTACTGTCGCGCTGGCCGGACCATCCGCGCGTCGACCTCGTGACCACCGACGGCTTCCTCTATCCGAACGCCACGCTTGCCGCGCGCGGGCTGATGGAGCGCAAGGGCTTCCCGGAGAGCTACGACGTACGCCGCATGATCCAGTTCCTGGCGGACATTCGGCTGACGGGGCGCGGCACCGCGCCGCTATATTCGCACCACGTCTACGACGTCCGTCCCGAGGTGCAGGTGGTGGAGAATCCGGACATCTTGATCTTCGAAGGACTGAACGTGCTGCAGATCGGGATCGGCCCCGATGGCACGCGCGCACCCTTCACAGCCTCCGACTTCTTCGATCTATCACTCTATATCGATGCCGCGCCGGGCGACATCTCCCGCTGGTTCGAGGAGCGCTTCATGCTGCTGCGCTCAACCGCCTTCCAAGACCCGACCGCCTTCTTTCACAAGCTGGCGATATTGCCCGAAGAGGAAGCGCGCGGCATCGCCCGGCGCATCTGGCGCGACGTCAACGAACTCAACCTGGTCGAGAATATCCTCCCCAGCCGCCAGCGCGCCGACGTCATCGTCCGCAAGGATTCCGACCACCGCATCGACAATCTCTGGCTGCGGAAGCTTTAAGCTCCGGTCCTTCGTCGCCAACCTAAACCGTCACCCCGGCGAAGGCCGGGGTCCATCGGGAGGCTGCGCCAAGCCGCAGAATGGATCCCGGCCTTCGCCGGGATGACGGCAACTGAGATGCCCGCTCGCGGCGAACTGCTCCCGGGAAGCGCCCTTAGTCGACGAACAGCAAAGCCGGCGTCTCGACGAGCTTCCGCACCGCCTGCACGAAGCTCGCGCAATCATGGCCGTCGACCACGCGGTGATCGCACGACATCGACAGGTTCATGATCTTGGCGACTACGATCTGGCCGTCGCGCACCACGGGCCGCTCGACCACCTTGTTGGGACCGAGGATCGCTACTTCCGGGCGATTGATCACGGGCGTGGCGGCGATGCCGCCCAATGGGCCGAGCGAGCTCAGCGTCAGCGTCGAGCCGGACAATTCCTCGCTCTTGGCCTTGCCGCTGCGTGCCGCTTCCGCCAGTCGCTTCACTTCCGCTGACAGCTGCCACACGTTCATGCCTTGCGCGTTGCGGATCACCGGCACCATCAGCCCGGCGTCGGTCTGGGTCGCGATGCCCAGATGGACCGCGCCCGAGCGCGTGACGATATTCGCCTCGTCATCATAACGGGCATTGATCATCGGGAAGTTCGGCAACGCCTTGCACACCGCGACGATCAGGAACGGAAGGATCGTTAGCCGATCCTTCTGCCCGCGCGTATCGTTGAGATCGGCGCGCAGGGCCTCGAGCTTGGTGACGTCGAATTCCTCGACATAGGTAAAGTGGGGAATCGCGCGCTTCGACGCCGCCATATTCTCGGCGATGCGCCGGCGCAGGCCGACCACCTTGATCTGCTCGTCCGCCCGCGTCCCCGCGTTCGCCCGATAGCCCTGATTATAGGTCAGGAAGCTGTCGAGATCCGAATGGCGGACCCGATCGCCCTCCGCCTTTACCTGCGCCAGATCGATGCCGAGCGTCTTGGCCCGCTCGCGCACTGCCGGCGACGCGAGCACGCGCCTGCTTGTATCCGTTCCCCGGCGAACGCCGGGGTCCATCTCAACGGGTGGAGCTGGGTCCCGGCTTTCGCGGGGAAGCGGCTCCTGCCCGACCGGCGCCACCGGCTCCGGCACCGGATCGACCTTCACCACCTGCGCCGCTTCATTCGGCGCGACCTCGACCATCGGCTCGGCGGCCGCCTCAGCTCCGTCCTCGGTCTCGAACACCGCCAGCACCGATCCGATCGCGATCTGGTCGCCGATCTCACCCGCCACTTCTACGATCTTGCCCGCGACTGGCGCGGTCATCTCGACCGTCGCTTTGTCCGTCATCATGTCGCACAGCGCATCGTCTTCCTCGACCATGTCGCCGATCTTGACGTGCCACGCCACGATCTCCGCTTCGGCAATGCCTTCGCCGATATCGGGCAGCTTGAATGAAAAGCGCGCCATCAGGCCTCCAAGATCTTTTCGAGCGCCTGCGTCAGCCGCACCGGCCCCGGGAAATAAGCCCATTCCAGGCTATGCGGATACGGCGTGTCCCATCCGGTCACGCGTTCGATCGGTGCCTCAAGCGTGTAAAAGCAGCGCTCCTGGATCAAGGCCGCGAGCTCCGCTCCGAAGCCGCTGGTCTTGGTCGCTTCATGCACCACCACCACCCGGCCGGTCTTGCGCACCGACGCCTCGATCGCCGCGATATCGAGCGGCACCAATGTGCGCAGGTCGATGATCTCCGCGTCGACACCCATCTCGGCCACGACCCCGACCGCGACGTGGACCATCGTGCCGTAGCACAGGATGGTCACAGCTTCGCCTTCGCGCACCACCGCGGCCTTGCCCAGCGGGATGCGGTAATAATCCTCCGGCACGACCGCCGCCGGATGCTTCGCCCAGGGCGTTACCGGCCGATCATAATGGCCGTCGAACGGGCCATTATAGATACGCTTGGGTTCGAAGAAAACGACCGGGTCATTATCTTCGATCGCCGCGATCAGCAGCCCCTTGGCGTCATAGGGATTGGACGGGATCACGGTCTTCAGCCCGGCAACGTGGGTGAACATCGCCTCGGGCGACTGGCTGTGCGTCTGGCCACCGAAAATTCCGCCGCCGAACGGCGAGCGGATCGTCATCGGCGCGGTGAACTCGCCCGCCGAGCGATAGCGCAGGCGCGCCGCCTCGCTGACCAGCTGGTCGAGCGCCGGATAGATGTAATCGGCGAACTGGATTTCGGGGACCGGGCGCAAGCCATAAGCGCACATGCCGACCGAGACGCCAATGATCCCCAATTCGGTGATCGGCGTGTCGAACACGCGGGTTTTGCCATAGCGCGCCTGGAGATGCTCGGTCGCCTTGAACACGCCGCCGAAGAAGCCGACGTCCTCGCCCATCACGACGATGTCGGGATCGCGCGCCATCATGACGTCGAGCGCGCTGTTGATCGCCTGGATCATGTTCATCGGCTTGGCCGATCCCGGCGTGCCAAATTCCGCTTCGGCCTGGGTAGGGGCGGCGATATCCGTCATATGCCGGCCTTCTTGCGCTCGTCGTGCATCTGCTGGGACTGTTCCTTGAGGTGCCAGGGCATCTCCTCGAACACATCTTCGAACATGGTCGCGAACGGATGCTGGAGCAGGCCATCGGCGAGGATGCCCATGGCTTCGGCTTCCTTCTGCGCGGTGCGGACTTCGTCGATCACCGCCTTGTCCATCGCCGCGTGGCGTTCCTCGTCCCACGCGCCGATCGCGATGACATGCTCCTTGAGCCGGGCGATCGGATCGCCCAGCGGCCATTTAACATTCTCTTCGGCGGAACGGTATTTGGTCGGATCGTCCGAAGTTGAATGGCCCTCGGCGCGATAGGTGAAGAATTCGATCAACGTCGGGCCGGCATTGGCGCGAGCACGCTCGGCGGCCCATTCGGTCGCGGCATAGACCGCGAGCGCGTCATTGCCGTCGACCCGCAACCCGGCCATGCCATAACCGATCGCGCGCGCCGCAAAGGTCGTATTCTCCGCCCCTGCGAAGCCCGAAAAGGAGCTGATCGCCCACTGATTGTTGATCACATTCAAGATCACCGGCGCGCGGTAGACGCTGGCGAAGGTACAGGCCGAATGGAAATCGCCCTCGGCGGTCGAACCCTCGCCGCACCAGGCGGCGGCAATGCGGGTATCGCCCTTGGCGGCGCTCGCCATGGCGAAGCCCACCGCCTGCGGATATTGGGTGGCGAGATTGCCCGAGATCGAGAAAAAGCCCGCTTCCCGCGCCGAATACATGATCGGCATCTGGCGGCCTTTCAGCCTGTCGCCACGGTTGGAATAGACCTGGCACATCATGTCGACCAGGCTCCACCCGCGCGCGAGCAGGATACCCTGCTGGCGGTAGGAGGGAAAACACATGTCGTCGCGATCGAGCGCATAGGCCGCGGCGATCGAGGTCGCCTCCTCGCCGGTGCACTTCATGTAGAAGCTGGTCTTGCCCTGACGCTGTGCGCGATAGAGGCGGTCATCATAGGCGCGGGTCAATGCCATGTGGCGCAGCATCGCCACCAATCGCTCCGGTTCAAGACGCGGATCCCACGGCCCGACTGCCTTGCCGTCGTCGTCGAGCACCCGCACCAGACTATAGGCATGATCGCGCATCACATCCGGCGACGCGTCGATGGCGGGACGGCTGACGGCGCCGGCCGCGCCGCGATCGAAATCCGCATAATCCACCGCATCGCCGGGCCGAAATTTCGGTTCGGGCACGTGCAGCGTGAGCGGCGGCAGGTTGCGGCGGACGCCTTCAGCCATGTCGGTCATTCTTCTCCAAACGCCTCTGACGGGCCCACGTTGCCGCTAGCGAGCTTATAATTTTGTTGCAAGCTCGCGCAACATTTGGTGCGGCCGTGATCAATTCCGGCTGGCGCCACGTTGAACTTTAGCGGGGCGACAAGGGCCCTCGATCGCGATCTGCAACCGCGTGCGAGGGAATTCGGACAGCTTGATCCCGCCGCGCCCGCCGTGATCGAATATTGTGAAGGCGCGGTCTGCGGCGGCCGCAAATTCGTCGCCAGTGACGACCCGGTCGATATCCTGATCGGCTGCTGCGACCGGCTCCGGTATATTGAGCCAGGCATAACGCCCCGCGCCCATCGCCCCGCCATATTCGGACGACCGGCCGACCGCGTCCGCCTCATGGCGGCGGCGGCGTGTCTCGTAAAAGCCGTCCGGCCGTGCCGCGAACAGCGACGTTTCCGGCGCCACCACGCTCTCATAGGCACCCACCTCGTCGGGCGTGAGGCGGCCGTCATGGTTGGTATCGAGCTGACGGAAAAAGCGCATCGCGTCCGCCACCATTTCGTCGCGCGAGAGCATGCCGTCTTGATTCCTGTCGGCAGCGGCAAACCACACTGCCGAAGGATAAGGCTGTCCGGGCGCGGCGCGGAAGGGCTCGCCCATCGGCGACAGGAAGATCGGCGCGGTCTCGGGCGCGGCGCAGGCAGGGGCGTCGCTCGGCAGCTTCGGGCTCGATGCCGTTGCGGCGCCCGCCAACGCCAGCGCCAGCAACGCCGATCCTTGATGGCGCCAGATCAGAATGTGCGCTCCCGTCGCTGGAACAAAGCGCGTGCCGGGCTGGCGGCAGCGATCGGCGCTTCCACCCCAGCGGCAAGGCGGCCAGCCCGCCCGTGCAGGTCGATACCGGTCATGATCAATTGCCGCGCCGCCGTTGGCATTATGCCTAACACGTCGCTCTCGCTTGGCGTGCTTTCGCCGAGCTGCGACTCCGCCGTATGCCGCGCGGCCAGCCAAGTAAGTATCTGCATCAAGCGGATCGTGGCTTTAACGGCTTCCTGAGCGAACTGGACCCGCGCTTTGGGAACGAGCGCCGCGCGGTCGGTGCGCCCGGCTCCAGCGAAATAAGCATGCGTTTCCTCAGCGAGCAGCATCGCGTCCGCATATAATGTCTCGGCGATGCGCTCCGAGAGGGGAAGGCCAGTGGCGGCAGCCATGAAGATCCTTTCGCTCGCATCCTTGCCACAGGAACGGCGCCGCTGAAATGCGCAAAGATCAGCGATCCGATTGCAGCACCGCTTGAAGGTTTTTTCGCTTTTCCTATCTCTGTTTCAGCTTCCGTCGCCGTCAGGGGCGGAGGCAAACGGCCCGGCGGAGTTCCGCGGGTCGCTGATATGTTCGATCGCTTTGAAAGGATTGATATTCATGCGTACTTTTGATTTCGCGCCCTTGCTGCGCTCCTCGATCGGTTTCGAGAATTTGAATCGCCTTGTCGATTTCGCCACGCGTGGCGAAGCCGAGGCCTACCCGCCTTACAACATCGAAAAGGTCGGCGAAGACACCTACCGCATTTCGATGGCGACCGCCGGCTTTACCCGCGACGAACTGGAAATCACCGCGCAGGACAATGTCCTGATCATCACCGGCCGTGCGCTCGACGCCGCCGAAGGTGAGCAGCGTGAGTTCCTGCACCGTGGTATTGCCAAGCGCGCCTTCGAGCGCCGCTTCCAGCTCGCCGATACGATCAAGGTGACCGGCGCCGCCTATAATGACGGCCTGCTCGACATCCAGCTCGTTCGCGAGGTACCGGAGCACAAGAAGCCCCGCAACATTGAGATCGACAGCGGCGCCGCGCCGCAGACGATCGAAGCGGTCAACGATCGCCAGGCGGCCTAAGCCTCCAGCCTGGCGTGAGCCCAGCGCGGCGCGCCCTTTGTGGCCCACGCGGGCATTCAGAACCCCCTTCCGCGACCCTGGCGGGAGGGGGTTTTTGTTGGGGATCAGCCAACGCGATTGAAACCGACGCCCTAGCGCTGCATCCGTATCATCTGATCCATCGGCATCATGTTGTGGTTGAGATGCCCCATGATCCAGATCGATCCAACGACGACCAGCAGCACGATCAGCACGCCAAAAGCGAGCGCGAGACTGTTATTGGCATTTTCCGGGCCGCTGGTGATGTGCAGGAAGAAGACGAGGTGCACGCCGATCTGCGCCACGGCCAACGCGAGCAAGGCGGCCGGGATTGCGGGTCCCCAGACGAGGTCCGATCCCGCGATCCAGAAGCTGGCGACGGTCAGCCCCGTCGCCAGCAACAGACCGAGCAGATAGACCTGGATCGCCGCGAACCCGGAACCGCCGCGATGCTCCTCGCCCGGCGCGGTTTCGTCATGGTCATCCTCGTCGTGGCCGCTCATGCGCCGGCTCCCAGCAGATAGACGATCGTGAACAATGCCACCCAGATGATATCGAGCGCGTGCCAGAACAGGTTGAAACACAGCAGGCGCCGCATGATCTCCGGCCGGAAGCCCTTAACCCAGATCTGCGCCATCATGGTCGCCAGCCACAAGCCGCCGATCGTGACATGCAGCCCATGGCAGCCGACGAGCGCGAAGAAGGCCGAGAGGAAGGCGCTTCGCCCCGGCCCTGCTCCCTTGAGGATCATCTCGTAAAATTCGAGCGCCTCGAGGATCACGAACACCAGACCGAGCAGCCCGGTCACCGCCATCCAAAACTGGGTCTGCAACTGCTTCTTTTGCGACGCCGCGACATAGCCCAGGCCGCAGGTAAAGCTGCTGGCAAGGAGGCAGGCGGTCTCGACCCCCACGCGGTTGAGATCGAAAAGCTCGCGCCCGGTCGGCCCACCCGCAGTCGCGCCGGCAAGCACGGCATAGGCCGCGAAGAAGGCCGAGAACATGACGATGTCGGACAGCAGGAAAATCCAGAAGCCGTAGCCGACGATCACTCGCTTAGGCGCCGGCCCGCCCGCGCCATGGCCGCGCGCATCGGGATTGCCGCGGCCATGTTGATCGTGGCCCCGCGCATAAGGACCGCGTTCGAGATAAGCGGCCGCGACCGCCGATGGTGTCAGCCCCTTGCTCATGCGGCACCCTGGACTTGGGCGAGCCAGTCGCCACTCCGTGCCGCGCGCCGTGCGCGATCAACCCGCGCGACTTCCTCAACCGGGACTTCATATTCATCCTCGTCGCGCCAGGCGAAGACGACGAACGTGGCGTAGGCACCGGCGAAGCCGAGCGCGACCATCCACCAGATGTGCCAGATCAGCGCGAAGCCCATGAAGCTGGTGAAGAAGGCAGTGATGATTCCGGTCGGGCTGTTGCGCGGCATTTCGATCGGTTGATAATCCGGTTCGTCATGCAGCTTTTCCTGGGCGACCGCGGCCTGCTTGATGCCCCAGTAAGCCTCTTCGCCGTGAACGTCGTAGAGGACGGGAAAGTTGAAGCTCGGCGGCGGCGAGGTCGTCAGCCATTCCAGGCTGCGGCCGTTCCACGGATCGCCGGTAACGTCGCGCAGCGCCTCGCGTTGGCGGATCGAGACAACCAGCTGGATCACCTGTGATACGACGCCGAGGAAGATCACCACCGTTCCCGCCCCCGCCATCAGCACCCACTTATCCCACAGGGGATTGTCGATATGCTGCAGGCGCCGCGTCATCCCCTCCAGGCCGAGGACGTACATCGGCATGAACGTCGCGAAAAAGCCTGTGATGGTCAGCCAGAAGGCGGTCTTGCCCCAGCCGTCGTGGAGGCGGAAGCCGAACGCCTTGGGGAACCAATATTCGTAACCGGCGAAGGCGCCGAACAGTACGCCGCCGATGATGACGTTGTGGAAGTGCGCCACCAGGAACATCGAATTGTGGAGTACGAAATCGGCCGGCGGCACCGCCAGCAACACGCCGGTCATGCCACCGATCACGAACGTCACGACGAAGCCCAGCGCCCACAGCATCGGCACCTCGAAGCGCACGCGCCCGCCATACATGGTGAACAGCCAATTATAGACTTTCACACCGGTGCCGACTGCGATGATGGAAGTGGAGATGCCAAAGAAGGCATTGACGTCGGCGCCGGCCCCCATCGTGAAGAAATGGTGTAGCCACACCAGGAACGACACGATGCAGATGAACAAGGTCGCCGCGACCATCGAGCGGTAGCCGAACAGCGGCTTGCCGGAGAAGGTCGAGAAAATCTCCGAGAAGATGCCGAAAGCCGGCAGGATCAGGATGTAGACCTCCGGATGGCCCCATGCCCAGATCAGGTTCACGAACATCATGGGGTTGCCGCCCGCCTCGTTCGTGAAGAAATGGAAGCCCATATAGCGGTCGAGCGTCAGCATCGCGAGCGTGGCGGTCAGGATCGGGAAGGCAGCCACGATCAGCAGGTTGGCGGCGAGGCTCGTCCAGCAGAACATCGGCATGCGGAAATAGGACATGCCGGGCGCACGCATCTTCAATATCGTTGTAACCAGGTTGATGCCCGTGGTCAGCGTGCCGACCCCCGATATCTGTAGCGCCCACAGGTAATAATCGACGCCCACGCCCGGCGAATAAGCCAGCTCCGACAAGGGCGGATAGGGCAGCCAGCCGGTGCGCGCGAACTCGCCGATCACCAGGCTGATGTTGACCAGCAGCGCGCCCGACGCAGTCAGCCAGAAACCGGTGGAATTGAGCGTCGGAAAAGCGACGTCACGCACGCCGAGCTGCAGTGGCACGACGAAGTTCATGAGCCCGATCATGAACGGCATCGCACCGAAGAAGATCATGATCGTGCCGTGCGCGGAGAACACCTGATTATAATGTTCGGGCGGGAGGTAGCCGGCGGCGCCGTGCAGCGCCAACGCCTGCTGAGAGCGCATCATGATCGCGTCGGAAAACCCGCGCAGCAGCATCACGCAGCCGAGCAATATGTACATCACGCCGATCCGCTTGTGATCGACGCTGGTCAGCCATTCGTGCCACAGATAGGGGAACCACCCCTTCGCCCAAATCAGGGCCAGGACCGCGACGATGCTGCCGCCGACGACGGCGCTGGCGATCAGCGGAATGGGTTGGTCGAGCGGGATCGCTGACCAGTCGAGCTTGCCCAGGATGTTCATCGGGGAGTCCTTGGAGAAACTTCGGGACCGGCTGGGCCAGGGGGACCGGTACGCGGACCGGCCGACGGAGCGATTTGCTGCTTGGCTATCAAGTCGAACAGGCCATGCTGAACAACGCCGTAAGCGAACGGTTTGGCGAAGGTGCCCTGCCGGGCGAGCCCCTGGTAGACGCCTGCGTCGAGGGTAAGCCCCTGCCCCCTTGTGCGTGCGGCCCAGCCTGCAAACTCAGCCGCCGGCACCGCGCGCATCTGGAAATGCATGTCGGAGAAGCCGTCTCCACTATATTGCGCGGACTGGCCCCAATAGCTGCCGACTTTGTCCACCTGCAGGTGTAGCTGCGTGACCATGCCGTTCATCGTGTAGATCATGCTGCCCGCGCGCGGCACGAAGAACGCGTTCATCACGCTAGCGGACGTCAGCGAGAAATGGACCGGGATGCCCGCCGGCACGACCAGTTCGTTCACGGTGGCGACGCCCTGTTCTGGATAGATGAACAGCCATTTCCAATCGAGCGAGACGACCTGCACCTCGAGGGGCTTCGCTTTCGACTGGATCGGCCGATAGGGATCGAGATCGTGGCTGCCGGCCCAAATGACACCGCCGAGGAACAGGATCACCAGCAGAGGAATAGACCAGACGACCAGTTCGACCCGGCCGGAATAAGCCCATTCCGGCAGATAGCGCGCCTTGCTGTTACCGGCGCGGAACCACCAGGCGAAACCGAGCGCGGCAAGGATCGTGGGGATGACGATCGCCATCATGATTGCGAGGCTGTTGAACAGGATCGTGCGCTCGCCCGCGCCGATCGGCCCGACCGGAGCGAGCACCCCTTCGTCGCAACCGGTCAGCGCCAGCAGCAGGATCGGTAATGCCCTTCCGATCTTCATTCGCATCATAAACGCCCTTTTGGAGGCCAATAGCCATGCGTCGGACGGCAATCCCTAACCTATTTTGCTCCGAAGGGCAGAGATCACGATGATCATGATGAAGTGCGGGCCGGCTACGCGATGATATCGGGGATCAGTTGATCCTCGAGCGCGGCGATCTCGTCCTTGAGCTTGAGCTTGCGCTTCTTGAGGCGGGCCACCTGCATCTGATCGCCGGCAGGCGCCAGCAGGATCGCCTCGTCAAGGTTGCGATGCTCCTCGCGCAGCACGCCGATCAGCCGGATGATCTCAGTTTCTTCCATCAATCACCACCCCGCGAACGGCGATCCCGTTAGGCGTTCGGCGCCGCAGGCTCAAGGCCCGCCGAACCGGTTCGAATTTGCGGGGGATGGTGAAATTCCATGCGAGACAGATCCCGCTTCGCGTGTTCTACTTGTCAGTCCGACCAGTGAAGAAGGAGCGAGTCGCATATGACGAATTCCCACTCTGCCACGTTAATGGCCAAGCATGCCCGCCTCGACGCTCAGATCGCGAGCGAATCGCACCGTGCCGCGCCCGACACGATCCTGGTTGCGATGCTCAAGAAGCAGAAACTCAAAATCAAGGAAGCGCTCGCCAAACTGGGCTGAGCTTTTGCGCCCCGGCAGCGGCACGCCGCCGGGGTAGCCACCAACTCTAATTCTTGAGCTTCCAGCCGCTGCGGATCAGTCCGTAGCAGAGCAGGCCGAGCCCCAAATTCACCGACAGCAGGACAATCGCGCCGAGCGCGATCGGACTGTCGCTCGTGCCAAGGAAGCCGTAGCGGAAGCCCGAAATCACGTAGAAGAACGGGTTGACGTGGCTGAACGCGCGGAAGGCGCCGTGCAGGCCGTCGATCGAATAGAAGGTACCCGACAGCAGCGACAGCGGCTGGACGATGAAGTTGGTCACGGTCGCGTTATGATCGAACTTCTCGGCCCAGATCGAGGTCAGCACGCCGAGAAACGACAGCATGCCGGCCCCCATCAGTCCGAAATAGACCGCAGCCCATGGCACTACCGGCAGGATATGGCCGGGCCAGATGTTGACGATGATCATCAGCGCGAAGCAGATCAGCACGGCGCGCGTCACTGCCGCGCCGACTAATGCCCATAACAATTCGCCCGATGACAAAGGCGGCATCAGATAATCGACGATCGTGCCCTGCATCTTGCCGACCAGCAGCGAGAAGCTGGAATTGGCGAAGGCATTCTGCATCATCGACATGGCGATCAGGCCGGGCGCGGCGAAGGTGGCGAACGGGACCCCCATCACCAATTTGCCGCTGCGCCCGAATGCGATCGAGAATACGACCAGCAACAAGAGTGCCGAAAAGGCCGGCCCCCACACAGTTTGTAGTTGCACCTTGAAGAAACGCCGCACCTCCTTGATATAGAGGGCGCGCAGTCCTCCCCAGTTGATCATGGTGATCACCGGTTCGCCGGGGGCGGGACGTTTAGTTTCGATCGAGGCGTCGTTCACGAGCGTCCGGTAGCCACCGGGTGCTGCAGCGGCAAGCCTCGAAGCCATGGGAAGCATTCAAATGTCGTGGACCGACGAACGGATCGAGCAGCTGCGGCAGATGTGGCAGTCGGGCAATACCGCCAGCCAGATCGCCGAGATATTAGGAGGCGTCAGCCGCAACGCCGTGATCGGCAAAGCGCACCGGCTGGGTCTGCAATCGCGTCCGTCGCCAGTCAAGGCGGGCGAGACCGACGCCGCAGCGCCGGCGGAAAAGCCCGCGGTGGCCGTAGCACCTGCGCCCGTAGCGCTGCCGGATCCCACGCCCGCCGCGATTCCGGCCGAACCCGCGCCAGCTGCCGCGGCGCCGGCCGTGCCCAAGCCCGATGCGCCGATCGTGCGCTCGATCGGTCCAGGCGGCTTCCAGCGCCAGAACCCGCACGAACAGCAATCGCCGATCCCGCCCGCCCCGCCGCGCCGACTGGTTCCGGCCAAGCCTTCAGCGGAAATGGCCGACAAGACGAGCCTGCTCGATCTCAACGACCGTATTTGCAAATGGCCACTCGGTCATCCCGGCGAGCCCGATTTCCACTTCTGCGGCAATCCGGTGAACCCGGGTTTCCCTTATTGCCTGTCGCATTGCTCGGTCGCGTATCAGGCGCAATTGCCGCGCCGCGACCGTCGCCCGCCGCCGCCCCTGCCTTATGGCGGTCCACGGGTAAGGTAAGGCTTCCGCCGTCCCTCAGGCGAGGGGAAGCGTGCGCTACGCTGACCTTGCCGCCGGGTGGATCGACATCTGCCTTCACCTATGCGGATCATAGCGGGTGGCCACGCGTTCGGCGCGCATGAAGATGATCCGCATTGCCTTGCTTGGCCTGATGTTGCTCACACCGGCCACGGCCCAGGCGACCGCGGACGACCTTCGATCCGTGTCCGGGATGGAAACGCACAACCGGGCCCTCCTGGTGTTCGCGCCGTCGCTGGCCGATCCGCGCATGACCCGCCAGCACGCCATCATGGCCCAGCTCGCGGTCCAGGCGGCCGCCCGCGACCTGTTGTTTGTCCAGGTCGATAAGACGCGGGTCATCGGTTCGCACGACACCGCAGATTCGCTGCGCCGCCGCTTCCGGGTGCCGTTGGGCACCTTTCGGGTGGTGCTGATCGACAAGAACGGCCACACCGTGCTCGCCGCGCCCGCACCGCTTGCCGGCGGAGCGATAATTCGCGCGATCGACGCGCGACGATAGCTCGGCCCGAGCGGGCCTTTTCACAGGCGGTAGCTGACAGGCGCCTACGGACCCTTTAGGGTCGGTCCACTTATGGCCGATGACCTCTTCGCTTCCTCCGGACAATCCGCATCCCAAAATTACGATGCCTCGGCGATCGAGGTGCTGGAAGGGCTTGAGCCCGTCCGGCGCCGCCCTGGCATGTACATTGGCGGGATCGACGAACGTGCGCTCCACCACCTCGCCGCCGAAGTGCTCGACAATGCGATGGATGAGGCGGTCGCCGGCCATGCGACCCGCATCGATGTGACGCTGGCGGCGGGCAATCGGCTGACCATCACCGACAATGGCCGCGGCATGCCGGT
Source organism: Sphingomonas crusticola (assembly GCF_003391115.1). Taxonomy (NCBI): domain Bacteria; kingdom Pseudomonadati; phylum Pseudomonadota; class Alphaproteobacteria; order Sphingomonadales; family Sphingomonadaceae; genus Sphingomonas; species Sphingomonas crusticola. The sequence continues at coordinate 841,029 of NZ_QTJP01000001.1, forward strand.
CGACGAGCATCCGAAATACCCCGGCAAGTCGGCGCTCGAAGTGATCCTGACGATGCTCCATTCCGGCGGCAAGTTCAGCGACAAGGCCTATGCCACCTCCGGTGGTCTCCATGGTGTCGGCATCAGCGTCGTCAATGCGCTGTCGACTGATACGGTGATCGAGGTAGCACGCGATCGGACACTTTACCGCCAGACGTTCGCGCGCGGCCTGCCGACCTCGAAACTCGAGACGATTGGGCCGACGCCCAATCGCCGGGGCACCAGTGTCGCCTTCACTCCCGACACCGAGATTTTCGGCGAAGCGATGCGCTTCAAGCCGGCCCGCCTCTACCGCCTCGCCCGTTCCAAGGCCTATCTGTACGCAGGGGTCGAAATTCGCTGGCGTTGTGATGCCGATCTGATCGGCGACGACACGCCGGCGGAAGCCAGCTTCCAGTTTCCCGGCGGCCTCGCCGATCATTTGCGCGAGCAATTGGGCAGCCGTGAGTGCGCGACCGCCGAGCCTTTCATCGGCCGGCAGGACTTTCCCAATGGCCAGGGCTCGGTCGAATGGGCGGTTGCCTGGCCGATCTATTCGGACGGTTCCTACAGCTATTATTGCAACACCATTCCGACCCCCGACGGCGGCACCCACGAACAAGGGCTGCGCGCGGCGTTGATCAAGGGTTTGCGCGGGTTCGCGGAATTGGTCGGCAACAAGAAGGCCAAGGATCTCGCACCCGAAGACGTCGTCACCGATGTCGAACTGATGCTGTCGGTATTCATCCGCGATCCGCAATTCCAATCGCAGACCAAGGATCGGCTGACTTCACCCGAGGCTGCGCGCCTGGTCGAGAATGCGGTCCGCGACCATCTCGATCATTTCCTCTCTGACAATATGGAACGCGGCCGCGCTTTGCTCGGCTTCGTGCTCGATCGCATGGACGAGCGGCTGAAGCGACGCGCCGAGCGCGACGTGAAGCGCAAGACCGCTACCAGCGCGCGCAAACTGCGTCTTCCCGGCAAGCTCACCGATTGCGCCAATGACGACCCCGAGGGGACCGAATTGTTCATTGTCGAAGGCGACAGCGCCGGCGGCTCGGCCAAGCAGGCGCGCGACCGCAAGACCCAGGCGATCCTCCCGATCCGCGGCAAGATCTTGAACGTTGCCAGCGCGACCGCCGACAAGATCAGGGGCAATCAGGAAATTGCCGATCTCACGCTCGCGCTCGGCTGCGGCATCCGCGACAAATGCGATCCGGCTTTGCTGCGCTATGAGCGGATCGTCATCATGACCGACGCCGACGTCGACGGCGCGCATATCGCGACTTTGCTGATGACCTTCTTCTTCCAGGAAATGGGGCCGATCGTGCGCGATGGCCGCGTCTTCCTCGCCCAGCCGCCGCTCTATCGACTGACCGCGGGCGGCAAGAGCCTGTACGCGATGGACGATGAAGCGCGCGCCAAGATCGAAGCCAACGAATTCAAGGGCAAGAAGGTCGAAGTCGCCCGGTTCAAGGGCTTGGGCGAAATGAATCCGCAGCAATTGCGCGAGACGACCATGGACCGGAAGACGCGCACTCTGATCCGCATCATGCTGCCCCAGGAATATGAGGAGCGCGCCGGCACGCGCGACCTGGTCGAACGACTGATGGGCAAGAATCCCGAGCACCGCTTCGCCTTCATCCAGGCCAATGCGGCGGCGGTGGAGGAAGACGCGATCGACGCCTAAAATGTGGGAGCGAAGCGGTCGCGATGCCGCCTCGTTCGTCAACGTCGCGCGCGTTTTACCAGATCTACGATCGCCGGGACGATGCGTGGGTCGAGCGGCAAATTGGGATCGGCATAGGTAGCGAAATTGGCCGCGGGATCCGCCGGAGCCGGTTTTAGCACGTGGTTCACACCATCCAGCATGAGCAGGGACGCGGTCGGACGCGCGCTTGCCAGCGCTCGCGCATCGTCCGCGGACACCTGGAGATCGTTAAGCCCCTGAATGATGGTGACTGGAACCGCAGCCTTGTGCAGCTCCGCGGCCGGATCGATGGCCAGCCAGGAGATCATGTATGGCTGCACGCTCGGTCGGAACAGCGCCGGTATCGGAGGATCCGCGACCAGCTTGCCCGCAGCGAGCTGATCGAGCGCGGCAAGTGCTGCCGTGCGAGTCGGCTCCGGCACCTTCCCAAGCTGCTCGGCAATCACGGCCCTCGCCGGCCGCCCGGCGCCGGACAGAAGAACCAACCCGCATATCTTGGTCCGCTCGGCGGCCATCGTTGCAATCAGTGCGCCTTCCGAGTGGCCGGCCAGCACAACACAGCTGACGCCCGGCTGCTTCTCTAAGAAATGCACCCACGCCTCGGCGTCGTCGACATAAGTGGCGAAGCGCAGATCGGCCTCGGCACCAACTGCAGCCGCGCTGTCCGCTACTCCGCGCTTATCGTAGCGCAGCGAGACAAGGCCGTGCGCGGCTAGCCCCTCGGCGAGCAACCGCATATTTGCAGGGCGAACCGCGGAAATGGCGGAGTTTCCGTTGCGGTCGGTCGGCCCCGAGCCGGAAATCAGAAGAACGGCGGGCCCGGGGCGGGCGGCCGCAGGAGTCATGAGAGAGCCGTGTAGCGGCGCTTTGCCGCCATCGATCGAGACGTCGCGGTCTGCGGCCTCCGCCCAACTGGCTGAACTCAGCAATAACCCCGCCGCAATCCCAAAAAGCTTGCGCAAGACTGCCCCCCTCGCCACTCCCCTATCTGCGAGGAATGTTCGCCATAGTGTCGCAAGTTCAAAAGAGGCGCAACGGACCGTCGACCTGCCGTAACCGCACTCCGGGCGTCAGCGCTTGCCGGTGATGCGAAACATGCGGTGGAGTGGGGTCTCGGACCAGATGCTGCTCTGGATTATCGGCGTGATCCGCCCGCGTAATACCTCGAGTTCGCATACGGCGTCGATCTCCGGCACGGGCGTGTCATCGACAAGCAAGCCGGCACCGCCACAATCGAAGGCTATGACGTTGTCGAGGTCCGCAATCGCCGCGTCGATGCCATGGCCGCCGTCGATATGGAACAGGTCATATCGTTGAGCCTCCCCGAGGAGCGCAGGCAGCACGTCGCGGGAATCGCCGACGTGGAGCGTGAGCCGCGCGCCGAACACATCGCGCAGATAGTCGTAACAGGGCCGGGTGTAAGCGTGCACGCCGATGTCGACTCCGGTATAAGTCAATTCCGGATTGATCGTCAGCGCCAGCATGCAGCTATGGCCACCGTTGAAGCCGATTTCGAGCAGCGATGAGCCGCTCGTGCAGAACAGGGCGAAATTGCGCCGTTTGCCGCGAAAGGCAGGCGCCGGCAGATCGGGCAACGCCGGGCGCCGATTGGGCGTAAACAGGCTGCCCTCCATCGGCACCCCGCTATCCATCATGATCCGGTTGATCGCCGCGAGATGGGCACGATATTGATCGAGGCCAGGTTCCCATTCGGGATCGAGCGCACGGGCGATAAGATCGGGGACGTGCACGGTCACTGTGGAATTCCGATGAAACGGTCACATCACAGGCTGGAACGCGCCATGTCGCGTTCCGGGCGCACGCCTCTGATCTGACCAGTCGGAATCAGGCGGTCAGTGCGGCAACCAGCGCCTTGACCTTCTTTTGCCGCCATTGCGGCACTGGGGCGATCAGCCAATAGCCGTTCGCGCCTTCCTGCCGGGCGAGCGCCTGCACCCGGCCGGCGGCGATGTCTGCCTCGGCCAGCAAAGCGGGCACGGTAGCGCGACCCAAGCCGGCGGCAGCGGCGTCGATGGCAAGGCCAGCGTCGGCGACGGTGATGACGGCCTCCCCGCCCTCGATCGGGCATCCCGGCCAACCGATATCGCGTTCGGGCGAATCGGCGCGGCCGACCGTGACATAGTCACGCCCGCCAAGCTCGATCCCCTCATGTTCGCCCTTATCGGCGGCGAGGCAGATTGCGAGGTCGAGATTGGCCTGTGTGAAGTCCAGGCTCTCGTCCGAGGAAACCATGGCGAAGCCAAGCTCGGCGTCGGTGCGGCCATAGTCGGCGAGCCGCGCCGCCAGCCATTTGGCCGTGAAATCGCGCGGGGCGGCAATGGTCAGGCGCTTGGAAGATTGCTGGGATTGCATCGCGCGTACCGCTTCCTCGAACTCAAGGAAGCCGCGCCGCAACGCATTGAGCCCGGCCTCGCCCTCAGGCGTGAGTTCCAGCCCCTTGGCGGTGCGGCGGAACAGCACGACGCCGAGCACATCCTCCAGCGTGCGTATCTGCTGCCCGACCGCCGCCGGCGTCACCGCCAGTTCATCGGCGGCACGCGTGAAGGAAAGATAGCGCGCGGCTGCGTCGAGCACGCGCAGGCCATTCAGGGGCAGATGCGTCCGCTTCATCGGCTGTCCTCGGGCCCGATAAGCGAGAACCGTGGAATAGCGACGTTGAAGAGCGCGCCATCGGCGCCGATCATCTGATAGCTGCCTTCCATCGAGCCCGTCGGGGTATCGAGCGGGCAGCCCGAGACATAATCATAGGATTGGCCGGGCGCGATCACCGGCTGCTCGCCGACCACGCCTTCACCTTCGACCAAGTGACGCGCACCGCGCCCGTCAATGATGACCCATCGGCGGGTCAGCAATTGGACTTCCTGTTGGCCCTGATTTTCCAGGCGGATGTGATAGGCCCAGAACCAGCGATCGCTGGCGGGTTCCGACTGATCGGACAGGAAGCTGACCGAAACCCGCACGACGATACCCGCCGTCCGTGCGCTGTACGGGAACAGCACCGCCAGCGTGTCGACGCTCACAAAGCCACCGCCTGCAATGCGCGATCGAGATCGTCGATCAGGTCTTGTGGATCTTCCAGCCCGACGTTGAGCCGCAGCAGCCCCTCGCGGACACCCATGCCCATACGGACTTCTTCGCTCAGGCCCGAATGGGTGGTGGAGGCGGGATGCGTCATCAACGAGCGCGAATCCCCGATGTTGTTGGAGATATCGATCAGTTCGAGTGCGTCGAGCAAGCCATGAGCCTGAGGCCGGCCGCCTTCGACGTCGATGGCGATGATCGTGCCGGCCGCTTCCATCTGGCGCATGGCGAGATTGTGCTGCGGATGGCTGCCGAGACCCGGATAGAGGGTGGCGACCCGCCGATCGAGGAAGGTTGCGACCTTGAGTGCATTCTCGCTCTGGCGGCGGATGCGCAGGTCGAGCGTCTCCAGCCCTTTGAGCACCACCCAGGCATTGAACGGCGACAGGGTCGGCCCGGTATTGCGGATGAAAGCTAACAAGGTCTTCTCGATAAACTCCTCGCGCCCGCACACCGCACCGGCGAGGACACGTCCCTGGCCGTCCATCATCTTCGTCGCGGAATAGGCGACCACATCCGCGCCATAGTCCAGCGGTCGCTGGAGCATCGGCGTGGCGAAGGCGTTGTCGACCACCGAGGTGATCCCCGCCTTGCGAGCGATGCCGCACACCGCCTCCAGGTCGACGATGTCTAGCGTCGGGTTGGCGGGCGTCTCGAAGAAGAACAATTTGGTGTTCGGCCGGATCGCGTCCTGCCACGCATCGGTATCGCGCCCATCGACGATGGTCGACGAGATGCCGAATTTGGGCAGCAACGTATCCGTTAGCCAGCGGCACGAGCCGAAGGCGGCGCGGCCGGCGACGATATGGTCGCCTTGCTCGAGCTGGCACAGCAAGGCCGCGGTCATCGCCGCCATGCCGGTCGCCATCGCGCGGCAGGCCTCGGCGCCTTCCATCAGCGCGATGCGGCCTTCCAGCATCTCCACCGTCGGGTTCTGCAGGCGCGAATAGGTCATGCCCTGCTGCTCGCCGGCAAAGCGGGCGGCGGCATCGGCCGCTTTGTCGTAGGAATAGCCGGAGGTGAGGAACAGGGCCTCGCTCGTCTCGCCCCACTCAGAGCGCGCAGTGCCGCCGCGCACCGCCTGGGTGGCGGGTCGCCAATGGTTCGTGATCGAACGATCCTGGCCAGTCCTGCGTTTCATGCCGCATGCCTTTGCCTGCCGGTTGACGGGCGTGCAAGCTCGGCCGAAAGCGCATCACCCTCCGGAGGCCCGCCATGACCGAAATTCGTGACATTCCGCTGCAGACCATCAAGGGCGAAACGGGCAGTCTGGCCGATTATGCCGGGCAGGTCGTGTTGATCGTCAATGTCGCCTCGCAATGCGGGCTCACGCCGCAATATGAAGGGCTGGAGCGGCTCTACCAGAAATATAAGGAGGAAGGCTTCGTCGTCCTGGGCTTTCCGGCCAACGATTTCGCGGGGCAGGAGCCGGGCACGGACGAAGAAATTGCCAGCTTCTGCACGACCAATTTCGGCGTCGCCTTCCCGATGTTCTCCAAGATCACGGTGACCGGGCCCGACAAGCATCCGCTGTACCGGGAACTCATTGCCGCCGTTCCCGTCGCGCCTGATGCGGAATCGATGCGCGACCGCCTGCAAGGCCGCGGCAGGACGGTGAATGCCGCGCCGGAAGTACTGTGGAATTTCGAGAAGTTCCTGATTGGGCGCGACGGCAGCGTCGTTGCTCGCTTCGCGCCCGACACTCTTCCCGAAGACGATGCCGTTGTCGGCGCGATCGAACGCGAGCTGTTCGCAAGCGAGTGAGCTAGAGCGCCGTCAGAACGGCGTCGCCCATGGCAGTGGTGCTGGTCGTTCCACCGAGGTCGGCGGTGCGCGCGCCGCTCGCCAGGGCCCCCGCCACAGCGGTTTCGATCCGCTGCGCCTCTTTCTCCATGTCGAGCGAGTGGCGCAGCATCATCGCCGCCGACAGAATCGTACCGAGCGGATTGGCCTTGCCTTGCCCGGCAATATCGGGGGCGGAGCCGTGGATTGGTTCGTACAGGCCGAGCTCACCGCGCCAGTCGCGCAAGGCGGCCGACGGCAGCAGCCCGATCGAGCCCACGCACATGCTCGCCTGATCGGACAAAATGTCGCCAAACAGGTTGCCGGTGATGATCACATCGAAATGGGCGGGCGCGCGCACCAGCTGCATCGCGGCATTGTCGACATACATATGCTCGAGCTGCACGTCAGGATAATCGGCGGAAACTTCGATCACGACGTCGCGCCAAAGCTGCGAGGTTTCGAGCACGTTGGCCTTGTCGACCGAACAAAGCTGACCCCGCCGGCGCTTGGCCATCTCGAAGCCCGTGACGGCGATACGGCGCACCTCGTCCTCGTCGTAGCGCATCGTATCATAGCCCTCGCGCCGGCCACCTTCGGTCGTGCGCCGGCCCCGCGGTGTCCCGAAATAAACGTCGCCGGTCAGCTCGCGCACGATCACCATGTCGATACCTTTGGCGATTTCCGGCCGCAGCGTGGAGGCATCTGCCAGCTCGGGAAACATCTTGGCCGGGCGCAGATTGACCCAGAGGCCAAGCTCCTTGCGCAGGCCCAGGATCGCCTGTTCGGGCCGCAGGCGCCGCTCCAGGCCGTCACAGGACGGATCGCCCACCGCACCGAACAGCACCGCGCGGGCGCGCTTAGCGAGATCGAGCGTGGCCGGCGGCAGCGGATGGCCCAGCGCCTTGTAGCCCGCGCCGCCGACGGGAGCCTCCTCGAACGTCAATCTGTCGCCGCACACCGCCGTGAGCACGCGGCGCGCCTCGGCAACGACCTCGGGACCGATCCCGTCCCCGGGCAGCAGCGCGATCAGCATATTGGTCGGTCCCTCTCGTGGATTCGGGCGCTCTTACCCCGCCCGGCTCATCCTGAGGAGAGGCTCATCTCGTCGCCCCAGCGCAGGCTGGGGCCCATGGCTCTCGCCGCGAGGCATCGCGCGTCCTGATAGTTATGGATCCCAGCCTTCGCTGGGATGACGGTGGCAGTTAGCGCGCCCGCCACCACCGTCGCGCGGCAATCGCAAGCCCGCCGAGCGTGCCGACACCGAGCAGTCCCGCGCAAAGGATCGCCGCCCCCACCCACAAGGCGGACATCACCAGCATCAGCATGAAGTCGCCGATCGCCAGGACGCCGCCGACCATCAGCTCATTCCGGCCTGACGAACTCTGATACGATCCGGCCGCCATCGGCGAGCAAGGTCCCGCCCGCATGATCCGAACAGGCCTGCTCCGCTTCCTCCGCGGTGGGGCAAATCTTGAGCGTGCGCCAACCGAACAGGCTGCTCGCCTGCGCCACATACCAGTCGCGATAGCCCCGGCCCGACATGACCGCCTCGATCATGTTCTTCCGCTGCAGGATCACGCGATACTTCTTGGCCATTCCGCGCCTTTCCCTGCGGCTAATTGCCGACTCGTTCAAACACCAATCCGAGCAATTGGCGCTCCATAATATAGCGGCGCAGCGCAGTCTCCAAACTGTCGCGCGTTGCAAATCGGCCGCTTGCAGTCACCGGTTCATTCCGCCGCCAGCAACGTCTCCGCGCCGCCCAGATCGACCGAGACCAGGCGGGAGACGCCGCGCTCGACCATCGTCACGCCGAACAGGCGGTGCATCCGGCTCATCGTCACCGCATTGTGGGTCACGACCAGGTAACGTGTGTCCGTCTCGGCGGTCATCTGCGCGAGCAGATCGCAAAAGCGTTCGATATTGGCATCGTCGAGCGGCGCATCAACCTCGTCGAGCACGCAGATCGGCGCCGGGTTCGTAAGGAAGAGGCCGAAGATCAGCGCGACAGCGGTCAACGCCTGCTCGCCCCCGGAGAGCAAGGTCAGGCTGCCGAGCCTCTTGCCGGGCGGCTGCGCCATGATCTCCAGACCGGCTTCGAGCGGATCCTCGCTGTCGATCAGCGCGAGATGAGCCTCACCTCCGACGAACAGGGTCGAGAACAGCCGCCGGAAGTGCCTGTCGACCGCTTTGAATGCCGCCAACAGCCGCTGGCGCCCCTCGCGGTTGAGGCTACCGATTGAGCCGCGCAGGCGATTGACCGCCTGGTACAGCTCGTCCCGCTCGGCGGCATTGGTTTCACGCGATCCTTCCAGCTCCGCCAATTCGCTTTCGGCGACGAGGTTGACCGGACCAAGCCGCTCACGGTCGGCGACGAGCCGATCGTGGCGTGCCGCCTCATCGGCGGCCGGCGCCAGGCTGGCGCTGTCGAACCCGATCCGCTCCGCCAAAGTCGCGGCCGGACAGTCGAAGCGCTCGCCCGAAAGCTGCGAAAGTTCGGCGCGGCGGCTCTCCTGATGTTCTGCCCGCGCCTGGGCTCCCGCCCGGGATTCGCGCGCCTCCGCCAGCGTCTCGCCGACCGCAGCCACCACCTGCTCTATGCGACGCAGTTCGCTTTCCCGCTCGCTTTCGGTTTCGCGCGCGGCGCGGGCATTTGCCTCCGCCAGATCCGCATCGCGGGCAAGCGCCGCCAGCGCAGCATCCAGTTCCGCCGGACGATCGGCGAGGCTGGCGCGTTCGGCGGCTACCGCTTCCTCGCGCTTGGTCATTTCGGCGATCCGCCGCGCCGCGTCGCCAGCACGTGACTTCCAGCCTTTGGCTTCGGCGCGGGCAGCCTGGAGCCGCCGACCGTCATGCTCGATCGATTGAGCGAGTGCGAGCGCCCTGCCCCGCGCCTCCGCCAGCCGCGCACGCGCCGCATCCGCGACGGCGCCAAGGCGGTCGACTTCGGCGCGTGTCTCCGCGCCATCGGGTAGCGCCGCGCGCGCCACCGCGGCGGCTTCCTCGGCGGCGACCGAGTCCGTCTGTTCCTGGTCGGCACTTGCGCGCCGCTGGTCAAGTGCGCTTGCGGCTGCGGCCCGGCGCTCGATCGCGGCGCCGGCGAGATCCTCTTCCCGGCGGGCGTTGCGCAAGGCCTGCTCTGCCGACTGGATCTCGGCGCGAGCTCGGTCGATCGCAGTGCGCGCTTTCTGCTGCGCCTGCCCGGCGGCATCGAGCGCGGCCCTTGCCGCGTTCACTGCCGTGCGCGCTGCCGGAAGCTGCGTCGTCAGTTCGGCATGACGATTGGCACGGATCAACCGCTCGGCCGCCGCCGCGCCGACGTCTCGCGCGTAGAAACCGTCCCACCGCCGCAATTGCCCGTCCCGGGTGACGAGCCGCTGACCAACCGCGAGCGCCTGGCCATCGTCACGCTCCACCACGCCGATCTGCGCCAGCCGCCGGGCAAGCTGCTCGCCACCCTCCACCTGGGGACCCAGCGGCGCCGTGCCCGGGGGCAGCGCAGGATCGCCCGGCACGGCAGCCGCGCCTGCCCAGCCGCGCGCGCCGTCGCTGCTGAGCGGTGCGTCGAGATCGTCGCCTAGCGCTGCCGCCAGCGCGCGCTCATAGCCAGGCGCGACCCGCAACGCGGCGAGCGCGCGATCCCCTTTCGCCTGGGCCAAGGCGGTTGCGAGCGCGCGCTCTTCACTCTCCAGCCCCGCGAGAATCGCCCGCGCGGCGGAGTTTTCGCTTTCGGCAGTGTCACGTGCCGCAGCGGCTATATCGCGCTTCGCCTCCGCGGCGCTCAATGCGCTGCCGAGCACGCCGAGGCGCGCTTCGGCCTCCTTATGCGCGGCACGCGCCGCATCGAGGGCGGCCGCCAACGGCGCCGCTTCGCCCAGCCCGGCAAACTCACGATCGAGCCGCGCGACCTCCGCATCGGCGCGCGCTCGGCGCTGACGCGCGCCGGCCAGGGCGGTTTCCGCAATACGCATATCGGCCTGTTCGGCGGCAGCGCGCGCCATCGCTTGGGCGGACGCGACATCGGCGTCGCGCGCCGCGCGTTCGGCCTCGACCACGGCTGTATCGAGCGTGGTACGCTGCGCCTCGCCAGCTGCCAGCGAGCGGTTCAGGCCCTGCTCCTCCTCGCCGAGACGTTCGAGCGCGGCCGCGGCATCCACCGCCAGCGTGTCTTCGCGCGCCCGATCCTGCACCAGTGCGTCCGCCTGACGCACGAGATCCTGGATCCGCCGCTCGACCGACACCTTTTCCGCGCGCAGTCCGTCGAGCCGGTGGCGCACCCCGCCCGCGGCTTCGCGCGCTGTCTCTGCCGCCACCCGCGCTTCGGCAAGTTTACTGGTCGCCTGCCCGGCGTGAGCGGCGGCCGCGCGTTGCGCCTCCGCCGCTGCCGCCACCGCTTGTTCAGCGGCGATCGCCTCGGCCCGCGCGGCTTCGGCTGCCGCCGCCGCTTCGCGCCAGCGCGCGAACAGGCTGCGCGCCTCCGCCAGCCGGATCTCGGCCGACAGCGTCCGGTAGCGCTCGGCGGCCCTGGCCTGGCGACGGAGCGCACCCATGCGCGCCTCCATCTCGCCCAGCAATTCGTCGAGCCGCTGCAGATTGGCCTCGGTGGCACGCAGTTTGAGTTCGGCCTCGCGCCGCCGCACGTGGAGACCGGATATGCCCGCGGCTTCCTCCAGCATCTGGCGCCGCTCGGTTGGCTTGGCCGCGATGACCGCCGCGATCCGCCCCTGACTGACCAGCGCGGGCGAATGTGCGCCGGTGGCGGCATCCGCGAACAGCAGCGCCACGTCGCGCTGGCGGACGTCGCGGCCGTTGATGCGATAGGCCGAACCCGCGCCGCGCTCGATCCGGCGCACCACCTCATGCTCTTCGCCATCCTGATCGGTGAGCAGCGAGACTTCGGCGAAGTCCCGTGACGGGCGGCTGGCGGTGCCGGCGAAGATCACGTCCTCCATGCCGCCGCCGCGCAGCGACTTGGCGCTGCCCTCACCCATCACCCAGCGTATCGCTTCCAGCAGGTTGGACTTGCCGCAGCCATTGGGGCCGACGACGCCGGTTAGGCCAGGTTCGATCAGCAGCTCAGCCGGCTCGACGAAGCTCTTGAAGCCCGTCAGCCGAAGTTTCCTGATCCGCATCGCCCCCCGGCCCGCCGAACGTTATGCCATCAGCCGACGGCCTGGGCCAGCAACGGCTCTAGCTGCTCCCACTCACCGACATTCTGCTTTTCGCCATTGATGAAGAAGGTCGGCGTACTGTTGACGCCATCTTCCTGATATTTGGTTTGCCAAGCGGTGATCTGGTCGATCGCCTTCGTGTCGGCCAAGCAGGCTTCGGCCTGCGCACGCGGCATGCCGCGGGCTCCGAAGAACCCATAGAGTCCGCCAATCTCGGCCTGGGCCTTGAAGTTATCGACCGGTGCCAGACCCGCAATGCGCTGCAATTCAGCCGGCGGCGCCGCGACGAACTTCTGCACGATCGCATCCTGGTTCGCGTAGAGCTGTTCGGACAATGTGAAGAAAGGTTCGGCCCCGCGGCAATTCATCAGCATGGTCAGCGGCATGTCCTGACCGTGGATGGTGAAGGAGCGGAATTCCCAGCTGACGCGACCGCTGCTGATATATTTCGCCTTGAGCGGCTCCACGCCGGTCTTGGCGAACAGCTGGCAGTGCGGGCAGGTGAACGACGCATATTCGACCAGCTTCACCGGTGCATTGGGGTTGCCCATCAGATATCCGCCCTCGGGCGTCGCAGTGACGACATCGGTCCACTGCTTGCCCGCCGGCGGCGGCACTGCGGCGACCGGCGTCGCCGGCGCGGTTACGCCGCCTGGGGTGTCGGCTGACTTCTTGGAGCAACCCGCAAGTGCGAGCGCCATCAACGCGGCCAAAGCGAGCGAGTTCTTCATCGGCGTGTGGTCTTTCGTACGGGGGTTCGAGTTTTGAGTGCCGCGGCAAGCGCGCGATCGAGGTCGACCCATTCGCGAACCTTGAGCTGCATGCGGCCGTTGATCTGAAATGCGGGAGTGCCGGGAAAGCCGGGCGAATTCCATGCCGCGCCCGCCATCGCGGTCAGCAGCGCCTGCTCATCCTTGTTGGTGAGGCAGGCGTTCATCTTCGCGGGTGCCATGCCAAATACGCGATCGAACCCTGCCCCGCCCGCGCTCTTGAGCAGAATTTGGTTGGGCGGCAAACCGCCGGCTTGCTCGACCTGTGACCAAGCCTGCGCCCGCGCGAACCACGTATCTTGTTGGGCGAACACCCGCGGCAAGGTCGTGAAAAACGCCTGCGGGCCATCGCAGCGGGCGAGCAATGATCCGGCGAGATCGAACGAATCGCGCACCGCATGGCGCACTTCGTAGCTGACCAGCCCGGTACCGATATACTTCGCCGTCAATGGCTTGATCGCTTCGCCCTCGAAATGGGCGCAATGCGGGCAAGTCAACGACAGAAACTCGACTAGCTTGATCCGGGCGGCGGGGTTGCCCTGAACGAACGCGCCCGATGGCAGACGTTGCGCGACTTTGGACCAATCGCGGGCGGGCGCGGCGGCAAGCTGGGCAGGCAGCACCACCAGCGACAAAGCGATCAGGAATCGACGAACCATGCTCAATCGTTGCTTCCTTTGTTCACGCGGACGCCGACCAGCGGTGGTCCATTGGATGCGGCCATCGCACCGGCCAGTGCCGACAGGCAGGCATGCAATTCCGGATCGGTGATGTTCCGAAGCGAATCGCCAAGTTCAGCGGGCACCGGCCGCAGCGGAGGCGGCGCGACCCGCGGCTTTGGTACCGCCATCGTGCCTTGGCGGATGACGATGCGGGCTACCGCCACATAACCGAAGAACAGGTTGACCCGCTCCATGATCGCGGGCGCGATATGCTGCATCATCGGCGCATGGGCACCCGCGACGGTTAGCGTCAGCGTGCCGTCGGATTTCTTGCCGTGCGGGAAGCGGATAGATTCGGGCGCCGACACCTCTGCGTAGCGAAGCCCGACAATCTCGGGCCAACGACTCACGACCGAGGACTGGACGAAGCCGAACCGCTTGAAGGCGGCCGCGCCCACGTCGGGCAGCAGATCGGCAACAGCGCGCTGACCGCGCCGCCTCGGCTCTTCCAGCGGCTTGCCTCCCCGACTCTTTCGTTCCGTCATGATCCAGCCCATGCCATAGCGCCGCCATGCTCGTCGATAGCGGTTCGGATACCGCCACCACCCTGCTTGCCTGGTATGACCGTCACGCCCGCCGGTTGCCGTGGCGTGCGACCGGCGGCGTTGCCGCCGATCCCTATCGCGTGTGGCTGTCGGAGGTTATGCTCCAGCAGACTACGGTTGCGGCGGTTAAGTCCTATTTTGCGAAATTCACCCAGGCATGGCCGACGGTCGACGCCCTCGCCGCCGCCGAGGAGGCGGAGGTGATGAGCGCCTGGGCCGGGCTTGGTTATTATGCCCGCGCCCGCAACCTCATCGCCTGCGCGCGGGCGGTGTCTGCGCGCGGTGGCCGCTTTCCGGACACCGAAAGCGCGTTGCGCGCCCTGCCTGGCATCGGCCGCTATACTGCTGCCGCCGTCGCAGCGATCGCGTTCGACCGTCGGGCCGTAGTGGTCGATGCCAATGTCGAGCGGGTGGTGGCGCGGCTGTTCGCGATCGAGCAACCTTTGCCCGCCGCCCGGCCCGCCATCGACCGCCTCACCGATACTATCACCCCCGCACTGCGCGCCGGGGACTTCGCACAGGCGATGATGGACCTCGGCGCGACGATCTGTACGCCGCGCGCACCGGCTTGCGCGATCTGCCCCTTGTCGGATCGGTGTGCGGCGCGGGCGACCGGAGCGCCGGCGGTCTATCCACGTAAGGCGCCGAAGGCGGCGAAGCCCGTGTGGAGCGGAACGATGTTTTGGCTGGAATCCGACGGCGCGGTGCTGCTGGTCCGCCGCCCCGCTTCCGGCCTGCTTGGCGGCATGCGAGCGCTCCCGACCGGGCCGTGGGGTGACGATGATCCCGGCCTGATGGGCGCTCCGGTTGAAGCGGCCTGGCAGGAGGTTGCGACCGGCCGGCATGTCTTCACCCACTTCGCGTTGGATTACCGCGTGATGGCGGTGCGTTCCACCGCACGCTCCAACACGGGCGAATGGTGGCCGATCGCGGCGATCGACGATGCCGGGCTGCCGACCGTGTTCGCGCGTGCCGCCAGGCTGGCGATGGGCGAGGCTGCATGAGCCTGTATGTCGGCTTTACCGGCTCGCGGCTGGACCGGATCGAGCCGGTCCGCCACGACGGGCAGGCGCTCGCCCGTCTGGCGGCAGATCCGGCCGCGCTCATGCTGGAACTCGCGGACTATGTACCGCAGATCGCGGACTGTGCGCTGCGGTGGCAGCCTTTGGTGCCCCTGCCCTTGGACGAGTTGCTGCTGCTGGGCCTGATCGACAATATTCCCCGCTTCGCGCGCATCGATCCCGCTGCAACCGCCGCGCGCCGCACGCCGGAATTGATGACGCTGCTCGACGGACTTTCCGCCGGCGAGGCCGGGACCTACGCCGCCGCGCGCAGCGTGCTCGACTGGCATGCCCGCCATCGCTTCTGTGCCAATTGCGGCGCGATCAGCGCGCCGCATCATGCCGGCTGGGCGCGGCGCTGCCCGCAATGCGGCACCGAACATTATCCGCGCACCGATCCGGTCGCGATCATGCTCGCGGAACATGATGATGGGCGGGAAAAGCGGGTGCTGGTCGGCCGCCAGCCGAGCTTCGCGCCCGGCCGCTATTCTGCCTTGGCCGGCTTCATCGAAGTCGGCGAATCGATCGAGGAAGCGGTGGCGCGCGAATTGCACGAGGAGGCCGGCGTGGTCGCAACCAGCGTACGCTATATCGCCAGTCAGCCCTGGCCGTTCCCGTCGCAGCTGATGGTCGCCTGCATCGCCACCGTCGCCGACGACATCGTCACGCTCGACATGGCCGAGCTGGAGGATGCCAAGTGGGTCACACGCGCTGAGGTTTCAGCGGCACTCGCGGGCGATCCGGACGCGCCGTTCGACGCTCCGCCCCGCTACGCCATTGCCAATACGTTGTTCCATGCTTGGCTACACGAAGCTCCGACCGCTTAGTTAGCCGACGAACGCACGCTCGATCACATAGTCACCTGGATGCGCGTTGGAGCCTTCGGTGAAGCCGAGGCTTTCGAGCAATTCGGCGGTTTCCTTGATCATCGCCATGCTGCCGCACAGCATCACCCGGTCATGCTCCGGATCGAACCGCGGCGGATTGGCCGCACCGTCCTTGAACAGGCGTCCGTCCTTGATCAACACGTCGATGCGGTCGCGCGTGTGGAAATCCTCGCGCGTCACGGTCGGCACATAGGACAATTGGTTCGCAGCCGCCTCGTCCACCAGCGGATCCTCCGCCAGCTTGCCCTCCAGCACGTCATGATAAGCCAGGTCGCTGAGGCGGCGCACGGAGTGGACCACAACGATCTGGTTGAACAGATCATAGACGTCCGGATCGCGGATGATCGACATCCACGGCGCGAGCCCGGTGCCGGTGCCGAGCAGGAACAGCCGGCGGCCGGGCTTGAGTGCGTCGGTGACGAGCGTGCCGGTCGGCTTGCGGCCGAGATAAATTTCGTCGCCTTCCCGGATCTGCTGCAGCTTCGACGTCAGCGGGCCGTCCGGCACCTTGATCGACAGGAACTCCAGTTCCTCGGCATACGCCGGCGACGCCACCGAATAAGCGCGCAGCAATGGCTTGCCGTTATCGCCCTGCAGCCCGATCATCACGAATTCGCCCGAGCGAAAGCGGAAGCTCGTCGGGCGTGTGATGGTGAAGCTGAACAGATGCTCGTTCCAATGCGTCACGCTCAGCACTTTCTCCACCGAAAGGCTGGCCGACGGCTCGAGCGGGGCGGAAACGGCAACGGTCACGGGAACAGCCTTTTGAACATGACGGGAAGCGGGCGACTTAGGCAGCGCCCGGTGCCTGTGCAACCTTGGCCTGTCGCGCGCCAGCTAGAATAGCTTGCCTTGCGCATAGCCTCCACGCTCCATCTCTTTCCGATTGAGCGCTATCGGATTCGCGACTAGCGCGCCTGCCACAATGTCTCGCGGGACATAAGTGCGGGGCGCTGGAGGGGACCAGGACATGGCTAAGCATATCCTCACCGCGCTGGCGGCGCTTGCCGGCGCGACCTCGGCCTGGGCGCAAGCCGTCCTTCCTGCGCAAGCCAGTTCCCCGGGCGAAGAGGTCGTTATCACGGCCGATCGCCGCGGAGGCCAGCCGACGGACGTGCCGATTGCCGTGACCGCGATCGGCGCTAGGCGGCTCGCGGAAAGCGGTACGACGGATATCCGGCAGCTCAACCAGCTGACCCCTTCCCTGCTCGTCTCCTCGACCTCATCGGAAGCGGGGGGCGGCGGGGCGCGCATTCGCGGCATCGGTACGGTCGGCGACAATGCCGGGCTCGAAAGCTCCGTCGCGACTTTCGTCGACGGCGTCTATCGCAGCCGCGTCGGCGTCGCCTTTACTGAGCTCGGCCCGCTGGAGCAGGTTGAGGTACTGCGCGGCCCCCAGGGCACCTTGTTTGGGCGCAACGCGTCTGCCGGCCTGATCAATATCGTTACCGCCAACCCCAAATTCGTGCAGTCGGAATATGGCGAAGCCAGCATCGGCAACTATGCCTATCGCCGCTTGGCCGCTGGCATCACCGGGCCGGCATCGTCCACACTCGCCTATCGCCTCGACGGCGTATGGCAGAAGCGCCGCGGCTTCATCGAGGAGGTGATTTCCGGCCGCCATCTGCAGAATCGGGATCGCTGGCTGGCGCGCGGCAAGCTGCTCTACCAACCTACCGACAGCTTTTCGCTCTTGGTGTCCGCCGACTATTCCAGGCGCAACGAGGAATGCTGCGTCGGACCCTATCTACCCGCCGCCGATGTCACCAGCTCCACGCCCGGCAAACCCGGCGGCCAGCCGGTCTATGGACCCTCGTCGATCGAGGCACTCCTGGGGCGCACGGTGTCGGCGGTGTCTGGCGCTGGGGCGGGCCGCGTTCTGGACGATACATTCGCGCGCAAGGTGGCTCTCACGCCTGGCCGCAGCTTCCGACAGAATGTTACCGACGGCGGCGTCTCTGCCGAGCTTAAGGCCGACATCGGAGCCGCCCATCTGACGTCGATAACCGCCTATCGCGGCAACAAATTCGTCAAGGGTCAGGACGCCGATTTCGGCAATCTCGACCTGCTCGTACGGGCGAGTGACGGCAGCGGTTACACCCGCTTCCGCACCTTCACCCAGGAAGTGCGACTGCAGGGCCAGGCGTTCGGTGATCGGCTCGATTGGCTGGTCGGCGCATATTACGCCAATGAGCGTCTGACCTATGCCGACAACCAGAGTTATGGGCAGGATTTCGAAACGTTCGCCGCCGCCCGCATCGGCGCGGCCGGTGGGAGTTTCGCGGCCTTTCCCTCGTTCGGCCTCGCCAACCTCACCGGCTTTGCCAGGGCGTTCGTCAGCGGGCAGCTGGCGGGAATGCCGGGCGTACCGGCGGCGGCACGCGGTCAGGTGGTGGATACGATCGCCAGCCAGGTCCAGAATGTTGCGCTCAACGGCACCGGCGAACTGGATCGTTACAGCCAGCACGACCGCAACCTCGCTGTGTTTACCCACAACATTGTCCGGCTGACCGACAGCCTCTCCCTGACGCTCGGCGCGCGTTACACTGACGATCGCAAGCAGCTCGATGCCGCCCTGACGTCCAATAGCGGCTGCGGGGTCTATGCAGCCAACATCTCCCGCCTGCGCGCTCTCGCGGCAGCTGCAACCGCCAATCCGAGCGGTAATGGCGGGCTCAACCCCGCAATTGGCAGCCTCGCCGGCACACTCGCCAACTCGGCGCTGGCCTCGTTCACCGGCCTCGCCTGCGTAGTGAACAGCGCCAATGGCAGCTTCGCCGCACATCGCCACGAGGGCGAATGGTCCGGCACCGCCGTGTTGAGCTACAAGCCGGCGCCAAACATGCTGGCCTACGCAAGCTTTGCCCGCGGCTACAAGGCGGGCGGGTTCAATCTCGACCGCGCCGCTCTGTTCAATTCCGCGACCCTCGCCCGCAACGATTTCAGCTCGCTAGGTTTCAAGCCGGAACGGGTCGACGCTTGGGAGCTGGGCGCCAAATATGGCGGGCGTAGCGTCGAACTGAACGCCGCCTTGTTCTACGAGCAGTTCCGCGATTTCCAGCTCAACACCTTCAACGGGCTCAATTTCTTCGTCAGCAACATTCGCGGCTGCAAGGACGATTTGGGCATGACCGACAGCGACGCGGTCGCCGGCAACTCCGCTTGTGCCAACACGCGCAGCGGCGTGACCTCGCGCGGCGTCGAGATCGAAGCGAGCGCGCACCCCATGCGCGACGTCCGCTTTGATGCGGGTTTCACCTATGCGGACACCCGCTACCGCCACGATCTCGCCGGCTCGCCGGACCCGGCGAACGGTAATAATTCTCTTCAGCCCAATCTTTTCCTGCTGCCCGGCAACCACCTGTCGAACGCGCCCGAATATACATGGACGGGAGCTGCAAGCTGGACCCCCGCGGTGAGCGACGCACTTAGGGCGCTGGCCTATGTCAACGTCCGCCACCAGAGCGCGATCAACACCGGGTCCGACCTGTTCGTGGAAAAAGCGCAGGGCGGCTTCGCGCTGGTCAACGCGCGGCTCGGCCTCAGCGGCGACGATGCGCGCTGGGCGATCGAATTGTGGGCGCAGAATCTGTTCGACCGCAACTACAAGCAGATTGCCTTCAGCGAACCTTTGCAGGGTGGCGGCACCGTGGCGCAGGTGACCGCATTCGGCGCGTCCTCGACCCAGCTCTATGGTGCCTTCCTCGGCGAACCCCGTACATGGGGCCTGACCGTGCGCACGAAATTCTAGACCTTGGACTGCTCCGCGAAGAACCGCAGGCGCGTTGAGACAAATAGGCAACGAAACAATGACCCTCTTTTGCCGTGTCAGCGGTGTAGCGCGAGTGCTACCGAGGCCACTCGTTAACCGCCGCCCGAAATTCGCCTGTCGTATGGCTCTCGTCGATGCTGAATCAGGCTTCGGCGCGGAATGGAAGCCTGATAGGTCGTTGCAATGGATCGCTGGCTCATCGTCGCATGCGCGCTGTTTGTGAGCGCTGCTTTGTTGACGATCGCAGCCAGCACCTTGGGGTTTATGGGCCACTATGACGCCAAGCTGTTCGTCGTTGTGGGAGGCGTGCTCTCGCTGCTCCTGGTCTTAGCTACTGACGGCAAACGGCGAAACGGACGATAACCACGAACGCCCGTTACGGATTCAAGGCCACGCCTGAGATTGGGGAGAGCAATGCCGAAGATTCGCTGGCCAATAGCGCTACTCACCCTTGTTTATGTGCTGAACTTCGTCGACCGCCAGTTGGTCGGCATTCTCGGCCAGCCGATGAAGGTCGAACTGGGTCTGACCGACGGCCAGCTCGGCCTGCTGAGCGGCCTGGCGTTCGCGTTATTCTACACCACCCTGGGTCTGCCGGTGGCGCGCATTGCGGAGCGCAAGAGCCGCCCCGGGGTAATCGCAATCTCGCTGGGCATCTGGTCGGCGATGACCGCTTTGTGCGGCCTCGCCCAGAGCGTGCCGCAACTCGTCCTTGCCCGGCTCGGCGTCGGACTGGGGGAGGCAGGCTACGCGCCGACTGCGCAATCCTTGATCGCCGATCTTGTACCGCCTGGGAAGCGAGCGACCGCCCTCTCTCTATTTTCGCTGGGTATTCCCGCCGGGATGCTGATCGGTGCGATCGCGGGTGGCTGGCTCGCCCAGTCGCTCGGCTGGCGGATGGCTTTCGTCTGGCTCGGCGTGCCAGGCATTCTGCTCGCCATCCTGATGGCGCTCGTCTTGCGCGACCCGCGGCAGGAGACGACACCAAGCGATGCACCGCCCTTGCGCGCCGTCGCCGTTCAGCTGTGGCATGCGCCCGGTTTTGCCCACATGGCGGCAGGCGCGTCGATCGCCTCCTTTGCCGGCTATGGCCTGACCAGCTTCGCCGTCCCGTTATTGATGCGCGTTTATGGCCTGCCCCTGCGTGACGCGGCGACGGGCTTCGGGATTGTGGCCGGCATAGCGATCGCGATCGGTATTGGCAGCGGCGGCTGGCTGGCCGACGGCCAGCGCCGCGACGGCGGCGCGGGGCGCGTCGCGGCAGCCGGCGCATTGATGGCGGCGTTATTGTTCCCGATCGCGCTCAGCTTCGGCGATCCGCGCCCGCTCGCCATGGCCGCGGTGGCACCGCTCGCGGGCGCGCATCTCTATTTCGGCCCGACCTATGGCCTGACCGTCAACAGCGTCGGTCCCAAAGCGCGCGCGACCGCGATCGCGATCCTGCTTATGGTGATGAATGCGATCGGCCTCGGACTGGGCCCGCTCGCGGTCGGCGCGCTCAGCGACAGCTTCGCGAGCGCGGCGCTGCCAGGCTATGCGGCGGCCTGCCAGAGCGCGGCATGCACGGCCGCATCGGCTACGGGGCTGGTGAAGGCCCTGCGGATCGACCTCCTACTTTATTTCTGGGCGGCTCTGCACTTCTTGCTCGCCGGTCGCGCGGTGCGGCTGGCCAGGCAGCAAGGCGTGTCAGCTTCGCTAGGCTGATTGCACCGAGACATATTGGCCGTTCATGTGCGCCATTCCGTAGGCGGTAAGAAAGGCTACGTCCGCCGCATCGCGCCCGACCCCGATCTTTGCCATCCCGCCCTCGGTCGCCATGCCGGTCGCATCGACGAGATGCCACGAGCCGCCGAGAAATACCTCTGCGACGGCATGGAAGTCCTGCGGCTCGACGCCCAGCGCATAGACGCTGGCGATCCGCGCCGGGATCCCGGACGCACGTACGAGGGTAACCATCACATGGGCATAGTCACGGCACACGCCCTGACGCTTCACGAACGTGTCGAGCGCGGTCGTGTCGGCCGAACTCGATCCGGGCACATAGGAAAAGCGCGCTTCGACCCAATCACGCATCGCCGCCACCCGCTCGCCGCCGTGCAGGGCGCCGAACTCCGCATCGACGAAGTTCTGAAACTGGTCGGACGGGCAATAGCGGGATGGCAGCAGATATTGGACCGTCTCGCCGGGAAGCTGGTGCGGCGGCACCATCGAAAGTTGGCTGACGTCAGCCAGGACGCGGTCGATGGTCACAATTGCCTTATAATCCACGATCAGCTGCCCCTGAACGCGCAGCCAGATGCGGTCGCCGATATCGTCGTGGCCGGCCACCCGCGCAAAATGCTCGCATTGCGTAACGTCGATATAAGCGCTGACCATCTGCTCGGGGATGATTGCCGCTTCCATCTGCAGCAGGACGTCGGTCGGATGATCGAACGTATAATCCAGCCGGGATTCGATGCTGATCTTCACGGCAGGCTCCTCGGCCAGCAGGGCTGGGACAGGTTTGAAGGCGAACAATGGCAAGCGCACGGCGGACCCAGGGGGCCGGCCGTGCGCTTGTCACGATATACAGGGAAGCTCGGTCCGGCTGAAAGCCGCGCTCACGTGGCCCACCCTTAACCTAGCGAGTGATAATTACCACAAAGTCGTGCGGTAGCGCTCGAAACAGGCCAGCCCGCAGCGTAGCCGGATCAGGGCACCCTCGGCGATCGCGGTCGCCCGGGCAGGATCTTCCATCACCAGCGGAATCAGCGCCTCACGGTTCCAGTCCTCGCTATGCTTCACGTCGAGCACTGCATGGAGATCGAAATAACGGCGCTCGCGGTTGGAAAGGCCGATCCGCTTGAGACCCTGCGCCACCAGCGCCGAACGGCCCGGCGCGGTCAGTTCGATCACACCCAGCGCGCCGACCGAATGCCACGCATAACGGCGGCTCGTCGCCATTGCGGTCATCGCATTGGCCAGCGCCAGGCTTTCCCACACCGTATTTTCGATCACGGGATTGACTGCTAGCGTCTCGACCAAGCCGTCCAGCATAGGGCCGTGCATACCGGCTGCCTGACCGCGGCCCATTTCGTCCCAATAATTGCGAGCAAGCTCAAGCTTGGCCTGAACCGGCAGCTTGATCTGGGTCAGCGCCACCAGATCGTCGAAGCCTGCCTCGCCGGCCGCCTCCTGCTCGAAGAACCAGCGCAGCTCGTCGCGCGTCGCTTCCTCGGCCAGCCACGGGAAAAGCGGATCGCCCTGGCCGGGTCCGACCAGCTTCAGATTCTCGAACCATGCGACGAAGCCCTCAGGGTCGGTGGGCACGCGCGCGGCCTCATCCGACACCTCAGCGCGCAATTCCTCGATGAAGCCGCCTTCCAGCCGCATCATGCGCAGGTCGCGTTCCAGCGTCTTCTGCCAATTGGCGTCGGGAAAGCCCGGTTGCAGACGCTCCCGGTTCCAATGCGCGAGGCCTCTTTGAAAACTATCGGTGAAAAATTGCGAGCCGCTTTTATAATCTAGATTAGGCTGCGAGGCCATATTGTTCCGCCATTCCAATGATATCCGGGCCGTCAACGCGGTCTGGTCACGGGATGTTCCAATAGTAGCTGAACCCGAAATGAAGGAACTTGCGTTCGGTTGTGCCGTTCAGGTTCGGGCTGTTTCAATACGGAAGGACATCGCAATGAAGCGCATTTCAATTCTCGCGGGTGCGGTCGCCCTGTCGGTCGGCCTCACCTCTCCGGTCGCCGCGCAGAGCGCGGGCCAGATGCTCAAGGGTACCGCAATCGGTGCCGGCGGCGGCGCACTTGCCGGCGCGATCTTGCCGGGCGTTTCGACCGGCAATGGCGCTCTGATCGGTGCCGCGGGCGGCGCGGCTTACACCGCGCTCAAGAAGAACCATCATTATTACCGCGATAGCCGCGGTCGTAAGTATTACATCGATAAGCGCGGCTATCGTCACTACAAGTAAGCGCTGATCGACATCGACCAGCGAGGCCCCGGGAGCGATCCCGGGGCCTTTCTTATATCAGTCATAGGCGTCGGGTAGCTGCGCCAGCCACTCGGCAAGCATCAGACGTCCGGCTGCAACCGCCGCCGGACCAAGGCGGTCATGATCCGCGCGCAGGCTGTGCGGATCGGTGCCTGCTTCTGCGATATAGGTTTCGTCGTTCAGCCACTCCGCAAAGCGTGGATCCTCACCCATTTCAGGGTGAAATTGCAGCGCCAGCAGGCTGTCGCCGATGCGGAAGGCCTGATCGAAGGCATGCGTGGTAGCGAGCAATTCCGCGCCTTCCGGCAGCTCGAACGTATCACCATGCCAGTGCAACACCGGCACACCCACAAGGTGGCGCAGCGGCGAACGCGCACCGGTTTCCGACAGCGCCACCGGCGCGAAACCCACTTCCCTGATCGGGCCCGGATAAACCCGGCTCCCCAGCGCCGCCGCGATGAGTTGGCTGCCTAGGCACACGCCCAACGTCGCCCGGCCGGCCGCGATCCGCAGCGCCAGCCCGGTAATTTCTCCATCAATCCAAGGGTGGAGGTCACGCTGATACACGCCCATCGGCCCGCCCATCACCACCACCAGATCGGGATCGAGCCAGTCGAACGTGGCGAATTCGGGATCGCTGACGTTGATCCGCGCGAATCGATAGCCCGCCTGCTCGATCGGCTGCCGGAAGCCGGCGGCACCTTCGAACGGGGTATGGCGGACGATCAGCGCGTGCTTCATCGCCGCTCCTTAGCGTGCGTGATCGACCGTGGTGCGCAGAAATCCTTGGCTGCGGGCAAGCCTCAATCGCCGGTCAGGATGCGATCTACCAGCTGCTTCACCGTCGGCACGAAGCCGTTCGAGTAGAACGGATCCTGCTTGAACATATAAGCCGAATGGCCGGCGAACATCAGATTCTGGTCGATGTCGCCACCGTGGGCGATATCCTGCAACGTCTTCTGGATGCAGAAACTGCGCGGGTCGGCCAGCCGCCCGGTCGAATTGCCCTCGGTGTCGGCCCAGGAGGAGAAGGCGCATTGGCTGAGGCAGCCCATGCAATCCGCCTGATCCTTGCGGATCACCTTCATCTCTTCGGGCGTGACGAACACGAGCGTGTTGTCGGGCGTCTTGAGCGCGACCGTATAGCCAAGGCCATCCCATTCGCGCGCGCGGTGGAGATCGCCGAGTGTTACCCAGAAGCTCTTCCCCTTCACGCCGACGTCCAGCTTGAACTGATGATCGCCCGCCGCCTCGAGGCTGAAAGCGATCTGGCGCTCGGAGCGAAGCTCAAGGTTGCGCAGGAAGGGATTGCGCACCGCGCTCGAATAGAAGCCGGTCGGCGAAAAGCGGTGCAGCAGCACATCGCCATCCTCCAATGTCGGCAGGCGCGATTTCCATTGTTCGGAGATCGGGCTCTCCTGGGTGAGCAACGGCCGCGTACCGAACTGGAAAGCGATGGCGCCGAGTTCCGGATTGTCGATCCAATGGTCCCAGTCCCGCAGGTACCAGACGCCGCCGGCCATGATGATCGGCACCTCTTCCGAAACGCCACCGGCGCGCATCGTCTCGCGCAGCGCCTTGACGCGCGGATAGGGATCCTGCGGCACGCGCGGGTCTTCCGCATTGGACAGGCCGTTATGCCCGCCGGCCAGCCACGGATCCTCATAGACCACGCCCGCCAGCCATTCCGCCGCCTTGGAATAAGCCCGCTTCCACAGCGCGTTGAAGGCGCGGCCGGAGCTTACGATCGGAAGGTAATTGACGCCGTAGGAGGCCGCGATCTCGCTCAATTTATAGGGCATGCCGGCGCCACAGGTCACGCCCGCGACCATTCCCTTCGTCCGCTCGAGCACACCATGCAGCACCCGCTGGGCGCCGCCCATCTCCCACAGCACGTTGATGTTGATCGCGCCCTTGCCGCCCGCAATCTCGAACGCGCGCTTCACCTGCTGGACAGCACCATCGATAGCATATTGCACCAGCTCTTCGTGGCGCTCGCGGCGCGTCAGCGCGCGATAGACTTGCGGGATGATCCGGCCTTCGGGATCATAGCTGTCGGCATTGACCGCGGAAACCGTGCCGATGCCGCCCGCCGCCGCCCACGCGCCGGTGCTGGCATGGTTCGAAACCGCAACGCCCTTGCCGCCCTCGATCAGCGGCCAGACCTCGCGGCCTCCGTACATGATCGGGCGCAATCCCTTAAACAAACCAACCTCCAAAAAAAATCGCGGCCATATTAGGCCAACACAAGTCGTATTGCGCGTCTATTCTTGATCGACCGCTTCGAGCAGGTGGTCAATCGCGGCGGCCACCTCTGGTTCCTCCAGGGTTGGCGTGTGCCCTATACCCGGCAACGTCACGAAATCCATCTCCGGCAGACGATGTGCCATTTCGGACGCCGTTTCCGCCTCCAGCACGTCCGAATGCTCACCGCGCACCAGCAAGGTCGGCAGGCCATGCAAGCTTTGGAACGCAGGCCACAGATCGAAGGCCGGATCGGGCACCGGTAGCTTGAACGGCGTCGCGATTGCCATATCGTAATCGAAACGGATACGGCCATCGGCATCCCGCCGGCAAACACGATAGGCCCACTGCCGCCAGTCCTTGGCCGTGTAGTTGGGGAAGGTGGCGGTATGCGGCGCGGCAATCGCCTGAGCTGCTTCGTCCCAACCGGCAAAACTTTGCTCCCGGCCGACATAGCTGCGGATCCGCGCCATGCCCTCGGCCCCAAGCACCGGTCCGATATCGTTGAGCAGCACGCCCGCCAGGAACGCCCGATCCGTCAGGGCGATCAGCATCGTCATCAGGCCGCCGAGCGAGGTGCCGAACGCCACCAATGGCGGAAGATCATGCTCGACGATCAGGGCCAGCAGGTCCTGCAGATAGACCTGCGGAACATAGGTCAGCGGGTCAGCCGCATACTCGCTCTCGCCCCGACCGCGCAGATCGACCGCGATCACGCGCCGCGTGCCGGCAAGGCGCGCCGCCACCCCTTCGAAATCGCGTGCATTGCGCGTCAGGCCGGGAATGCACAGGATCGGGGCCCGGGCCGCGTCGCCCGGATAGTCGCGATAGTGCAGCCGTAGCCCGTCGGCGGAATACCAATAGCCGTCTTGATACGTCGGGCCTGCCATGCGCTTGCGTCTCCCGCCTATGCCACCCCATATCGGCGCGATGGCATCCTCCCCGCAACCGCCGATCGTCGGCATCGCCGATTTCCTCGCCGATGCGGTCGAAGCCGCCGATTTCCCACAAGCGATACTGCGCTTCCGAAACGATCGCGCGGCGGCGGCGGTCGGAATGGATGGCCTGTCGAATGACGAGTGGGTCGCGCATTTCGGCCGCTTCCGGCCGTTGCCCGGAAATCTGCCGCAGCCGTTGGCGCTGCGCTATCACGGCCATCAATTCCGCAGCTACAATCCCGATCTCGGCGACGGCCGCGGCTTCACCTTTGCCCAATTGCGTGACGACCAGGGGCGGCTGCTCGATCTCGGCACCAAGGGGTCGGGGACAACGCCCTATAGCCGGTTCGGCGATGGCCGGCTGACGCTCAAGGGCGGCGTGCGCGAGATCCTCGCGACCGAGATGCTCGAAGCGCTTGGCGTGAACACCTCCAAAACCTTTTCGCTGATTGAGACCGGCGAGCCTCTCCAGCGCGGCGACGAGCCCTCCCCCACCCGCTCCTCGGTGCTTGTGCGACTGAGCCACGGCCATATCCGCATCGGCAGCTTCCAGCGCCTCAACATACTCGACCGTGCGGATGAAATGGAGCAGCTGACCCGCTACGTTCTCGAACAACTTTATGGTGAACAGCCGGGTGATGCGCCCGCGCTGCGGCTGCTGGAACAGGTGGTGCAGCGTACCGCGCGGCTTGCCGCTTCCTATATGGCGGCCGGCTTCGTCCACGGTGTGCTGAACAGCGACAATATCAACGTCACCGGCGAGAGTTTCGATTACGGGCCGTGGCGCTTCACGCCTTTCTGGGACGCGGAATTCACCGCCGCCTATTTCGACCATCAGGGTCTCTACGCCTTCGGGCGCCAGCCGCAGGCAATCCATTGGGATGTCGTTCAGCTCGCCATTGCATTGGTCAAGCTGGCGCCGATCGAGGCGCTGGCGCCAATTCTCGATGCATTTCCGCAAGTCTATGAGGATGCGTTTAGCCGCGCCATGCTCGCGCGGCTCGGGGTACAGCCACGCTCGGACGCGGACGATCTGGCGCTGGTCCAGGCGATCGAGCAGGGCCTCGCCACGCATACCGTCGGCATCGACCGTTTCTTCTTCGACTGGTCCGGGGGCCGGCGCCGTCCTGGTCCATATGACCACACATACACACAACATTTCGGCGAGGTTGAAACCATGCTCACGCGCTATGACAGCGCCCGCACGACCGATCACCCTTATTGGGCTGACGCCGAGCCCTGCTCGATGCACATCGACGAAGTGGAGGCGATCTGGGCGGCAATCGACACGCGCGACGATTGGTCGCTGTTGCACAAGAAGGTCGCGGCGATCCGCCGCATGGGCGAGGCGCATAAATGACCCAATTGATCAGTTACGAGCCCGCCACCGGCGCGGAATTATGGAGGGGCGAGACAGGCAATGTCGACGCTGAGGTCGGCGCCGCGCGCGCGGGCTGGGCGGGATGGGCCACCAAGCCCTTTGAGGACCGTGCCGAGACGCTCCGCCGCTTTGCCGACATCGTCCGCGCCCGCGCTGACGAATTTGCCGACATCATCGCGCGCGAAACGGGCAAGCCGCTGTGGGAAGCCAAGGGCGAGGTGGATGCCGTGATCGGCAAGGTCGGCATCTCCATCACGGCGTATGGCGAACGTACGCCCGAGCGGCGGATGGACGGTGCCCTCGGCGCGCAGACGGCGATCCGCCACAAGCCACATGGCGTGCTGGCTGTATTGGGCCCGTATAATTTCCCGGCGCACCTGCCCAACGGGCATATCGTGCCGGCACTGCTGGCCGGCAATGCGGTGGTCTTCAAGCCATCCGAGAAGACTCCCGCCAGCGGCGCCTTTTTGTTCGAGCGGTTCCGCGAGGCGGGCGTGCCGGAAAGTGCGATCCGGCTCGTCCAGGGCGGTCGCGAGGAGGGCAAGGCGGTAGCCGCGCATCCCGGAATCGATGGACTGCTCTTCACCGGCTCGGCGGGCGCAGGCGCGGCTCTCAACCGCCAGTTCGCAGACACGCCTCAGCGCATCCTTGCGCTTGAGCTCGGCGGCAACAATCCACTGGTGGTGTGGGATACGCCGGACATCCACGCCGCCGCCACG
The DNA here is from genome assembly GCF_003391115.1 of Sphingomonas crusticola. Lineage (NCBI taxonomy): Bacteria > Pseudomonadati > Pseudomonadota > Alphaproteobacteria > Sphingomonadales > Sphingomonadaceae > Sphingomonas > Sphingomonas crusticola. The sequence goes on from NZ_QTJP01000001.1 coordinate 869,837, forward strand.
ATTGTCGTCCAGTCCGGCTTCCTCTCCGCCGGGCAACGCTGCACCTGCGGACGGCGCCTGATCGTGCGCGACGGGACGGAAGGTCCGCTACTGCAAGAGGTCGGCAAGATCCTCGACCGCGTTATCGTCGGCGCACCGCACGATCAGCCGGCACCATTCATGGGCCCAGTGATCGACAATGATGCCGCCGCTCAGGTTCTCGCCGCTTATGAGGCTCTCATCGCCAAAGGCGGCGTGGCGTTAAGGCCCATGACGCGTCCTGATACAGGCAAGCCGTTCCTCACCCCCGGCATCGTCGACGTCACCGACGTGCAGGATTTACCGGACGAGGAAATATTCGGGCCGCTGGTGCAGCTGATCCGCGTCGCCAATTTCGACGCCGCCATCGCCGCGGCCAATGCCACCCGCTACGGCCTCGCCGCCAGCGTCGTCACCGACAGTGCCGACCTGTACCGGCGCTTCTGGGCAGGCGCCCGCGCCGGCGTGATCAACTGGAACCGCCCGACCAACGGTGCACCGTCCAACGCGCCATTCGGCGGCGTCGGCATCTCCGGCAATCACCGTCCCAGCGCCTTCTATGCCGCCGATTATTGCGCTTACCCGGTCACCTCCGTCGAGGCGGAGGAAGCCCGCGCCACGATTGGCCAGGGGCTGCTCGACGCCTAGGTCCGCGTATCCCACGCCGCTGGGGCCTTGCCGATCCCCATGCGGGCGAGTTCGCGGCGGCGGTCGATCAGCTGGTGCTTGAGCGCGCCTGCAATGTGCAGAATTAGCAGCCCGATGAAGATCCAGCCGATCGTTTCGTGCCGTTCCTCGAAAAGCTCGTGGGCTTCCTTGATCTTGGCCTCGCCGTCGGGCTGGTCGGCAATGTGCACGATCGGCGCCAGCTTGGGCAGCGGGATCAAGCCCCAGATCATCGTCTGACGGCGCTTGGGCGACGGTCCGGGCTGGGGGGCGGCGTCCGTCACCATGGCGGCGGCAGTGGGCTTGTCGGCATGGGCGGAAATCATCGCCCAACCGGTCAGGGGTGCGGCCAGCATGACCAGATAAAGGCTGAAATGGACGACATGGGCCAGCCCGCGCTCCCATGGCGCCATCGGCAGGAACGGCGGTGGCTTGTGCGTCAGCCGCCAGCCGATGCGGATGATCGTCAGCACCAGGATCGTGATGCCGGAGGAGATATGGAAGGCGAACACGGCCTTTGGCACCGCGTCATGGAAAAAGCCGGAGAACAGGTTGAACAGGATCAGGATCGCGATCGCCCAATGCAGGAAGATCGCTCCGCTGCTGTAGCCTATCCGCCCCACTTCATTGTTGGCCACGCCAGCACTCCCCTACATCTCGCCGGCGGAGCGTGGCGGTCGCGGCGAGGGCCGTCAACGGGCCGTGCGACGAAAGTATCTCTAGCCGGGCCCCAAGGATCGCTCGATTGCGCGCCGGCGTGCGAACGACCATCTCGCTGGGATCATGGCGAGCCTTCTCGATCCTCAAGCGCGCGGCAAAGTGATCCTGGTCGGCGCCGGCCCAGGCGATCCCGGCCTGCTGACCCTTCGCGCGGTCGAAGCGCTCAAAATCGCCGACATTGTCGTTCATGACGGACTGATCGATCCCAGCATCCTGGATTACGTGCCTGCGCATGCGCAACGCATATCGGTCGCCAAGCAGCGCGCGCGTCATACCTTGCCACAAGAGGCGATCAACGCGCTGATCGTCGCGCATGTGAAGGCCGGCTCGATCGTCGTGCGCCTCAAGGGCGGCGACCCGTTCGTGTTCGGCCGCGGCGGCGAGGAGGTGGAGGCGGTGCGTGCCGCCGGCCTGCCGGTCGAGGTCGTGCCGGGCGTATCGGCTGCTCTCGGCTGCGCGGCCGAGGCGATGCTGCCTTTGACCCATCGCGACTGGTCGAGCGCGGTCAGCTTCGTCGCCGGCCAATGCAAGGGCCTGTCCGAGCAGGATTGGTCGGGCCTCGCCGGACAGGGTCGCACGCTCGTTATCTATATGGGCGTCGCCAATGCCCGCGCGATCGCCGACAAATTGATGACCGATGGCGTCGCGCCGGAGATGCCGGTCGCGGTGCTGGAGCGTGGCACGCTGCCCAATGCGCGTGCGCTGCGCACCTTGCTCGCCGATCTTGGCGATCTGGTCGAGCGCGATGCTGTCGCCAGCCCGGCGATCATCATCGTGGGCGAGGTCGTGTTGCTGTCCGATGCCGAAAACCGCCTGGCTGCCTTTGCCTCTCAGGCGGAGGCGCTCGCATGAGGTTGCTCACCGGCAACGATCTTGTGACCGGCGACGTCATATGGTGGGCCGGCAATGGCTGGTCGCGCCTGGTCGCCGATGCGGTCGACGTCGCCGACGGCGCCGATGCGGTCGCCAAGCGCGAGGAAGCCGCACGCCGCGTCAACGGGCCATATATCATCGATGCTGCGCCCGGCCCGCAGGGTCCGGTGCCGCTCCATATCAAGGAACGGATCCGGGCCTCCGGTCCGACCGTGCGCCCGGATCTCGGCATCCAGGCGGCCGAGACCGCGTCCGAAAGCTGGGTGATCTGAATGTACCGCTATGACGCTTATGATCAGGCGATCGTCGATGCGCGCGTCGCGGAATTCCGCGATCAGGTCGCACGCCGCCTGTCGGGCGAATTGTCGGAGGATCAGTTCAAGCCGCTTCGGCTGATGAACGGCCTCTACCTCCAGCTTCACGCCTACATGCTGCGCGTCGCCATCCCCTACGGCACGCTCAACAGCACGCAGATGCGGATGCTGGCGCATATCGCGCGCAAATATGACCGCGATTACGGCCATTTCACCACCCGCCAGAACCTCCAATATAATTGGATCAAGCTTGAGGATGCGCCCGACATCGTCGCCGAACTGGCGACGGTCGAAATGCATGCCATCCAGACGAGCGGCAATTGCATCCGGAATATCTCGTCGGATCAATATGCCGGCGCCGCGGCCGACGAGGTCGCCGATCCGCGCCCATATGCCGAGCTGCTGCGCCAGTGGAGCACCTTCCACCCCGAATTCACCTATCTGCCTCGCAAGTTCAAGATCGCCGTAATCGCCGCCGACCAAGACCGTGCGGCGATGCGGCTGCATGATATCGGCCTGCTGCTGAAGCGCGACGACGCTGGCACGCTTGGCTTTGCGGTCTATGTCGGCGGTGGTCAGGGACGCACGCCGATGGTCGCGCCGCTGATCCGCGATTTCGTGCCCGCGACCGAGTTCGTGAGCTATCTGGAAGCCTGCCTGCGCGTCTACAATCGCTACGGCCGCCGCGACAATATCTACAAGGCGCGCATCAAGATCCTCGTCCACGAGCTCGGCGCCGACGAATATCGCCGCCAGGTGGAGGAGGAATTCCTCCAGGTGCGAAGGCTGGCGCTCGATCCGCCAGCAGCCGAGCTGGACCGGATTTCCGCGATGTTCGCGCTCCCTGCCTTCACGGGCGGGTCGACCGAGATCGACCGCAGCGATCCCGATTTCGCCCTGTGGCTCGACCAGCAGGTGGCGGCGCACAAGCGCGAGGATCATGCGATCGTTACGATCAGCCTGAAGCCGATCGGCGGCATCCCCGGCGACGCCACCTCGGCGCAAATGGACCTGATCGCCGATCTCGCCGGACGCTACAGCCATGACGAATTGCGCATTACCCACGCCCAGAACATCGTTCTGCCGCACGTCCGCAAGGCCGATCTCTATGCCGTGTGGCAGGCACTCGACGGTGCCGAGCTGGCCACGCCCAATCTCGATCTGATCAGCGACATCATCGCCTGCCCCGGGCTCGACTATTGCAGCCTCGCCAATGCACGCTCGATCCCGCTTGCGCAGAAATTATCGGAGCGGTTCAGCCTCGCCACGCAACGCGATCTGGGCGAGGTGAAGCTCAAGATTTCGGGCTGCATCAACGCCTGCGGCCATCATCATGCCGGCCATATCGGCATCCTCGGCGTCGACCGTCACGGGACCGAGAATTATCAGCTCTCCTTCGGTGGTTCGGGCGCGGAGGATGCGAGCCTCGCCAAGATCGTCGGCCCCGGCTTTTCCGAGGACGGCGTGGTGGACGCGGTCGAGAAGGCCCTCGACACCTATCGCGCACTCCGCACCGAGGGCGAGCGCTTCCTCGACACCTATCGCCGCGTCGGCCTCGACCCCTTCAAGGCGGCGATTTACGCATGACCCTCATCCGCTTCCGCACCGACGAGGTGCATGAGGAACCAGCGGGCACGCTCGACGACTTCCTCGGCCAGTCCAACGCCACCGCCGTGCGGCTGGAGGCCGGCGAAGATGCGCGTGCGCTCATCCCCTATCTCGACCGGCTGGCGCTGATCGAGATCGCCTTTCCGGGCTTCCGCGATGGGCGCGGCTATTCCGCCGCCCGGATATTGCGGGAGGCAGGTTATACGGGCGAGTTGCGCGCCCAGGGCGACATCTTGCTCGATCAGGTGATCGACTATCGCCGCTGCGGCTTCGACGCGCTCGCCAGCGAGTCCCCGCTCGATCCTGCCGCAGTCGAAGAAGCGCTCGGGCGTTTCCCGCACGTCTATCAAAAGGCCGCCGACGAACGCGCGCCGGTGTGGAAGCTGCGTCATGGGTGAGGCCGCCCGCAAGATCGACGCCATCGACGTCCGCCCGGCCTTCACCCAGGCCGATGTCGATGCGCTCAACGCGCGTTATACCGGCGTGCCGACCGGCATCATGCTGCGCGAATTGCTCACCGGCGAGCTGTTCGGCCGCACCGCTCTGGTGTCCTCCTTCGGCGCGGAATCTGCAGTCCTGCTCCACCTCGTCAGCCAGATCGACCGCGACGTTCCCTTGGTCTTCACCAATACCCAGAAAATGTTCGGCGAGACTTTGGCCTATCGCGACGAATTGTCCGAACGGCTCGGCTTCACCGATCTGCGCGTCTATCGGCCCGACCCACGGCTGCTCGCGGCGAGGGACGAAACCGGCCTGCGCTGGTCCTACGATCCCGACGGCTGCTGCGCGATCCGCAAGGTTGAGCCGCTGCAGCGTGCACTCAAGGGCTTCGACGCATGGATTTCGGGGCGCAAGGGCTTCCAGGCGGGCACTCGCACCGCCTTGCCCTTGTTCGAGCTCGATGCCGATCACGCCGACGGCCCCAAGCTTAAGCTCAACCCTCTGGCCGGCTGGTCCAAGGATCAGCTTAACCTATACTTCGAAGAGCATAAGCTGCCGCGTCATCCGCTCGAGGCCCAGGGTTATCTCTCGATCGGCTGCTCGCCCTGCACCAGCCGCGTTATGCCGGGCGAAGACCCGCGCGCCGGCCGCTGGCGTGGTTGGGACAAGGTCGAATGCGGCATCCATACGCCGATCGACGGACCAAGCGCGGACGATCCGATCTTCTGAGCGCGTCCGTACTTCGTCACGACACCGTCCGTCGATCGACGCAGCGACTGGCGTCAGCTCTTCCTGAAAAACACGCCCTGCTTCGCGCGTTCCGGTTTATGCGTGTAGCTCTGCCAGGTGGTAGTCAGCCCGCCCGTCTCCTTCGTCAGCGCGAATAACGGCTGGCCCGGTCGATAGATCTTTACGCCATATTTATTGGCAGTCGATCCATCGGCGTAGCTGCGGAAGCGGATTTCCAGCCCCGCGCCGCGCCGCACCGCATCGCAAATGATCTGCTCGTCGGTCTGATATCCGCGGACCGTCAGGCGGCAACCGCGCTGGTCCAGCACCAGCCGATGGTTGACGAAGGGCACCACCTCCCTGGTGAGGTTGGGCCCGAGCGACTGCTCGTACAGATAGGTCCCGTTCCAGCCGGCGGGTGCCGCCGTCGCGCTGGCGACAGCGAACGCCGCCATCCCCAGCACCGCAAATCGGATCGTCGATCTGGTCATCTTGCTCTCTCCTGTAGCGTCAGTTCGTGAAACCGACGCGGCCGAGATAGTCTCGCGCCCAGCGGGTCTCGCCGGGGGCGGGGATATATTTGAAGGTAAAATGGACCAGGTAAATCCCGGTGCCGTCGTCGATCGCGCGGGCGAGCACGGTTTCGGTGCGCCCGGTGCGCGGATGGCGCGGGCAATCCAGGCGAACACCGCCCGCTACGCCCATCGGTTGTGCCAATACCGCAGCGCGTGGGCAGCTCGCCTGATAGCGCCGCGCAAATTCGGCGAGGAAGCGGTTCGCCGGCACCCGCGTGCCGGCCACGCGCTGCATCGTTACCATCTTGGTATAATTGTTCACATTCTGTCCGCGCGGCACGAGTTCGAGGATCGCGTTCTGACCCTGCGTCTGCCGATAACCCTCCACGAACCCGGGGACTGGGGGCAGCATCAGGTTGCGCGCTTCAGCGACACCGGACAGGGAAATCGTACCGGCCAGCGCTGCGGTAACGGTCAGGCTTTTCCGCTCTTTTCGCATCACGCTTCTCCTTTTGGCGTGGGACGGACGCGGAATGAACGCATGATTTGCCGCAAAGGTGCCGATGCGGCCCATTAGGACGATGCCCCGACGCTGCGGGATCTTCTTAGAAAAGCAGCTTGCGGATGCTGATCGACACCGTCCGCCCGAGCGGATCCAGGAAGGCGGGCTGATAACTCAACGGTGTGCCGCCATTCGCATCGCGCACATGCTGGCGGTCGTTGAAGACATTGTTCACGCCGACGCTGACGCGCAGCCCGCGCGCCCACGGCTTGGCGATGAACTTCGGCATAGCACCGAAGTCGGCGAACATGCGCAGGTTGAGCGTCGCGAGGTCGGAGAAATGGAGGTCGCCAACCGTACCGGTGCCGTCGCCGCGCACGAAAGTCGCCGTCCGGTAATTGCCTTCCGCGCGCACGCCGATACCGTTGTTCGAATAGCCGAGCTGCAGCTGCACTTGATGATCCGACTGGCCGCCCCCGCCGCCCACAGAATCGCCGTTGAGCAGATCGAGCAGCGGCACGCCGCGACGAATCAGTACGTCGTCGCGGATTGTCCACGTATCGTAGATCGCGACCTGCAAGCGGCCCGAGGTCTGTCCGCCGCGGCCGCCACGCCCGCCGCCAAAGCCACCACCGCCGCCGCGCCCACCGAATCCACCGGGGCCAAATCCCCCGCCGGGCGGGGGCCCGCCGGCCGATACCCCGCCGGCCTCGCGCGCCGCTGGCGCAGCGGGCGCGCCATTGGGGAGCGGCGCGGCCGTGGTGGCTTGGCCTGCAGCTCCTTGCCGTTCCTGCTGACGCTGGCGGGCCTCCGCCTGACGCGCTGCTAGGTCAGCCTTGTTACCAGCCAGCGTCGGCTGGAATACGTTACGCGGGATCGGCGGCGGCAGATCTTGCCCGGCGCGGCGCGCCGCGATCCAGGCTTCGAACTTCTTCTGGATGATCGATTTCAGGTTGAGCGAGAAGTTCAGGCCGTAACGCAGCTCGTCGCGCCGCTCGCGCGCGAAATTGACCGAGCGCGTATCGATCTGGATGAGATTACCGTCGGCATCGCGCACGAAACGGTCCGGAAAGGCGTTTTCGAGGTCCGCGGTCGGCTCGGGCAGCGACGCGATCGCGTTGTTCGTCCGCGTGCGCACATAATTGGCGGTAATGGTGAGGTCGTTCTTGTCGCCGAACGGCTTCAGCGTCGCGCCGAACTTCCAGACGTGTCGGTTATCAGCCCGCAGATCGCGATTGCCGCCACTGATCTGCGTCACGTCCACGGTCTGGCCGCGCGCATAATCGAAGACGCGCACCTGCGGGGTGAAGATAGTCGGGTCGCCGATCTGATTGACCGTCGGTGCGCCCGCATCCTTGGTGTAGGAACCGATCAGGTTGATCGGCGCGATCGGTGTCCACACGAAACCGCCGCCAAGCGTGGTGAGTGTGCCGAAATCGGAAATCTGACGCACGGCAAGATTGGCGTTGAGCGAGAAATTGCCGAACCAGGGCAGCACACCGGTGCGACGGCTGGTGAGCGGCAGGTCGATATTGATCTGCCCGTTGACGTTGCGGCGGCTAAGATCGTTCGACTGCGCGATCAGCCCGCGCGTCGAGGCGGTGTCGAAGCCGATATATTCCGCGCCGATCTTGACGTTGGTCGTGACGTCGCCCGCCGGCAGTTTGAACAAGGGCCCGCCCGCGACCGCCTGGACATTTCCAGTGTCGGTGGTTGAACGCGCACGATTGGTGGTGACCCCGCCGAGCGTGTTCGGCGCGAACGCCGCAAACGGATTGGCGGTCGGATCCAGTGCCGCGAGCCGCGCCTGGAAGGCGCTCGTGTCGATGCCGGTCTGGGTGTGCGTCCGGTTCTCGCCATGATCGTAATTGCCGGTCAGCGACCAGCGCCAGCGCCCCTTGTCGCCATTGATCGTCAGCCCGCCATGGCCCGCGAAACTGCTCGTGCGCTGATGAAGCGGATCGGTGCCGACATAGCGGTAGACCGCGACCGGATCCGCAAAGGGGGAGAATGGGTCGCCCGCTGGCAGTGCGAATACCGAACCCGGCAAGCCGCGCAGGCTGTCGCCCTTATTGTAGGACAGGCTGCCGTTGAACGTCGCCGTCGAGCGCGAAAAGATCGGCCGGGCATAGACGGCATTGCCGCTCCATTGCTGGGACGATCCTCTCAGGGTGCGGTCGCGCGTTACGTCGGTGACGTTGGGGTTGTTGGCCCCCGGCACGAACGCGGCGAGCGCTGGCGCACCGCTCGCGGCCGACGTCGGTACGGCGGCAACCGTCACCGGCTGGCCGGCCAGTGCGCTGAGCGCGGGATCGATCTGGTTGCAGACGGCCGTGTCCGCATTCGCGGCGTCGCAGCCCGGCCGGATCAAGTCGCGCGGCTTGGCGACATTGCCCGCCAGATCGAATGGCTGGGTGGTGCCGACATCGGTGACGTCGCGCTGGCTTTCGCGCAGTTTCGCATTTTCTTGATAGCGCAGGTTGAGTGTCAGGCGATTGTCGCCGCGGATACGGACATAATTCGCCTCGGGATTGACGCCGGTGCCGCCGCCCTCGGTCGAGGTGCTGCCGCCCGCCTGCCCGACCAAGGCCAGAAACCGTTCGCGCAGCACGAAATTGACGACCTTCTGGTCCGCCGAATATCCGTATTTGAGCGCCACTTCCTCGGGCAATATCTCGACGCGCGAGATCGCTTCGGTCGGCAGGTCGCGTATTTCGCTGAAACCCGAAATGCGGCGCCCGTTCAGCAGAACCACCGGCTGCTCGCCGCCTCGTCCGCGACCGCTCGTGGTCTGCGGCGACAGCTGATCGAGCAGGTCCGAAATATTGTTGACGCCATAGGCGCGAACGTCGGCCTGGCTCAACGTCTGTTCGGCCGGAATGTCGCCGACCACGGACCCGCGCGGGCGCTGACCCTGTACGACCACCTCCTCCTCGTCATCGGCCGCGGGTGCGGCCGCCGGCGCGGTCGGCGCCGGATTTGGGGGAGGAGCAGGCGCGGCCTGGGCCAACGCCAGTTCGGGCGTGAGCAGCAGCGGAAGCCCGAGCAGGATCAATGAATGGCGCACGAAGGATCCCGTAAAGTTCGGTTGTTGAACGGAAGCTTTCACACTTCCCGTCGACGGATCCTTTAGATCAGCCCTGCAAGCGGGCTCGACGGATCGGCATAGCGGCGCTTGCCCATTCGCCCCGCGCGGTAGGATAGCCGCCCGGCCTCCACCGCCGCTTTCATCGCCGCCGCCATCATCACCGGATCCTTGGCCTCGGCAATGGCGGTGTTCATCAGCACGCCGTCGCAGCCAAGCTCCATCGCCACCGCCGCGTCGGATGCCGCGCCGACGCCCGCATCGACCAGCACCGGCACCTTGGCGCCCTCGACGATGAGCCGGATCGTGACCTGATTCTGGATGCCGAGGCCGGATCCGATCGGCGCGCCCAACGGCATGATCGCGACCGCACCGACATCTTCCAGCCTCCGCGCCGCGATCGGATCGTCGACGCAATAGACCATCGGCAGGAAGCCCTCCTTCGCGAGGATCTCGGTTGCGCGCAAAGTCTCGACCATGTCGGGATACAGCGTGCGCGCCTCGCCCAGCACCTCGAGCTTGACCAGATCCCAGCCGCCCGCCTCGCGCGCCAGTCTGAGCGTGCGGATCGCATCCTCGGCGGTGAAGCAGCCAGCGGTATTGGGCAGGTAGGTGACCTTCTTGGGATCGATAAAATCGGTCAGCATCGGCACGTTCGGGTCGGACACGTTGACCCGCCGCACCGCCACGGTGACGATCTCGGCCCCAGACGCCTCCAGCGCAGCGGCATTTTGCGCGAAATCCTTATATTTGCCGGTGCCGACGATCAGGCGCGAGCGGAAGCTGCGCCCCGCCACCGTCCAGCGATCCTCGTCCACCGTCGCGACCGCATCGCCTCCGGGGCCCGGATGATCGCCACCGCCGACGAAATGCACGATCTCGAGTTCGTCGCCGTCTTCCAGGCACACCTGCGCGATAGTCGAGCGGGGCACCACTTCGAGATTGCGTTCGACCGCGACCTTTTCCGGCACCAACCCGAGTTCGCTTGCCAGATCGGCGATGGTCATGCCGGCGCGCACGCGCTTATGCCCGCCATTGACTACGATCGAGATAGTACCGTCGCTATGAATTGGAGTCGCCATGCCCTTCGCTCTAAGGGGATGCTTCAAAAGATGAAACCCGTTGAGCCTTCATGCGCTGGACGTGCGGCCAAAGCTCTGCAATGAGCGCGCCTTCACTTTTCAGGGGCATCGTTTGATGACCGAAACCAATGTTACATCGATGCAGGTCGATGCCGGGCTGGTCCGCCAGCTCGCCGAGCTGCTCGACGAGACCCGCCTCACCGAGATCGAGGTGCAGGACGGCGACCGGCGCATCCGCGTCGTGCGCAACATCGCGGTGCCGGCAGCGGCAGCGCCAATGACGGTTGCTGCCGTGCCTGCCGCTGCGGCACCCGCCACCGCTGCCCCGCCGGCGGCACCGGTTGCTCCGGCCGATCACCCCGGCACGATCAAGTCGCCGATGGTGGGCACGGTCTATATGTCGGGCGCGCCCGGCGCCAAATCGTTCGTTGCGGTTGGCGACAAGGTCGCGGCCGGCGACACCTTGCTGATCGTCGAGGCGATGAAGGTGATGAATCCGATCCTGTCGCCCCGCGCCGGTACGGTCACCGCGATCCTGGTCGACAATAACCAGCCGGTCGAATTCGACCAGCCGCTCGTCGTCGTCGAGTAAGGCGCCTTGGCCAAGATCGAGAAAGTCCTGATCGCCAATCGCGGCGAAATCGCGCTCCGTATCCATCGCGCCTGCCACGAAATGGGCATCCGCACGGTCGCGGCACACTCGACCGCCGATGCCGACGCGATGCACGTCCGCCTCGCCGATGAGGCGATCTGCATCGGTCCGCCTTCGGCGACCGACTCCTATCTCAACATCCCCAACATCATCTCTGCCGCCGAAATCTCGGGCGCGGACGCGATCCATCCCGGTTACGGCTTTCTCAGCGAGAATGCCCGCTTCGCTGAGATCGTGGAGACACACGACATCATCTGGATCGGCCCCAAGCCGGAGCATATCCGGACAATGGGCGACAAGATCGAGGCCAAGCTCACGGCCGCCAAGCTTGGCCTGCCGCTCGTCCCCGGCTCCGATGGTCCAGTCAAGGATGTCGCCGAGGCCAAGCAGGTCGCGCGCGAAATTGGCTATCCGGTCCTGATCAAGGCGGCGTCGGGCGGCGGCGGGCGCGGCATGAAGGTGGTCGAGAACGAAGATCAGCTGGAAACGCTGATCGAGCAGGCGGGCAGCGAGGCGGCGGCGGCCTTCGGCGACGCGACCGTCTACATGGAAAAATATCTGGGCGATCCGCGCCATATCGAATTCCAGGTGTTCGGCGACGGCAATGGCAATGCCATCCATCTCGGCGAGCGCGACTGCTCGCTCCAGCGCCGCCACCAGAAGGTGCTGGAGGAGGCCCCCTCACCCGTCATCTCGACCGAGCAGCGCATGGAAATGGGCGGCATCGTCTCCAAGGCGATGGCCGACATGGGCTATCGCGGGGCCGGCACGATCGAGTTCCTCTACGAGGACGGCAAATTCTATTTCATCGAGATGAATACCCGCCTGCAGGTCGAGCATCCGGTGACGGAGGCGATCACGGGCCTCGACCTTGTGCGCGAGCAGATCCGTATTGCCGAGGGCCATCCGCTCACGCTGCGCCAGAGCGATGTGCAGTTTCGCGGCCACGCGATCGAATGCCGCATCAATGCCGAGGACGCGCGTACCTTCGCGCCCTCGCCGGGCCTGGTGAAGCAATATCACGCGCCCGGCGGCATGAACGTACGCGTCGATAGCGGCCTTTACGCCGGTTATCGCATCCCGCCTTATTACGATTCGATGATCGCAAAGCTGATCGTCTACGGCACCACTCGCAATGGTGCGCTGCGCCGCTTGCGCCGCGCGCTCGAAGAATTCGTGATCGATGGGGTCAAGACGACCATTCCGCTCCATCGCGCTCTGCTCGACGAGCCCGATTTCCAGAGCGGCAATTACACGATCAAGTGGCTCGAACAGTGGCTCGCCAAGCAGGACGAAGCGGACAAGGCGTGACGCCGCGGGTGAAGGCCACGATCTGGCATAATCCGCGCTGTTCCAAATCGCGCGAAACGCTGGCGCTGCTGCAAGATGCCGATGCTGACGTCACCATCGTCGAATATCTCAAGACTCCGCCGGATCGGGCGACGCTCGCGGCGCTGTATGCGAAGGCCGGGATGCGCCCGCGTGACGGGCTGCGCCTGGCCGAGCCCGCCGCGAGCGCGCTGGTTGGCGCGTCGGACGATGCGATCCTGAACGCGATGGCGGCCAATCCGATCCTGATCGAGCGCCCGCTGGTCCAGACGGAGAAGGGCGTGCGTCTCGGCCGCCCGCCGGAAAGAATAGGCGAGATATTGTAGACGGGCGGCGGTTATGCCCCGCCGCCCGTTCCACCTCAGAAGTGGAAGATCACGCCTGCCATCGGGCGGATGCTGTCGAAATCATAGGTTTCGAACTGCAGGCGCAGCCGCGGCCCGGCATTGCCGGTGACGCCGCCGAGGCCGATGTCCTGCGGACCGACTTCGACACCGCCGCCCCACATCCAGTCGCGCTGGTCGCCGAAGCCGCGCTTGCTCTTGCCATTGACCCACTGATAGCCGCCGGAGGCATAGATCAGGCCGCTGTCGCCGGCGCGGAAGCCCGCGCGGCCGCGAACGCCATATTCCCAATCAATGTCGTTGAAGCCCTTGGCGGCATTGCCTTCGACGCCGACGAAGACCGGGCCGAGTGGCAAGTTGGCGCCCGCGACGCCTTCGATCAGCGCGCCGGTCGGCTTGCCGTAGCGCGGGACATTGCCGAATTCGCTCTGGCGATCGAAGCTGTGATAGCCACCGAGCACGCCGACATAGGGCTCCAGGCCGAACGGCCGGCTGCCGTCAGGTGCGGTATCTTGCGCCGCCGCAGCGGAGGCAGCGCCCACCGCAAGAGCGGCGACGAGAGCAAATTTAATCATGTTTTGAGACTCCTACGAAACATTACGTAAGCAGGATTGACCTACTCGGAGGGGTGAACCAGCTGCGCTCCCCGATGTTTCGCAACAGCGGCATAACATTCTTTCAGTGGCTTACATGCCACAGCCTAGGTTAGGCGGCTTCATCGGGGGGGGAGCAGCGCATGAGCGGGACAACCGTGCAGATCGTCGCCAATCCCGATGCCGGCTCTGCATCGCGCCGGCGGTTGCGCGCGCTCGAGCGGGCGTTCAAGGCGGCCGGCGCGCATGTGATCCTTTCGGAAAGTCGCTCGGGCGGGGTCGACATCGCCGTCGAGGCTGATCACGTCTGTGTGGTCGGAGGAGACGGCACGTTGCGGCACGTGCTGGCCGCCGTCCGGCGTGCCGGCAGGTCGGTTACGCTGAGCCTGTTTCCGATGGGCACAGTCAATCTCATCGCGCGCGAACGCGGCTATTCACGCGACCCCGCCACCTTCGTGGCACGGGCCCTGGCGGGCGGCCTGCGCTATGGCCACCATGTCGGCCTGCTCGGTGAGACGATCCTCTCCGGTGTGGCGAGCGTCGGACCCGACAGCCTTGCCGTGGCCGGCCTGTCGCCGCGACTCAAACGGCGCGTTGGGCGCCTCGCCTACCTGCTATCCTTCCTCGCCCTCCTTGGCCGGTGGCCCCGCCCGCAATTATGCGTGGCGACGCCGGACAGGGAGATTGCGTGCGAAGCGGTTTATGTCGCCAAGGGCCGCTATTTCGCCGGTCCGTGGAGCTTTGCGCCGCAGGCCTCCGTGGAGGAGCCGCTGCTGCATGTGGTGGCGCTACGTAGCGCCACCCGCCGGGATTTCGCGCGCTTCGTCTGGGCGCTGTGGCGCGGCCATCCTCTCGCTGGTCGGCCTAACCTCATTCTGTTCTCCTGTACCGAACTGACCATCGATGGCGATACGGCGCCGTTTCAGGCGGATGGCGACATTGTCGCCACCTTGCCCGTCCATGTCACCATCGCCTCGGACATCCTGCACTTCGCTTGAGCCGGACGCCTCAGAAGACCGGCTTCGCCTCCGCCGTCGGCAATGCCACTCTCAGAACCCGCGCAACCGAGGGCGCGATCGCGCGCATATCGATCTGCCCCAGGCTGCCATGCCGGGCGAGGCCGGGCCCCTCGACGAACAGGCTGGAGCGCATCGCCGGATCGACGGGAAGATAGCCGTGCATCCCTTTGTAGCTGCTGGGGGTCTGCTTGGCGGCCCGCGGATCGTGGCCCGCCTGGAAGCCGGGGCGGAAGGCGATCAGGAAGCTCACCTGCGACGCGCCCCCCATCGCCGCGATCGCCTCGCGATCGAGGAGTTCGGCAATACCCATCTCAGGATCGGTCTTCAGACCGGCAAGGAAAGAGGCCACCTTCGCGACCAATGCCGGATCGTCGGGGCGTGCCAGCACCACGCCCGCGCTACCGCCCATGAACCAGGGCTCGGCCTGCCAGGCGGTGACCTTGCCGGCCGCATCGAACGTGATCAGTCCCGCGGCGATGAACGGCGCGAGCAGGTTCACGTCGGTGCTGACCGCCTGAAAACCGTGGTCGGACACGACCACGACCGTCAGATCCGGCTCCGTCGCCCGCGCTGCCGCCACCAGGCGCCCGATCATCGTGTCGTTGCGCGCGATCGTCACCAGCGCCTCCGGGCTGCCGGGGCCGAGCGCATGTTCGTTATGATCGACGCTGGCGAGATAGACGGTGGTGAGCGCGGGCTTGTGCTCCGCAATCAGCTCGGCGGCGAAGCGCACCCGGTTTTCGTCCGCCTCCACGCTTTCGTCGATCCCTTGCGCATAAGGCCCCAGATCATGCTCCAGCCGGTCGAGCAGGCCCGGCGTCGCCAGCGCGCGCATCAGCTTGCGGTCGTCGTCATGCCCCGTCCGCCATATCTGCGGCAGGTTATAATCGACCGGCGCGCCGACACTTACGGGCCAGTGGACATTGACGGTCCTCAGCCCCGCCGCGCGCGCCGCGCTCCACAAGGTCGGAGCCTTGATATCCTCGGCATACCAATCCCACCCCACCTGATTGATGTTGGTGGGATCGAAGGTGAGGTTGTTCCCCACCCCATGCCGCGCCGGCGCAACGCCGGTGATCAGGGTCGCGTGACTGGGATAGGTCAGCGTCGGGAGCACGCCGGTCACGCCCTCCGCATAGGCCCCCTGCGCCATCATCCGCCTCAGGTTCGGTACCTTCAGCCCATGCGCGTCTGCCTCGATCACGTCGGTGGGCCGCAGCCCGTCGACCGAGATCATCAGCACCGGACCGGCCGCTGCCGGGGCGCCACCGAGCAGCAGCGCGGCCGCCAGCACCAGCAGGCGCCGCATCAGAAGCCCTTCTTCAGCGTCAGGAACCACTGGCGCGGCGCGCCGACCATGAAGTTGGGATTGTCGAAATCGCTGCCGCTGACCTCGACATTGTTGGTGTTGACGGTCGAGATGTAGCGCTTGTTGGTCAGGTTGGTGACGCTGCCCTCGATGGAGATGTTCTTGAGCCAGCCCGACCCGGCGAAGCGATAGCCGATGCTCGCATCGGCCACGAAGCGCCCGCCCGCGACCTGGTCATTCTCGTAGGAGAAGAAGCGCTTCGACATATAGTCGCCGCCGACGCGCCCGAAGACGGTGCCGTCGTCATAAACGAGCTCGCCCTTGAGCATCGATTTGGGGGCGTCGATCACGGTCTTGCCCTTGGTGCGAGCGTAGACCGTGCCGTCCCCGCGGATCACGTCGTCCTGATATTCCGAATGATTGTAGGAATAATTGGCGAATAGCGAGAAAGCGCGCGTGAGCTTGTAATTGAGCGCCAGCTCCGCGCCATAGGCATGGACGCTGCCGACATTGTTCAGGATCGCGGGATTGCCGGCGATGCCCGATCCGTTGGCGAAGGCCGCCAGCCGGTTGGTGAAGTCAATATAATAGCCGACCGCCGAAGCCTGGAACGGCCCGTCGTGGAAGCGCACGCCGCCCTCATAGGTCTTCGACTTTTCTGGCTTGAGCGTGCCCCTGATCGCGTTGAACCCGGCCTGCGTCGTCGAGAACGGCCCGCTGGTCAGCGCGGAGACGAACGCGCGCATATTCTCGGTATAATCGGCGAACAATTCGGTGCTCGGCGTCACGTGATAAACGACGCTCACCTGCGGCTGGAACCAGTCCTTGGCGCCGATCTCGCCGCTGGCGAGCGGTCCGGTCTGCACCGCCGCCTTGTTAGTGACCTTCACGCCCTTCCACCCGCCGGTCAGGACCAGCTTGTCGTCGGCCAGCTTGAGCGTGTCCTCGACATGATACTGAAAGGTGTTGGTGTGGAAATCGCCCTCATATTGCGTGGCGAAGGGGTTCTTCTGGAACTCCAGCGTTTTGCGATTGAACGCGGCATTGGCGAGCCCGTAATAGCGCCGCGCCTGGTGGAAATGGTTACGCTCGTACCAGCCGCCGGCGGTGATGCTGTTGCTGCCGCTGTTATAGGTGAACGCGCCGATCGCGCCTTCGCGATGGATCGCATATTCGGTGGTACGGAAGGACAAGGGAGCCGGCGCGGCTATGGCATTGCCGTCCTGGTCGGGCGCGCCGGCCGGGGTTGCGGCATAAGGCGTGATCCACGACCCCTGCCCCTTATTCTCGTGATAATAGCCGGTACCCTTGAAGGTCAGCTCGGGCGCGAGCTTGAGGTCAAGCGTGGCGCCGCCGAGATAATCGTTCCGGACGCCGCCGGCATCGAAATAGACGTCGTCGGGATTGGTATAGGGCGCCGGGAAGGCGGTGCCGTTCTGATAGGCCAAAGCGATCGCCTTGGCGGTGGCGTAATCCGGCCGGATATTGTCGACCCGGAAGCCGTCATGCTTGCCGAGCCGGTCGATGATCTCGAGCGTCAGATCCTGATAATCGGTCTCGCGCCGCGCCGAGAAATCGAAGAAGCCGGTCAGCGTGCTGGCGGTGCCGAGATCGCCGACCAGCTTGGCATTGGCCTGATGCTGATATTGCGGGCCGTCGCCCTTCCACTTGTCGGTGTGGAGATAGGCGTAGCTAAGCGAACCGCGCACGCCGCCAATGTCGCCCGAGTCGATCCGCGCATAACCGCGATACGTATTGTCCGAGCCGCCCGTGCCGGATGCGGCGATACCGAACTCGCGATTGGGATCGTCGCTGTAGAATTGGATCGTGCCGCCGAGATTACTGGTCGAGGCCGTGCCGAGCGCACCCGCGCCCTGCGCCACCACCGTACGGCCGACATTCTCCGAAATGATCGCACGGCTGATGTGCAGGCCGTTGACGTTGCCATAGCTCATGTCGCCGAGCGGCACGTTGTCGAGCGTGAAGCCGAGCTGGTTCTGGTTGAAGCCGCGCAGGCTGATCCGCACTGCCCATTCGTAGGCGCCGAACGGATCGCCCGCCTGATATTGCACGCCCGGCAATTTCTCGATCGCCTTGAACGGGGTCGAGCCTGGCGGCAGCCGTCCGATGTCGGCGGCCGTGACTTCCTGCTCCTGACGCCCGCGGCCAAAGCCGAGTACCACCACTTCGCCCTCATCGGCCGGGGCCGCGTCGACCGCGGCCGGCGCGGGATCGGCCGCGGGCGCGGCAGGCACGGCTAGATCGGCGGCATGCATGGATGTGGCAGAAAAGGCGGCGAGCGCAATGCCCGTCGCAAGGGACGCGAAGGTCGGCTTCATGGTCTGATTCCCTTTCGAGGCGACGCTTCGCCTTCGATCGGGCTCCTGATCCTGCTGCATTGCAGCGTGATGAAGCTAAAGTTGCGGTTGCGTTACGGTGTCGACCTCGCCCTAGTTTCCCCCGTCATTGAAGGCGAGGAGCAATCCAGGCCCGAACTGGATTGCTTCGTCACTCCCGCCCTCGCAATGACCGGCGTGAGTGGCATGCGCGTCGATATGGCCAGCCGTTCGTCTACCCCTGCCCGCGCCGGCTCGCCCGCGCCGCCTTGGCCTTGCCGTAGCGCGTCTGGCGCGTGCCGGGCTTGCCGAGCGTCGAATTGCCACGGATCGGTGCCTTATGCGCCGATGGCGGCAGGCCGAGCTCGTCCGCTTCCAGCTTGCGGATCTCATCGCGCAGCCGGCCCGCAGTCTCGAACTCCAAGTCTGCCGCAGCGGCGCGCATCTGCTTCTCGAGATCCTCGATATAGGCGCGCAAATTGTGGCCGACCATGTGCGGGCGGTCTTCGATCCCGGTGTCGACCGTCACCTGATCGCGCGACGACAAATGCCCGACAATGTCGGTGATGCCCCGACGGATCGTCTCAGGCGTGATCCCGTTGGCGGCATTGAACGCCTCCTGCTTCTCGCGCCGGCGCGATGTCTCCAGCATCGCCCGCTCCATCGATCCGGTGATATGATCGGCGTAGAGGATGACCTTGCCGTCGACGTTGCGCGCCGCGCGCCCGATCGTCTGGATCAGCGACGTCTCCGACCGCAGGAAGCCTTCCTTGTCGGCGTCGAGGATCGCGACCAGCCCGCATTCGGGAATGTCCAATCCTTCGCGTAGAAGGTTGATCCCGACCAGCACGTCATAGACGCCGAGCCTGAGGTCGCGGATCAGCTCGATCCGTTCCAGCGTCTCGACGTCGCTGTGCATGTAACGGACCTTCATACCCGCCTCGTGCAGGTACTCTGTCAGATCCTCGGCCATGCGCTTTGTGAGCGTCGTCACCAGGCTGCGATAGCCTTTGGCGGCAGTGAGCTTGGCCTCATGCACCAGATCGTCGACCTGGCTCTCGATCGGCCGTACCTCGACAGGCGGATCGATCAGCCCCGTGGGGCGGATAACCTGTTCGGAGAAGACCCCACCCGTGCGCTCCATCTCCCACGATCCCGGCGTTGCCGAGACATAGACCGATTGCGGGCGCATCGCGTCCCATTCGTTGAAGCGCAGCGGGCGGTTGTCGATGCACGACGGCAGGCGGAAACCATATTCGGCGAGCGTGATCTTGCGGCGATGGTCACCCCGCGCCATGCCGCCAATCTGCGGCACTGTCTGGTGGCTCTCGTCCACGAACAGCAACGCGTTCTCCGGCAGATATTCGAACAAAGTCGGCGGCGGCTCGCCCGGCAGGCGGCCGGTCAGGAAGCGGCTATAATTCTCGATGCCGGCACAGCTGCCGGTCGCCGCGATCATTTCCAGGTCGAAATGGGTGCGCTGCTCCAGCCGCTGCGCCTCCAGCAATTTGCCTTCGATCTGCAATTCCTTGAGCCGCTCGGCGAGCTCGAACTTGATCGCCTCGGTCGCCTGCTTGAGCGTGGGCCCCGGCGTTACATAATGGCTGTTGGCGTATATCCGCACTTCCTTGAGCGTCGCCGAGGTCTTGCCGGTCAGCGGATCGAATTCCGTGATCTGCTCGATCTCGTCGCCGAAGAAAGACACGCGCCACGCACTGTCCTCGTAATGCGACGGGAAAATCTCCAGATTGTCGCCGCGTACGCGGAAATTGCCGCGCTGAAAGGCCGCGTCGTTGCGTTTATACTGCAGCGCGACCAGCTTGCGGATGATCTCGCGCTGATCGACCGTCTGGCCGGTCTTCAGGTCGAAGATCATCGCCGAATAGGTCTCGACCGAGCCGATACCGTAGAGGCACGATACGGACGCGACGATCAGCACGTCGTCGCGTTCCAGCAAGGACCGCGTCGCCGAATGGCGCATCCGGTCGATCGCTTCGTTTACCGAGCTTTCCTTCTCGATGTAGGTGTCGGAGCGCGGGACATAGGCCTCAGGCTGGTAATAATCGTAATAGCTGACGAAGAACTCGACCGCATTGTCGGGAAAGAAGCTCTTGAACTCGCCGTAGAGCTGCGCTGCCAGGATCTTGTTGGGCGCAAGCACCAGCGCCGGGCGCTGCAAGCTTTCGATCACCTTGGCCATGGTGAACGTCTTGCCCGATCCGGTCACGCCGAGCAGCACCTGGTCGCGCTCGCCGCCGCGCGCCTGCTCCACCAGCTCGGCGATCGCCGTCGGCTGGTCGCCGGCGGGTTCATACTCGGCCACCAGCCGAAACGGCTTGCCGCCCTGGCTTTTCTCCGGCCGCTCGGGCCGATGAGGAATGAAGCTTTGCCCCGTCTCGGGCTCGTCGAGGCTGGTGCGGATCTGGATCGCCATAGACTCGCTATATGGGTGCTGGACGCGCTTTGTTCCAGCGCTACAAGGCGCAACCGTGCCCTTCGATCTTAGCGCCTACCTCGCCCGCACGGGCCTCGCCGTCGCGCCGCCCCCAACCGCCGAGGGGCTGGCCCTGCTCCAGCGCGCGCATCGGCTGACGATCCCGTTCGAGAATCTCGATGTGATCCTTGGTCGCGGCATTGCGATCGATAGCGATTCGGTGTTCGCCAAGCTCGTGACCGCCCGCCGCGGCGGTTATTGCTTCGAGCAGAACCGCCTGTTCGGCGACGCGCTCGATGCGCTCGGCTTCGTCGCCCGCCCGTTGCTGGCGCGCGTCTGGCTCGGCATCCAGGGTCCGCCTCCGCCCAAGACCCACACGCTCAGCCTCGTCACGATCGACGGGCAGTGCTGGATCGCCGACGCTGGCTTCGGCGGTTCCTACGCCCCCCCGATGCCGCTTGCCGAGGGTGAAACCGCGGATGCACCGGATGGCGCCCGCTTCCGACTGATGCGCGACCCGCTGCACGGCTGGATGTTGGAGCGCGACGGTGATCCGGCGACGACGGATGGGCGGGGCGGCGGCACCGGTTGGCAGCCGCAATATAGTTTTAGCCTCGATCCGGTCTTCACCAACGACCTGATTCTCTCCAACCACTGGACCTCGACCGCGCCAGACAGCCGCTTTCGCAACGTCCGCATCGCCAGCATCGTCCTGCCGCAGGGCTTCGCCAGCCTGACCGACGCCGCCTATCGCCGCCGCAATGGCGATAAGGAAGCGTCCGGCGAGATCGGCGATCCGCGCGTCTACCGCATGCGCCTCAGCCTGCTGTTCGGGATCGATCTAGCGGCTGAGGATGTCGCCGCGCTGGGGCTGTTTCCCGCCGCATGAGCGAGCCGGTGCGCCTCCGGTCGATCCTCGGCGGCGCGGCGGGCAATCTGGTCGAATGGTTCGACTGGTACGTCTATTCGGCCTTCTCGCTTTATTTCGCCAAGACCTTCTTCCCGGGCCAGGATCAGACCGCCCAGTTCCTCGCCACCAGCGGCATCTTCTGGATCGGCTTCCTGATGCGCCCGGTCGGCGGCTGGCTGCTCGGGCGGATCGGCGACCGCCATGGCCGGCGCACCGCGCTGGCCTGGAGCGTGGGGATGATGGGCGGCGGCGCGCTGCTGCTTGCTGCCATTCCCAGCTATGCGACGATCGGCATCGCCGCGCCGGTCTTGCTGATGTGCGCGCGCATCGTCCAGGGCCTCAGCCTCGGCGGCGAATATGGGGCGGCGGCGACCTATCTCAGCGAGATCGCGCCGGCCGGCAGCCGCGGTTTGTGGTCCAGCTTCCAATATGTCACGCTTTATGGCGGGCAATTGCTGGCGCTCGCGTTCCTGCTTGGCCTGCAGGCAAGCGGCATCGGCGATGCGGCCTTGTCGGAATGGGGCTGGCGGCTCGCCTTCGTCGTTGGCGCCGCGCTCGCGCTCGGCGTCTACCTCCTCCGCCGCGGAATCGACGAGACGCCGGCGTTCACCGAGGAGGCCGCGCCCGCGCGCCGCGCCGGGGGCATCGCGGAATTGTGGTTCAATCATCGCCGCGCGGTATTGATAGCGTTCGGGCTGGCGGTCGGCAGCAACGTCGCCTTCTATACCTACACCACCTATATGCAGAAATATCTGGTGGTGACGTCGGGACTGACAAAGCCGCTTGCGAGCCAGATTTGTGCCGTGGCCACCATCGTCGCGATCCTGCTCCAGCCTGCGCTGGGTGCCTTGTCCGATCGCATCGGCCGCAAACCCCTGCTCTACTGGTTCGGGATCGGCGGCATCGTCGGCACGGTGCCGCTGATGACGGCGATCGGACGCACGCACGATCCGCTCGTCGCCTTCGCGCTCGTGCTCACCGCGCTCGTCATCCTGTCTGGTGCGACCGCCACCAACGCTATCGTCAAGTCCGAGCTGTTCCCGCCGCACATCCGCGTTCTCGGGGTCGGCCTCCCCTATGCGATCAGCCAGTCACTGTTCGGCGGTTCCGCCGAAACGGTCGCGCTCGGCCTCAAACAGGCGGGGCATGAAAATTACTATTTCTGGTACGTCACCGCGATGATCGGCGTAGCCCTGATCGCCACGATCGCGATGCGCGAGGAGAATAGCCGATGGCGCTGACGCTCTACTCGCACCCATTTTCGTCCTATTGCCAGAAAGTGCTGACGGCGCTGTGGGAGAATGACACCCCCTTCACCTACCGCCATCTAGAGGAGCCGGGCGCGGCGGAAGAGCGCGCGGCCTTGTGGCCGTTCGGCCGCTTCCCCGTGCTAGTGGATGACGGCCGCACCATCGTCGAATCCAGCATCATCATCGAGCATCTCGACCTACATCATTGGGGTCCGATGCGGCTGCTGCCCGATGACCGCGATGCGGCGCTGGAGGTTCGCTTCATGGACCGTTTCTTCGATCACTATGTCATGACGGCGATGCAGAAGCCGGTGTTCGAAGCGCTCCGTGAGGACGGCACGCGCAGGGACGAGGCGATGTCGGAAGCGCGGCTGGCGCTCGACACCGCTTACGCCTGGCTTGAACAGCGGCTGGCCGGCCGCACCTGGGCGGCGGGCGCCGACTTCACCATGGCAGATTGCGCCGCGGCGCCGTCGCTTTTCTACGCCGATTGGGTCCACCCCATCGGTGCGGAATTCCAGCAAGTGCGTGCCTATCGAGCACGCCTGCTGGCCAGACCCGCCTTCGCCCGCGCGGTGGAAGAGGCCCGCCCCTATCGCGGCTATTTCCCTCTCGGCGCTCCCGATCGCGATTGATGCGTACCAAGTTGAGCACCTGTTCCAGGAAGGCACGTTTCGCTTCGCTGCAGGAGGCGCTGCTGTACGCGGAGCGCGCCGCCCTGTCGCTGCGGCCCTACCGCTGCGACCGCTGCCGGCTGATCCACCTTACCAGCCGTACCAAGGGCAAGTTTTTGCCGCGCGGCGCCGGCCCTTCTCAATAGTTAAGCGTGAAGTCCATCAGTCCGCCGACATAGGCGATCCAGACCGTAGCCAGCAGGACAAAAGCGACCAGAATGCTGCCGGCCTTGATGATCCGGCTCCGTCGTGAGCGCAGTGACAATCCCATGTTCCACAGGCCCAGGATCGCGCCCGCGATAGGCACGATCGCGGCCACCTGAAGCAGGCGAATGACCGGATCGAGCGAGCCTGTATAGAACACGACATCGCTGCTCAGGATCGGCTTCAGGATGATGAACCACGCCAACAGATAGAGGAGGTCGGCGATGGTCGCGATCCGTGTCAGCCGCCGGATCAGCAAAGGCCGGCCGGACAGGCTCGACGGCTGGCGATAATAACGACGCGCCGCCTCGGCGATGAGCCAGGCGACCGCAGCGGCGATCAAACCGAACAGCGCGAACAGGAAGATCGGCAGGTTGAGCCCCGCATTCCGCTTGAGCGGCACCGCCTGCAGCACGCCGGCGGGATTATGGCCGTCAACGATCGTCTTAATGCCGCCCACGTTGGTAAGCTGGAGCAGGCGCGTGCCGCCGACTTCGCGCCACACATAAGGCGAGACCTCGCGGAACGCCTTGCCGGGCGCGGACGAGAGGCTGATCGTGTCGTCGGGATTGATGCCCACCACATCCTGCCCCTGCAGCACATAGAACAGGCTGATGAATCCGGATTGCACGCGGCGCGACGTTTCATAACGCCCCGCAATGTCGTGGCCATGGGCTTTGGCGGTCGGCAGCGCGCGCGGCTCGGCCAAAGGCGGCGCGGGAAAATAGCGGTCCAGAAAAGCCTGCATCAGCCGCTCGCGAACGCCGTAGGTGGCATCCCCCTGCCCGCGGCTGTTGAAGTTGACGAAGATGCCAACACCCTCCTGCGGGAGGATCTCCAGGTCACTGTGGAACAGGACGGTGTCGCCGCCATGCTCCAGCACCAGGCGGCCGTTACGCTGCCCGCGAAAGAAGCCATGCGCCATCGTATCGAAGCCGTTGGGCAGCACGATCGAAGGGCTGTGCATCAGGCGCATCGTTTCGGGCCGCAGGATTTGCCCCGTGCCGGCGCGGCCTTCCTGGAGATGGGCCAGCATGAACTGCGCCATGTCGGCCGCGGTCACGCTGAGCGCGCCCGCGGGAGTCTGGGCGACCAGTTCGAACGGCCGCGGCCCTTCGCTCGCGCTGCGATAGGCGTTGGACGCCTGGCGGGCGAGCGCCGGCGGCAAAGGCTGTGCGAACGTCGAGTGGTTCATGCCGAGCGGCGTCAGGATGTGGTGCGCGACATAGTCCGCGAACGGCTCGCCCGACACGCGCTCGACTATATAACCGGCCAGTGTCGCACCATAGTTGGAATAAGCCGGCACCGTGCCCGGGGCGTACAGCACCGGCCGCACATGCTGCTTGAGCAATTGACCGAGCGGCTGAAGCTGTTTCGGGTCGGAGACGAGAACGTCCTTGAGACCCTCCTCGAACCCGGTCCGATGCATCATCAGGTCGTTGATTGTGATCGGCCGCCCGTAAGGCTCCGGTACCTTGAAATCGAGGTAGCGGTTGACGTCGGCATCCAGGTCGATCTTCCCCTGCTCGACCAGCTGCATCACCGCCGTCCAGGTGAACAGCTTCGAGACCGAGCCCGCACGCACCAGCGTCCTTTGCCCGTTCATCGGCGCCTTGGCGGCGACGTCGCCATAGCCATAGCCTTTGGCGAGCAGGACCTTTCCGTCCTTCACCACCGAGACCACCGCCCCCCCAATGTCGCCCTGCTCGAGCGCGGCGGGGATCATTCCGTCGAGCCAGCTTTCGAGATCGGTGGCATCGAGCGGATGGACCGGCTGCTGCGCGGACGTAGGATCGTCTTGCGACGGTTGCACGGACGTCGGCGGGGCGAGCGGCGCTGCGGCCCGCGGTTGCTGCGACATCGCCTGTCCCGCCATGCCGACGATCCCGCACACGACCAGTATCTGGAGCAGCCCCGAGGTCGCCGCGGCGCGGAAGCGGACATTCACCCATCCCGCCACCTTACGGGTCCAATACATTACCAAGGCTCGCGCTTGCCGCATGATGGCCGTCCTGACATTCCGCAGATTGATCATGGCAATTTCCTTGCATTTGGCGGTCAAGACGCGCGGGAATAAAACGAACGATCGTCCATTTTTCCGATTTGGTCAAGAGGTGTATTAGGTGCGCATGACAGGAAGCAGGAGCCGCTGATGCCCAAGAGGCCGCCAGAGCATATGGAGGCGCAGCGCGAACGGATCCTGCGCGCGGCGCTGCGCTGTATCAGTGACCTCGGCATCGAGCGGGCCTCGATCGCGGAGATCCGCAAGCAGGCTGGGCTAAGCGCGGGCGCGCTCTACACACATTTCGCCAACAAGGATGCGATCGTTGCTGCGGCGTTGCGCTTCGCGTCGGTCAAGGAAGCCTATCTCCCGGAAACCTGGCCCGAATTCGCCGCGGCAGTCGCCAGCATGGCGGGCGATGACGGCTTCGATGCCGCCACGGTCGCGCGCATGCAGCTCCAGGTCTACGCCGCCGGCATCCGCCCGGGCGCGCAGCACGATCTCCTCAGGCCGATCATCGCTGGCGCGCTCGACCTTGTTGTTAGCCACCTTTCCGCCATGGAGCGGGAGGGCCGCGTCAGGCTGCGCATGAGCCCCCTGAAAACGGCCCTCGCGATCGGCGCGATCCGCGACGGCATTGTGTGGAGCGGCCTTGCGCTCGATCGCGCGTTCGACGAGATCGAGGCGGACATCGTCGCAGCGATCTCCTGCCTGACCGAGCCGCTGCTCACAGACTGAAATGATGCGAGACCAGCGTCCAGTCGGCCCCGTTGGTTGCATCATAATAGGTGTTCTGCGCCCACCCACTGCCGGTCGATTGCCATACTGACACCGCCCCGTCCGAGTTGCGCCACAGTACATCCGAGAGCCCGTCGCCGTTATAGTCGCCAACCTGCGCAACCTGCCAGCTTGCCGCGGCGCCTGCGTTGAACTGGTTTTCCGCAAAACCGGCGCCCGTAGACGTCCAGACCGACAAGGCACCGCTATCATGGTGCCAGAGAATGTCGTCTTTGCCGTCGCCGTTGAAGTCGCCGAGACCGACCACGTGCCAGGCAAGGTCGATCGGGTTGCGTAACCAGCTATTCTCGCTGAAGCCCGCGCCCGACGCGGCGTCGGTCGCCGTCCAGGTTGAAAGCGAGCCGTCGGTGTTGCGCCACAGGATATCGGCACGGTTGTCGCCCGTGAAGTCGGCCAGTCCCTCCACAGTCCAGCTCTGGCCGACGCTGCCGTGATAATAGCTATTCTCGATGAAGCCGGTGCCGGTCGAATTCCAGGTCGAGATCGCGCCGTCCACGTGCCGCCACAACAGGTCGTCCTTGCCGTCGGCATTGAGGTCACCGACCGCCGCGATGGTCCATTCCGTCGCAATCGGTCCGTGATTGTAGGAAATGGGGGTGAAACTGGTGTGTCCCTGATTGTCGGTCACCGAGCTCGCCCCGTACAGACCGCCAGGCTTCCATCGCTGTTGCGCCAGAGGATTGACGCATTGGTCCCCGCGAAGTTCATCGTCTCGACCGCTTTCCAGGACGGGTCGACCGTCTGGTCATTGAACCTGCCCTTGGCCTCGAAATGGAGCGACCCGGAAGCCTCGTTCGCCAGCCAAGTGCTGGTCGCGCCCGACCGGTTCAGCCACAAGATGTCGCTCAGGTGCCCGCCATCGAAGTCGTTGGGCGTCCCGCTCCTGATGCTGAAGCCGGTCGAGAAGCTCATGGCGGCCAGCTCTTGCGTGGAATAAACGATCTTAGCCCCGGTCGCGGCCTGGACGACCGTCACATCGACGATGTGATAATCGCCGCGTTGCGCGGCCAGCGAGAACCCCGCTGCATCCACCAGCGTGAACGGCGGAACATAGTGGGAAAAGTCTACCGGATCCGAGGAGGCGACGAAGCGCAATGTCGACGTCAGCCCAGTGTCGGTGAGTATGGGCCGGTCGAGGTGAATGTCGACTTCATCGTTGCGATGGTAATTGCCGGTAAGAACGACGGCGGTCGGAAAGGCCAGGCTCCTATCGAGATAGAAGGCTTGGGGTAGCTCGAACCGCGTGAGAGGCGTCGGATTGTCAGCCATGATTGCTCCTGCACCGCTTCAATAACCGCGCCTGTTCCGGCATCGGATAGGCGGTGAAATGTAGGAGCGGGCTAGGTCACCTTGCTTGCGGCGGGCAGGACAAATTCGTGAATGGGCGAAAAGGCTAACGGGCGAGCGGCTGCCGCTCATCACGCCATCACTTAGCGCAGCGGCGCCACTTCCCAATTCTGACCGACCTCGATCGCGCGGAATCGCCCTCGCGCGATGCCGCGCGCCGCCAACGTCGCGTGCAACAGCTTCGGCGGATCGTACAGGCCTTCGCTCGACAGCTTG
Source organism: Sphingomonas crusticola (assembly GCF_003391115.1). Classification (NCBI taxonomy): domain Bacteria; kingdom Pseudomonadati; phylum Pseudomonadota; class Alphaproteobacteria; order Sphingomonadales; family Sphingomonadaceae; genus Sphingomonas; species Sphingomonas crusticola. The sequence goes on from NZ_QTJP01000001.1 coordinate 897,807, forward strand.
AACGTGCCCCAGTGCACCGCCAGCGCATTGGCCGCGCCCAGCTTCTGAAAGGCATCCACCGCCTCGACCGGGCCGATATGGTTGCCGCTCATCATCTCGCGCGGCTGGAATGCGCCGATCGGGATCAGCGCCAGGCGATAGGGGCCGTCCTTGGCATCTTCCACCGGCCAGCTGCCGTCGCCCGGGCCGGTGTCGCCCGCGAAGAAAAGATTACCGCCGGGCAAGGTCACCGCGAAACCGGACCACAAGGCGCGGTTCCTGTCCCTGATCCAGCGCGAGCCCCAATGATGAACGCGCTCGATCGTCACGGTGATTCCGGGCCGCACCTGGACTCGGCCGCCCCAGTCGCGTGCCACCGCCTGCACGCCGACGCTCTTCAGGATCGTGTCATTGCCCAGGCTGGTGACGATCAGCGGCCGGTCACGCGCCCATAGCCGCTTGAGCGTCGGCAGATCCATATGGTCCCAGTGATTATGGCTGACGAGCACAAGATCGATCTTCGGCAGATCGTCGAAGGCGATGCCCGGATCGCGCACCCGCTTCGGCCCGAGCAGTCCCCAGGGGCCTGCGCGCTCGGCGTAGATCGGATCGGTCAGGATGTTGATCCCACCCGCCTGCACCAGCACGGTCGAATGGCCGATCCAGGTGACGAACATGCGCTTGGGGTCGGCCTTGGCGACGCAGCGCGCCCAATTCTCAAGCGCGCGAGCCGGTTTGAGCGGGCAGGTCACCCCCGCGGACGCGGGATAGCCGGGCTGCGTCGCCACGTGCGCCGGCCAGGGCTCCTGGTCCTTGATCGTCATCATCCGCCACGCCATGCCGAGCGGCGTGCGCTTGCGCGCACCGCCGGTGCCCTGCTCACCGTCCGGATTGAAGAAACGCTGCCCGTCGAAATGGCCGCTGACCGGCCCGCGATAGTAGATGCGATCGAAGAAGGGCGGGATCACCACCGGCACCAGCAACAGCAGGATCAAGGTGGCGAGCAGCCCGCGCCAGATCCAGCTCCAGATACGCATCAGCACCGGCTTCATCGTGGCTGCACTAGCGCGCTACCAAAACAGGGCAATGGGCCAGTTAAAATAATCGGTCTCTTGACGTTCGGGCGAATCGTTGTGTAAACGCAATATATCGTCGTTCTGACCGATGGATGCTTAGTGATATACAACCGCATTGCCCTTTTCCGCGCCGAACGCGCCGTGTCACGGCGCGCCTTGGCGGAGGCGGTCGGCGTCAACAACCAGACGATCGGCTATCTCGAGCGCGGCGACTATAAGCCCAGCCTTGAGCTTGCGATGAAGATCGCCGCCTTCTTCGGTGTGCCGATCGAGCTGCTCTTTTCCTTCCAACCCTTCGAATCCGTCGCCGACGCGCTGCGCCGCGCGGCCGCGGTGGGAGAGTGATGCCATGACCTTGCTCGAGAAAATGGACCGCGCCGTCTACGCGACCGGCATCGACCGGCTAGTGTTCATGAAGGTGAAGCCGCGCACTCTGCGCTGGTCGCCTTTGCTGGTGATCGCGGCGATGGCCGTGGGCTATGTGCTGCTGGCACAGCCGATTCTCCCGCACGTTACGCACTTCATGGCAGGGGTAGGCCTCTTTTATGGAGGCTATCTCGGTGCGTTCATTTTCCGCATCTTCGGCCCGCGGATGGTGCCCTCTATCGATGGCCCGCTCGACGAACGCGAGTTGATGGTGAAGGCCCGTGCCGGTGCCGTGTCCAGCATCATCCTGACCGTGCTCGCAATGGCCGGCTGCTTCTACATGGCGGTCGCCGTCCCGCTCGGCGCCTGGCGCCCGCACGATCCCAATCATTGGGTCGCGCTCGCCTTTGCGTTTCAGGCCTGCTTCATGCTGCTGCCCACCCTGATCGCGAGCTGGCTCCAGCCACCCGCCGTAGCTGATGACGAGGACTGACCCGCTAAGACTCCGCTCGGTCATCGTCATGGCCGGAGGAACAGATGATCCACGCTCGGATCGCGCGCCAGCGCAGCCTCCACCCGCCTGCGCGCATCATAATAAGCCAGCCCCGGGTCGCGCGGATCTTTCGCCCGCAATTGCCGCGCCTGCGCGTCATCGACGGAGGAGGCGCCAGCGACATGATCGGCATAGCCCTCTACCTTCCAGTGCGGGAAAGCGATTGCCCGTGCCAGTCCGAAATGATCGGTGATCAGGATATGCGTCGTTTCATGCGCGAGCACGTCGTGCAGCGTGCGGATGCCGCCGATGGCGCGATGGTTGCGGGCGCGGTCCGCCGCCGGATCGGCATCGTTGACGACGATCAGGTTTCGCAGCGGCCGCCGGAATGCAACCGCGCCGCTCTGCTGAAGTGCGACCAGCCGCCAGCGCCAGCCGCCGCTTGTAAGGAAGATCAAGCGCGCGACAGGGCCCGTATAAAGGGGGCTTCGCGCCGCCAGCGCATCCGCCTCGTCGAGAATCGCGCCGAAATCGGCTGGCAGCGGTCGCTCTGACCGGACCACTGTCTGGCCGAAGCGCGCCTCATAGGGGAAACCCAGGACCTGCGGCGCGTAGGCGATCACCCCGGCCAGCGTCGCGATTGCCACCGCCGCCCGTTGGGCCATCTTGAATGTCGTCACATGTCCTCCACCCGTCGCCGAAGGTTCATGGGATCCACTGTAAGATCGCGCCCTGGCCCCTGCCTACCCAGTTCTTCGCACCCGCAGCGACGCGGCGAAAAACTGACTCTTTTGTGCCCGTCAAGCGGACAATCCGCTTTGTCATAAATTAAACATCTTGTGCGGATGAATCGGGAGTGACACTATCTGTTGTGTCGGGGCCAGGGGGCGCCGGCTTCAGATTGAGATTCACCGGAGCGATCACCATATCGTTTCCGGGAGAGCCCGCCCTGTGGAACATGGGGATGGAACGGGTTCGTGCGGTCTCGATCCTTGCCCCCTCTGGCGATGCGCTTAGCATCCGGGGGCAACGTCCCCCGAGTCGAACATTGGTGGAACGGGACAGGGGACAGGCGATGGACTTTTCGAGCAACAGCGAGCGGGAAGCGAACGATATGGCCACCCTTCTGGACGTTGCGGAAACCGCCGCGGCCGAGCCTGCCGCCACCGGCAGCAAGCGCCGCGACACGCCCTTCCCGCTCGACGTCGATCATTCGCGCGACGCGCTGCTCACCGAATTCGGCAAGGATACGCTGCGCGACCGCTATCTGCTCCCCGGCGAAAGCTATCAAGATCTGTTCGTGCGCGTCGCCTCGGCTTATGCCGACGATCAGGCGCATGCCCAGCGCGTCTACGATTATATCTCGCGCCTGTGGTTCATGCCCGCCACGCCGGTTCTCTCTAATGGCGGCACCGGGCGCGGCCTGCCCATCTCCTGCTTCCTCAATAGCGTCGACGACAGCCTCAACGGCATCGTCGACACCTGGAATGAGAATGTCTGGCTCGCCTCGCGCGGCGGCGGCATCGGCACCTATTGGGGTTCGGTGCGCGGCATCGGCGAGCCGGTCGGCCTCAACGGCAAGACCAGCGGCATCATCCCGTTCGTGCGCGTCATGGACAGCCTCACGCTCGCCATCAGCCAGGGCTCGCTGCGGCGCGGCTCGGCCGCGGTCTATCTCGACGTCGCCCATCCCGAGATCGAGGAATTCCTCGAGATCCGTAAGCCCTCCGGTGATTTCAACCGCAAGGCGCTCAACCTCCACCACGGCGTGCTGCTGACCGACGAGTTCATGGAAGCCGTGCGCAACGGCACGACCTTCGATCTCAAGTCGCCCAAGGACGGCTCGAAGCGCGGCGAAGTCGATGCCCGCTCGCTCTTCCAGAAGCTGGTCGAGACCCGGCTCGCCACCGGAGAACCCTATATCGTCTTCGCCGACACCGTGAACCGCGCCATGCCCAAGCATCATCGCGATGCCGGCCTCAAGGTCTCGACCTCCAACCTCTGCTCGGAGATCACGCTGCCGACCGGACGCGACCAATATGGCGAGGCGCGCACCGCCGTCTGCTGCCTGTCGTCCTTGAGCCTCGAGACGTGGGACGAGTGGAAGGACGAGAAGGGCTTCATCGAGGATGTGATGCGCTTCCTCGACAATGTCCTGCAGGATTTCATCGACCGCGCCGAGCCGGGCATGGAGCGCGCGCGCTATTCGGCGGAGCGCGAGCGTTCGGTCGGCCTCGGCGTGATGGGCTTCCACTCCTTCCTCCAGGCGCGCAACCTGCCGTTCGAAGGCGCGATGGCCAAGAGCTGGAACATGCGCATCTTCAAGCATATCCAGGCGCAGGTTAACGAAGCCTCGATGCATCTCGCCACGGAGCGCGGGCCTTGCCCCGATGCCGCCGACATGGGCGTAATGGAGCGGTTCAGCTGCAAGACCGCGATCGCGCCGACCGCCTCGATCAGCATCATCTGTGGCGGCACTTCGGCCTGCATCGAGCCGATCCCGGCCAATATCTATACCCATAAGACCTTGTCGGGCAGCTTCTCGATCAAGAATCCTTATCTCGAGAAACTGCTGATCGAGAAGTCGAAGAACAGCGACGCGGTGTGGAACACGATCCTCGAGCAAGGCGGCTCGGTCCAGCATCTCGATTTCCTCACGACCGAGGAAAAGGACATCTTCAAGACCAGCTTCGAGATCGACCAGCGCTGGCTGATCGAACTTGCCGCCGATCGCACGCCCTATATCGACCAGGCCCAGTCCCTGAACCTGTTCATCCCGGCCGACGTCGAGAAATGGGATCTGCTGATGCTGCACTTCCGCGCGTGGGAGCTCGGCATCAAGTCGCTTTACTATCTGCGCTCCAAGTCGATCCAGCGCGCCGGTTTCGCCGGCGGCGTCGAAGCCGACAACACGCCCGAGCTTCGCCAGATCGAGGTCGAAGCCAAGGATTATGACGAGTGTCTGGCCTGCCAATAATCCCCCGGATTCTCGGCTGATCGGCCGGCGCTCTGGCCTGAAGTCACCGACACGACCCTCACCCCGGCGCAGGGCTCCCCGCAACTAGTACTTTGCGGGGGCCCGCAGGCCGGGTCCATTCCGCGGCTAGGCTTGAGCCGATTATAGGCGCGCCTGCGGCCCGATCGACGCCAGCCTTCGCCGCAGACGGTCGTGAAGGGCATCCCAAAGGCAACGCCGTACGGAACATCGACCGGGCGCCCGCGCCCGCCCGATAATCCGTGGGCGGGCGGGCCCATTCACGCGCTCGCTCGTTGAGCGCGAATGTCAGAGAGCCGTGAATTGCACCAGACGCCCGAGCCGGAGATCGTCGTCGGCTCGCGCGAGCAACTTCTGCACCTCCTCGCGGAAGCGGCCGAGATCGAGCACACGTTGATGTGCAGCTATCTCTACGCGGTCTTCAGTCTCAAGCGCGCCGGCGAAGCCGGGGTCGGCGAGACCGAGGGCGCGGCGCTGGAGCGCTGGCGCAAGGCGATCCTCAACGTCGCGATCGAGGAGATGGGGCATCTCGCGATGGTGGCGAACCTCACCGTCGCGGTCGGCGGCCGTCCGCATTTCGGGCGGCCCAATTTCCCGGTCGCCCCCGGCTATTTCCCCTCCGGCGTCGCGGTCCGGCTGACCGGCTTCAACGCCGAGACACTGGATCACTTCATCTTCCTCGAACGGCCGCAAGGGGTCGAGGGCGCGGATAGCGCGGAATTCGAGCAAGACGATTATCGCCGCGAGCAGGCCCGTCCCGGGCTGATGCCGAGCGCGCAGGATTATGCGACCATCGGCTATCTCTACGAAGCGATCCGGTCGAACCTCGGCGCGCTCGATCGTGAGCTCGGCCGCGACGGACTGTTCGTCAGCGGGACCGCGGGCCAGATCGGCCGCGATGTGCTCGATCTCAAGGGCATCGAGCCGATCAGCGATCTGGCCGGCGCGCTGGCGGCGATCGACGTGATCGTCGAACAGGGGGAGGGTTCCGCGGCCGACCGCGAGGAATCGCACTATCGCAGTTTCCTCGGGATCAGGGACGAGTTGGAGGAGCTGACGCGTCAGGATCCCAGCTTCGTGCCCGCCTGGCCAGTCGCCGACAGCCCGGTATTGCGCCAGCCGCCCGAGCCCGAGGGCAAGGTTTTCGTCGATCATCCGGAAGCCGTCACGCTGCTCGATTTCGCCTGCGCCACCTACGGTTTGCTGCTGCGTTGCCTGGTTCAATGCTTTGCCCGTCCCGAAACTGAAGGGGCCGCGCCTAATGCGCTGATGGGGGCAGCGATCGAACTGATGCACGTCCTTGGCGAAACTGCCACCGCGTTGGCGCGCATTCCTGCCACTACGGGACACAACGGCGTCAATGCCGGCATGACCTTCACCATGCTGCGCGGCGTCGAGCCGTTGCTTCACGGCTCGGTCGAGCGGCGACTGCTGGTGGAGCGCGCCGTCGCCTTGTCCAACGCTGCCGGCGCACAAAGCGCGAAGGTCCGCGATGCGCTTACGCGAGCCTCGGACAGCCTTAGGGGCCTGGGCGGTTGATCGACGTGGCCGCCGCCGCCGAAGCGTCGATGTGCGCCATCCCCGATGCCCTGCTCCGCGACCCGCCGCCCGATCCGACCGCGCCGGCGCAGAGCTTGGCCCAGGCGATCCCGAGCGGCGGCGTCAACCTCAACGCGGTCCTCTACACCGCCAGCGGGCAAGGGCCGCACCCGACGATTCTGCTGCTCCACGGTTTGCCCGGCAATGAGCAGAATATCGATCTCGCCCAGTCTGCCCGGCGCGCCGGATGGAACGTGCTGACGCTCCATTACCGCGGGTCGTGGGGCAGCCCAGGCAGCTTCTCGTTTGACCATTGCCTGGAAGATGGCGCGGCCGCGCTGGCCTGGCTGCGCGCCCGTGCCTCCGGCCCGCGCATCGACCGCGACCGGATCGCGGTCGTCGGACACAGTATGGGCGGTTTCGTCGCGGCGCATCTCGCGGCGGCGGACCCCGGCCTGATCGGCGCGGGCCTCCTCTCGGGGGTCGCGCTGGGGCCTGTCTTCGGTGCCGCCGACAAGGACCGGGCAGTCGCGGTCGTCGACGAGAATGTCGGGACCAGCGAGGGATTACACATCCTGTCGGGCACCTCCCCCGGACGGCTCGCCGACGAGGCCGGCGCGCGGTCGGACCAATGGCGCCTCGAAACCTTCGCCCCCGCGCTTGCCGGACGGCCATTGCTCCTCGTCACTTCGGACGACGGATTTGCGCCCGGCAGCGATGCGCTTGCCCGCGCGGTCGCGCGATGTGGCGGCGGCAAGCTGCGGCAGGCGCATTTCCCGACTGACCATAGCTATTCGGATCACCGGATCGCGCTGCAGACCGAAGTGCTAACCTGGCTCCACCTCTGCGACCCACCCGCCGCCTAGTCCCGACCGCGTCTTCGCTCAGGCTGGGCTGAGCCGCCTGGCCATACGAAGCAGCGCCTGCACGCCGGTGCGGAACAGGATCAGGAGGAAGGTCAGCACGGTTGCGCTGAGACAGGCCTGCAATGCGATCGAGAAGAAGCGCTGGAGCCGCCCGAAAATGTCTCCTGCCCCGGCCGGTGGCGCACCCAATCCATTGATCAGCACGAACGTGACCGTTGCGATCAGCGTGTACAGGATCGCGGCTACGAAGATTTCGCGAATGACCACCCGTTGATCGGAAGTGATCGCGTCGAGCGCGAGCGTAGAGGCGAACAGCACCGCCACCATCATCACTCCGACCGAGGCGTTCCCGGTCGCGAGCCGCATGATCGAGGCGAGCAAGGTCAGCGCGACCACGGCCGTGCGGTACGCGATCAGCTTGCCGGCGACCGGATCGACCGGCCTCGCCACCGGCGTCGCCGGGCTGCCGCACAATTTACACGCCTTGCGGGAGGTCATCGAAACGGACGACCAATTGTTATCGAGCACGTCGTACATCAGCAGCTGGTCCTTGAGCGCTGCCCCCTGGCCAACCAATATCTTGAAGGCGTGCATCGCGATCATCGACGAGACGATCGTGGTGAGCGGCGCGAAGGTCGGCCCCGTGCCGTGGATGCGCGACAGCGGCGGTTCGTCGAGGCAGGCGAGGCAATGCGCGCCGACCCCCGGAATGTAGACCGGACCGACGACTCCCATATTGTCGAGGAAGCCGCCGGTGACATAGGGAATGCCGGCCTCGACGCAGACCTCGTTGACCCAATCGTTGGACTCGACCGGCGTGTCGATCGATTTCACGACCAGATGGTGCCCCGGCAGCAGCGTTCGGATGTCCTCGATCGTCTCGATCTTCTGAATGACCGGCGTGACGATGATGTTCGGGTTGAACGCGCCGATCCTCTCGCAGATCACTTCCACCTTCACCCGCCCGATATCTTCGGGCCAGTACATCAGTTGGCGGTTGAGATTGGATTCCTCGACCGTGTCGAAATCGACCACCGTGATCTGGCCGACGCCGATCGCGGCCAGGTTCCACAGGACGTGGCTGCCGACTGCGCCGGCGCCGAGCAGCAACACGTTCGCCTTGCCGAGCACCGCCTGGTCGCGCGCGGCATCGCCCGCGAAGAAGGACAGGAACCCCATCTGGCGCGAATAGCGGCCCTCGCGGGGCAGCGGCTTGCCGACGATCAGCACGCGCTTGCGGATCATCTCCTCGATGCGATCGGCCGAAAGGAAGCCGCGCAGGCGGTCGCGGTCGATCTGCTCGGCAGTCGTGAGATAGTCGATCAATTCGCGGTTGCGGTTCGACAACGTGTAGCGCAGCCGCGGGCTGGCATTGATCACGAACTGATTGCCGACTTCGGAGATGAAGGCATAGGGGTTGAGCGTCAGCTGCTCCATCTCACCGTACCCCGCTGCTGCGCAGCATGCGCTGCGATATCAGCACCATCGCCACCGCGAACAGCGCTACCGCGCCGGCGTTGGCGACCCATGCCCCGCTCCACGGCAGCACGAACCCGCGCACGGCGTTGACCAGCAGGAAGATGATCGCGGTGATGAACAGGTTGCTCACCGCGAAATACAGGATGTTGATCAGCCGTACGTCACGCCGCGTGAGGATCGCCATGCGGCTCGTGACCGCGAATTTCGGGTCGCCGAGCATTTCGCACAATATGTAATAGCCGTCATATTCGACGAACGGGATCAGGTTGAACAAGGCGAACATCAGGTTCGCCACGATCACGATCGCCGCGAGGCTGGCGACCGTCTGGCTTGGCGAAATCACCAAGATCGCCAGCGCGAAGAACAGGATCGCGTTGTTGCAGAGGATACCGGCAACCAGCACTCTGATCCGGTCGTCGCGCTTTGCCAGCAGGTTGATGCCGCTGACGTCGGCGTAGAAGGCCGGGTAGAACAGCATGAACATGAAGCCGATTACCGGGACATGTACGCCATGCGCCTTGGCCACCAGCGCGTGCGACATTTCGTGCAGCATGCCCGACACGATCACGCAGGCCACGAAGAAGGCGATGTGCGACGGCGAGAACAGCATCGTCGCGTTCAATTCGTTGACCCGGGTCCAGGTCATCCCGATCATCGCCAGATTGGCGAGCACGAGGAACGGCGTCGCCATGAACAATATCGCCGAGTAGATCTTGCAGAAGAGCAGGGACCGGTCGAGCAGAGCGTCCGGATTGAACAATTTGGTCTTGATCTTGAGCGGATCGATCTTGCGCGGCGCTTCGGATCCTTCGATCAGCTGCATCCGGCGCAAATGCCCGAGAAAATCGTCGAAATATTCCATCGGCACGATCTTGCGGAGATCGTCGCTCGACGCCTGCCCATCGAAGCGGCGGAGCCAGTCGACCTCTTGCCGGCCGAGCTTGAAATGGCGCGCGGTATTGGAATCGTAGACGTGGAAGAGATTGTCGTTGATCGGAAAAAACGAAACGCTCGGCTTCAGTCTCGGTATCATCTGCGATTTTCCGCCCCACCCCCAAGGAAAGGGTCAGCCGTCCCGGAAGGATGGCTGACCCTTTGCATCACCGATATCTGCTGTGATCCGTGGGGATCTCAGCAGCCAAAAGCGATGGCAAGACCGATGCCGACACCGGTGAAGAAGCCGGCGACGAAGTCGGAGACGGGTGCTTCGACCGACTGGATTTCTTCCATAACCATATCGATTTCCCTCTGTTAAGTGCTACCGCTGTTGATCGGCGTCGTTATTACGACGTGAACAGCAGAACGACCGCGACACCAGCTGCAACACCGGCGATGTAGGCGAGGTCGGAAGGCGCTTCTACTGCGTTGATCTCTTCGATAGTCATGTAAACCTCCTTTTACACCGGAAAGCACCCCTTGCCTCCGCTGCAATTAGGAAATGATCATAGCCAAATCGCGGAATCAAACGCCGTTTTGTCGATTTTGGTTAGATATTTCTTACAAGCAAAGTTTCATCATCGATAAATATTGTTCGATGACGACCTTGGGACTGTTCGTCTGTTCGCGCGCCGGCGAAGTCCGCCGCCGATAATAAGGTTTGCGGTTTCCAAGACTAAGCCCAGCCGCCAGCGCGATCCGATATTGGATCGTTTCTGGCTCGTTTCGATCGGAAACGCATTTGCGAGCCACCGGCTGGATCGGCGCCGACCACCGTTACTTATCTAATTAAATCGCAGAGATACAAATACCTCTCTAGGTTTAATCCAAAATGGCTTTAGATTGATCCAATGTCAGCCGAATCGAATACTATGCTTGACTATGGATGTTTCTGTCCTTGATCATGATAAGTGACTTTGTAAAGCCTGCACTACTTAAGGGAAAGGTTGGTTGTCATGGTCGGCGCCGCCAAACGAAGGTATAGACGTTCATTTGTCGCCCTGAGTTTGATCTATCTCATCGTCCTGGTCGGTGTTGATCAATTGTTCCGCGATGGTCTGCTGGACGGCGCCGCCGCTTATGTCGCAGCGATCCTGCCGGCGCTGCCGATCATTGCCATGTTCGCCGCGATCGGCCGCTATCTGACCGAGGAAGACGACGAATTCGTGCGCCTCCTGATGGTCCGCCAGACCTTGGTGTCTTGCGGCTTCGCGCTCAGCGTCGCCACCATCTGGGGGTTTCTCGATTCGTTCGGCCTGGTCTCGCGCGCGGATGCGCATTGGGTCGGCCTCGCCTGGTTTGCCGGTCTCGGCGTCGGCGCTGTGTTCAATCGCGCGACCAACCGGGCCATTGCATGATCAACCGGCTCAGGGTGTTGCGCGCAGAACAGGGATGGAGCCAGGCCGATCTCGCCCACCGGCTCGCCGTGTCGCGCCAGAGCGTCAATGCGATCGAAACCGGCCGCTACGACCCGTCGCTGCCACTGGCGTTCAAGATCGCCGAACTGTTCGGCCTTGCGGTCGAGAACGTCTTCACCAGCCCGACCCGGCAAAGTTGAGCCGTGGCCGCGCCCCATCCCCCGCCCCCCCTCATGGAGAGCCTGACGTGAGAAGATTGTCCCTGTTGTGCATCGCCGCCTGCCTGGCGCTCGCCGTCAGCCAATATATCGTCCGGTTCGAACACGGTACCTTGCTCGGCGTCGATCAGGACGGGTGGGGCGGCTTCATCCAGGGTCTCGGGCTGGGCGTGTTGATCCTCTTCTTCTGGCGCCGCAGATCCTCGCCCGCTGCCTGAGCGGCAGGACCGCTCAGCCGGCACAGATCTCCGCACCGCTCATCCGCACATCATAGGTCTTCTGGGGAAAGGACAGTCTCTTGATCCGCAATCTGGCGCGCATCTTTTATGATCCGACCGGCGCCTTCGCCGACATCTTTGCCGACCGACGCAATCACGCGCTGATCCCGCTCGCCGTCTGCCTGTTCTGCTCGGCGTTGCTGCTCTATCTTTATTATGGCTACGTCAATTTCGGCTGGCTGGTCGACTGGATGTACGTCGGCTATACCGATCAGCAGAAGCGCGTCCTCGCCGGCCTCATGTCGAAGCGCAACATGCAGGCGTTCGGCCTGGCGGGCGTGCTGGTGATCGTGCCGGTGCTCGATCTCCTGCTTGCCATCTATTTCGTGCTCGTCACCAAATTGCAGGGGTCGAACCGGCGCTTCGGCGAATGTTTTCGGCTGGTCTGCTGGGCGGCGCTGCCGGTGGTGCTGCTGCTCCCGGCCGGCCTGATCACCATGTATCTCACCCCATCGGGCCGGCTGTTTCCCGAAGACCTCAACCCGGCCTCGCTCAACAATCTCGTCTTCCACGTCACCCGGCCCAACCCCTATCTGACGTTGCTGTCCAATCTCAACCTGATCACGATCTGGCAGATCGTGCTGATGGTCATCGGCCTGCGCCAGCTGACGGGGATGCCGACCCGCTCCGCCGCGGCGATCGTCTGCGCGCCTTACCTCCTGATCTATGGCGGCTGGCTGCTCATCCTGGCGATCGGTCATATCAAATGAAGCGTCGCTGGCTGTGGTTCGCGGGTATCGCCCTTATCCTGTTGTCCCCGATACTGGCCCATCTCACCCGCCGCGAGGCGGCCCAGGCGATCGAGGCCGAGCATCCCGCCTACCGGATAGTGCAATCGTCGGTGCTCACCTCGGGCAGCTTCGTCTATGACGGGCAAGTCGAACTGTCGCCGCAGGTCATCGGCCGCGTCACCCATGTCTATGTCAAGGAAGGCGACGCGGTCATCGCCGGCCAGCCGATCCTGCAGATCGACGCCAGCACCTACCGCGCCGCGCTCGATCAGCAGCGCGCCGGCCAGGACATCCAGCAGCAGCGCGCGGTGGAGCAGCGCGCCGCGCTGACGACCGAACAGCTCAAGTTCGATCGCATGGCGGCGCTGGCGGAACGCGGCTTCGTCTCGCGCGGCCAGCTCGACGATGCCCGCCAGGCCTTGGTGTCGGCGCAGACCAACCTCAAGGCCAGCCAGCTGTCGATCAGCCAGTCGCGCGCGATGCTCCAGCAGGCCGCCGAGGAGCTCGGCAAGACGACCATCTCCTCCCCGATCACCGGCTTCGTCACCTCGCTCAACATCAAGCCGGGCGAGACTGCCGTGCCCAGCACGATCGGCATCCAGGGATCCTCGCTGATCACGATCGCGCGCACCGGCAGCATGATCCTCGAGCTCAGCGTCGACGAATCGGACGTCGCCGCGATCCGCCCCGGCCAGCGGGTGGCGATCCACCCCGTCTCCTATCCCGACCGCACCTTGCAGGGCGTGGTGAACTTCGTTTCGCTGGCGCTGCGCCGCGGCGAGGGTCTGCCCGTGCCGCAGCCCGGCAATGCCCGCACCTATACCGTCAAGGTCGGCTTCCCCAAGCCCGACACGATGGTGCTCAAGCCGTCGATGACATGCCGCGCCGAAGTGTTCGTCAATTCGTCGCGGCCGGTGTTGTCGGTGCCGCTGCAGGCGGTATTCAACAACAACACCGCCACCGCCAGCGACGATGACGCGCCCGGCGCGAGCGACACGGTCGTCAATTATGTGTTCGTCATGCGCGACGGCCGCGTCGCCAAGCAGATCGTCACGCTCGGCGCATCCGACGACAATTTCACCGAGATCAAATCGGGCCTCAAGCCCGGCGATATCGTGCTCGTCGGCCCCTACAAGAAGGTGAAGTTCCTCACCGAAGGCGAACCCGTCACCGCCACCATCAAGGGGTCCGCCGGCCATGATGCGGCTTGAAGAGGTCACCAAACGGTATCTGGTCGGCGATCACACCGTCAACGCGCTCGCCGGGATCAGCCTGACGATCGAGGCCAATTCCTACATCGCCTTCATCGGCTCGTCCGGCTCGGGCAAGTCGACCATGATGAACCTGCTCGGCTGCCTCGATCGGCCGACCAGCGGCCGCTATGTCCTCAACGGCAAGGCCATTGCCGACATGAGCGAGCAGGAGCTCGCCGTGGTGCGCAACCAGGAGGTCGGCTTCATTTTCCAGAGCTTCAACCTGCTGCCCCGCCTCACCGTATTGCAGAACGTCATCCAGCCTCTGGTCTATCGCCGGATGGCCGCGGCCGAGCGCAAGGAGCGCGCGTGGAAGGCGCTCCGCCGCGTCGGGCTCGACGGCCGCGCCGCCCATCTCCCCAGCCAGATCTCGGGCGGCCAGCGCCAGCGCGTCGCGATCGCGCGCGCGCTCGTCACCGAGCCCTCGATCCTGCTCGCCGACGAGCCGACCGGCAATCTCGACAGCCGCACCGCCGCCGAAATCCTCGAAGTGTTCGATCAGCTCCACGCCGAGGGCGCGACGCTCGTCGTCGTCACCCACGATCCCAAGGTCGCGCAGCGCAGCTCGCGCGTGGTGACGCTCAGCGATGGCCAGGTCGAACGCGACGAGCGGCGGGCGGCGGCATGAACTCCTACGGCGTCATCCTCCAGCTCGCCTTCAGCAATGTGCTGCGATACTCCTCGCGCAGCTTCCTCACCGCGCTCGGCATCACCGTCAGCGTCGCCTCGCTCGTGCTCGTGGTGGCCTTGGTCCAGGGCGTCTCCTCGTCGGTGACGAGCAGCTTCGACAATCTCGGCGCGTCGGTGCTCACCGTTCAGTCGCAGACCAGTTTCGCCGATCAATTGCTCGGCAAGCGCAACCGGTTGACCTTCGTCGATTATACCAAGCTCACCCGCGCCGTGCGCGGCGTCACCAACATGGTCCCCGCCTTCTTCCCTTATGGCGGCGGCGCGGCCGAGGTGCGCTTCGGCAACCGCTCGACCTCCACCCGCGTGCTCGCGGTCTCGCCGATGTATCAGGACACCTACAAGGTCTATCCGGCGCTCGGCCGCTTCTTCACCGCCGGCGACGAGCAGTCGAAGCGCAAGGTGTGCGTGATCGGCGATCGCGTGCGCAAGGATCTCAAGCTCGGCCGCAACCCGATCGGCCAGTTCCTCAACATCAGTGGCTCGTGGTTCAAGATCGTCGGCGTGATGGAGGCGCGCGGCGAGATCTTCGGCATCAGCCAGGACGATTACGTGCTGATGCCTTTCTCGACCGGCGAGACCGAGCTCGCCAACGTCAACCAGCAGGACATCAATATCGCGATGAACGTCCGCAACGTGGACGAGATCAAGCAGGTCCAGGACCGGATCGAGACGTTGCTGCGGGGCTTCCACAACCTCAAGCCGCGCCAGGACAACGACTTCACGGTAATGACCGCGCGCCAGCTGACCGAATCGATCTCGACCATTACCAACATGCTGACGATCGTGTTCGGCGGCATGATCGGCATTTCGATGCTGGTCGGCGGCATCGGCATCATGAACATCATGCTCGCTTCGGTGAACGAGCGCGTGCGCGAGATCGGCATCTGCAAGGCGCTCGGCGCGCAACGCCACCACATCTTGCTGCAATTCCTCGCCGAGGCCGGGATCATCTCCACGCTCGGCGGCATCGTCGGATTGATGATCGGCGGCGCGCTCGCTTATGCGGCGACCTTGCTCGTGCCGGCGCTGGGGACGGTGCACATGCCGTTATGGGCGGTGATCTTGTCGCTCGGCTTCTCGACCCTCGTCGGCCTGTTCTTCGGCGTCACCCCCGCCGCCCACGCCGCCTCGCTCGATCCGATCGAGGCGCTGCGCTACGAATGACCGGGGCGCTGGGCCAATACACCCACTATCGTCACCCCGGCGCAGGCCGGGGTCCATTCCGCGGCTAGGCCTCCCCCCAGCTTATGCACGCCGCGCCCGCGGCCCGATGGATCCCGGCCTCCGCCGGGATGACGGGAAAGAGCGCGAAACGCGCCCTCCCACCACAAACGAAACGGGCGCCACTCCACGAGTGACGCCCGCATCTCTCCGCTTCAGCGATGTGACCGGCACATCGCGGGCAGAACGAAGCTTATTCTTCTTCCTCGAACGTGATCGCGACGTCGGCATTGGCCGACAGGCGCACCTTGTCGCCCTCGACTTCGGCGACGAGGCCGCCCGAGATATAATGATGGTGGCCCGAATGGCCGCCCTGGCCTTCTTCCACGTCGGCGCCGCTGTCCTTCTTGGTCAGCTTGATACGGTCGCCTTCGACATGATCGACCGTGCCGACATGGACGCCGTCGGCGCCGATGACTTCCATATGTTCGGTGATGTTCGACAGATCTGCCATTGTGAATTCCCTCGCTAGAGTGCCGCAGCCCAACGCACGATCCGCGGGAAAGCCGCATCGGACATGTAACGATTTCGTGCAAGCGTGCGACAGTCGCGACCGGCGTCCCGCCGCCGCCCCTGCACCGGGCACGATCGGGCGCAGATATCTGTGGAAAAGGCTGCCAACCCGCTAGACTTTGTGGCGGATCGGCGTAGCCTTACCCACATATCGGGCTGTTCGTGCTACGTTCTGCTTGGAGGTTTTCGCCGGGGGGAGGGACGCGTGGATTCGACGACGGGCATATTCATCGTGATTGTCGGCGCAGCCGTGGCGGTCGTCGCCGCATCCTCCGCGCGCAACCGCCGCCCGACGCCGCGCTCGTCGTGGGTGCTGCTGGCGGTGGTCCTGCTCGTCGTGCTCGCGCTCGGCGTGATCCTTGCCAATCGTCATGGCGTCTAGGGCTCCGCCGATGCCGACCTCTCTGCGCATCATGGCGATATTGGGCGCGCTGATCGGCGTCATCGGCCTGCCGGTGCTGCTGCGTCCGCACGCCACGCGCGTGACCTTGGGACTCAAAAAATCGCCCCAGATGGTCTATATATTGAGGATCGTCGGCACGATGCTGACCGCGCTCGGGCTGGTCCTGATCGTGTTCGCCATCACCTTCTGGAAGACCGCGTGATGCGCCATTTGCGGAGCCCAATGCTGCCCTCGCGCGCCGCCCTCGCCCGGTTGGCGATGCTGGCCGTGCCGCTGGCGCTTGCCGCCTGCGCGACGCAGATGCACGGCACGGTCAAGCCGTCCGCGCCCGGCTTCCTGCTCGGGCTCGTCCAGGGCTTCATCGCGCCGGTGAGCTTCATCGTCTCGCTCTTCAGCCCCGACATCGCCGTTTACGCGGTGCCCAATAACGGCGCCTGGTATAATTTCGGCTTCGTGCTCGGCATTGGCGGCTTCGCCGGCGGCGCCAGTCAGGCGCGGCGATGACCAGCGGTTGGCTCATGCTCGGGCTCGGCACGCTCGTCTGCCTCGGCCTGTTCGCCAACGGCCTGCGCTTCGCGCGCCTCGGCCGGCCGCTGCCGCAGGACAATCCGGGCGAGATCAAGCGCCGCATGATCGGCATGCTCTTCATGACGCTGGCGCCGCTTTTCTGGCTGCTGTTCGCCGCAATCTGCTTCGGGCTGTTCGGACCGGTCCGCAACATCCAGACCATTCAGCTGTAGCGGGGGAATGCGATGTCCATCCCCCAAGCCACTGACGGCAGCTTCTGGAGACACGATTTCTCGGCGCTATTGCTCGGCGCCTGGGTACTCGGACAGAGCGTCTGGATTTTATTTGTTCGGCGGGAGTCGCCGCTTGGCGCGGTCACGGCGACGCGGCGAAGCCGAACGATCATCGCTGCGGCATCCGGCCTTTTTGCAATCGTCTTTCTTTTCTTCCGAATTCAAAGCTTAGTCTGAAGGACCAAGACCATGCCTCTTCTCCAAGCCTCGCGCTCCTACAAGCCCTTCGAATATCCCTGGGCCTATGAATTCTGGAAGCGTCAGCAGCAGCTCCACTGGCTGCCCGAAGAGGTGCCGCTGGGCGAGGATTGCCGCGACTGGGCGCAGAAGCTGTCCGATCAGGAGCGCAACCTGCTCACCCAGATCTTCCGCTTCTTCACCCAGGCCGATGTCGAGGTGCAGGATTGCTACCACGAAAAATATGGCCGCGTGTTCAAGCCGACCGAGATCAAGATGATGCTGACCGCGTTCAGCAACATGGAGACGGTCCACATCGCCGCCTACAGCCATCTGCTCGACACGATCGGCATGCCCGAGAGCGAATATTCGGCCTTCCTCCAATATAAGGAGATGAAGGACAAGCATGACTATCTGAACCAGTTCGGCGTCGATACCGACGAGGATATCGCGCGCACGCTCGCCATGTTCGGCGGCTTCACCGAGGGGCTCCAGCTCTTCGCCAGCTTCGCGATGCTGATGAACTTCCCGCGCTTCAACAAGATGAAGGGCATGGGCCAGATCGTCACCTGGTCAATCCGCGACGAGACGCTCCATTGCGAGGGCATCATCAAGCTGTTCCACGCTTTCTGCGCGGAGCGGAAATGCCTCACGCCGGCGGTCAAGGACGACATCCTCGACATGTGCCAGAAGACCGTCCGCCTGGAGGACGCCTTCATCGATCTCACGTTCGAGATGGGCCCGGTCAACGGCATGACGCCCAAGGATATCAAGCGCTACGTCCGCTACATCGCCGATTGGCGCCTCGGCCAGCTCGGCCTCAAGCCGATCTACATGATCGAGGAACACCCCCTCCCCTGGCTCGCCCCGATGCTCAACGGCGTCGAGCACGCCAACTTCTTCGAAACCCGCGCCACCGAATATTCGAAGGCGGCGACGCGCGGCGATTGGAGCGACGTGTGGGACAGCTTCGACGCCCGCAAGTCGGCCAAGGCGAAGTCCGAAGTGGCTAATGAAGATGCCGGCGCGGGTGAGAGCGGCGGCGAAGGCGGACTGTTCGGGCATGCCGGGGTGGCGGCGGAGTAAAGCCGTGGCTGCGGGCGACACGCATTCTAAGATTGTTTGCTTGGGGCCGCCAAAGGAAGCGGCCCTATATTTTGACCGGGTTTTTCCGATTGATCTGGGCACCCCTTCATTTGTCCGAAACACGACGGTTAGCCAGAATGGAGAAGAGCTAACCGAGGAAATGGTGGAAGAACTATTAGAAAATTACGTTCCAAAACTGAATGATCCTAGGACTAACTCGGTAATATCAAGCTTATTTCGGAGCGATATCAAAGAATCGCGCGTGTATGTTGAACATACTATAGCGTCCTTCGGGCTATTAATGCTGTATATAGCTGCGGCTGACAAAAACGGAAAATTCTTGCCCCGCGACAAGCCGATGGAGGATCACCTTTCGAAGGTGCTTGATGTTTCATTTAGCACGGAGATAAATAAGGCGCGTCGCTCTCAAAAGGTAACAAATCAACAAAGGGCGATAATTAACAAAGCTCTTGACCGAATGATCATTGAGTCGGGCTTTTCAAATTCACCCATATGGGATGCCCAAGGAATTTCCATGCTTGGAAAGCTCAGTCATTCTCAAGAGAACGCCTCTCAAGAAGAGGATGGAACCTTCTTTAATCACATTTCGGGACTGAATCTTGTTGATATAAATAAAACGCCATGGGAGATGATTGTAGAATTCAGGAACGATTCAGAATCTCGAGCGGCCCTGCGCGATCTCCGATTATTTTTCTCTGAAAACCTTCAAGGAAAGTCATCATCCGAAATAGAGGACACTTTGTTAAGCAAGATATATCATCATGATAAAGTTGTCTCCGCTTGGAAATTTCAGACAATAAATAATACAATTGGCGTAGCTTTTTCCAAAGAAAGCACGTTTAGCTCTGCTGCGGCAGGAATACTTGCATCTTTTGGCGGGGCCCCGTTGTCGGCGGCAGCAGGGACAGCTCTTGCTGTAACGCTTGGTTCCTGCGTCGTGGAGATAGGAAAGTCCCTGTTGAGCAGAAACCGCGCGCATTATGATAATCCCATAAGGTATTTAACAAACATGAAAGAACGACTGCATAATCCGTAACGAGATTGTAATAAGAGCTCGCTAGATTTGTGACACGAATTCCGAGACAACAATCCTCTAATCCGGGGACACAATACCTAATTGCCGCCTGCGCGATCATCGCGGCCCCTAGCGCCCCACCACAATGTGCGTCGCGAGCTCGCTGGCGGTCGATTCCACCACCCGATAACCCAGCGCCGGCAAATCCAGCCCCGCGAACATCGCTTCCCCCCGCCCCAGCAACACAGGCGACAGCGCAAAGTGCAGTTCGTCGATCAGCCCGGCCTGCAGATATTGGCGCACCGTCGAGACGCCTCCGCCGATCTTGACGTCGCGCTCGCCCGCGGCGTCGCGCGCACGCTCCAGCGCCGCCTCGATCCCGTCGGTCACGAAGTGGAAGACGGTGCCGCCCTCCATCTCGATCGGGTCGCGCGGATAGTGCGTCAGGATGAAGGTCGGCGCGTGATAGGGTGGATTGTCGCCCCACCATCCGTTCCAGCCGTCGTCCGTCCACGGCCCGCGCGAGTGCGCGAACATGTTGCGGCCGAGGATGAAGGCGCCGAAGCCGTCCATCGCACGATGCGCGAAGCTTTCGTCCACCCCCTCCGATCCGCCATCCTTGCCAACCATGGCGCGGAACGTCTTCGTCCCGAAGAACCAGCCGAACAGCGCCGGCCCGTTCCTGCCCAGCGGATCCTGCAGGCTCTGCTCCGGCCCCGCCCCGAACCCGTCGAGCGACACCGAAAACCCCGCCACCCTGACACGCCCCATCCGGCCTCTCCTTTATCGCCTGACACTATGATTGCGGGATACGCGGTCCCCAGGCAACATCGCTCAAGCTATCTTAGCGGGGTCGCTTCGTCGTCAGCACCGCTAGTTGGCGCTGTTAGCCTCGACGGTGGAACCTGCTAGGAAGCAGCCTGATGTTCGTCAGGTTTGTGATAGATGCCCGCGACGTGGACTCAGGTCGCCGACAGGGCCTTTTCCAAGCAGGGGAGGCGCTGCTTCAGAGCGGCCGAATGAACCCGAGCGACATGGAAACCTTGGAAGAGCTATACGCCTGGTTTAAGGCGCATCTCCTCGTGCCTACGCGTTTTGCGGTATCGTCTAAACCGCACGCCAAAGCCCAGGCTCTAAGTTGGTTTCGCGGTACCGCGACTGAGCACGTGAAGCGAATGCGTGATTACCAGCTCGTTCTCGAAAGATATGGCCTTTCGGTTAGGATGCTGCGCGCTAATCGTCCCGGATATATCGTCTTTGAAGATGAGCATCAGGTAGTCGCCTATCCCTTCGCCGATACTCCCTGCTGAAACGCCCACTTTCGCGACATGAGGCCGAAAGCAGCGGTGTCCACAACCACAGCGATGCAGCTGGCAATCCGACCGTGCGCCCCCGATCCGTACGGTCGTTAGCTCGTCCTGGTCACGTTGGGAGGCGGGTCGTAGCTAGGCACCCGCCTCCAAGCTCGCCAGCAACGCATCCAATTGGTCGAGTTGCTCGGGCATGATCCCGCCGCCCTCGCCGTCCAGCGCTTCCTTCGAGGCAAAGAGTTCGCGGTAGGTCAGCAAGGTCTTGCCGTCCTTTTCCTCGAACGTCACCGTGGTCACGGCGCCGTCTGCTTCTTCCTCATTGGTCCAGACGAGCCGCGCATCCGGCACCACCTCAATATATTCGCCGTAGAATTTCATCGCCGTCGCCGCATCCTCGCCGAACGCCACGCAATATCCGCCGCCGACCCGCACATCCATCTCGCACGACAGCATCGGCACGCCGATCGACTTCGGCGCCCACCATTGCATGAACAAGGCGGGCGTGGTCCACGCCTTGAATAACAGCCGCGCCGGCGCGTCGAAGGTGCGTGTGACGATCAGCTCGCGGTCGGATGTTCCTTCCACGATCGTGCCGCCCACGGCGGATGCGCTATTTGTCTGATCCATCGTCTCGCTCCTTCGCCTTTAGATTTTCGACCACTTTGTCCAAGGCATCGAACCGCGCCGTCCACAGCGCGCGCTGCCGCGCGATCCAGTCCGATTCCGCCTCCAGCCCGGCCACGCCGAGCCTGCAGGTCCGCACGCGCCCGACCTTCTCGGTCGTGACCAGCCCCACCTGCTCCAGCACGCCGACATGCTTCTTCATGCCGGTGAGCGTCATGTGGAAGGTCGCGGCGAGATCGCTGATCGAGGCATCCGCCCGCGCAAGCTGCTCCAGCACGCCACGCCGCGTCGCATCGGAAAGCGCGCCGAACGAGGCATCGAGCCGGGCATTTGCAAACTGAACCATTTGGTTCACTGTTTAGAATGCGGAGTTTGCAATCGTCAAGTCCGTCTGATGGCGCGCGACCACGTGCCTGCCGGCTGCCTAGTCTTGCCGTCGCCAATGCGACCATGCACCATGCCGGCATGACCAAATATCTCATCTCCTTTCCCAGCGAAGCGATGGTGCTGACCGACGCGGAATTCCCGGTCGTCGTGGCCGAGGCCCATGCCGTGATCGAGGACGCCAGGGCCGCCGGCGTCTACGTCTTCGGCGGCGGTATCGAGGAGAAGGTCGATCCTGTATTGGTCGCCGCCGACGGATCGGTCTCGCCCGAAATCTATCCGGGCAGCCGGCTCAGAGGCGGCTTCACCGTGCTGGAATTGCCCACCCGCGCGGAGGCCATTCTCTGGGCCAGCAAGATCGCCGCCGCCTGCCGCTGCGCGCAGGAATTGCGCGAATTCATGTATGATCCGGCCGGTTAGCGCCCGGCTGGCCCTTCCCACATTCGATCACGCCTGGCGGAAACTTAGCCGCGCCCGCAAGCTTGCCAAAGCGGAACAAATCGTGTACGCGTTGGCGTATGGTCATAGCGTACGCCCGCCGGGGCGACGCATTGGCCTTCGGTACGCCGTTCGGCTCTTTCTCATGTTTGATAATTTACGGCAGGCTCCCGGTCGACGACGATAGCCGACCTGCCGCGCGTGCGCCGCCGCTGGCGCTATTGGCGCTGTCGAGGCGTCGCATCATCAAGTTCGTTTCTGGTGTTTTTTTATTTTGCCCCTCCGCAGGACTGCTTGCGCGTTGGGTCGGCTGTCCAGCTCTCGCCCGATCGAGGCCGGCTTGCGCCCGGTCGCCATCCGCGCGGCGATCCGCTAGGACGCCGACATGGCCGAACCATCGATCAAGGAATTGCAGGGCGAGCGTAACCGGCTGTGGGCCGAGGCGCGGCTCAAGGGTCTGCCCGTGGGCACCCCGATCCGCGACCGCATCGCCGAGCTCGACGCGCTGATCCGCGACCGCAAGGCGGCCAGCGACAAGAGATAGAACCGAAATGGCCGCTACTGATGCAGGTCAGTAGGCCGCCACTACGAACAGGCGTATGAATGGTTCCATCGGCGCCGACTCACTACGCAGGCATGGTGTCGAGACAGCGGGCTGTGTCAGCGCAGGGCTGCCGCTTGTAGGGCATAGGAGCGTGACAATGTTCGCGCGCAACGACGACCAGAATTATTTTCTCGAACGTGAACGCCAGGCGCGGGCGATGGCTGCGAGCACGACCGATCCTGCCGTGCATTCCATCCACCTGCGTTTCGCCGAGGCTTATGCCCGCCGCGCCCGTGCCGAGGCTACGCGCGACAGCCAGGTCGCGGCCTGACTCCACGGGCCGCGCTCCACACCGGCGGGGCTATTTCGCAGCGCAGAGCTTGCCGGTCTTGGCACAGAAGGCCGCCACGGCTTCGGCTTTGAGATCAACCTCGCCGAGAATCTCCATTCCTTCGATCATGACCTGCGCCATCGCCGCGCGATAGTGGACGGCGGCGGGCGATCGTTGGAAGGCCGCAATCTTGCGCAAGTCCTCGATACTCAACGCCGCGGCATAACCATGCCCCAGCGCGTCGAATAATTTATCCATCGCCCGCTGCGCGGTATCCCGCGCAATGCCGCGCAGCGTGATCCGGTCGGGATCGCTTAGTTCCGGATGCTCGGAGATCAGCTCCTCGGCCTGCTGGCGCGCCAGCAACGGCAGGATCCCCGACGCCGGCCCCATCCGCACCACCTGCGCCCCCAACGCCTTGGCCTCGGCCGAGGGCATTGCGGCGGCAAGAGCGATCGCGATCAGCATATACTTTTTCTCCTTCAGGCCCCCAGCCAGCGCGGGAGTCTCCGACGGTTTCGGTTCTTTTTTGGCGGATGAACAGAAAGACTTGCTCCGCCCGGACGAGGACGGCCGCACGATCTGCCGCGGGGCTTAGCCGCGCTGATATTTCCAATGACGCGGCTTGCCCTCGGCGATCCATTCCACCGCCTGCGCGACCCGCGACGCGCGTGTCTCGGGCCGCTTGGCCTCGCCGATCCACTCGCAATAATCGCGGCGGTTGCTGGGTGAGAAGCCGTCGAAGACGGCCTGAGCGGCGGGCGCCGCCGCTAGCGCCGCGCGCAATTCGTCCGGTACCGGTAGGTCGGGACGCGGCGCGGGCTTGGCCCGCATCGGCTTGCCTGCCTCGATCGCTGCCGTCGCCTCCTGGATAGCGCGCCGCAACTCGGCCTCGTCGGGCAGGTCGGCGAGGCTGGTCAGCTTCCCGAACTGGCCCATCCCCTCCTGGTCGCGGCTGGTCGCGCCACCCGTCTCCCCCATCCGCCACAAGACGAGCGAGGCATGGGCCTTGAACGCGCCCAGCGCGGCGAACATCCGCCCCTTATGCTCGAAGAACGGCCGGCTCCACTTGATCGTCTCGGTCACGTCCGGACAGGCATCGTGGATCGCGGCGCGCAGATGATCCAGGATCGGGCGCGCGAACGGCTGGGCGGCGGCGATATAGGCGTCGATCCGGGGATCGCGCGTCATCAGAACAGATCGGGGCCTTTGAAATTGTCCGAATAGGTCTGAATCTTGAGCGGGCGCTCCACCTGGCCGACCGTGACATGATAGGCCAGGCCATGCTTCTCGGCATAGGCTTTGGCCGCGTCGAGCGTCGCGAAGCCCAGCTGCACCTGCTCGCGCGTGTCGCCCGATCCGGCCCAGCCGGTCAGCGGATCGGCGCGCTTGGCCTCCGCCGGCTCATATTCGAGGATCCACTGCCCCTCGTGGGCGCGGCCCGATTGCATGCTGCTCTTGATGCGCTGACGGATGCGGGCGTGTGCCATGTTGCTGCGATACCGTGGCCGCCGAACGGGTCAAGGGCCTAGCCTGCCGTCATCTTCACCCGTCGTCCCGGCGAAGGCTGGGATTCATATCCGCACCACAAGCGACGCCGCTCGGGAACGCGATATACCAAGCCGCGCTAGCCATGGGCCCCAGCCTCCGCTGGGCGACGGCTAAAATCCATCCGCCCCCCCCACCGGCTCACCCGATGACATGCGGCACGAACCGGGCGGTGTTGCCCGTGATCAGCCCGTCCTCGCGGATGCCCATCCCCGCCGGGGCGCCGTCCACGATCCAGCTGCCCACCACCGGGTAGCAGCCGGGTGCGGTCTCGGGCAGCTCGTACAGCGCCTGATAGATCGTGCGGCTATCGTCATAGGCGCCCGAGCTCGCCGCGATCATCTTGGCGTCGCGGTGGATCACCACATTGGCGCCCTCGCGCGACAAGGCCGGCTTGGTCACCACATCGCCGCCGAGCGGGCTGTAGCTCGCCGGCAGCAAATTGGGATGATCGGGGAACATCGACCACAGCACGGGCAGGATCGCCTTGTTGCTCCAGATCATCTTCCAGATCGGCTCGATCCAGATCGTCCGGTCGAGGCTCGTAAGAAGATTGCGGCCGAACTGCTCGCTGGTCAGCCATTCCCACGGATATAGCTTGAAGATCGTCGTCATGACCTGCTCGTCCAGGTCGAGGAACACGCCGTTGGCGCGATCCCAGCCGATATCGTCGATCGCGATCGCCTTGGTCTTCAGGCCCGCTTCCTCCGCCGTGTCGCGCAGGTAGGCTACCGTCACCATATCCTCGCCGACGGCGTCGGCCACGTGGGTGAAGTGAACCTGCCGGTCCGGCACGAGCGTGCGCAGGTCCGCCCATTTGCCGACCAGCCGTCCGTGCAGGCTGTTGAACTGGTCGCTGCGGGGCAGAACCTCCTGCTTCCAGTCCCACTGGATCACCGAAGCTTCCAGCAGCGAGGTCGGCGTGTCGCAATTGAACTCGAACAGCTTGGGCGGGCCCTTGCCGCTATAGCCGAGGTCGAACCGCCCGAAATTCAGCGCCGGCGGTTCCTCCTGCCAGGCCTGCCGTATCGCGTCGTGGCAATATTCCGGGATGCCGAACACAGCGAGTGCCTTGGGGTCGTCGATCACCGCCTGCCCCGCCGCCAGGAACAGGCGGTAAAGCTCGGCCGTCGCGCCCTCGATCAGGTCCACCTCGATCCGATCAAAGCGGTAGAACGTGCCCTCGTCCCAATAAGGCACACCGCCGGCCGTGTGCCAGACCAGACCCCGCGCCTCGACTTTATCCTGCCAGTCGGGCCGCGGCGCGACCGTGTCGCGGATCACTCGCCAAAGCTGCCGAAGCTGCGCGCCGAAGACCCGAACCCGCCGCGCGCGACCGCCGCGCTACGCGTCATCGCGGTCCTGACCGGCGCGTGGAAATAGGTCGCCCCCGCCGTCCGCGTGAAGGAGCCCCCCGCGACCCGCTCGCCATAATAAGGCACCACACTGTTGCGGCCGAGATAATACCACAGGAAGGCCGTGCCGACGCTGCCGACATGATGCGTCTGGCACTGTGCGTCGGGCACGCGGGTGCCGTTGCGGTCGGTGCAGATCGCCGTGTCCTGCTCGGCAGTCCAATGGTCGACCGGCTGATCGCATGCCGCCAGCGTGATCGCCGACGCCGCGGCCAGGGTCAGGTTGAGATGGATCGTCTTCATGGGGTCCCCGGGAATCGCTTCAAGCATAGAGGCGGCGCCAAATCGGGCAACGATTTCACGAAGTAAGCCCCTGCCCTGGAAAGGAAGGACTAAGATCGCCCGCTCGCCCGTTTCGTTCTCAGCGTCGGATCGGCCTGCGTCGGGTCGTCCGGCCAGGGATGGCGCGGGTAGCGCCCGCGCATCTCCTTCGCGACCGCCGCCCAGCTCCCTTTCCAGAAGCCTGGCAGGTCGCGCGTCGTCTGGATCGGGCGGCCGGCCGGCGAGGTGAGCCGCAGCACCAGCGGGGTCCCCCCGATCATCGGATGTGTCGCCAGCCCGAACAGGGCCTGCACCCGCAGCTCGACCGCGGGGCCGCCCTCGGCGCCATAATCGATCGCATGCGTCGTCCCCAGCGGCGATGTGAAATGCGCCGGCGCCTGGGCGTCGATCGCCTGCTTGCCCTCCCAGCCGATCAGGTTTTCCAGCGCCTGGAATAGGGCGGCGCTCGCGATGTCGGCCAGCTTGCGCTTACCCTCGACCAAAGCCGGGAGCCATTCGTCCAGGCGGGCGATGAGAGCTTCGTCCGACAGATCCGCCCCGCCGACATACGCGGCACGCCGACGCAGCGCCCGGGCGGCATCCGACCACAGCAGCCGTTCCAAGCCATGCGCCCGTACGCCTTCCACCAAAGCGGCCGCAATGTCCGCCGGATCGGCATTGCTATCCGGCCCGGACGACAGCCGGATCGCGCCCAGCCGCCGCTCGCGCGTGGCGGTGACGCCGCCGGTCGCCGGATCGAACGTCACCATATGGCGTGTCTGGATCCGTTCGCCGAACAGCCCCTCGACCTCCGCCTGCTCGATCGACGCCGCCGACAGGATGCGCGCGCTCGCCGCCGAGCCCTGCGTCTCCGCCACCGCCAGCCATTCCGCCCGCGCCAGCGACGAAGCCGGGTCGAGCCGGAAGCCGCGCCCGCCGGTCGCGATCCAGTCCGCGCCATCCGCACCGCGCCGTTTCGCCACCCGGTCCGGAAAGGCCAAGGCGACGCACGCGCCCACCGGGCGCAGGTCTCCGTCGTTGGGCCCACCCTTGCCCGACGCCATTTTCTCCCAGCGCTGCGCCAGCCCGCGCGCCGCCTCCGCCCGGCGCCCGCTCTCGCTGCGCCAGCGCCGCAGCCGCGTCTCCAGATCGGGATCGTTGCCGCCGCCCAGGCCCTGCTCCGACAGCAACACCGCCACCTCGGCCGCCGTCCGTCCCCAACCATGCTCGCCCGCAGCGACCAGCATATGGCCAAGCCGCGGGCTTACCGGCAGGCTCGCCACCTTACGGCCATGTGCGGTCGGCCGCCCTTCCCCGTCGACCAGCCGGAACGCCGTCAGCCGCCGCCGCGCCTCCGCCACGGCCGGCGCGCTTGGCGGGTCGATCCAGCGCAATTGGACGGGGTCGCTCACCCCCCAAATCGCGCACGCCATCACCAGCCCGGACAGGTCGGCCTCTGCGATCTCCGGCGGATCGAACGGCGCCAGCCCCGCCGTCGCGGCCTCCTCCCACAGCCGATAGACCGTGCCCGGCGCCTGGCGTCCGGCGCGGCCCGCGCGCTGCGTCGCCGCCGCCTGGCTGACGCGCTCGGTCGACAGCCGCGTCACGCCCGCGGCACGGTCGTAGCGCGGCCGCCGCGCCAGCCCCGAATCCACCACGGTCGAGACCCCGTCCAGCGTCAGACTGGTCTCGGCGATGGCGGTGGCGAGGACCAGCTTGCGCTTGCCCGGTGGTTCGGCGCGGATCGCCGCCCGCTGTGCGCCCGGATCTAGCGACCCATGCAGGCGGTGGAGCATGACCTCAGGGGGAAGCCCGGCGAGCCGCTCGGCGGTGCGTTCGATCTCGGCCACGCCCGGCAGGAAGGCCAGTAGGCCGCCCGTTGTCTCCACCAGCGCGCGCCGCACCGCCGCCGCCATATCGTCCTCGATCCTTTGCTCGCGCCGACCGAGATAGACATGTTCGATCGGGAACGAGCGCCCCGCGCTCTCGATAACCGGCGCTCCACCCAGCAAGGCCGCGAAGCGTTCGCCTGCCAACGTCGCCGACATCGCCACCAGCCGCAGATCAGGCCGCAGCCCCCCTTGCACGTCCAGCGCCAGCGCCAGCCCGAAATCGCCGTCGAGGCTGCGCTCATGGACCTCATCAAACAACACCGCGCTGATCCCGGCCAGTTCGGGATCGGCCTGTACCATCGCCACGAAGATGCCCTGTGTCACCACCAGCAGCCGTGTCGCCGCGGACTGGCGGCTGTCGAGCCGCGTCGCATAGCCAATTCGCCCACCGATCGGCTCGCCGGCCATTTCCGCGATCCGCTCCGCCGCCGCGCGCGCCGCAATCCGCCGCGGCGACAGCAGCAGCACGCGCCCCGTGCACCAGGACTGATCGAGCAAGGCGGGCGCCACTGCGGTCGTCTTGCCCGCACCCGGCGGCGCGACCAGCACTGCGCCGGTTCCCTCCGCCAGCGCAGCGAGCAGGTAGGGCAGTACGGCATGGATAGGAAGATCGGTCACGCGATTGGCTTAGCGCCGCCCCGCCTGCTTCGTCATGCTGAACTTGTTTCGAGCATCCATCATGTCCCAGGCACGGCTGTAAGCGAGATGGGTAGACCCTGAGACAAGTTCAGGGTGACGGTAATGGCCTTGCGAAAGCCGGCTTCAAACCCGCCGCGCTATCCGCCATAGCCTTCATGCAATGGCCAAGCTCTATTTCTACTACGCCTCGATGAATGCGGGGAAATCGACGACCCTGCTTCAGGCCGACTTCAATTATCGCGAGCGCGGCATGGCGACGATGCTGTGGACCGCCGCGATCGATGACCGCTTCCGCGCCGGCACGATCACCTCGCGTATCGGGCTGGAAGCCGCCGCCAACCTGTTCGCGACAGAGACCGATCTCGGCGCCGACATCCTTGCACAGCATAAGCTCACGCCGCTCAGTTGCGTGCTGGTCGACGAGGCGCAATTCCTGTCGCGCGAGCAGGTGTTCCAGCTTGCCGGCATCTGCGATCAGGTCGGCATCCCGGTGCTGGCGTACGGCCTGCGCACCGATTTCCAGGCCGAATTGTTCGAAGGCAGCAAATGGCTGCTCGCGCTCGCCGACAGCTTGCACGAGATCAAGGCGGTGTGCGGCTGCGGCCGCAAGGCGACCATGAACCTGCGTGTCGACGCGTCTGGCCGGGCCGCGCGCGAGGGCGCGCAGACCGAGATTGGCGGCAATGACCGTTACGTCGCCATGTGTCGCCGCCATTTCATGGCGGCTATGCGCGACGGAGTGCTTCCCGAGTTTGAGGGCTAGGCGTCGAAGACAATCACTTCCCCTCAATGACAAGCAAGATCCAGGAGACCTGCCTCATGTTTACAACCCGTCGCGAGTTGCTGGCCGGCGCCGGCGCGGTCGGCATGGCCGCGGCTTTCCCGAGCGGCGCGCAGATTTCCGCCACGGCGGCGCCGGGAGACGCGCAGGCGACCGCCTATCTCGACACCATCGCCGAGGAACTGCTCGCCGATTTCCCGGAAACCGCTGCTGGCCTCGGTATCGACAAGGGCGCCCGCATCACGCTCCATAGCCGGCTCGGAGACCGCAGCCGCGAAGCCGACCGCAAGCGGGCCGCCCGCGCCGCCGAGCGACTGACCCGGTCGAGAGCGATCGATCGCACCCGCCTGTCACCCGGCATCGCGCTCGACCTGGACGTCTGCCAGAGCGCACACGAGCTGGCGGTTGAAGGATGGCGGACGATGCCGGTTGGCGATGTCGCCATCTTCAACAGCAACAACAGCTACCGCAGCACGCCCTATGTCGTGTCGCAAAATACCGGCGCTTATGTCGAGCTGCCCGATACGCTTGAAAATCATCACGATATCGCCAATGCCGCCGATGCCGAAGCCTATCTCGCCCGCATCGAAAGCTATGCGCGCGCGGTCGATGGGGAAACCGGCCGGCTCGCCGCCGATCAGGCGCAGGGCGCGTTGCTGCCGGGCTTCCTCAACGACATTGCCGTGCGGCAATTGCGCGGCATGCGCGATCAGCCGACCGAGCAATGGGGCCTGGTTGAAAGTCTAAAGGCTAAATGCGCCAAGGCCGGGCTTCCCGCCTCCTACGCGGATAAAGCCGCGGCAATGAGCCGACAGCGAGTCGTACCGGCGCTCGAACGACAGGCAGCGACGCTCGCCGCCGCCCGCCCCAAGGCGAGCGACGTGCCGGGCGTGTGGGCGCGGCCGAACGGCGAGGCTTATTACACCTGGCTCGTCAAAGCCGGCACGACCACGAACGCAACGCCCGACGAACTCCATCGCCTCGGCGTTGAGCAGAATGTCGCACTCAATGCCCAGATCGACACATTGCTCAAGGCGCAGGGCATCACCCAGGGCAGCGTCGGCGCACGGCTGACCGCCTTGTCGAAGCGGCCCGATCTGCTCTTCTCGAACGACGATGCGGGGCGCGCCAAATTGCTGGCCTATCTCAACGGCCGCATTGCCGACATCCGCACCCGCCTGCCGCGCGCCTTCGCCACCATGGTCAAGGGCAACCTCGTCATCAAGCGCGTGCCTGAAGCGATCCAGGACGGCATGCCCGACGGCTATGCCGGCCCCGGTGCAATCGACGGCAGCACGCCCGGCGTCTATTTCATCAACCTCAAGGACAATGGGAACTGGCCGCGCTACGCGCTGCCGACGCTCTGCTATCACGAGGGCATTCCCGGCCACATCTGGCAGGGCGAATATAGCTACAAGCTGCCGATGATCCGCTCGCTGCTCGCGTTCAACGCTTATTCCGAAGGCTGGGCGCTTTATGCCGAGCAATTGGGCGACGAGCTTGGCGCCTATACCGACGACCCACTCGGCAAGATCGGATATCTCCAGTCGATCAATTTCCGCGCCTGCCGGCTGGTCGTCGACACCGGCATCCATGCCAAACGCTGGAGCTTCGATCAGGCACTCGACTGGTTCTCCCAAGGCACCGGCCAGCCGCGCGAACAATTGCGCGCGGAGCTCAATCGCTATTGCTCCTGGCCCGGCCAGGCGTGCGGCTACAAGATGGGCCATAACGAGATTAACCGCTTGCGCGCACACGCGCAGACCGCACTCGGCACGCGCTTCGACATCCGCACCTATGACGATGCGATCGTGCTCGGCGGCAACATGCCGCTCACGATGCTGGCGCGCGTCGTCGATCGCTACATCGCGAGCGCCCGCGCGTGACGGCCGGCGCGGCGGGGACGCGGCCGATAGAACCGGCCGGCACAAAATGCGTTAGACCGGCGATGGCGCAATTCTTACTCAAAATCTGCGGCCGCTTTCATGATTGAACGGCACCTCCTCAAGCTGCGCGCGCGCGACACGGTCAGCGCCGAAGAGGAACAAGCTATCCGCGATGCGCTCGGCGAGGTGCGAAACTATGCCGCCGATCAGACGGTGATCCGTCAAGGCGAGCAGCTCGAAGCCTGCACCCTGCTGCTCGACGGCATGATGTGTCGCTACAAGGATTTGAGCGATGGCCAGCGCCAGATCACCGAGCTGCATGTCGCGGGTGACTTCGTCGATCTCCACAGCTTCACGCTCAAGCATCTCGACCATAATGTGCTGACACTGACGCCCTGTCGGGTGGTGATGATGCCGCACGAGCGGCTGGAAAGGATCACCGAGCAACACCCCCATCTGACGCGTCTTTATTGGTTCTCGACCACGTTGGACGCGGCCATCCACCGCGAGTGGGAATTGTCGCTCGGCCGACGATCGGCAATTGCCAAGCTTGCCTCTCTGTTCTGCGAGATGCGTGTCCGGCTGGAAGTGGTCGGGCTGAGCGACGAAGACGGCTACGCCCTGCCTTTGACCCAGGCGGACCTGGCCGAATGCCTGGGGCTAACGCCGATCCACGTCAATCGGACGCTCAAGGAGCTGCGCGATCAGGGCATTGTCCAGTTCAAGAGCGGGCGCGTCACCATTCAGGATCAGGCGCGGATGGAGCAGATAGGCGAGTTCGACCCGGACTATCTCTACCTCGAACACCGCCGCCACTGATTGGTTGGCGATGGCTGACTTGGATGGCGCCTGGCCGCTTGACCTCGCCGGCAGCACCACTTCGGCGTCGACAATCAAATCCTAAAGCGTCATTCGGGAGCCACTTGGCGGGAGGATGGGATCCATGGCGGTTGTGACGGAAGCAGCCGGAAGCGACGGGCCGATGAACGAACCTTCCCTGCTTCATCCTGGCCTGCTTGCCTGCATCGCCACTGCTGCCCTCGCCGGCCTCCTGTTCGGCTTCGACACCGCGGTTATATCGGGCACCACTGAATCGCTGCGCGCGCAATATGCGCTCAGCGACGTCTGGCTCGGTGTGACGGTGTCGTCGGCCTTGTGGGGCACCTTGGTGGGCGCGCTTGGAGCGGGTATTCCTGGCGACCGCTTCGGCAGCCGCAACACGCTGCGTATCCTTGCGCTCTTCTACATCGCCGGCGGGCTCGGCTGCGGACTGGCCTGGAACTGGGAGTCGCTGGTCTTCTTCCGGATGATCGCGGGATTGGCGGTCGGTGGTTCGTCGGTACTGGCGCCGGTTTACATCGCCGAGGTCTCTCCTCCGGCGAAGCGTGGTAGGCTGGTCGCATCCTTCCAGTTCATGGTGATCTTCGGCATCCTTGCCGCCTACCTTTCCAATGCAATCATCGCCTCGCTCGCGCTTGGCGCTGAGGATTGGCGGTGGAAGTTCGGTGTATCGGCGCTTCCCGCACTCCTGTTCCTGCTCCTGCTGCTGCGCATCCCCAACAGTCCGCGCTGGCTGGTTGCACGTGGGAGGATCGAGGAGGCGGTGCGGGCGCTGGGCCGGGTTGGCATCGGCGAAGCCGATGCGCGGCGGGAAACCGAGACGATCGGCGCTTCGCTGGCGGTGCGCACCGATCGCAGCCGGCTGTCCTGGGGGCGGCATCGCAAACCCATCCTGCTCGCCGTCATGGTTGCCGGCTTCAACCAGCTCTCCGGCATCAACGCGCTTCTCTATTATCTCAATGATATTTTCGCGCATGCTGGCGGCAGCCTCTCGCCCGATGTGCAGGCGATTATCATCGGCGTGGTCAACGCGATCTTCACCGCGGTGGGCATGGCCTTGATCGATCGTATCGGTCGCCGCACGCTGTTGCTGATCGGCTCGCTCGGAATGGCATCATGCCTGGTGGCGGCGGGGCTCGCGATGGGCGCCATGCTGCCCGGCTGGGTGGTGCTGCCAGCGCTCATCGGCTTCATCGCCTTCTTCGCGCCCAGCACCGGCGCCGTCATCTGGGTCTATATCTCGGAAGTGTTCCCCACTTCGGTACGCGGCCGCGGCAGCGCGGTCGGCGCCTCGACTCATTGGGGACTGGACGCCGTGATCGCCGCCACCTTCCCGGCCATTGCCGCGATTTCGGTGAGCCTGCCCTTCTTCTTCTTCGCCGCGATGATGCTGGTGCAGTTCATCGTCGTGCTGAGCTATTTCCCCGAAACCAAGGGCGTTCCGCTCGAGGAGATGGAGCGCCGGCTCGGCGTGGCATTGGAATAGCCGCGCCGCCCGCAGCCGTTCAATAGGCTCGCGCCACCGCGAACTCGACTGCTTCGACTAATGCCGCCTTGGCCGGGCCGGAACCCACGCCGGCCAGCGCATCGATCGCCCGCTGACCATAATGGCGCGCGCGGTCGAGCGTATCGGCGATTGCGTCGGTCTGCGCGAGCAGTCCGGTCGCATGGGCGAGATCCGCGTCCGACGTGCGGTGGCCTTCCATCGCCTCGCGCCAGAAGCGTCGTTCGGCGTCGGAGCCGCGCGCATGGGCCAGGATCACCGGCAGCGTGACCTTGCCGTCACGGAAATCGTCGCCCGCATCCTTACCCATCGTCGCTTCGTCCGACGCATAATCGATTGCATCGTCAACCAGCTGGAAGGCGATGCCGAGATTGCGGCCGTAGGAATCGAGCGCATCTTCGATGGCGAGATCGCGCTCGGCCACGATCGCGGCGATGCGGCAGGCGGCCGCGAACAAGGCCGCAGTCTTCGCGCCGATGATGTCGAGATAGCGTTCCTCGCTCGTCTCGATCCGGCGCTGCGCGGTCAGCTGATTGACCTCGCCCTCGGCGATCACGGCGCTGGCGTGCGACAAGGTCTTGAGCACACGCAACGACCCGTCTTCGACCATCAGCTCGAACGCGCGGCTGAACAGGAAGTCGCCGACCAGCACGCTCGCCGGATTGCCCCAGATGATGTTGGCGGTGCGTCGCCCACGCCGCAGGCCGGAGCCGTCGACGACGTCGTCATGAAGCAGCGTCGCCGTGTGAATGAACTCGACCGCCGCGGCGAGCTTGTGGTGGCGCCCGCCCGGATAATCGAGCAGCCGTGCGCAGGCGAGCGTCAGCATCGGCCGCATACGCTTGCCGCCCCCGGCGATGAGGTGACCTGCCAGCTCGGGAATCAGCGGCACGTCCGATTGCATGCGCGCGAGGATGACTTTGTTGACCTGGTTCATGTCGGCCGCGACCAGCTGGATCATCGGATCGAGCGAGGGCACAGACTTGCGATGCAGCGGCGTTACCGTGGCGACCATGGCGCCGCGCTTAGGCCTCTCCGCCCCGCAAAGGCAAGCGGGCGACTTGCACCCGACGCGGTCGACCCGCATGAGGGCAACGGGACGAGGCAGGAGACGACAGTGGCCGACGCGCAGCTCGACGAATTTCGCCAGAGCATCGACAATATCGACGCGGCGTTGATCTTCCTGCTCGCCGAGCGGTTCAAGGTCACCCAGGCGGTCGGGCGCTACAAGGCGACCGCCGGCCTGCCCCCGGCCGACCCCGCGCGCGAGGCCGAGCAGATCGCCCGCCTGCGGGCGCTCGCCCAGTCGGCGCGGCTCGACCCGGATTTCTCCGAAAAGTTCCTGCGCTTCGTGATCGACGAGGTCATCCGCCACCACGAACGCGTGCGGGATAGCGCCTGACGTCTTCGCCATGCTGAAACAAGTTCAGCATGGCGACGCGGTTCGGGTTGGCGCGCACCGATGGGCGGGCTAAGCCCCATCCCATGCATTACGAGCAGCAATATCTCGACCTGCTGCGTCGCGTCTGGGAAACCGGCGACGAGCGCCGCGACCGTACGGGCGTCGGCACGCGCAGCCTGTTCGGGGCACAGATGCGGTTCGACCTTTCCGACAATCGCGTGCCGTTGCTCACCACCAAGCGGGTCGCGTGGAAGACGGCGGCGCGCGAATTGTTATGGTTTCTCACAGGCTCGACCAACATTCAGCCGCTCGTTGCCGACAAGGTCCATATCTGGACCGATTGGCCGCTCGACCGCTATCGCCGGGCGACCGGCGCGACGATCGATCGCGAGGCATTCGAGGCACGCATCCTTGGCGACGATGCGTTCGCCGCCGAATGGGGCGAGCTTGGCCCGGTCTACGGCAAGCAATGGGTTGATTGGCCGCGTTACGAGGCAGCGGACGAGCCTGGGCTTTACAAGCGCGGCGCGGGCATCAACCAGATCGCGGCGCTGGTCGACAGTCTCAAGAACAACCCCGCCTCACGCCGGCACATATTCACCGGCTGGAATGTCGCGGAGCTGGAGGGGATGGCGCTGCCGCCCTGCCACATGACCTATCAATATCACGTCTCGGACGGGAAATTGTCGGGCATGCTGTGGCAGCGGTCGTGCGACCTTGGCCTCGGCTTCGCCTTCAACGTCTTTTCGGCCTCCTTGCTGATCGCGATGCTCGCCCAGCAATGCGATCTCGAGCCCGGCGAGCTGATCTGGAGCGGCGGCGACGTCCACGTCTACCTGAACCATCAACATCTGGTCGAAGAGCAGCTTGCCCGCACCCCGGCGGGCGCCCCCCGGTTGCGCCTGCTGCGCAAGCCGCCGAGCATATTCGATTATCGGATCGAGGATTTCACCGTGATCGATTACGCGCCCCAGGCTCATATTGCGGCGCCGGTCGCCATATGAAGAAGCATCTCGCCCTCGCGCTCCCGTTTTTCGCGGCAGCCTGCTCCACGCCCGCCCCGCAGCTACCGAAGATCGCAGCGCCGGTTCCAGTGATCACGCCCAATGACACCGAACTCCTGGACTGGCGCGACAAGCCCTACACACCTGGCCTGTGGCGCTACGCCAACCGCACCGCGTCGTTCGGGCCGGCAGGCATTGCGCCGTTGCTGACCATGCAATGCGATGCCGCACGGCGGCTGATCGTCATTTCCGTATCCGGCGCAACCTCCAGCCTGACCATCCGCACTTCCTATGCAGAGCGGAGCTGGCCCGCGCAGATCGGCACCGACGGGCGCAGCGTGGTCAGTTTCGCGCCGGCCGACCCGGCGCTCGACCAGATCGCCTTCAGCCGCGGCCGCTTCTCGATCAGCGGCCCCGGCCTCACCGAGATCGACATTCCGGCCTGGGCCGAGCCGGCCCGCGTGGTCGAGGATTGCCGCAGCTAAGGAACCTGCTCCCGCGCTTGCCCGTTTTGCGATGTCCAATATTTTCAAGGCGCGCGGATCATGGCGGCGAAGAAATGGTCGCAGGATGTGACCGAGCATAGCGATGCGCTCAACCTCGAAGGCGAGGTCTTCAAGAAGGACGATCCGAAGGCGATCGCGGCCTCGCTCAAACGCTCGGCCGAGCACAGCCAGCGCCGCAAGGGCACACCCTTTCAGTCGGCGATGTCGATGCTCACCTTCTACATCAACCGTGCCGGCGACGGGCTGGATGCCAAGCAGCGTAAGGTGCTGGAAAATGCCAAGGATGAGCTGCGTGAGGCCTTCGGGCGGAAGCCCGCGCGAAGCCGAGCATCCTGACGCGAAAATAGTTGAAATCAAGGCTTGTTCGTAAGCGCGGAATGAATCACATTCCGCTTGCTCTTCAACTTGGCGAAAGGAGGTGACCGATGTCTCATGGTTCAGCTTGGGGGTCGGTTCTGTCCGTTCGGGAGACGTGCTTCTAACCACGGTTAGGAGCACCGGGGTCTCCCGGGCCGAACGTTCCGGCCGCTGACCCATGTTGGAAGGGTCGCTGGGGTAACCCGGCGGCCCTTCTTCCGTTTTGGGACTTCCGATGGGCGGCTGGCTTCGTTCCAGGCGCGAACTTCACCGAGCGGGAAAATAAAAAACATCAGAAACGAACTTGATGATTTGCCGCCCGTGCAAGGATGAAGCCGCCTTGGGCCGCCGGCGAACGGGCACCCCGACGATGCCGTTGCAGATTGTTAAACCTGAGAAATAGCCAGGGCGGCGAGCTGCCGAGGAGGGCATCAACGTCGCATCGTGATGCGTACGCTTTGTGCGTACAATTGTCAACACCGATTGGGCTGGTGTGCCTTTGATCGGGCTTGGGCAACGCCAGCTACCACCCGCGCAGTCGTCAGCTCCGTTCCAGCAGCTCGTCCCGGATGCGGATCGCGCGCACCGCGACGCGGACCTCGACCAGGAACAGGACCAGGCTCGCGATCAGCAGCAACAGCGAGGTGGCGAACATCACCGCCAGCGTGCGCGCGAAGCTGAAGCCCGCCAGCCGCGCGACGAACATCATCGCCACCACGGTGCACAGCACGACCGCGCTGGCCGTTGCCAAGAAGATGGCATTGTTCACGATCCGCATCCGCCGGTCGAGCAGCCGCAATTCATTGACCTGATGCGCGTGCAGCGGATGGTCGCGCGGCGTGAAATCGGCCTCCACCACCCGCGCCCGATCGACGATGCGCGTCAGCCGTCCGGTCAGCATGCCCAGAATGATGCCGATACCGTTGAGGAGAAATGCCGGGGCCAGCGATAGCTGGATCGTATGCGCCAGCCCCGGCAGGCTCGCGACCTGGAAGATATCGTCGAGCATCGCGTCGGTCAGCCCGCCCGTGCCGCGGCATTGACCCCCATGCTGGCGAGATATTTTTTCACGTTCCGCGCCGCCTGGCGGATGCGATGCTCGTTCTCGACCAGCGCCAGCCGGACATAGCCCTCGCCTTCCTCGCCGAAGCCGACGCCGGGGGCGACAGCGACATTGGCGTGGGTCAGCAATTGCTTGGAGAATTCGAGCGCGCCGAGATGCCTGAGCGCGGGCGGGATCGGCGCCCAGGCGAACATCGACGCCTCCGGCGACGGGATATCCCATCCGGCCCGGCCGAAGCTTTCGACCATCACGTCACGGCGCGACTTGTAGAGCTGGCGATTGGCCACGACGATATCCTGCGGCCCGTTGAGCGCCGCCACCGCCGCCGCCTGGATAGGGGTGAAGGCGCCGTAATCCAGATACGACTTCACCCGCGTCAGCGCGCCGATCAGCTGGCGATTGCCGACCGCGAAGCCGATCCGCCAGCCCGCCATCGAATAGGTTTTCGACATCGATGTGAATTCGATCGCGACATCCACTGCGCCCGGCACCTGCAGGATCGACGGCGTCGGCGTGTCGCCGAAATAGATCTCGGCATAAGCGAGATCGCTCAGCACCCAGAGTTTGTGCTCTTTCGCGAAGGCGACGACCTGCTCGTAGAAAGCGAGATCGGCGACATAAGCGGTCGGATTGGACGGATAGCCGATCACCAGCACCGACGGCTTCGGCACCGTATAGGCCATGGCATATTCCAGCCGCTTGAAGAAATCAGGGCCAGGCGCGGCCGGAATCGAACGGATCGCCGCGCCCGCGATGATGAAGCCGAACGTGTGGATCGGATAGGATGGGTTGGGCGCGAGCACGACGTCGCCCGGCGCGGTGATCGCCTGGGCGAGGTTGGCGAGGCCCTCCTTCGAGCCCAACGTCACCACAACTTCCTTCGCCGGATCCAGCTCGACCCCGAAGCGGCGCGCATAATAGCCGGCTTGCGCCTTCTTCAGGCCGGGAATGCCCGACGAGGCCGAATAGCCATGCGCATTGGGGTTGCGCGCGACCTCGCACAATTTGTCGATCACGTGCGGCGCCGGTGCGCCGTCGGGATTGCCCATGCCGAGATCGATGATGTCCTCGCCCGCCGCGCGCGCCGCCGCCTTCATCGCGTTCACTTCGGCGAACACGTAAGGGGGCAAACGGCGGATGCGGTAGAAATCCTCGGTCATCAGATCCTCGGGTTGAAAGAAGCCTCTTTGCGTGCGGGCGCGTATCGCCCATCGTGCCGGGCGGGGTCGCTATAGCTGCTTTGCGCGTTAAAGGCACCCACGAGGAAGATGATGGCCGAAGACGCTAACCTGCTGGATGAAATGGCGCATTGGACCGGCATTGCCGGACGCATGCAGCAATTGCTGATGGAGCATGGCGCGTCCGCCGCGCTCAAGGCGGTGGACGATACCGCCGCCATCCTCGGCGAGAATAAGAAAGCCGGCAGCGAGTTGCTAGAGACGCAGGCGGCGTGGTGGAAGGACGCCATGGCGCAGTGGCAGTCGATGTTGCCGGTCGCGGGCGATGCGGCGGCCACGGCGAGCAAAGACCGGCGCTTCAAGGGCGCGCGCTGGGAAGAACCGGTCTTCGACATGATCCGCCAGAGCTATGTCGCGATCGCCGATCAGCTGCTCAAGGGCGTGGATGCGCTCGAGGGGATCGATCCCAAGCAGAAGGAGCAGCTTCGCTTCGCCACGCAGAGCTTCGTCGAGGCGATGAGCCCGGCCAATTTCGCGCTGACCAACCCGCAGGTGCTGGACCGCATCATCGAAACCCGCGGCCAGAATCTGCTGACCGGGCTGGAGCGCATGCTGGCGGATGCCGGCGCCGGCCAGATGCGCCATGTCGGCGAGAATGCGTTCGAAGTCGGCAAGACGATCGCGACCACGCCCGGCAAGGTGATCAAGGAGACCCCGCTCTACCAGCTGATCCACTATGCGCCGACCACCCCCAAGGTGCAGGCGACGCCGCTTTTGATCTTCCCGCCGTGGATAAACCGCTTCTACATTCTCGATCTCTCGCCCGAGAAGAGCTTCGTGAAGTGGGCGCTCGACCAGGGCCTGTCGGTGTTCATGGTTTCCTGGAAGTCGGCCGACGCCGGCATGGCGACGACGACGATGGACGATTATGTGCTGCGCGGGCAGCGCGACGCGATCGATACGATCCGGGAGCTGCTCGACGTGCCGAGCGTGCATGTCGTAGGCTATTGCGTCGCCGGCACCGCGCTTTCGATGCTGCTCGCCTGGCTCGCCGCCAAGGGCGAGGCGGACAAGGTCGCCACTGCGACCTTCTTCACCGCCCAGGTCGATTTCAGCGAGGCCGGCGATCTCAAATTGTTCGTCGACGACGCCCAACTCGCGCTGATCGAGAGCCTGGCGCCCGAGGGCTTCCTCGACGGCCGCTATATGGGGGCGACCTTCAACCTGTTGCGCGGGCGCGACCTGATCTGGAATTATGTCGTCAACAATTACCTGCTGGCTGACGACTACAAGCCGTTCGACCTGCTGCACTGGAACAGCGACGTCACCAACCTTCCGGCCGACTGGCATCGCCGGTACCTCGCCGATTTCTACCGCGACAATAAGCTGGTGAAGGGCGAGCTGACCGTCGACGATATCCCGATCGACCTCTCGTCGATCGAGACGCCGGTCTATGTCCAGGCCGGCCGCGAGGATCATATCGCGCCGCCCGAAAGCGTGTGGAAACTGACCCATCATTTTTCGGGCCCGCTGCGGTTCGTGCTGGCCGGGTCCGGCCATATCGCCGGCGTGGTCAACCCGCCGGCGGCCGGCAAATATCAATATTGGATCAACGACGCCAAAGTCGCGACCCTGCCCGAATTCGTCGCCGGCGCGACCGAGCATAAGGGCAGCTGGTGGCCGGACTGGCTTTCCTGGATCAACGGACGGTCAGGCGGCGAAGTCCCTGCCAAGGGCGCGCGCATCCCCGGCAAGGGCAAGCTCAAGGCGATCGAGGACGCCCCCGGCCGCTACGTGCTGACGCGCTGAGCGAGCATGCAGATTGACGTGAACATAGGTGCCTTGCGGTAGAGCAGCCGCGAAGTCCGCAAGCCCTAGCCGATCGATCCGCTGAACGTATCGCACTTGCCCGGATCGCCGCTCTCCAGGCCGCGCCTCAGCCAGGCGACACGTTCGGCAGACGTGCCGTGGGTGAAGCTGTCCGGAACCGGCGTCCGCCCGGCGGACCGTTGCAGCGTGTCGTCGCCGATCGCACTGGCTGCCTTCAGCCCTTCCTCCACGTCGCCCGGTTCCATGACCGGCTGACCCTGCGGCGTCTTCGCATTGGCGGCATAGACGCCTGCATAACAATCGGCCTGGAGCTCGACCCTGACCTGCAACGCATTGGCCTGCGCCTCGCCCGCCGCCTGCTGGCGGTCATGCACGCTGCCGAGCGTACCCAGTTGATCCTGGATGTGGTGCCCGAATTCATGCGCGATCACATAAGCCTGGGCAAAATCGCCCGACGCGCCGAAGCGCGTCTGCAGCTCGTTGAAGAAGCCGGTATCGAGGTAGATGCGTTTGTCGGTCGGGCAATAGAAGGGGCCCATCGCCGACTGGGCGGCGCCGCAGCCGGAGCTGCCCTGTCCGCCATAGAAAATCAGGGCGGCGGGCGTCAGGCGCTGGCCACTCTGTTGGAATATCGGCGCCCAGACATCCTCCGCGGACGCCAGCACCTTGCACGAAAAGGACGATGCGGCATCGACGTTGCAGGCCTTGGTCGCGACGTTGTGGCCGACCTCGGTCTGCTGTTGCGGACTGACGACACCGCTGCCGCCGCCCCCGAACGGATTGAAGCCGAACAGCATCGCCCCCAGCACAACGACGATCACGCCGCCGATACCGAAACGGCTGCCGACCAATGCCAGGATCATCCCGAGACCGCCGCCGCCTCCACCCAGGCCGCCGAAGCTCTGCCCGCGCTGATCGCCAACATTGTCGCTTTGCCGGTAATCGTCGAGCCGCATGGCAAATCCTTTACGTTTCCCCCTTTAACGGCACGGAGGCGGAACGGTTGCAGCAGACCGGCCGCGCGAAGAGCATCGCGTGCCGCGGTGAATGGTCAAACCGCGCGATCGAGCGTGATATGGCCATCCTTCTGCAGCGCGGCGATGGCACGCTTCACCTCCTGGCTCTCGCCGCGCGGCATGATCAGCACCGCGTCGGGCGTGGCGATCACGATCAGATCGCTGACCCCCACCGCCGCCACGACCGGCCCTTCGCTGCGGATCAGGCAGCGCTGCGTATCGATGGCGAACACTTCGCCATGCTGCGCGTTGCCCGCATCGTCCATGTCGGAAATCGCATGCAGCGCGTCCCAGCTACCGACATCGGACCAGCCCATCTCGACCGGCACGACGGCAACCCGGTCAGCTTTCTCCATCACCGCATAATCGATCGCCTGGCTGGGCGAGGCGGCAAAGTCATGCGGGTTGGGATACAGGCGATCGCCTTCCCGTTCCGCGCTCTGCATCGCACGCTCGACCGCGGCGAGGATGGCCGGCGCATGCTTGCCGAGCGCATCGAGATAAGCGCCCGCTCCGAAGAGGAAGATGCCGCCGTTCCAGCTGTAATTGCCTTCCGCCAGATATTGCTCGGCGGTGGCGCGATCCGGCTTCTCGACGAAATGATGAACGCGGGCGACGCCGGGCACGAGTTCGTCGCCACGCTGGATATAGCCATAGCCGGTCTCCGGACCGTCGGGCGTGATTCCGAAAGTGATCAGCCAGCCTTGCTCGACCAGCGGCTTCGCGGCCGCGATCGCCGCGCGGAAAGCCGGCACGTCGCGGATCACATGATCGCTCGGCATGACCAGCATTATCGCATCGCGGTCCAGCGCCAGCGCGGCCGCGGCGATCGCGGGCGCGGTGTTGCGCCCGGCCGGCTCGAGGATCAGCAAGGCGTCGTCGATGCCGATCGCGCCGAGCTGCTCCTCGATCATGGCCGCGTGGGCAGCGTTGGCGACCACCACCGGCGGCGCATAGCCCTCCGATGACGGCGCCCGCTCCGCCGTCAGCTGCAGCATCGTCTCATCCGAGGTGAGGCTCAGCAATTGCTTGGGCTTGCCCGTGCGGGACAGCGGCCACAACCGCGTGCCGGACCCTCCGGACAGGATGACGGGCGTAATCAGACTCATGCGCGCCTCGACAGGCGCTCGAACCGCAGGTGCATCCGCAATCAGGCTTTCGCTGGAGTGAAACTAAGCGCTACGCCGTCCATGCAATAGCGCAAGCCGGTCGGCTTGGGGCCATCGTCGAAGACGTGGCCGAGATGGCCGCCGCAGCGGCGGCAATGGACTTCGGTACGCGACATGCCGAGCGAGCCGTCCTCGCGTGTCAGCACGGCATCCTTGAGCGGCGCCCAGAAGCTCGGCCAGCCGGTCCCGCTCTCGAACTTGGTCGCCGAGGAGAAGTTCGGGAGCCCGCATCCGGCGCAGGCAAAAATACCCTTGCGATGCTCCTTGAGCAGCGGGCTGCTGAACGGCCGCTCGGTCCCTTCGTGGCGCAGCACGTCATAGGCGGCGGGCGACAATTTCTTGCGCCATTGCGCGTCGGTCAGCGTATATTCGTAATGCGTGGGCGCGCCGCGGCCTCCCGACGGCCACAGCAGGACCG
Source organism: Sphingomonas crusticola (assembly GCF_003391115.1). Classification (NCBI taxonomy): domain Bacteria; kingdom Pseudomonadati; phylum Pseudomonadota; class Alphaproteobacteria; order Sphingomonadales; family Sphingomonadaceae; genus Sphingomonas; species Sphingomonas crusticola. Next base: position 941,640 of record NZ_QTJP01000001.1, read on the forward strand.
CAGCCAGCGCACCGGTGCCGCCTCCGATCAATGCCCTCCTCGAAACGTGCATCCCGATCCTTTCGCGCCGCATTCGTGATGAACGCGTAACGAGCCAAAAAATGTGCATCGCCGGTTCGCGATACAAGCGCCAGCGCGACGATGTGGTAATAGGAGCCCGTGACACTGCCCCTCAATCTGGAACAGGCGATCAAGCAGGAAGCGCGCGCGCTCGGCTTTGCCGCGTGTGGCATCGCGCGTGCCGATGCCGCGCCGCATGCCGCTCCGCGGCTCCAGACCTGGCTCGACGAGGGTGCGCATGGCGACATGCTGTGGATGGAGGAACGCTCGCACCAACGCGGCAGCCCCGCCTCCTTGTGGCCCGAGGTCCGCTCGGTGATCATGCTGGGCATGAGCTACGCACCCGCGGCGGATCCGCTGCTGCTGGCGGGCGAGCCGGACGTTGGCCGCATCTCCGTCTACGCCCAGGGCCAGGATTATCACGATGTCGTCAAGAAAGCGCTCAAGGCGCTGGCACGCTGGCTGGTCGCTACCGTGCCCGACAGCAATCTCAAGGTGTTCGTCGATACCGCCCCGGTGATGGAAAAGCCGCTCGCCGAGGCGGCCGGCATCGGCTGGCAGGGCAAGCATACCAACCTCGTCAGCCGCAAAGACGGCAGCTGGCTGTTGCTTGGCGCGATCATGACGACGCTCGATCTTGCGCCCGACGCTCCGGGCGACACACGCTGCGGCTCATGCGACGCCTGTCTCGCCGCCTGCCCCACCAACGCCTTCCCCGCCCCTTTCCGGCTCGATGCGCGGCGCTGCATCTCCTACCTCACGATCGAGCATAAGGGCCCGATCCCGCTCGAATTCCGGCGGCCGATCGGCAATCGTATCTATGGTTGCGACGACTGCCTCGCAGTCTGCCCCTGGAACAAGTTCGCCGACGCCGCGCACGCCAATCGCGCCTTTGCCGCCCGGGCAGAGCTGGCGGCGCCCGAGCTCGCCGACCTGCTTCAGCTGGACGATGCCGCCTTCCGGCAAATCTTCTCGGGTTCGCCGATCAAGCGGATCGGCCGTGACCGAATGGTCAGAAACGCGCTGATCGCGGCGGGCAATAGCGGCCGGCGCGACCTGCTGCCGCACGTGCTGGCGTTGCTGGACGACGAGGCGTCCGTCGTCCGCGGGGCCGCCGCCTGGGCCTTGTCCTGCCTCGATCAGACGCGCTTCGAGGCGGAAAGCCGTCGCCGGATTGCGATTGAAAAAGACGGGGACGTGCGCGCTGAATGGACGGACCTGGATTGCCTCGCGCCGCTCGCACTGACGATCTAGAATTCTCCGTCGCTGCGAGCCGCAAAGCGGCGAGGCAGTCCCGATCCGCACGCGAGTGCTTCCACCAACGCCAATCAGCTCCTACACGCTCCAGCCATGAGCGAAGCGGCGATCAGCCTTCAGGGCCTGTGCAAGACGTACAAGGGTGGCAAGCAGGCGCTGACGGACGTCACGCTCGACGTGCCGCAGGGTCAGATATTCGGGCTGCTCGGGCCCAATGGCGCGGGCAAGTCGACCACGATCAACATTCTCGCCGGCCTGGTGACGAAGACGTCGGGCAAGGCGTCGATCTGGGGCTTCGATATCGACGAGCACCCGCGCAACGCCAAGCGCTCGATCGGGATCGTGCCGCAGGAGATCGTGTTCGATCCCTTTTTCACCCCATTCGAGATGCTGGAGCTTTATGCCGGCCTCTATGGCGTGCCGAAGAAGGAACGCCGTTCGATGGAGCTGCTGCGCGCGGTCTATCTCGACGACAAGGCCAATGCCTATGCGCGCTCGCTGTCCGGGGGCATGAAGCGCCGCCTGCTGGTGGCCAAGGCCCTGGTCCATAATCCGCCGGTGCTGGTCCTCGACGAGCCCACCGCGGGCGTCGATGTCGAGCTTCGCCAGCAGCTCTGGGAATATGTGCGCCGGTTGAACGGGGATGGCGTGACCGTCGTCCTCACCACCCACTATCTCCAGGAAGCCGAAGAGCTCTGCGATCGCATCGCGATCATCAACCACGGCCAGGTCATCGCCAACCGGCCGACGCCCGAATTGCTGGCCATGGCGCAGGAGAAAGCGGTGACGGTTACGCTGGACCGCGACCTCAGCGCCGCCCCGCAGGCTGCCTGCTTCGAGCGGATCGAGCTCAAGAATGAGCGCACCGTGGTGATCACCTATTCCAAGGACAAGGTGAATGCCGGCGAAGTGCTCGCCGCGCTGCAAGCCGCCGGGCTCGGCATCGTCGACGTCTCAACCCACGAGGCCGATCTGGAGGATGTGTTCCTCAACCTGACCCGGGCGCCGGCGGCTGCCTGATCCGATGGCCCACGCATATGACGTCCTGATCATCGGCTCAGGCGCGGCCGGTCTCACCGCTGCGCTCAATCTCGCCTACACGCGCAAGGTGGCGGTGCTCGCCAAGGGCGGACTGTCGGAAGGATCGACCGCTTGGGCACAGGGCGGCATCGCGGCGGTGCTGGAACCGGGCGACACGTTCGAAAGCCATATCGAGGATACGATGGTGGCGGGTGCGGGCCTCAACGACCGCAAGACCGTCGAATTCGTGGTCGAGCATGCCCCGGCCGCGATCGAGCGCCTCGCCGCGCTCGGCGTGCCGTTCAACCCCACCGACGGAGCAGCGGCGGACGGCGGCCACGATCGGTGGCATCTCACGCGCGAGGGCGGGCATAGCCACCGCCGCATCGTCCATGTCGACGACGCCACCGGCTGGGCGGTGCAGCAGGCGCTGGAACGGGCCGCCCACGCCCATCCCAACATCAGCCTCATCACCGACATGGTCGCGATCGACCTCGTCACCGGCCGCCATGCGCTACGCTATTCGGGCGACGGCCGGGTGCGCGGCGTCTACGCGCTTCATCGCGCCACCGGCCATGTCGCCTTGTTCACCGCGCGCGCGACCATCCTCGCCACCGGCGGCGCCGGCCGCGTCTATCAATATTCGACCGCGCCGCGCGGTGCATCGGGAGACGGCATCGCCATGGCGTGGCGCGCGGGTTGCCGCGTGTCGAACATGGAATTCAACCAATTCCACCCGACCTGCCTCTACAATCTGGAGGTCAAGAATTTCCTGATCACCGAGGCGATGCGCGGCGAAGGCGGGCTGCTTAAGCTGCCGACTAACGGCCACCGCTTCATGCCCGATTTCGATGCGCGCGCCGAACTGGCGCCGCGCGACATCGTCGCCCGCGCGATCGACCACGAGATCAAGCGGCTCGGCCTCGATTATGTCCACCTCGACATCAGCCATAAGCCGGCCGACTTTATCGAGCATCATTTCCCGACCATCTACGCGAAGCTGCTGACGCTCGGCATCGACATCACGAAACAGCCGATTCCGGTCGTGCCGGCGATGCATTATACCTGCGGCGGCGTGATGATCGATCGCGACGGCTGCACCGATCTGCCCGGCCTCTACGCCGCTGGCGAGGTCACCCAATCCGGGCTGCATGGCGCCAATCGCCTCGCTTCGAACTCCCTGCTCGAATGCTTCGTGTTCGGCGAGGCGGCCGCCAGGCATATCGAGGCCCATTGGGCGGACATGCCCGAGCCCGATCCGATCCGCCCGTGGGACGAAAGCCGGGTGCGCGATTCCGACGAGGATATCGTCGTCCAGCATAATTGGCGCGAGATCCGCCGCTTCATGTGGGATTATGTCGGCATCGTCCGCACCACCAAGCGGCTGGAACGCGCGCTGCACCGCGCTACCCTGCTTCAGCAGGAGGTCGAGGATTATTACGGCAATTACCGGATCACGCCCGACCTGATCGAGCTGCGCAATCTGGTGGTGGTGGCAACCCTGATCGTGCGCTCGGCGTTGAAGCGCAAGGAAAGCCGCGGCCTCCATTACACGCTCGACTTCCCCGAGACCAAGGCCCGCGCGGTCGACACGATCCTCATGCCCTGAGGCCCGCTAATGCCGACGATCAAGACCGACCTGCTGGAAATCGACTATCGCGACGAAGGCCCTGTGGAGGCGCCGGCGGTGCTGCTGCTCCACGGATGGCCCGACGATGCGAGCACCTGGGACGCGGTCGGCCAGCGGCTGAACGAGGCGGGGTTCCGCACGATCGCGCCGAGCCTGCGCGGGTTCGGCAATACCCGCTTCCTCTCGCCCGAAACGCCCCGCACCGGGAACGCCGCTGTGCTCGCGCTCGACACGATGGTCATGATGGACCGACTCGGGATCGTGCGCTTCTTCGTCGCCGGTCACGATTGGGGCTCGAACGTCGCCGAGGCGCTGGCGGTCGGCTGGCCCAACCGCGTCGCGCGCCTGGCGATGCTGTCATCGCCGCCCCGGCTCGGCGGCGTGGCGACGCCGCCCTTCTGGCACGCGCGGCTGCTATGGTATCAGTGGTTCCAGGCGACGCAGCTCGGGGCAGACGCAGTGCGCGAGGATCCCAAGGGGTTTGCCCGCACCATGTGGGAAAATTGGTCACCGGCAGGCTGGTTCGATGACGCATTGTTCGATCGCGTCGCGCAATCCTTCGAAAATCCCGATTGGGCGGAGATTACGATCCATTCCTACCGCGCCCGCTGGGGAGAGACCGCGGTCGACCCGCGCAGCGAATGGCTCGAGGAGAATGTCAGGAAGGCGAAGACTTTGACCCTGCCCTTCCTGTATATCCAGGGTGAAGCCGACGGCGTGGACCCGCCGTCCGTCAGCGCGAATATCGCCGCCAAATTCACCGGGCCGTTCGAGCGGATCGTCCTGCCCGGCGTCGGCCATTTCCCGACGCGCGAGGCGCCGCAGGAGGTCGCCTCGCGCCTGATCGCGCTTTATTCCTCGACCACGCTTACCGAGGTTTGACGAACCGCAAGGTCATGCGATCGCTTTCGCCGATCGCCAGATATTTGGCTCGATCCTGCTCCCCCAGCTGCAAAGACGGCGGCAGCGTCCACACACCCTTCGGCCAATCGGTCGTGTCCTTGGGATTAGCGTTGATCTCGCTTTCGCCATCCAGCCTGAAGCCCGCGGCGGTGGCAAGGCGTACCACCGTCGACTTTTTGACGTATCCGCTTGTCTCCTCGCGTCGCGCCGTCGCTCCTTCCGGCAGGCGGTGATCGACGACCCCGAGCACGCCGCCGGGTTTGAGCGCCTTGTAAGCGGCTCGGAAAAAGGCGAGCGCGACCTTGCCGTCCTTGTCCCCGCCATCCTCCGCCATCAGCAGATTGTGGACGTTCCGGAAGGTCAGCACGCGATCCGCGCTATTGGGAGCGGCCATGGTCGCGGTGGCAGGATCGAACGTCGTCACGAACGCCGCGGCCCCACCCGGCAGGCCGGCGACCAGCTTGCGCGCATTCTCGGTCGAGCGCGGATCGTTCGACACTACAGCGACATAACGGCCGTTGCCGGCCAGCAGCGGCATCAGGATGCGCGTATACCAGCCGCCACCGGGGGAATATTCGATCAGCGTCTGGCCCGGCGCCACGCCAAAGAAATCGAGCGTCTCGGCCGGGTGCCGATAGCGATCGCGCAGGCGCTCTGCGTCCTGCCGGGCCGGATTGGCAATGGCGGCCTGGATTGCGGCGCCAGGCGCGGCATAGGCCGGGGCAGTAAGTACCACCGACGCGATCAATGTAGCAAAGCTGGCGGTTCGCATGCACGGCATCCTTATCTTATTGTCAGCGGCCTTGTGCCCGATACGGACGTTTCGTGAAAGGGAGGCTGTGCACGCCCCTGCAGGCTGCTAGAACGGCGCCGCATGCCTTCCAATCATCTCTATCTCGTCGACGGCTCCGGTTATATTTTCCGGGCTTATCATCGGCTTCCGCCGCTCACCAACAAGCATGGCCAGCCCGCGGGCGCGGTCTATGGCTTCACCACCATGATGTGGAAGCTGGTCGAAGACCTGCACGCCGCCGATGGCCCGACCCACATGGCGGTGATCTTCGACGCGTCGTCCAAGACGTTCCGCAACGACATGTACGATAAGTACAAGGCGCACCGTCCGCCCCCGCCTGAGGATCTGGTTCCCCAATTCCCGATGATCCGCGACGCCACGCGCGCCTTCTCGCTGCCCTGCATCGAGGAGGAAGGGCTCGAGGCGGACGACATCATCGCCTGCTACGCCAAGGCGGCGCTGGCGGAGGATTGGAAAGTCACCATCGTCAGCTCCGACAAGGATCTGATGCAGCTGATCGAGCCCGGCCGGCTCGATCTGTTCGATACGATGAACAATCGCCGGCTCGGCCGCGAGCATGTGCTGGAGAAGTTCGGAGTCGAGCCCGAGCAATTGGGCGACGTGCTCGCGCTGATGGGCGACAGCGTCGACAATGTCCCCGGCGTTCCCGGCGTCGGCCCCAAGACCGCGAGCGAGCTGATCCGCACTTACGGCGATCTCGAAGGCGTGCTTGCCGCCGCGCCCGACATCAAGAAGCCCAAGCTCAGCCAGAGCCTGATCGAACATGCCGACGCGGCCCGCCTCAGCCGCGAGCTGGTGCGGCTGGTGTGCGATCGCGCGCTGCCGCAGCCGTTGGACGATTTGATCCTCAAGGGCCTGCCCAAGGCGCCACTGCAGGAATTCCTGACCCACCAAGGCTTCCGCTCGCTGCTGATGAAATTGGGCGGCGACGAAGCCAGCGCGGCGCTGCCTGCGCGGGTCGCGGACGCGGTCCCGTTCGTCCACACGGATTATGAGACGGTCACGACCGAGCCCGATCTCGATCGCTGGATCGCACAGGCTTATGCGGCCGGCGTCGTCGCGATAGATACCGAGACCGACCATATCGATTGCATCCGCGCCAATCTGGTCGGGGTCAGCCTCGCCACCGCCCCCGGCAAGGCCTGCTATATCCCGGTTGGCCATGGCCGCGCCGGCGAGGATCTGTGGACCGAACGGCCGGAGCAATTGCCCCATCCGCTGGTGCTGGCCAGGCTCAAGCCATTGCTGGAGGACCCGGCAATCCTCAAGATCGGGCAGAACCTCAAATATGACCTGATCATGTTCCGCCGCAGCGGCATCGACGTCACGCCCTATGACGACACGATGCTGCTGTCCTACGATCTCGACGCGGGGCTCGGTAGCCACGGCATGAGCGATCTTGCCAAACGTCACCTCGATCATGCCTGCATCGAGTTCAAGGATGTGTGCGGCAGCGGTAAGAACCAAGTCAGCTTCGATCTCGTGCCGCTCGACCGGGCGACGGAATATGCCGCCGAGGATGCCGACGTCACCCTGCGACTGTGGCACCGGCTCAAGCCGCGGCTGGTGCCGGAGCAGGCCAATCGCGTCTACGAATTGGTCGATCGCCCGCTCGTCCCGGTGGTGGCGGAGATGGAGCGCGCCGGCATCCTGGTCGATCGCGGCGAGCTGCATCGCCTCTCGACCGAGTTCGGCGAGGAGATTATCCGGCTCGAAGCGAAGGTTCACGAAGCCGCGGGCGGTCCGTTCACGATCGGCAGCCCCAAGCAATTGGGCGAGGTCCTGTTCGACCGGCTCGGCCTGGCCGGCGGCCGCAAGGGCAAGACCGGCGTCTACTCGACCGACGTGAACGAACTCGAACGGCTTGCCGCCGACGGCGTCGAGGTCGCCCGGCTGGTGCTCGACTGGCGCCAGCTATCCAAGCTCAAGTCAACCTATACCGATGCGCTGCAGCAGCAGATCAACCCCGCCACCGACCGCGTCCACACCTGCTTCAGCCTTGCCATCGCCCAGACCGGGCGCCTGTCCTCGACCGATCCCAACCTCCAGAACATCCCGATCCGCAGCGAGCATGGTCGGCGCATCCGCCACGCTTTCGTCGCACCTCCGAGCCACGTCCTGCTCGCGGCCGATTATTCGCAGATCGAGCTTCGCCTGGCGGCGCACATGGCCGACGTGCCGCAATTGCGCGAGGCGTTCGCACAGGGGCAGGACATACATAGCCTGACCGCCGAGGAATTGTTCGGCGTGGTCGACCGCGACACGCGCGGCAAAGCCAAGACGATCAACTTCGCCATCCTCTACGGCATCTCCTCATGGGGCCTTGCTGGGCGGCTAGGGGTCGACCGCGCCGAGGCGCAGGCGATCATCGACCGCTATTTCGAGCGTTTCCCGGGAGTGAAAAATTACATGGCCGAGACCATCAACCAGCTGCGCGAGAAAGGGTTCGTCACCACCCTGTTCGGGCGCAAGACCCACCTCCCGGGCATCAAGGGCAAGACCGTCGGCGAGCGCCAGAGCGCCGAACGCCAGGCGATCAACGCCCCGATCCAGGGTACTAGCGCCGACATCATCAAGCGGGCGATGGTGCGCATGGACCCGGCCTTGGAGGCGGCAGGCTTGGGCCATGTGCGCATGCTGCTCCAGGTTCATGACGAACTGGTATTCGAACTGCCCGAGGAGGATGTCGCGGCGGCCAAGCCGGTGATCGAACGCGTCATGGCCGACGCCGCCGGGCCGCACGTCACCTTGTCGGTGCCGCTCGGCATCGAGATCGGCACCGGCCGCAGCTGGGGCGACGCGCATTGAGCCGCGTCCGCGCAGTTTGGGCCGCGTGCCTGATCGCGGCATTATCCGGCGCGGCTTGGTCGCCCGCCGTCGCGCGGACGGCGATGCGCATTCCGATCGCGCAGGCGCAGACTATGCCTCCAGCCGCGCTCGCGGATCTGGTTCTCGGCAAGAGCCGGCCGAAGATCGTCGCCGCGCGCCCGGCCTTATTCGCCGACCCCACCCCAGGCCGTGCCCAGCTGACGGACATGATCGAGTTTGCAGAGGCGCCGCGCCGCACGGCTTTTGCCGAATTATGCTCATTGCGCGTGATCACGATGGTCTTTGACCATCGCACCTCGAAAACGGAGCGGGTGGACGGACTTTATTTCAGGCGAACCCCGGCGGGTGCCGCGCAGGCCTGCCCCGCCGACCATCTGCTCCCAGTGGAAACATCGGGATATTTCGAGGTGCGCAACCAGACCGGCACGGACCCGTCGCCGGCCGAAGTGCATTTCGCCGTCGCCGCGCTCGATCGTGCGGCACGCGGGGCGGCGCGCATCGACTGCGACGACGCAGCCTCGCCGGCGAAATTCTGCGCGCGCAAGACGGAGCTGCTTCTTCCCGATCCCCTGCCGGGCATGAACGGGGTCGATCTGGGGCGGTGCGGCGTGAAGGGCGCCTTTGTTTGTGTCGCGATCGACCGGACGGACGGCCGTGGAACGTTCGTGCGGGAAGAATTGGCAACCGACGCTTCTTCGATCGATGCGACGGCCTTCTCGATACCGCTCGTCAAGCTTTCGAGCGGGCTCGCTTCGCGGTGAGCGGCGCGAAGGCGATCGACGCAACGGGTCCGGGCGATATCGAGACGCTGGCCAAGGGCGGGCGGACTAATTTCTTGGGTTTCCTGCTGCGCCTGGCGGCACGTCTGCCGTTCCTGTTCATCGCCGGGCGCTGGTACGGCGCCGACGCGCTCGGCCGTTTTGCCTATGCCACGATCATCGTCGAATTTGCCGGCCAGCTCGCGACCATGGGGCTTAAGCGCGGGCTCGCGCAGCAGCTTGCCAACACCAAACGCGATCCGAGCTCGGTCGTGTGGGACGGACTGCTGGTCGGCATGATCGCGTCGGTCATTGCCGCCGGCGTGCTGATGGCGATGCCGCAACTGATGTTCCCCAATAGCGAGATCAACCACCGCGACTATCTGTTGCCGCTGACCATCTTCGGCTGGGCGGGATCGGACATCGCACTCGCCGCGCTCGCCTATCGCGGCGATATCGGCGCGACCCTGAAGGCACGCTCGCTGATCGAGCCATGGGTGATCAGCATCGCCGCCTTCGGCCTTGCCTGGTATTCGCTGCGCGACGGATTGATCATGGCCTATGCCATCTCGGCCGCGGCGGCGTTCGCCGCCTCGCTTTACCCGTTGCTCCGGACCTATGGCCGCCCGCGCGGCTGGCGGCCCGAGCCGATCCAATTGTCGCGCACCGCGCTCAAGAATCTGCCGCTGGCGGGCGCGGACGCGATCGAATGGGGCTCGCGCCGGCTCGATATCGCCATGCTCGGCCTGTTCTTCGCGCCCGCGATCGTCGGCATCTATTATGTGGCGCAACAGGTCGCGAGCCTGCCGCAAAAGCTCAAGACCAGCTTCGATCCGATCCTGGGGCCGGTCATCACCCAGAATCTGGCCGAAGATAATAAGAAGGCCGTCGCCAAGCAGGTCCGCCAGGTCGGCTTCTGGATCATCGCCGCCCAAATCGGCATCGCGCTGGCGCTGTCGATCCCCGGCAAGGCCGTGATGGGTCTGGTCGGGCCGAGCTTCGTCGGCGGCACGGGAGCGCTCGCCGTCCTGCTGGCCGCGGAGGCGATCGCCGCGACCGCAGTTGTGAGCGAAGCGGCTCTGATCTACGTCGCGCCTTGGCGTAACCTTGCCATATCGGTCGCCATGATCGTGCTCCAGGCGGCTTTGTCGGTCGCCTTCGTCTACCTGCTACGGGCGCTTCTCCCTGCCCTGGCGGACGCCGGCTGGGTCAAGCCCCGGCCCGACCCGCGCGAGGACGCGATCGCCGCCGCCGGCCCGGCAATCGCGCTGATGGTCGGGCTTGGCCTGGCTGCGATCGCCAAGGCCTTGCTGCTGCGCCGGATGCTCGGCGCACGCGTCAACGGCTGGCGCTGGTCGCTGATCTGGGCCGCGCTGATCGCGGGCACGCTCGGCTGGGGCGTGACCCGCCTGCCGCACAGTTTCGAGTGGTTCGAGCTGGTGGTCGGCGTACCTTTGATCCTTGGCACATTCGGCGCGATCATCTGGTTCAAGGGTTTCAACCAGGACGACCGCGCCCTTTTCCGCAGCCACGAGGCGGCGGCGACCTAGCCAAACCCGCCTGTTACCTAGCCAGACCCGCTCATCCTGAGTAGGCAGTAAGCCAGACGAAGTGCCGTATCGAAGGACGCTCCCTCGAGACGAGGCTTCGGCAAGCTCAGCCTCTCCTCAGGATGAGCGGGAAGGATGCAGTGCATAACGCAGATATCATCATCCTCGGCGGCGGCTTAGTCGGCCTGACGCTCGCGCTCGCGCTTGACGCGCATGGCCTGTCCAGCGTCGTGATCGATCCGGCCGAGCCTGCGGACGTGCTCGCGCGCGGCTTCGACGGGCGCGCCTCCGCCGTGGCAAGCGCCAGTCACCATATGTTGGATGCGATCGGCATTGGTGCGCGCCTCGCCGGTCAGGGATGCCCGATCCACAGCATCAAGGTCAGCGACGGCCTCACGCCCCGCGCCCTGCTCTTCGACGCCGATCCGGCGTCAGGCCCGCTGGGTGTGATGTACGAGAACCGGCTGCTGCGGCGGACCTTGCATGCCGCGGCGTCCGAAGTCGCCAACATCAACTTACTGATGCCTGCCCGGCCGGCGACGGTCGAGCGCGATGCGGTGTCGGCACGCGTCACGATCGACGACGGCCGCGTCTTCACCGCGGCGCTGCTGATCGGCGCCGAGGGGCGCAATTCGCCGACGCGCGCCGCCGCCGGGATCAAGGTCGCGCGCTGGAGCTATGATCACACCGCGATCATCGCCACGCTCGGCCATGCCCGGCCGCACACCGGGATCGCCCATGAAATCTTCTATCCGAGCGGCCCGTTCGCCTTGCTGCCGATGCTGGACGATCAGGAGGGTCCGCGCTCGGCGATCGTGTGGACGGTGGCCGCCGAGCATGGCGCGGCCATGCTCGGCCTGCCCGATCGCGCTTTCCTCGCCGAGGCGGAAAAACGGATGGGCGGCATGCTGGGGCCGCTGCGTTCGGTCAGCCCGCGTTCTTCCTATCCGCTCGGCTTCCACCATACCGCGCGCATCACCGCCGAGCGGCTCGCGCTGATCGGGGATGCCGCGCATGGCATCCACCCGATTGCGGGCCAGGGCCTCAACCTTGGCTTCCGCGATGTCGCGGCACTCGCCGAGGTGCTGGTCGAAGGTGCCAGGCTGGGGCTCGATCTCGGCGACGCGCAATTGCTGGCGCGTTACGAGCGCTGGCGCGCGCTCGACAGCTTCCTCGTCGCTGCCACGACCGACGGCCTCACCCGCCTGTTCGGCCTGCCTGGCAAGGCTCCGCGTGCGATACGGCGCTTCGGGCTCGACATGGTGGGACGCATCCCCCCGCTCAAACGCGCCTTCATGGCCGAAGCGCGCGGCGAATCCGGTGCCCTGCCGAAATTGCTGCAGGGGTTGGAAGTTTAGCCCATTACCCGCTCATCCTGAAGAGAGGCTGAGCTTGCCGAAGCCTCGTCTTGAAGGATCCTTCGATACGCCACTTCGACAAGCTCAGTGGCTACTCAGGATGAGCGGGTAAGTACAGTTATTGCAATGTGATCCCGTCGCCGTCGCCCGCGGCGGAGAAGCGCAGCAACTCCGCCAGCAGGTCGGCGCGCACTTCCAGATTGGCCGCCTCCAGCAACGCCTGCTTGGCGGCGACGTCGAACGGAATCACCTGCGCCAGCCCGTTGACGAGCGATTGGTCGTCCAGCCGCGCCACCTGATCCCAGTCGATGTTATAGCCCTTGGCCTCGGCAAAGCGCCGCGCTTCCTGCTCGATCCCCGCGCGGGCCGCGCTCGCCAGCACCAGCTCGTCGCCGGCATCTTCGCCGAAGCTTTCGAGATCGGCCTGGATCTGGCGAAAGGGTGTGGTGACATCCAGCTCGCGCAACAGCCGAAACCGCGACTGCCCTTCGAGGATCAGGTTGAAGCGGCCGTCGGGCAGCGCCTCGACATGGCCGATCTTGCCGACGCACCCCACGTCGAACAAGGCGGGATGCTCCTCGCTCTCGCCCGGCAGCGGCTGGATCATTGCGATCTGCCGGTCGCGGGCCAGCGCGTCGCTGACCAGCGCACGATAGCGCGGCTCGAAGATGTGCAACGGCAGATAGGCCCCCGGCAGCAGCAGCGCGCCGCTGAGCGGAAAAATCGAAAGGCGGGTGCCAGTCTTGAGCATCAGCCGAACAGAACCGCGGAGAGCTTGCGCCGCGCGGCTGCAACCCATGGATCCTCAAGCCCCGTAGCCTCGAACAGGGTCAACAATCGCTTGCGCGCGGCGCTCTCATTCCATTCGCGATCGCGTTCGATCGAGCCGAGCAGCAGCTCCGCCGCGCCATCGCGGTCGCCGCTCGCCATCAGCCCGCCGGCAAGTTCGTAGCGCGCGTCCTGATCGTCGGGATCGGCCGCAACCCTGGCCTTGAGCCCGGCAAGATCGTCGACCGGCCCTGCTTCGTCGGCCAAGGCCAGCGCCGCTTTGGCCCGCGCAATGCCGGCGTCCCTGGCCTTGTCGTCGGGCACCGCTTCCAGCACCGCGCGCGCCTCGTTCTTGCGGCCGGCTGCGAGCAAGGCGCGCGCGTGGCCGGCAATCACCTGCAAATCCTCCGGCGCCATTTCAACGAGCTGGGCAAAGATCGACACCGCGCGCTCGGCATCTCCCGCCTCCAGCACCTCCTCGCCCATCGCGATCAGCGGGGCGATGTCCTGGTGGGCCGCATCGTCGGCACCGCGGATCGGAAGCTGGCGCAATATATCGTCCAGCATCTTGCTGACCTGGCTCTCGGTCCGTGCCGGGGTCAGGTCGGCGACCAGCTGGCCCTGGAAAATGGCGTAGACGGTCGGGATGGATTGAACGCGAAATTGCGCCGCGATCATCTTCTGCTCGTCGACGTTGATCTTGACGAGCTTGACGCCCTTGCCCGCATAAGTGGCCGCGACCTTTTCCAGGACCGGCGTCAGCTGCTTGCACGGCCCGCACCATTCCGCCCAGAAATCGAGGATGACGAGCGCATCCATCGACGGCTCGATCACGTCGCGCTTGAATGCCTCGATCGCCTCGCGCTCCGCCGCGCTCATTCCCAACGTCGCCAAGTGTGTATCTCCAGATTGATCGCAGGCTTATGTGGGCCCTTCGCGCAGTCGCACAAGCCCGAAAGCCGCATCGTCATGGCGGCAGGAAAGCGCGACGGCCAATGGCGCTTGGGGGTTGCGGCACCGCAAAACGGTTGCTAACAGCCGCCCCTCACCCCCGGGGTCTCTTCCCCGGATGCACGCGAGCGGGCGTAGCTCAGGGGTAGAGCACGACCTTGCCAAGGTCGGGGTCGAGGGTTCGAATCCCTTCGCCCGCTCCAGTTCTCATGGGTCGATCTGGGTTTTCCCAGCGGCCGGCGGCCATGACAATTCCGATCGTTGATGCCTCTGCGCGGCCAGTCAGGATGCGGGCTTGGGCCGGGGCTTCGCGCGCACCGTGCGCTTCGCCGCTCCGGATTTTCCGGCTGCAGGCTTCGCGGCCGCAGTCTTCGCCGCGACTGGCTTGGCACCCGCGGGCCGGGCGGCCGAACGCGCGACGCCGCCCTTGGAAGCAGCGGGCTTGGCCGACGCCGGATCTGACGGAGCCGGCGCCTTTTCCGCAGGTTTCAGCAGCTCGCCGAAAAACGCACTTACGCCCTGCGCGAACATGTTGCCGATGTCCTTGCCTTGGGCAACCAGGCTGTCGAGTTCGCCGCCCGGCTTTCTCGCATTGGCAGATGCGGGCGTGCCGCTGATCCTGCGCTTGGCGAGCGCGGCTGCTCCAGCCACAAGCGCGGCCGACACGACCTCCCGCGCGATCGGGTTCTGGGCGAGCTCGGCCACAACACCCGCCGACTTGCGGAATTGCTTGGGCAGCTTCACGCCGCCGACCTTCTTCGGCAGCCGCGCCGCCTTGTCCTTCTTCGCCACCGATGGTCTCCTTGCCCGCGAGAAGGCCTGTTTCGGCCTCGTTCGCCTTGCTGGCAAGAGGTGCCGCTAATATCCCAGCGTCACTATAGGGATTGCGGGGGGAGAATCGGGTAGCTATCCTGCCCGCCCCAACAGGAGGGAATACCCATGAAGAAGCTTATCGTTCTGCCGCTTATCGCCATTACCGCACTGGGCCTGTCGGCTTGCACCAGCAAGACCGAGAATACGAACGTCACGGTCAATGACACCAGTGCCGATCTGAACGCGACCGATCTCAATGCCACCGATCTCGGCGCCACCGACAATGCCGTCGATGCCACGCTCGACAACGGCAGCAACACCTCGGACGCGCTGACCAACGGCTGAGCCGGCACCGCGACGGCCGAAGCTGAGCTATCGGCCGCGCAAGCAGCTTTTCTATTTCCTATAGCTAAAGTAGGGAATATATCGGGACCAACGCCATGTTGACTCCCTGGCGGATCCTCCGGCCCGATGGCGCAAGCCATCGGGCCTTCTTTTATCCGGCGGCCGCTACAGGCCCTCGCCGCCGACCCAATGGGCGTTGGAAAGCTTGCGCGCGACCGCCCACGTCTGACGTCGGATGTCCGGCACCGCCACGATTTCCCAGAATGTCCCACGCGTCATCGGCCCGACCGCGAGCAAATTCGGCCGCGGCGCCCCATCGGCGCCGATCACCTCGGATTGCTGCGTGACCTCGATTCCCAGATGAAGCGGGTCCGGGCGGATCAGGCCGCGCCCGATCAGCCGGCGCAGCAGTGGCTCCTCGCTACGGAGCAAGTCGCCCTGCGGACCGCTCGCATTGATGATGCGACGTACCGTGAGCGTTTCCAGCGCATCCTGACCGCGCGGGCGATAGCGGACGCGCAGGCCATTGCCCGATGCCGCCACCTCGGCCAGCTTGCCGGCAACGATTTCGAGCCGCCCCGCCGCGCGCATCGAGGCAATCCTCTCAGCCACCTGCGGTGCAATGCGGTGGCGGTGAACGTCCCACCAGGCCCGCAGATGGCGCAGAAAGCGGCGGCGCTCGGCCATATCCGCCGCGATCCACAAGCCTTCGGTATAGGGGCGGACCTCATCGACCGCCGCGCGCCAGCCGACCGCTCGGGAGCGCACCCGCATGTGCCGCAACAAAGCCACGGCGTTCGGCGGCGGACGCATGTCCAGCGTCGAAGGCGCCACGGCGGCATGCGCGCGCGGGCTGAGGCCGCGCCGCGACAAAGCGACGATCCGGCCCGCAAAGCCCCGCGCATCCAGCAACAAGGCGATATCGATCATAGTCAGCCCGCTGCCGATCACGAGCACGACGTCATCGGCGGACAATCCGGCGGCGATGTCGCCGCCCCAGGGCTCGGCCACGAATGCGTCAGCGGGCAGCGCCGCGGCGTCGATGCCGCCTGGTATATGGGGTGGCAGGTTGCCCGGCGCGAGCACTACCGCATCGGCCTCGATCCGCGCACCGTCGGCCAGTGCGATCTGCCACCCCTCCCCCACGGCGACGAGATCGACTGCCTCGCCCTGCACCACCCGCAGCCGGTCGGGCGCCAGCGCGCGTGCTTGCGCCAGCAATTCCGCAAGATAGTCGCCATAGATCAAGCGCGGCGCGAAGCCGCCGACCAGGCCGGGATGGCGCCGTTCAAGCCAACGTTCGAAATGGCCCGGATCCTGCGGCAGCGCGCTCATATTGCCGGTGCGCACGTTGAGCAGGTGGTCGGGATGCGCCGCAGAATAAGCGACCCCCCGCCCCGCCACGCCGCGGCGCTCGATCAAGGTCGCGCGCGGCCCCTGATGGCGCAGCAGGTTGATCGCCTGCAACGCGCCGGAAAAGCCGCCGCCGATGATGGCCACATGATCGGTCGTCAAATCGCAGGGCTCCGCCGGTTGATCGGACCCGATAGCGAGCAACAGGCAGGGACGCTAACGCATCCGTTCGAACGGATAATGATCGCGGATCGCTGCGTTGAAATATTCGCCCTTGGAAAATGCCTTGCGGAAATCGCTCACGACATCTTCGGGCACCCCAAGATAGGCATAGCGCCTGCCGGTAACGAACGTGACCGCGAGCTTTGCCTCGGCGGGGTCATATTCGAACTTCCGGATGACGGACGACGGCATGCCCCAGGAACGCGCATGGTTTCACGACGATCCTTCGACACGCGCCGTTGCGCTCAAGAAACCTCCGCGCAACGGCCGTGACAAAACCGGGGCGATTTTAGGCCGCGGCGACCGCCTTTTCGATGTCGGCGACGCTGTGGCCCGTAAGGTCCTTGGAAATTTCACCCACCAGCTTCGCTTCCAGGCTCTTGTGATAATGCTTGCGCAGCTCGCCCAGCGTGCGGGGCGCCGCAATCACGATCAGATCGTCGATTTGACCATCGAGCACGCGCTTGTTGAGAAGGGCAGCGATACCGGCAGCAAAGCTATCTTCATCCTGCTGGCTATCGCTCGGATTAGCGGAACTGCTCTGGTGCCGATTGCCCGACCCTTTGTTGGAGGTCGAAACGTCGGCATCCGGCATGGCCGTGAGGGCAGGAGCATTCTCCTCGCCGCTATTGCGATACAGGCCGAGTATCTCGCCGTCGGCGACGGCGACGATAGCGTTCTTGGGAAGCTTCATGGTTTTCCTTTGGGGGCAGCTTGCCCCACCGACCCAACGCACGCTTCGACCGTAATGATCCTGAATTGCCGCCCGAGGCCGGATCAAACAAGCTTTTACTTGTTCGGGACGAAGATCGCGGTTTTGCCGTCGGCACCGTTACGGAAGATCGGTGTCGCTCCGCCGCCCAGCATTTCGGCCATATCGCGCTTCAGGGCTGCCGGATCGGGCAGGCCCGAATAATAGCGCCACCCGGTAAAGTCGGTCTTTGTCAGGGTGGCCAGCAGATAGCCCTCGACCGGAGCCTGTTTGCCCTGCTTGGACGCTTCGATCATCTTCACCATGTCCGTGACGGGCATGATCTCGGCGATCGGATCGCCCTTCTTGGCAGGGATCGCCTTGCGCACGCGGCCCGCTTTGTCCTCGCCGTAGAGCGCGTAGGAGGAGGTGCCGGCGGTGAAGGAGCCCAAATCGCAAGACGGCCGATTTGCGGCCTCGTGCGCATAATCGAGGTGCATCAGCTTGGGGAGCAGGCTCATCGAGGCAACGATGCTCGCGTCGGCCTGAACGGTCATGTCGATCGGCCTTGCCGCCGCCCCGGCGTCGGAGGACACGATACATTCGGCCGAAGCCCCGCCCGCCAGGCCTAACGTCGCCGCCACGCCAATGATCAACCGGCTGCGCATAGCCATCACTCCACCTAACCTTTGTCGCCTAGGTCTGCGGCTGCGCTTGACCAGTCAACCTCAATCCGGTCCGCTTCGGCGGCCGTTTCAGCAACTTAGCCGCCGCTGTCGCGCTCAATATTGGCGCCGACCGCGGACAATTTTTCCTCAAGCCGCTCATAGCCGCGATCGAGATGATAGACGCGCAGCACCTGCGTCTCCCCCTCCGCCGCCAGACCCGCCAGCACCAGGCTCATCGACGCGCGCAGATCGGTCGCCATCACCGGCGCGCCGGCGAGCCTGTCGACGCCTTTGACGATTGCGGTGCGGCCATGGACCTGGATGTCGGCCCCCATGCGAATGAGCTCGGGCACGTGCATGTAGCGGTTCTCGAAGATCGTCTCGGTGAGCACGCTCGTGCCTTCCGCCAGCGTCAGCATCGCCATGAACTGCGCCTGCATGTCGGTCGGGAAGCCGGGAAAGGGCGCGGTCGAAAGCGTCAATGGCGACAACCGGCCGTTGGCCGAAACGCGGATGCCGTCCGGCTCTTCGGTGATGACGAGGCCCGCCTCGGACAGGCTGGCGATGATCGCCGCCATATCCTCCGCATCGGCGCCCTCCAGCAAGAGGTCACCGCCGGTGATTCCGGCCGCACAGGCATAGCTGCCCGCCTCGATCCGGTCGGGCATCACGCGATGGGTGGCGCCGTGCAGGCTGCTCTTGCCCTGCACCACCAGCCGTTCGGTGCCGATGCCGGAGATCTCCGATCCCATCGCCACCAGGCATTTGCAGAGATCGGCGATTTCAGGCTCGCGCGCGGCATTTTCGATCACCGTTTCGCCGTCGGCGAGCGCGGCCGCCATCAGCGCATTCTCGGTGGCGCCGACCGACACGATCGGGAAGACGATATGCCCGCCCTTAAGCCCACCCGCCGGTGCCGTGGCACGGACATAGCCCGCGGCCAGCTCAATCTCGGCGCCGAGCGCTTCGAGCGCCTTCAAATGGAGGTCGATCGGCCGGTTGCCGATCGCACAGCCGCCGGGCAGTGAAACCGTCGCCTCGCCCTCGCGTGCGAGCAGCGGCCCCAGCACCAGGATCGACGCGCGCATCTTGCGCACGATCTCATAAGGGGCGGTTGTCGAAGAGATATGGTCGGCGTTGAGCGTCATCGCCCGCACCGGCGAATTGCCGCGCTGGCCGGCCATGGTCGTCGAAACGCCGAGTTCGTTCATGAGGTGGCCGAAGCCCTCGACATCGGCCAGCCGCGGCAGATTGGTCAGCGTCAGCGGCTGATCGGTCAGCAGCGCGCACGGCAGCAAGGTGAGCGCCGCATTCTTGGCGCCTGAAATGGGCACGCGGCCCTCGAGCCGGTTGCCACCGCGAATGACGATCCTGTCCATGGCGTCGCTGTAATGGCTCGTCCCGGACGCGCAAGCCGCTGCTATCCATCCGCTTTGAATGCAATCGTTACATCCCCGCGAAATGCTTGATGCGTGTTAGCGTCACGTGCGCGGCCGGCGGAGTAGACGGTCCCCACCAGGGGGGACGTTAGACCGGATGGGCGAAACTTGCCTGGCTGAGCATCTCGGCCGTTACGTAGATTTGAGTGCAGAAGAAAAAGCGGCGCTGGACGGCCTCGCTGCCGGCATTCGCCACTATCGGCGGGGCGCGGTCATTCGATCGGACCATGGGCCGCCGGGCGAAATCTACGTCGTCCGCAGCGGCTGGCTATTCTCTTCCGCCCTGCTTGAGGATGGCCGGCGCCAGATCGTCCGCCTGCATTTCCGCGGCGACCTGCTCGGCCTCGACAGCCTTGTTTTCACCGAGGCGCCCGATGCGGTAACCGCGCTCACCGACGCCGAAATATGTATGATCGACCGCAGCAAGCTCGGCGCCTTGTTCGCCGAGCGCCCACGGCTTGGCGCGCTGCTATTCGCGGTCCAGCAAGTCGATCGGGTCGCGCTGATCGACCGGCTCATCTCGCTCGGCCGCGGCTCGGCACGCGGGCGGGTTGCCGCACTACTGCTGTGGATCGCCAGCCGCCTGCGCTTTGCCGGTCTTGCGGTCGATGAAGGCTTCGCGCTGCCGCTGACGCAGGAAGAGATTGGCGACTTGACCGGGCTGACCGCTGTTCACGTCAACCGCACCATGCGCGTGCTGGCCGAACAGGGGCTGATCGCGCGCTCGGGGAACATGTTGCGGATTCCGCAGCCGGGGCGTCTGGCCCGCGTCGCGAACCATAATGAGCGGATCGAGGCAATCGACCTCGCCTGGTTGGGGGCCAACCCATAGGCATTCGCGGAACGGCGCGGCGCCGCGTGGCGGGCTAGGTCAGGCCTTTTCCAGCGTGCATTGCAGCGGATGCTGATTCTGGCGCGCAAAGTCGGTGACTTGCGACACCTTCGTCTCGGCAACCTCGTAAGTGAAGACGCCGCACACGCCGACGCCCTTCTGGTGGACATGGAGCATCACGCGCGTCGCATCCTCCAGCCCCATGCGGAAGAAGCGCTGCAGGCACAAAACGACGAATTCCATCGGCGTATAATCGTCGTTGAGCATCAGCACCTTGTAGAGCGACGGCTGCTTGGTGCGCGCGCGCGTGCGCGTCGCGACACCCAGGCCGGTGCCTTCGTCGTCGCCGTCCTTGTTGGCGGCCATCGTGATGGGATCAGTGCGGATCATGCGTGAAGCCGAGAATATGGCATCGACGATGCCTGCGGCAAGGTCTCTCCGTGAGAATTTCAATATCCCGATCGGCCGCTGCGTCTGATTACGGCGCCTGTCCGGGGGCCGCGTCGTTGACTGCAAACGGCAGGATGCGGCCATAGGCGGCGATTGCCGCCCTCAATTGCGGATCGCTGCGCAAAGCGTCGCCGCGGCTGCGCTCCCGCCGGCCGTAATCTGTCGGGATTGTCGGTGTGCGATCGGGTTGCATTAAAGCCAGGACGGCATCGCGCTCATCAGGGCGGGACAGCGCAGCGATCAAGGCGGCGCGCGCGCCCGGCAGATCGTCCATGCAGAGACGGACCCGCGCCTGCGACCTAGCGTGACCTGCGCCGGCTGCGATCGCTGCTGATATGGCTGCGTCACCGTCGCGCTGCAGGGCATGAAGTGCGCAAGCTCGCAACAAATGCATCTGGGCGCGCGCGTCGGAATTCACCTCCGCGCCCCACTTACGGCTGTCCGCTATGGCCACGTCGAATTGGGCGAGCGCCTCCGCCGGCCGGTCCGCGGAGAGGAGCGCATTCCCGCGGTTGAGAGAAATGTTCAGCGCATTGGCCGAGCTCCCGATTGGCCAGGTTCGAGCCGCATGGTCGAACACGCCGATCGCCTGATCGATACGTCCTTGAACCAGCAGCGCATTCGTCACGGGCGCCACAAGGAATACCAGGGGCCAGTCGCGTTCCCGGTCCGGCGTGCCCATCAGGAGCGGCAGGAAGGTGTCGATGAGGCGCTGGTAGTCGCCCGCCTCGCGGAGTGCGGTCGCATAGTCGACCGCCCGCTCCAAATCGTGCCCGGCCTCCCAGCGCGCACGCGCCTCGTTGAGATAAGCCGGCCACTGTCTTTCGAGGCGCAATCCCGCAGATGCTTCGATGTCCGCCCAGATGGGCTGATAATCCGCCATCGTCAGGAGTTCGTAAGCGTCTTTCGGCACTGTGAGATAGGGCACATATCCCCGCGCATGCGCCAGGTCGCCATCCTGCGCGGACTGTCCGATCGCAACCTTGGCCAGCGCCGACCGGCTTTGCACGCCTTTCCCGACCCACCCGATGGTAAGCAATCGCTCGCTGAAAAGTCGCGCCGTTCTCCTGTCGTTGATCGCCTCGAGACGGCGCAGGACCCCGTTTATCTCGTAATCATCGAGCAGGCGTATGGATGCGGGATCGATTGCGCTCGCGCGCAGGATTGCATCCGCTGCCTGTTGGGGGCGGTTTGCATATAGGTAGATATGGGCCGCCACCAACAACGGTCCACTATAGCCGGGGAGCAGCTCGACACCGCTTTCCGCCGCCTGCACTGCTTCTGAATCTCCCCGCAGTTGCTGGAGCAGCGGAGCTCGCGAGACCTGCACCCGGCCCCGCAAAGGGGTCGGCCCAGGTAGCGCCGCCAAAGCCTTGTCGAATTGCGCGAGTTGCGCCGCCGCATCATTGGGACGCAACTTGGCCAAGGCTGCCACCAGCGCCTTCAATACCGGCACTTCTTCCGGCAGTACGACGGCATTGGCCGGCGGCATGAGCCGCGCAGGCGCCCCCGCGTCCGCTTGGCCCAGCGAGGCGGTAATGGGCGATTTCATATCCCTCACGGGAATGGCGGCTGCTGGCGCAAAGATCATGGCGACCGCGGCGGTCAATGCCCTCCGACCTAAGCGCATTCAGCACTCCCGCACGTTTACGGCCTTACTCGCTTTCAATCTAAAGCAAGCATTCGCGCTGTCGAGTGAGACGCGGTAATCCTCCGATCATCGCTCTCGCGTTTCACGACTGGGTATGACCGCCTCCAGAAAATGGCGGGCGGGCTCCGACAGTCGCTCCTGCTGATGAACGATCCACATGGCGGAATTGGCGTCGGGCGCGTCGAAGTCGCGATAGACCAAACCTGCGGACTGCAGCGCCTGCAGCGAGCGCGCGACGATGGTGATACCGATTCCCGCCGCTACCAGCCCAAAAAGGGTGGAGACCTCGCGCACTTCCTGGGCGATGATCGGCTCGGCACCGCCCGCGCTTAGCAACCGCAACAGATCCTCGGTAAAGCCGCCGATCAGTCCGCGTTGATAGACCACCATCGCCTGGCCATCGAGATCGCACGCACCGATCGCCTTGCGCGCGGCGAGCGGATGGTCGGGACGCATGACGACCACCAGCCCCTCCCGCATCAGCAGGCGGGTTGCCGCGCCGGGCGGGAGTTCGGGTTCGCGCAGACTGCGCAGGAAACCGATCTCGATCGAGCGGGCCGCCAGCGCGCTGCGCAGGCCGTCTTCCGAAAGCTCCGACAGCGTCATATGCACTTCCGGATAGGCGATGCGGAAATCGTGGATCGCACGCGCCACCGCCGGCACGAATGGCGCCGACGCGTTGAAGCCGATCGCTAGCTCGCCCAATTCGCCAAGCGCCGCACGCCGCGCCACGATCACCGCCCGCTCGGCCTGCGCCAGCGTTGCGCGCGCCTCACGCAGGAACAACGTGCCAGCATCGGTCAAAGTGACGGCGCGGCTGGTGCGGTCGAACAGCTGCACGCCGAGCTCGCTTTCCAGCGCCATGATCTGCTGGCTGAGCGGCGGCTGGGATATACCCAGCCGCGCCGCCGCCCGGCCGAAATGCAAGTCTTCGGCTACACCAACGAAGTAGCGCAGATGCCGCAATTCCATAGGAACGATATCTACAACGTCTTAATCAAGCTGCAATCGATATTGGACTGAGCGGTAGCTTAGTCCGATTCGGCAGGCGGCCCAGGTCCGCATCGCTGGCGTGCGCCTCCGCTTCCTGCCCAGAGCTCGCCGCCTGGGGTTCATTCCGCCGAAAGCTCCCCATGATCGGCATAGTTCGCATCGCCCTGCTTCGACCGTTGACGTTCATTGTCATGGCGATCCTGATCCTGATCGTGGGGGTGCTCGCCGCCATCCGCACGCCGGTCGACATTTTCCCGAACATCGGCGTGCCTGTCATCGCGACCGCCTGGCAATTTCAGGGCCTGTCGCCGGGAGAGATGTCGGGCCGGATCATAACACCCTTTGAGCGCGTGCTGACGACCACGGTCAACAATATCGACCATATCGAAAGCCAGTCGCTGCCCGGCATCGGCGTCGTGAAAATCTATTTTCAGCCGGGCGCCGACATCCGCACCGCCACCGCCCAGGTGACATCCGTCTCGCAGAGTGTCTTGCGGCAATTGCCGCCGGGCATCACCCCGCCACTGATCCTCAACTATAATGCCTCGACCGTCCCGATCCTGCAGCTCGCTTTGTCGGGCAAGGGCCTGTCGGAGGGGCAGATGTTCGACATCGGCCAGAACCAGGTTCGCACCGGGCTGGTGACCGTGCCGGGTGCGGCGATTCCCTATCCGTCGGGCGGGCGCACCCGCCAGGTGCAGATCGATCTCGATCCCCAGGCGCTGCAGTCCAAGGGTCTGTCCGCTCAGGATGTCGGTACCGCGATCGCCGCGCAGAACCAGATCACGCCGGCCGGCTTCGCCAAGATCGGCGGCTTTCAATATGTCGTCGCGCTCAATAACGCGCCCAATTCGATCGAGGCTTTGAACGATCTGCCGATCAAGCAGGTCGAAGGCGCCACCGTGTTCATGCGCGACGTCGCCCACGTCCGCGACGGCTCCGCGGTGCAGACCAACGTCGTCCATGTCGACGGCTCGCGCTCGGTGCTGATCACCATCCTCAAGAACGGCGCGACCTCCACGCTTGCGATCGTCCAGGGGATCAAGGACGCGCTGCCCAAGATCCAGGAAACGCTGCCGGCCGCGCTCAGGATCGTGCCGATCGGCGATCAGTCGCTGTTCGTGAAGGCGGCGATTTCGGGCGTGGTCAAGGAAGGCGCCATTGCCGCCGCGCTGACCAGCGCGATGATCCTGTTGTTCCTGGGATCATGGCGCTCGACCGTGATCATCGCCATCTCGATCCCGCTCGCCATCCTGAGCGCGATCATCGCTTTGTCGGCGACCGGCAACACGCTGAACATCATGACATTGGGCGGCCTCAGCCTGGCGGTCGGCATCCTCGTCGACGACGCCACCGTCACGATCGAGAATATCAACTGGCACCTCGAACAGGGGAAGGGCGTCAAGCAGGCGATCCTCGATGGCGCCGCGCAGATCGTCACGCCGGCGTTCGTGTCGCTGCTGTGCATCTGCATCGTCTTCGTGCCGATGTTCTTCCTGCCGGGGGTCGCCGGTTTCCTGTTCGTACCGCTGGCGCTGGCGGTGGTGTTCGCGATGATCGCCTCGTTCATCCTGTCGCGCACGCTCGTGCCGACGATGGCAATGTATCTGCTCAGGCGGCACCAGCCGGGCGAGGATGAGCATGCCGCCGGCAGCGCGACGTCGACCAATCCGCTGGTGCGCTTCCAGCGCGGTTTCGAGGGGCGCTTCGAACATGTCCGCACCCGCTATGGAACCCAGCTGGAACGCGCGCTGGGCACGCCCAAGCCGTTCGTGATCGGCTTCATGGCAATCGTGTTGCTGTCGTTTTTGCTGGTGCCGTTTCTCGGCCAGAATTTCTTTCCGACCGTCGATGCCGGCCAGATCGCCATGCATGTGCGCGCGCCGATCGGCAGCCGGATCGAGGATACGGCCGCCCAATTCGATCGGATCGAGCGCCGCATCCGCCAGGTCATCCCGGCCGACGAACTGGTGTCCGTGGTCGACAATATCGGCCTGCCGGTCAGCGCGATCAACACGACCTACAATAATTCGGGTACGATCGGCCCGCAGGACGGCGACGTGCTGATCCAGCTTACCAAGCATCATCGTCCGACCGCCGATTATGTCCGCAAGCTGCGCGAGGCGCTGCCCGGCGCCTTCCCGGGCTCGACCTTCAGCTTCCTGCCGGCGGATATCACCAGCCAGATCCTCAATTTCGGCGCGCCGGCGCCGATCGATATCCAGGTCACGGGCAAGGATGGCGATGCCAATGCCGCCTTCGCGCAGACGATCCTCAAGCGGATCGCGGCTATCCCCGGCGTCGCCGACGCGCGCATCCAGCAAAGCACGCGCTATCCCCAGCTCAACGTCGCGATCGACCGCAGCCGCATCGGCCCGCTCGGCCTGACCGAGCGCGACGTCACCAACAGCCTCGGCAGCTCGCTCGCCGGCACGCAGCAAAGCGCGCCGGTCTTCTTCCTCAATCCCGAGAATGGCGTGTCCTATCCGGTTGTGGCGCAGACCCCCGAACGCCAGGTCGCCTCGATCAGCGACCTTTCGAACGTGCCGATCACCGGCGCCACCGGCAGCACGCCGCAAGTGCTGGGCGGCATCGGCACGATCACGCGCGGCACCTCGCCGGCGGTCGTATCGCATTACAATATCGCGCCCGCGGTCGACATCTTTGCGACCCCCAACGGGCGCGATCTGGGCGCAGTCGCGGGAGATATCCAGCGGGTGATCAAGTCGCTCAAGGCGCAGACCCCCAAGGGGACGACGGTCACGCTGCGCGGCCAATATGCGACGATGAAGACCGCTTTCTCGGGCCTCGGCTTCGGCCTGATCGGCGCGATCGTGCTGATCTATCTGCTGATCGTGGTGAACTTCCAGAGCTGGCTCGATCCGTTCGTGATCATCACCGCTTTGCCGGGCGCGCTGGCGGGCATCATCTGGATCCTGTTCACCACCGGCACCACCCTGTCGGTGCCGGCGCTCACCGGCGCGATCATGTGCATGGGCGTGGCCACCGCCAATTCGATCCTGGTGGTCAGCTTCGCGCGCGAGAAACTCGCCGAACATGGCGAGGCGGTCCGCGCCGCGCTGGAAGCCAGCATGACCCGCTTTCGTCCGGTTCTGATGACCGCGCTGGCGATGATCATCGGCATGCTGCCGATGGCGCTCGGTCTGGGCGAAGGCGGCGAGCAGAATGCGCCGCTCGGCCGCGCCGTGATCGGCGGCCTCGCGGTCGCGACCTTCGCCACGCTCATGTTCGTGCCGGTGATTTTCAGCCTCGTGCACAAGAACCGCCGCGTCGCCGCCGCGCCGACGCTGGATGACCATCCCCTGGAGGACGCCCATGCCTGAACATGTGCCTGAACAGGGCAGCACCGGATCGCTCAAGAAAATCGGCATCGTCGCGCTGTTGGTGGCGCTGGCGATCGTCGCCTGGGGCTTGTTCAGCCGCTGGCATAGCGACCGGCAGCTGGCGACCTGGACCGAGGCGCAATCCGAGCCGGCCGTTTCGGTGATCCACCCGACCGGCTTGGCCACCGGCGATGGGTTGACCCTGCCGGGAACGCTCCAGGCCTATAACAGCGCGCCCATCTTTGCGCGCACCAACGGCTATGTCCGTCGCTGGCTGGTGGATATTGGCGATCGGGTGAGCGCCGGCCAGGTGCTCGCCATCCTGGATGCGCCCGAGGTCGATCAGCAGCTCGCAGCCGCCCGCGCCGACCTTCAGACCGCGCGCGCAAACCAGGAATTGGCCCGCTCGACCGCCGCCCGCTGGAGTAATTTGCTGTCCAAGGATGCGGTCTCGCGCCAGGAGGCTGACGAGAAATTGGGTGACCTCAAAGCCAAGTCCGCCGCCGCCAATGCGGCGGCCGCCGATGTCGCCCGGCTGGGCGCGACCCAGGGCTTCACCCGCCTGGTCGCGCCGTTCGCCGGCACTATCACCAGCCGATCGACGCAAATTGGCCAGCTCGTTTCAGCGGGCACGGCCGGCTCGGCGCCGTTGTTCACGGTGTCGGACATCAGCCGCATCCGTATCTATGTGCGCGTGCCGCAGAATTATTCCGGGCAGATCCATGTCGGCATGGAGGCGAATTTGACCCTTCCCGAATATCCCGGGCGGACCTTTACCGCCGTGCTGACCCGCACCGCCGGCGCGGTCGATCCCGCCTCGGGTACCGTACTGGTCGAATTGCAAGCCGCCAACGGCGACCGCGCGCTCAAGCCCGGCTCCTACGCGCAGGTGAGTTTCCCGCTCCACGGCAGCACCGGCACGGTCCAGCTGCCGGCAAGCGCGCTCATCGTCGGCCAGAGCGGGACGCAGGTCGCGCTGCTCGGCCGCGACGGCAAGGCAGTGCTCAAGTCGGTGACGGTCGGCCGCGACAATGGCGCCACGGTCGAGATCACCGCCGGCCTGTCGCCGCAGGATCGCGTGATCGACAGCCCGCCGGATTCGCTCCAGGCGGGCGACAAGGTGCGGATCGCCCCCGCCGCCCCGGCGGCAGGAAAGCCCGATGCGAAGGGCTAGGCGCGCTCTCTTGGCGGCGACCGCAATTTCCCTCGCCGGCTGTTCGCTTGCGCCGGATTATCGCCCGCCGGCAGTGCCGACCGCGGCCGCCTACAAGGAAGTCACCGGCTGGCAGCCGGCTGGCACGGCGGTCGCGCCATCGGGACAATGGTGGCAGGCGTTCGGCGATCCGACGCTGAACGCGCTCGAAGCGCGCATCGAGGCCGCCAATCCCAGCCTCGCCGCCGCCGCGGCGCGCTATGCCCAGGCACGCGCGTTGGTGGGTGAGGCGCGCGCCGATCTGTTTCCGCAGGTCGATGCGCAGGTGAATAGCGGCCGCAGCCGCGAATCCGCCAACCGGCCCTTCTCGCCCGGCACCACCAGCACCTTCACCACCACCCAGCTCGGCGCCTCCTTGTCCTACGAGCTCGATCTGTTCGGGCGGGTCCGCAACAATATCCGCGCGGCAGAGGCAGGCGCGCAGGCGAGTGCGTCCGATCTGGCGGGCGTCCGGCTCGGCCTGCAGGCGTCGCTCGCCAGCGATTATTTCGACATGCGCGGGCTCGACGCGCGGATCGTGCTGCTGCGGCAGACGGTCGACGCCTATGGCCGGGCGTCGGACCTGACCAACACGCGGCATGCCGGCGGGATCGCCTCCGGCATCGACGTGAGCCGCGCCGACGCCCAGCTCGCCAGCGCACGCGCCGAACTCGACGCCGTGCTGGCCGACCGCGCCAATCTGGAACATGCGATCGCGATCCTGGTCGGCGAGAGCCCGTCGACATTCGCGCTGCCGGTGCTCGACACCAACATCGCCCCGCCCGAAGTGACCGCCGGCCTGCCCTCGACCCTGCTCGAGCGCCGCCCCGACATTGCCGCCGCCGAACGCCGCATGTTCGAGGCCAATGCCCGCATTGGCGTCGCCCGCGCCGCCTTGTTTCCCAGCATCTCGCTCGGCGCTTCGGGCGGGTTCGAAAGCACCGGCCACAGCCTGCTGTCCGCCTCCAGCGGCTTCTGGGCGTTGGGCCCGATCGGGGCCGCTTTGTCACTGTTCGACGGCGGCGCGCGGCGCGCCCAGGTGCGGCTGACCCGCGCCCAATATGAGGAGGTCGCCGCCGATTATCGCGCGACCGTGCTCACCGCCTTTCGCGAGGTCGAGGATAATCTGGCGCTGGCCCGTCAACTGGCCAAGCAGGAGCAGAATCTGCAGGCTGCGGTGCGCGCCGCGGAGCGCACGCGCGACTTGTCGTTGATCCGCTACCGCGACGGCGCGTCCGATTATCTCGAGGTCGTCACCGCCCAGACCGCCGCGCTCGATGCCGAGCGCGCCTTGTTGCAGGCGCGCACTCGCCGGCTGAACGTCCAGGTCGATCTGGCGCGCGCCCTCGGAGGGACCGCCGGTTAGCAACCCCACCTCTCTACAGGGGTTGAGGAAAAGGGTCCGATGCGGTACCTTCTCCCAAGCAATGGGGGAAGGCAATGGACGAGCTATCCGTAAGGACGCCGTGGCATCTTTGGCTGATCGGCACGGTCGCCCTGCTGTTCAACGCGATCGGCGTGTTCGATTTCGTCATGAGCATGGCGCGGGGCGCACAATATATGGCCAGCGCCGGGATGACGCCGCAGCAGATCGCGCATTACCAGGCCATGCCCGGTTGGATGACGCTCATCTGGGCGGTCGGCGTGTTCGGCGCCTTCCTGGCATCGATCCTGCTGTTGCTGCGCCGGGCGCTTGCTTTCCCGCTGTTCGCGATCTCGCTGGCCGCGTTCCTCGTCAGCCTGCTCTACACCTATGTCCTTACCGACGGCGGCGCGATCATGGGCCGGGCGATGGCGATCACCAGCACGATCATTGTCGTCCTGTTGGTCTTCTTCACGGGCTATGCGCGCGCCATGTCGGCCCGGGGCGTGCTGCGCTGAGCTAAGCGTCGAGCCTGGTCGGGAGCGCCGCCCTTACTGGGGCGCGGGCTCCCACAGCTCGATCTTCGTCCCGTCGGGATCAACGATCCAGGCGAACTTGCCGCTCGCATCGTCGTTGCGCGCCAGCACGGCGACGCCCTTCGCCTTCAGCCGATCAAGGAAGGCGGAGAGGTCGTCCACCGCGAAATTCAGCATGAACTCGCGCGTCGAGGGGTCGAAATATTTGCTCGTGGGACGGAAGGCGTTGAGGGTCACCACGGCCGGGTGGTCGGGCGCATCATAGGCCAGCGCCGCGCCACCCCATGCCTCAACCTTGATGCCAAGCACGTCGCGATACCAGGCCATCAGGGCCTTGGGATCTTTGCTTTTGAAGAAGACACCGCCGACGCCCGTGATCCTGCCGGCAGGCTCGGCCGCCCGGGCGACGGGCGCAAATGCGGCGCAGAGCGCCAGAAGCGGCAACAGGCGACGCGCATTCATCACGGCATCATACTCCCTGATCGGCAAGCGCATCCTCACCGGCGATCCGCACGTCGAACGCGAACCAGGCGTTCTGGCTGTGATCGAACAGCTGCACCAGCCGATCGCTGACATTCGCCACATAGAAACCTGCCGAGCCGCGGTCATAGCCGCGCGCGGCCCTGCCCTCGAACTCGAGCGACACGAACGCCTTGTCGCCTTCGTCGAACAATTCGGGCAGCGTGCCGCCGAATTTGGCACCGCGCTCGCCGTCGAAGGCCTGCACCCGATCGCCGCGGCATTCCGCCGCGATCTTCAGATGCCGGCCGGCGGCGTGATCATAGAGACCGGCGACTTTCCGGCCGGTGATAACCGCATGCGCTGCGGCGGCGACGATCGCGCGTGTGTGAGCTTGCATATGCTTCCCTGGCGCCTGCGGCGCTCGGGAATCAAGTGCCGGCTGTCTTCGCGATTGCGCGGCTTGCATGCCGCCCCTCCTGTCGATAGCCCCCGATCAAACAGGAGGATCACCCATGAAGAGGATCGCTGCCGGCCTTGCCGCCGTCTCGCTCATTGCCGTTCAGCTTTCCGCCGCCGTCCCCGCTCAGGATTATGCCAAATATACGCCCGAGGCCTTGGAAAAGGAGCTGGCCCAGATCGGCGTCTCGCGCCTAGGAGTGATGGTGCCGATGCGCGACGGGGTCGGCCTGTCGACCGACATCTACACGCCTAAGGATGCCAAGGGGCCGCTTCCCACCATCCTGTGGAAGACGCCCTATAACGAGCACAAATTGCGCGGGAGCACCTTCCGCTACGTTCTGGAATCGGTGAAGCGCGGTTATGTCTTCATCGTTCAGAACGAGCGCGGCCGTTATTTCTCGCAGGGCAAATGGGAGATATTGGGCCGTCCCCAGACCGACGGCTATGACACGCTGAGCTGGATCGCCAAGCAGCCCTGGTCCAACGGCAAGGTCGGCACGCTCGGCTGCTCCTCCTCGGCCGAATGGCAATTGGCGCTGGCCGGCATGAACCATCCCGCGCACGCGGCGATGGTGCCGATGTCGGCGGGCGCGGGCATCGGCAAGGTCGGCCGCTTCCAGGAGCAAGGCAATTGGTACACGGGCGGCGTGCCCCGCAATCTCTTCTTCGTGTGGCTGTACGGGGTCGACAATCCGTTGCGCGCGGAGCTGCCCGCCTCACTCACCGATGAGAAGATGCGCGCGCGGATCGAAGCCTATAACGATCTCGACGCGAGCAAGCCGAAGGTCGACTGGAACAAGCAGATCAAGCATCTCCCGGTCGATCAATTGCTCTCCGATCTGGGCGAGCCGCCGGCCACGTTCGAGCAGTTCATCGATCGCACGCCGGCCGATCCCGGCTGGCGCCAGGGTGGCCTGTACCACGAGGATATGGGCTGGGGCGTGCCGGCACTCTGGTTCAACACCTGGTACGACGTCTCGATCGGGCCGAACCTGGAATTGTTCAACGCCGCCCGCGCCGCGACCACCGACAAGGAAGCGAGCGCCAACCAATATGCGGTGGTCGCGCCGGAGCCGCATTGCCAATATGCCAGGCTCGGGCCCAACACGATCGTCGGCGAGCGCGACATGGGCGACACCAGCTTCGATGTCGATGGCGCCATCTACGGCTGGTTCGATCGCTGGCTGAAGGGAGATGCGAAGGCCTTCCCGACGTCGACGCCGCGCGTGCGTTATTATCTGATGGGCGCCAACCGCTGGCAGACGGCGAGCCAATGGCCGCCGAAGGATGCCCAGCCGCTGCGCCTCTATCTGCGCTCGGGCGGCCATGCCAATTCGCTCAATGGCGATGGCCGGCTCGCCGCCGAGGCGCCGCCCGCGACCGAGGCGGCCGACCGCTATCGCTACGATCCGATGAACCCGGTGCAGACGATCGGCGGCGGCGATTGCTGCAACGGCGGCATCGTCGTGCCGGGCGCGTTCGACCAGCGCCCGATCGAGGCGCGCGGCGATGTGCTCGTCTACACCAGCGATCCACTCCCCAAGCCGATCGACGTCGTCGGCTTCGTCGACGCCGTGCTGAAGGTCTCGTCCAGCGCGAAGGACACGGACTTTGCGGTCAAGCTGGTCGACGTTGCCCCTGACGGGACCGCCTGGATCATCGGCGATACCATCCTGCGCGCCCGCTATCGCGACGGCTTCGACAAGCCGGCGCTGATGGCGCCGGGCCAGGTCTACACGCTTCACCCGACACCGATCGCCACCGCCATTCAGTTCGGTGCCGGCCACCGTATCCGGGTGGAGGTGACCTCCTCCAACTTCCCCAAATTCGTGCGCAACCTCAACACCGGCGGACCCAATGAAAGCGAGAAGACCGGGGTTGTCGCCGACAATGCGGTGCATCATGCCGGCGACGACCGCAGCTATATCGAGCTGCCGGTCATCCGTTAGCGGACCAACGCAAAACGGCCGCCCTTCCCAAAAGGAAGGACGGCCGATTGTTTACGTCACCTTATACGGCCGGGCATGCCCGGCCCGGATTACAGCGCCGTCGACTTGATCTTCTCGGCGGCGAGCGCGTAGCGGGTCGAGATCGGCTGGGCGACGTCGCCGGCAACCTTCATCAGCGTCTCGCTGACGCGCGACGCTTCGGCGACCATCGAGTCGAACGACGCCTTGGCGAAATCGCTCTGCAGCTGGAACAGCTCGGTCGGCGACTTGACGGTGGCGAAGCTCTTGAAGGCAGCGGTCGCGGCTTCGAAATGCTTCTTGCCATATTCGGCGGCGTCCTGGCCGAGCGACTCGCTTGCCTTGGCGGCAACCTTGGACGAAGCGATCACCGCCTCGACATTGCCCTTGGCGAAATCGACCAGCTCTTCACCGATCTTGGTCGACTTCTCGAACGCGGTCTTGAAGCGGTTCGACACGTCGCCGAAAGCGGCCTGGGCCTGGTTGGCGGCGTCGGTGGGCGAAGTTACGGTAGCCATTTTGATGTCTTCCTCAATGATGGTTGCGGGCTCGACTGTGTCGGCGGCCGGCGCAACGATGGGGTCGCTTTCAATGGCCGGCGACGTCACGGCCTCAAGGTTTTCTGCAAGCTGCGCCGGCGACGGCGTCAACTGCTTCGCCACGGCTTCCCCGGCCGCGGCGAGTTCGATAGCGGCCTTTGCGGCCTTGCTTTGGGCGACCGGCTTCGACACTGCCCGCTTGCGCGGCTTGGCAGCCACTTTGGCTTTGGCGATGTCCTTGTCGGTCACCTTTTTGCTCCCACTCTCAATGATGTTGCACTGCACAATATAAAAGCCTTGCGCTTATTGCAAGTGCTTTTTGTGCAGTGCAACATATCATACAAATGGGGGGTGGCGATCAGGCCATGACAAACATCCGTTCGCGTCGACTAGGCTTCGAGCGCAGTCGAGAAGCCGTATCGAGACACCCACCAAGCCCTCGATACCCGTCTCAATAGGCTGCTATGCAGCTACGACGACTAGTCGGGACGAACGGATTATCGGAATCGGCACTCGTCAGAAATCGACCTTGTCATAATGATCCGGCGGCGCGATCACTTCCATCCGCTCGCCCAGCAGCGAGCGGAAGCTCGGCCGGCTTTTCATCCCCGAATACCAATGACGTGTATGTTCGTGTCCGCGCCAGTCGATCCCTCCGAGATAGTCCGCGACCGAAATATGTGCCGCCGCCGCCAAATCGGCGAGGCTGAACAACGGTCCGCCGATCCATCGCCGATGGTCGAGCAGCCAGTCGACATAATCGAGATGGCTGTTGGCCAGTCGCATCGCCTCACGCAAAACCTTGGCGTCGGGCGAGATGCGGTGGACCAGCCTTTTCTCCATTCGCTCGTACAGCAACGGCCGCCCGACCTCGTCGTGGAATTTCTGGTCGAACCAGGCGACCAGCCGGCGCACCTCGGCGCGGTTGGCGGCGGTGCCGGGGAGCATCGTCGATTTCTCGACCGTCTCTTCCACATATTCGCAGATCGCCGTCGAATCGAGCAGCACCAGATTCTGCGCGCGATCGACCAATACCGGCGTCTGCCCCGCCGGATTCATGTCGATATATTCGTCGCGCTGCTCCCACGGGCTCTCGCGCACCAGCTCGCACCCCTCCCCCTTTTCGCCCAATAATAGGCGAACCTTGCGGGAAAACGGACAGAGCGGGAATTGATAGAGCTGCCAGGCCATGGACGCTCCTGTTAGGGGCGCCCGCGCCCGGGCGAAAGGGGAACGAAACGGGGTCGCCGATCCGTGTCGGGCGCCAGGCCGAACTGCCGATCGAGCCAGTCGCCGACACGGCCGATCATCTCCGGCGCGGAATTGGGCGGACCGAGCGCCGCAATATTGGCAAGGCTGCTCGTCGTGGCATGTTGAAAGGCGTGGTTTAGGCCCGGATAAACAACGACTTCAGCGGCCGGATTGCCGGCCAGGGCGGCGCGCGCGGCCGGAGCATGGAGCGCCGCCGGCACGAGCACATCGAGCGTCCCGAACATTGCTAATACGGGCACGCGAACGCTGCCGAGAACGCGGTCGAAACGATAATTCCACACGGCCAGGGCGACGTCGGAATCCAGCGTGGCGACGGCGGTCTCGGCTGAGTCAGGTGGCGCGAGCTTGGTGGCTACCAGATCGTCGCTCAAGCGTTGCCGCAAGCTTGCCATCGTCGCCGCGTCGGCATGCGCGGCGTGCGCCTCGATCAGGCGCCGTATCGCCGCCTGCTGCCGCGCGACTGCCGTCGCATCGACACCGGCCGCGCGCACTTGCTCACCATATTGCGCAAGCACCATCTCATCACCGGGGACCGTCGGACCGGCGAGCATCACGATCCCCCGCAAGTGCGGGTCGGCCGCCGCGACGGCGGAGGCGACCGCGCCGCCCTGACTATGCCCCACCAGCGCGACGCGCTTCGCGTCCACGTCGCGCCGCTGCCGCAGGAATGCAACCGCAGCCGCGGTGTCGCGCGCCATCAGCGGTACCGTGTCGATCAATGTGCCGGTCGACTGGCCCACGCCGCGTTTGTCATATTCCAGGGTAGCGATGCCGTCCGCGAGCAGCCGGCTCATCAGCAGGTCGAACCCGCCGCGTCCGTTCGCACCCGATCCAGCGATGACCACGACCGTTGGAAATGGGCCGCGCCCACGGCCGAGCGGAAGTCGCAACGTGCCGGCGAGCACTACCCCGGCGTCCGATCTGATCCGCACGTCCTGCGCCACGCGGTCCGGATGGAAGGCGGCGACCGCGCGATCGATCGACTTGGCAGCGGGCCTGTCCCTGAAAAACAGCACCGGTCCCAGCAGAACCGCCGTGCCCGCCTGTCCCAGCTGGACGCTCACTATCTGTGCGCCGGCGGCAGGATCGGTCGGCATATTCCCCGCGATCGTGACACGCTGCCACTGCCGGGTCAGCGCAATCGCGCGTTCGGCGAAGCGGGCATAGGGCGCCGCATTCGCCTGCAATGTCACGGGCACGGTCACCGGCTGCTCGGCCCGCGCCCAGAAAACTGCCTCGACCCGCGCGCCCGGCCGGTACGTGCTGGGGAGCGCTGCCACCGCACCGCTTGCCCACGGCTCGCCCCGCTCCGGCCGCGCCGCCACGCGTACCGCGCCCTGGCCCGGAACCCGCGGATCGATCATCAGCCGCCGTTCACCCCCATAGATCGTCCAGCCATCAGCGGTTATCGCGCTTGCCGGCGCGTCCGTGGCGATCGCCTGAGCAGGACTCGATGGAGGCATGGCCGGAGCGCCGACGGCCAGCATGATCGCGCCCAGCCCGGCGATCGCGGATCGAACCATCATCATTTCCTCAGGCCGCCCGCGGCGCGCGCTGCCGCGCCAGCAGCCGCCGGCCCGCCAGCCGCAGCAGCTTACTCCCGCCGAGAAAGCACAACGTGGCCAGCATCACCGACAGCGGGACGATCCAATAGCCGAGCAGTTCGGTCTGCGTTGGCGGCGGCCTGTCCAGGATGGCGAAGGCGAACCCCCCGTGGCCCAGTTGCCAAGCACCGACTTTGTCCGGTTCGACCAGCTTCATCACCGCCATCAGCGCGAAGGCGCCCGAGACGAGATAAAGGAGCACGGCCGCGAAGCTCCCGAAGAAGGCAAGGCCGGAACGCCCGGCGCGGTTGAGCACGCTCAGCAGCAGGGTCACCGGCGACGCGCGGTTGATCGCGCCTGCGAGCTCAAATTCTTCGACATAGGATCGGGCCAGCGCATCGGGCGAGCCCATTCCGGCCATCGCCCGCTCCAGTTCGCTCGGACCCCTCCCGGCGCGTTCCGACAGGTGGCCATGGATCTCGCTCGCGATGTTGAGCCGGTCGTCGTGCGGCAGCGCCTGCAATGCCCACAACAGCCGCCGGACATAGGCGTCGATCTCTTGCTCGCTCTGCGTCGCCATGGTCGCTTCTCCCCTCATACCAGCCCGTCCATCATCGCCCGGAACCCGCCCCACAGCAGGCGCATCTCGCCCAGCATCGCCCCGCCCTCGGCCGTCAGCCGGTAATATTTGCGGGGATTGCCGCCTTCGCCCGCTTCCCAGCGGGCAGCGAGCTTGCCGGCTTTTTCCAGCCGCGTGAGCAAGGGATAGAGCGCGCCATCCGCCACCAGCTCACCCCCCTTGTTGGCGCGATCGAGTATCTCGAGCCCGTAGGCTTCGCCGCGCCCGAGCACTGCCAGGATCGCCAGTTCGATCGCGCCCTTGCGCAATTGCGACTGCCACGAATTCAGCTCGGGGTTCGGCTCCATAGCTAGCATGTATCGCAAGCTATCTTGCTATGCAAGTCACCATGTTATGCATGCTCTCAAGCGTTAGTTCGCTGCCATTCGTCGCGTTCGGCGAAGATGCGCATGACCTCGGCCTGATTTTCCGTGCCCCAGAGGCACAATGGCGTGAGCGCGTCGGCGAGACTGCGGCCAAGCGGGCTGAGCGCATAATCCACCCGCGGCGGCACTTCCTTATAGTCGGTACGCACCACGATGCCGTCGGCTTCGAGCTCCTTCAACTGCTGGATCAGCACCTTGTCGCTGACGTCCCGGATTGCGCGCTTCAACGCGCCATAGCGATTGGGCTCTTGCAGCAGGAAGTACAGGATCAGCGGTTTCCACTTGCCGGCGATCACGCGCAGCGTGGCATCGAGCCCGCATGTGAAGCTGGAGGGACAAGCTGGTGCGGCGTCGGATTTCGTAAGCATAGTCATATTGGTACTTACCAAAAGGTGCATACTTGTCAAAAAGTATGTGCCCGACCAGCTACGGGCCTCCTGCATATAAGGAGGCACGACATGACCAGATTGAATGGCAAGATTGCGGTGATCACCGGCGGCGCGACCGGCATCGGCCTTGCCGCCGCCAAACGCTTCATCGACGAAGGCGCCTTCGTCTACATTTTCGGCCGGCGTCAGGACAAGCTCGACGCCGCGCTCGCGCAACTGGGCGCCAACGCCCGCGCGGTCGCCGGCTCGGTCACCGACCTCGCCGATCTCGACCGGCTGTTCGCCACGGTAAAAGCGGAGCACGGCAAGCTCGATATCCTGCTCGCCAATGCAGGCAGCGGCGAATTCGCCGCACTCGGCGAGATCACGCCCGAACATTATAACCGAACCTTCGACATCAACGTCAAGGGCGTGCTGTTCACGGTTCAGCAGGGCCTGCCGCTGATGGCGAAAGGCGGCTCGATCATCCTGACCGGCTCGAGCACCAGCGTGATGGGGACGCCGCGCTTCAGCGTCTACAGTGCCACCAAGGCCGCGATCCGCAATTTTGCCCGCAGCTGGGCGCAGGACCTGCGCGGCACGGGCATCCGCGTCAACGTATTGTCGCCCGGGCCGACGCTGACCGAACTGGCGATCGAGGTCGTCGGCGAGGATGCGATGAGGGCGATGGGTGCCGACACGCCGATCGGCCATATCGGCGACCCCGCCGAGATTGCGGGCGCCGCGGCCTTTCTTGCCTCGGACGACAGCAGCTTCATGACGGGCAGCGAAATGTTCGTCGACGGCGGCCTCGCCCAGATCTGACCGGCATCGTCCGGCACCTGACCAGGAGCGCTCCGGTGAATTCGCCGGAGCGCTTCGCCGCCTTTGCCGCGCTCAAGGTACGCCGACGGCGTCCGCAGGCTGGGCCGGATAGCTGCGCAACACTGCCTGGCTGAGGTCGGACGCAACCAGTGCATCTGCGCCCCTGCGCGAGCCGACTGCCCGCACGGTCACCGCCGCGCCGTCCCACACGACAGCGGCATCGCCGCGCTTGCGGATGCGCATCTCCAGCCGGGTGCGCTGCAACGGGACCAGTGTCGATTGCCCGGTCGACAGCGGAATGGTGATGCCCGCCCCGACGCTGCCGCCGACACCGCCCGGCATCATCGCCGACTTGCCGGTGGCCACCTTCGCCGTGCCGGTGCCGACCGCTTCCCGGCTCAGGATCAGCTCGACGACATAAGCCGAATGGCCCGGATCCTCCAGGATCGTAAAGCCCCGCGCGGCGAGCGCTTCGGTCGCGGCGCTGACGAAGGCGGGTGTCGAGGGGTCATATTCGCCATCGCCGGTCTTGGGCTCGATCGAGATCGTCCCGCCAGGCGGAGCTGCCGCCGACAGCGCTCCGCCCCAGATCGCGGTCACCGCCAGGACGGCTGCTAGGATCCAGACCGGGCGTTTCGTCATCGATGCTCCCTTCGGCGCCGCGTCAACCGCCGCGTGTCGCGACAAGCAACCGGTGCGCTTAAGCCCGCGTGAATGGTGCCGCACATATTGACGCGCGAGCCGGCGGGGCTTCCCTTTCCACGCGCGCGCCATTTCACCGAGCACGAAACCATCCATCGCGTTTTTCGGCAGCGGAGGGCCGCCAATGCCGTTAGGAGTGGCCGATGTCCGAAGATTATGCCCATGGCCGGCGCGACGGCCTTCGCCTCGCCTTGGCCATCCTCGCCGCGGAGGAGGCCAAGTGGGCGGCCTTGCTCGGCGAAAGCGCGTCCTGGCGCACCAACGGCATCCGCCAGGTCCGCCACAAGACGCTGCAAGTCGCCCAGCAGCGCGTGCGGACCGCCCTCAACCGTCTGACGCCCAAGGGGGAGGCGGGGATGAACGAAGAGCTGGCGTCCGCGCTGGATAAGATCGGGCTGTAGATGCTGCTCTTTCCCCGCTCGCCGGCACCATGCGGCGATGCCGGCGAGCGGTGGAGCGTAGATCAGAACCTGAAATTGACCGCCAGCGCGTAGGTGCGGCCGAAATAGGCGGTGTAGAGCGGGTCCTGCCGGACCGTGTCGGTATAGAGCCGGTTGGTTTCGTTGGTGATGTTGGTCACCTCCGCGATCAGCTTCAGATTTTCGCTGATATTGTACGATGCCGAGGCGTCGACGAAGATCGAGCTCGCATTGCCGTTGGCGTCGCTATCGGTCGGTCCCGGAATGCCCGTAAGGAACGAGGAACGGTAATTGATCGTCGAGCGGATGCTGAATTTGTTGTCCTCGTAATAAAGCGTGCCGCTGGCGGTCTCCGGCGACAGGCCGACCAACGGGGCGGTGCGGGTGGTCGTCGGCGAGATGATGTAGTTGATGTTCGAGCGCACCCGGGTGAAATTGGCGAGCGCGCCGAAATTCTTCAGGATTCCCGGCAGGAAGCGGAACGGCAGCTGCACATTCACTTCCACCCCGTTGAGCGGCCCGCCTGGCGTGTTGGTGCTGCGCGTGACGCTGAACAATTCGTCCGGCGTGACGCCCGTGCCCGTCCCCTGCAGCAGCGACAGCGGCAGGCCCAGATCGCGGAACGGCACCAGCTGGCTGGTATTCTGAATGTAGGTTTCGATATCCTTGTGGAAATACGCGACCGAGATGAGCGAGCCCGGCGCGAAATACCATTCGAGCGAGGCGTCGAGTGTGTCGGCGCGGATCGGATCGAGATAGGGGTTGGTGATCGAGGCGGTGCGGATAACGATGTTGGCGCTGCCGCTCGGGATCAATTGTCCATAAGCAGGCCGCGACATGACGCGTGCGGCCGAGAAGCGCGCGACCAGGTCATGCGTGACGTCCAGGGCAAGGTTCATCGACGGCAGCCAGTCCGAATAGGACCGCTTCACCTGCGAGATCACATAGACGGACGGGTAGGTCGACCCTGCCGGCGCGGCGGCGGGGATCGGGCCATAGGTGTCGAGCCCGGTATGAACGTAGCGGACGCCGGCATCGCCACGCAGCGTGAACGGCAGGATATCCTCGGTGCTGAACTTCACCATCAGATAGCCGGAACGGTACTTCTCATCGACCCCGCCATAGGTGCCCTTGGCGCATTCGACGCTGCA
Organism: Sphingomonas crusticola; assembly: GCF_003391115.1. Classification (NCBI taxonomy): domain Bacteria; kingdom Pseudomonadati; phylum Pseudomonadota; class Alphaproteobacteria; order Sphingomonadales; family Sphingomonadaceae; genus Sphingomonas; species Sphingomonas crusticola. Next base: position 982,143 of record NZ_QTJP01000001.1, read on the forward strand.
ATAGACATAGCTGTCGAGGTTCGCCGCGCTGCGGAACTTGTCCGGGTCGATCGCCGCGAAATTCTGCATGTGCCCGTCGAGATTCTTGCCGACGCCGCTGGTCACGAAGGTGATCGACGGGAGCGAAACACCGGCCGGCAATGCCAGCGGCGTGCTGGTCGCGAGCTGCTTCTCCCGTGCCTTGTACCGGTTGGTGCGATATTGGCCGCCGACCTGCACGGTGAAGTGCGGCGCCGCTTCCCATTCGCTGTTCAGCTCGAACGTCTTGCTGACGATCGTGTTGGTGCGGATGAAGTTCGACAGCTGGCCACGCTGCGTCCCGTCGGCAAGCGGCGGGCCGTAGAGGAAGTTGGCCGCGTTGGCCGTGTCGATACCGTAAGTGAGCAGCGGCAAATCGTGGCTGTTGCGGAAGTCGATCGCGAAATTGTCGGTGTCGTTCGAATCCATCGCGACTTGCAGGCGGTTCACGTGGAGCCGCGATTCGTTGATGCCGGCGAGGCCGAACAGCCGGAAATTATCCGAAAAGCGCTGATCGAAATTGAGGTTCACCTGGCGATAAGTCGAGGTGAAATGCTCGTCCTGCATCTCCGAACGCAGGTCGACGCCGTCCCACAGGCCATAGACCAGCGAGCCATTGTCATCGACCTGGATGTCGCGGACCGACATCATCGGCTGGCCATTATTGGATGCCGTCCGCCCCATCGATCGCGCATCGAGCATCGTATCGAGCCGGTTGACCTTGAACCGCGAATAGAGGCCGTCGAGCGACACGTCGGTATTGTCGCTCGGCTTCCATTGCAGGGTCAGCGAGCCGGCCAGCCGGTCCTGATTCTGGCTGCCCTTCACCGGGCGCGGCAGGCGGGGCAGGAACACGCCGCCGCCCGGCCGGCCCGAGGGGCCCGTGCGGCTCATGATATAATCATAGGCGGTCTTGCTGCTCGTGCGCGGATTGCCGGTGCTGCAATTGTTGGCGTCCGCGCCGACCGACACGCCGCTATTGGCGTAGCCGGGCGCGGGGCTCGTCACCGGCACGCCTTGATAGGTGTAACCGATCGGCGTGCAGTACGGGAAGATGATGTTGGTCGCGCTCGTGGCGCCCGGCAAGGTCACCGGCCGCGACTGGCCGGCGACGTAGGTCGGCAGGATATCGACCGCCGAATAGGCATATTCGTCGATGTGGCGCTTCGAATAAGCGACGCTGCCGAGAATGCCGAACGTGTCGCCGAACTTCTTCGACACCAAAGCCGAAACCCGCGGATCGGCCTTCTTGCGGATGTCGTTATAGATCGCGCGCGCCGTGCTCGAGAAGACGAAGTCCTGCTTCTGGTCGAACGGCTTGGGTGCGCGCAGGTCGACCGTGGCGCCGAGCGAACCCTCCTCGACATCCGCGGACACGGTCTTGCGCACCGCCAGGCTGGAGAAGATTTCGGTCGGAAAGGTCACGAAATCGAACGAACGGCCGGTGGCGACGCCGCCGCGAATGTCGCTGCCGCTGACCTGCGACACACCTTCCATCCCGTTGATGCGCACGCGCGTGAACTGCGCGCCGAGCCCGCGGACCGAAATGTTGCGGCCCTCGCCGCCGTCACCGCGCGACAGCGCCACGCCGGGAATGCGTTGCATCGATTCCGCCAGGTTCGAATCGGGGAATTTGCCGATATCCTCCGCGACGATGCTGTCGACCGCGGCGGTCTCGTTACGCTTGGCGTTGAGCGCGCTGTTCAGCGAGGCGCGAAAGCCGGTGACGACGATCTCGTCCTCCTGCAGGGCGTCGGCGGGAGCCTGCGGCGGCGCGACCGCACCGGCCTGGCCACTCGCCGCCGGCGTCTGGGCCGTCGCGATCGTCGCCACGAACATGCCGGCCAGGCCGGTCGATACGAGCAGTGGGTATTTGTTCGCGCGATTAAGCGTCACGTCCCTCTCCCTTTATTATCCCCGGCTCATCTTCGAAGCCGTGCGCCGATGAACGGTCTGTTCATCATGGGATAACATCTCGAAAGATGCATGACAATATGCCTAGAAGTGGTCAGGCATGTTTGGAGGATTGATCGCGTTGCAGCTGCAATTGGTCATCCGCCGGCGGTCAGATCAGACCGCCCGCCGGGCAAAGGCGCGGCGGCGCTGGGCGATTTCGGCGCGCGCCCGCTCCACCGCTTCGGTTTCGTCGACATGGAGCAGATGGTCGATCACCCGCGAAAGATGGCCGCGCATCGCCAGGCGCGCCTCGGCCGGGTCGCGCGCTTCGAGCGCGCGCAGGATGCGGCCATGCTCTTCCAGCCGCTCGCGCGTGCCGAGGCTGCCCGCCTTGACCAGCACCTGCCGCGCGAGCGGGGAGCGGAAGCGCATGTCCCAGAAATCGGTCACCACCGCGATGATCGCGGAATTGCGCGTCGCCTCGGCGATCGCGATGTGGAAGCGGCGGTCGGCATCCTCCGCCGCCGCGACATCCTCTTGCGCCATTTCGTCGAGCAGGAGGCGCAACTGTACTAGCTCCTCCTCGTCTATCTCGGTCGCCGCGACCGCCGCGACTTCGCCCTCGATCAGGCGGCGCGCCTCGGTGATCTCGAACGCGCCGACATCCAGTTCCTCGTCGACATTGCCGCTGGTGGAGGCGAGCACGAACACGCCGGAACCCTTGCGGGCTTCGACCAGTCCCTGCATCTCCAGCGCGATCATCGCCTCGCGTATGGTCGGACGGCTGACGCCGAAGCGCTCGGTCAGGTCGCGCTCCGCGGGCAAGCGCGAGCCGATCGGGAAGACCCCGCTGGCAATGTCCGTCACGATGGCCTGCACGATCCTGCGGTAAAGCTTACCCCCGCCCTCGCCTTGCATCAGTCTTTTCCTGTTCGATCGAACGGCTGCACCGGGTTGCAGCCGCTGCTCCCTCTTGCATCGTGGCGCATGGCGTCAAGTACGTCGGCCCGTCCGCCAAGTCAAAGAAATGTCTGACAAGCTATTGCAAGTGGCCCGACCACATTTTACCGTGATGGCAGACGCCCGCGCACGATCGGGCGCGTCAATGGGGAAGGTCATGAAGGCAACACGCGCCAGCCGGACGGGCGGTATCCTACGGCTGATCCCACTCTCCGCCCTGCTCGCGCTCGGCGCGCCCGCCACGCGGGCGACCTTGACAGCCTCCCCCAAAGCGGCGCCCGCCGCCCACGCGCAATGGCGCGCGATCGCGCTCCGGCCCGGCCTGCCCGGCTTTCACCGCACCGGCGGCGATGCCGTTTACGAAGTCGTCGGCGGCGAGCTGGTCGGCCGCGCCCGCCCGGGCAAGACCAACAGCTGGCTCGTCTCGGACGCCCTCTACGGCGACTATATCATGGAATTCGACGCCAAAACCGATCCGGTGCTCAATTCCGGGGTGATGGTGCGCGGGCAGAGCCGGCCCGATTACCGCAACGGCGTGGTCCATGGCTATCAGGCGGAGATCGACCCGAGCGCGCGCCGCTGGAGCGGCGGCATGTACGATGAGCAGCGCCGCCAGTGGCTCTACACGCTCGGTCGCAACGAGCCGGCGCGGCGCACCTTCCGCTCCGGCGACTGGAATCATTATCGCATCGAGGCGATCGGCAATCGGCTGCGCACCTGGATCAACGGCGTTCCCGCCACCGACATTGTCGACGACACCGACGCGCGCGGCTTCATCGCCTTCCAAGTGCACGCCATCCCGGACGAGCAGGCGCGCAAGGGCCCGGAGGTGCGCTTTCGCGGCGTCCGCATCATCACCGATAATCCTGCGCGCTACGCGTTGGCCGAGAGCGGGCTTGCCCAGCAAGGATATCTGACCAACCGGCTGAGCCCCGGCGAGCGCCGGGCCGGCTGGGCATTGCTGTGGGACGGGTCGAGCGGCAAGGGCTGGCGCGCGGTTGCCGGGCCGGGCTTTCCGGCGCGCGGCTGGACGATCGCCGACGGCACGCTGTCGGCCGCCGGCGGCGGAGACATCGCCACCCTCGCGTCGTATCGCGACTTCGAACTGTCGGTCGATTTCCGGCTGGCCCAAGGGGCCAACAGCGGCATCAAATATCGCATCGCACCGGGCACGCGCTCGCTCGGGCTGGAATATCAATTGCTCGACGATGAGCGGCACCCCGACGCCAAAATGGGGCGCGACGGCAACCGCACGCTCGCCTCGCTCTACGATCTCATCCCGGCGCGCAACCTGTCCGACCCGGCAAGTCCCGGCAAGCGGATCAACCCGCCCGGGGAGTGGAACCGGGCGGTGATCGTGGTGCGCGGCAACCATGTCGAGCATTGGCTGAACGGCTTCAAGATGGTCGACTATGATCGCGGCTCGCCTGAATTCCGGGCTTTGGTCGCGGCGAGCAAATTCGCAGGCGAGCAGGGCTTCGGCACATGGGCCCAGAGCCCGATCCTGCTGCAGGATCATGGCGATCGGGTGGACTTCCGCTCGATCAAACTGCGCAAATTCTAGGGAGATCGGGTCGATGATGGACCGTCGCACATTAATCAAGGGAGCAGGCGCCGCCGTCGGTGTCGCGATGAGCGCCAGCAGCTATGCGCGGATCAAGGGTGCCAATGATCGCCTCAACGTCGCGGTGATCGGCGTCAACGGTCGCGGCCAGGCGCATATCGCCGCCTTCTCCAAAGTCCCCAACGTCTCGCTCAGTCACATCGCCGATTGCGACTCCGCCGTGCTGGCGAAACGCGGCGCCGCCTTTGCCGCGCGCGGGCTTCCGACGCCGAAGATGGAAAGCGACTATCGCCGCCTGCTCCAGAACCGGGACGTCGATATCGTCACCGTCGCCACCCCCGATTTCAGCCATGTGAAGGTCGCCACCGACGCGATGGACGCGGGCCACCATGTCTATTGCGAGAAGCCGGTCGGCCTGGCGCCCGCCGAAGGCGAGGCGATGATCGCCATGCAGAAACGTACCGGCCGCAAGCTCCAGATCGGCAATCAGCAGCGCTCCAGCCCCGAGACGCGCCAGCTCGGCGAGCTGATCAAGGCGGGCGAGCTCGGCCATGTCTATGAGGCGCAGACATGGTATGCCATGGCGCGCCGCCCGATCGGCCGCGGCCACACCGCGCCACCGCCCGCAACGCTGAACTGGGATATGTGGCAAGGCCCGCGCCCGCGCGCGCCCTATCGCTCGAACCTGGTGCCCTACAATTGGCACTGGGTCTGGCAGTACGGCACCGGCGAGATCTGCAACAACGGCATGCACGAGATCGACGTGGCGCGCTGGCTGATGGGGCTCGAATATCCCCGGCGGGTGACCGCGCACGGCACGCGCCAATTCTTCAAGAACGACGATTGGGACATGTACGATGCCATGGATCTGACGCTCGCTTATGATGGCGATCGCACGATCCGGTGGGAGGGGCAGAGCGGCAACGCGATGGAGCGCTACGGGCGCGGCCGCGGCGTGCTGCTGCTCGGCACCAAGGGCTCCGCGGTCGTCGATCGCAACGGGTTCGAACTGTTCGATCTCGCCGGCAAGCAGGTTCGGGTGGTGAAGGCCGCGGCGGATTCGGCGACCACCAACACCGTCGGCGAGGGCATCCTCGACATATATCATGCCGGCAATCTGGTGGATGTTATCCGCGGCAAGGCGAGCACGCTGAATTCGCCTATTGCGGAGGGGCATATCAGCACGACCATCTGCCACCTCGGCAACATGGCCTATCGCACCAATGCGACCCTGACGATCGATCCCGCGACCGGGCGTCCCGCGAGCGCGGAAGCGATGAAGCTTTGGTCGGTGGACTATGAGCCCGGCTGGGAGGTCAAGGCCTGAGCGGCAGGCGTTCCCGCCATGGCTGCGGATCGAACTCTATGCCCCCCGACGAGACGCGGGACGCGTTGCCGGCGTCGTCCCCTGCCCGGCGATCCGTCTCGGCGTGACCCGGTCCGATTTCGCCCGACAGCATGAAGAGAGGAAGTGCATGTGAAGGACACCAGCCGCCGCGACCTGATCGGCCTTGCCCTTGGCACCGGCCTGTCGGCCATGGCCGCCGAAGCGCTCGCCCAGTCGACCACGCGGGGCGACGCCCCCACGGAGAGTGCGCCCGCGCGCCCGGTGCCGGAGGCAAAATATCGCGTTCCGTTCGGGGTGATCGGGCTGGATCACGGCCATATCTACGCGATCACCGATGCCATGATCCGCGGCGGAGGCGTACTCACCGCCTTCTATGCCGGCGATCCGAAACAGGTCGCGGCTTTTCAGAAGCGCTATCCCGGCGTGCCGTTGGCCCGCTCCGAGGACGAGATCGTCGAGAATCCGGCGATCAAGCTGGTGTGCAGCGCCGCCATCCCGGCGCTGCGCGCGCCGCTCGGCATCAAGGTGATGCGCGCGGGCAAGGACTATCTCAGCGACAAGGCCGCGGTGGTGACGCTGAAGCAGCTCGCCGAGGTCCGCGCCGCGATCAAGGCCACGGGCCGCAAGTTCGGGATCATGTATTCCGAGCGGCTGGAGGTGCCGGCCGCCGTGATGGCGGGGCAGATGGTGCACGAGGGCGCGATCGGTCGCGTCATCCAGACGATCAACCTTGCCCCGCATCGTGTGTCCGCACCGACCCGGCCCGCCTGGTTCTGGGATCCGGCACTCAACGGCGGCATCCTGACCGACGTCGGCAGCCATCAGGCGGATCAGTTCGTGTACTTGACCGGCAGCAAGCGCGCGACCGTGCTCGCGGCGCAGGTCGGCAATTTCGGGCACCCCGAACATCCCGGATTCCAGGATTTCGGCGACATGATGATGCACGGCGACGGCGGCGCCGGATATGTCCGTGTCGACTGGTTCACGCCGGACGGGCTGCCGACCTGGGGCGACGGCCGCCTCTTCATCCTCGGCACCGAGGGCTATATCGAGCTGCGCAAATATGTCGATATTGCGGGCCGGCCGGGCGGCAACCACCTGTTCGTCGCCGACCGGAAGGGCACGCGCTACCTTGATTGTTCGAAAGTGCCGCTGCCGTTCGGGCCGCAATTCATCACCGATCTGGTCGAGCGCACCTCGCTTGCGCAGGATCAGGACGGTGCATTGCTTGCGGCTGAATTGGTGTTGAAGGCTTCGGCCAGGGCGACGCGGGCGACGGCGGGATAGGGAAGTATCCGCGCGGTATCTGGCCGGGCGGGATGGGCGAAAATGAGGCAATGGTGCTGACCCAGAAGAATGATCCGGTGCTGATGACGCAGACGATGCGCTGGTTCGGCCCGGCGGACCCCGTGTCGCTGCGCGACATCCGCCAGGCCGGCGCCAGCGAGGTCGTGACCGCGCTGCATGACATACCGAACGGGATGGTTTGGGATCGGCCGGCGATCGCCGCGCGCCGTGCCGAGATCACGCGCGCCGGCCTCGGCTGGAGCGTCGTCGAAAGTCTGCCTGTCCATGAATCGATCAAGCTCGGCGCGCCGGACTGCGATCGCTATCTCGCCGCCTATCGCGAAAGTCTCCGCCACCTCGCCGCTGAGGGCGTGCGGGTCGTCACGTACAATTTCATGCCGCTGCTGGACTGGACGCGGACCGATCTGCGCTACGAGATGCCCGACGGGGCGCTGGCATTACGCTTCGAGCCCGTCGCGCTCGCCGCTTATGACATCTACATCCTGCGCCGCCCCGATGCCGCGCGCGACTATGACGAGGCGACGTGCGCGGCGGCGGAGCGGCGCGTGCATGCCATGGACGCCGCCGCGCGCCTCGAGCTCGAGCAGACGATCATCGCCGGCCTGCCGGGCAGCGAGGAGAGTTTCACGTCGGCCGAGCTGCTGCGCGCGGTCGAACAATATGGCGACGTCGGCGCCGATCGCCTGCGTGAACATCACGCGGCTTTCCTCGAAGCGGTCTGCCCGGTGGCGGAAGAGGTCGGCATTCGCCTCGTCGTCCACCCCGACGATCCGCCCTTCCCGATTTTCGGACTACCGCGCGTGGTCAGCACCGAGGCGGACGTGGCCGCGATTTTTGCCCGCGTGCCCAGCGTCGCCAATGGCCTGTGTTTTTGCGCCGGATCGTTCGGCGCGCGGCAGGACAATGATCTTCCCGGCATGGTGGAGCGGCTACAGGATCGGATCGGCTTCGTGCACCTGCGTTCGGTGCAGCATGAGCCCGACGGCTCGTTCCACGAGGCGGCGCATCTCGAGGGCGACGCCCGCATGGCCGAGATCGTCGCCGCGCTTTACAATATCCAGCAGCGCTCCGGGCGCTCGATCCCGATGCGACCCGATCACGGCCATCAGATGATGTACGACCTCACCCGCACCACCAACCCGGGCTATTCGCTGATCGGCCGCATGCGCGGCCTGGCCGAGCTGCGCGGGCTCGAACGGGGTATCGCGCACGCGGCCGCCGCCGCCTGAGCGACGAGCGACAGCCCATCAAGCGTGGCGAACCGGCCGAGGAACGGCCGGCATTACCGGATTCGGACTATTCGGGAGAGCAAGGTCTCGACCACCGCCCCGAACCGTTCCGGATCGCCAAAAGCGCGCGCCGACAGCATCGCCCCGTAAATTGCCGACATGAAGGCGTCCGCTTCCTCCTCGGGCGATCGGGCGAGCGTCACGCTCCCCTGTTTCACGCCCAATTTGAGCAAGCCTGTCAGCCAGCCGGTCAGGTCGGCGAAGTGGGCTCGCACCGACGCCGCCAGGTCGTCCGGCAGGCTCGGCAATTCGGCGGCGAGCATGCCCGCCACGCAGAAGGGCGCACTATTGTCGGCGATGCAGCGTTCCCAATAGCCGGCATAGCTGCGCAGCTGGTCGCCCGCGTCGGGGTCGGCCGTCGCCAGCATCTCCGTCTGCGCGTGGATCACCGCGCGCGTTTCCTCGACCACGGCTTTCGCCAAATCGCTCTTCGCCGGGAAATGATGGTGAATGCTCGCCTTCCGGATTCCCACCGCCTCGGCGATGTCGGCATAGCTGAAGCCATTATAGCCGCGAGTCATGATCAGGTCGCGTGCCGCGCGCACGATCTTCTCGGCCGTCGATCCATTCATCGCATTCTACCTTCCACTAGGTAGGTAAGCGCTTGCTATCCGCCGCACAACCGCCTAGCTGGCAAAGCCTACCTACTGGTAGGTAGCTAACAGCTCAAGGAGGCCCCTATGACTGCTCAAGTCACGATCGATCGCCCGTCCGCCAGCAGCGCGTCGCTCCGCAACTATTACTTCACGCGTGGCCTTGTAGCCGCCGGCTGGGTCGCCGGCGCCTTCACGATCGGCAAGGATGTACCCGCCGTCGCCGCCATCCTGCTCGTCGCCTATCCGGCGTGGGATGCGGCCGCAAATCTGATCGACGCCCGGCGCAGCGGCGGTCTCGCCCGCAATCGCAGCCAGACGATCAATGCCGTTGTCAGCGGCATCGCCGCGCTCGCCATTCTGGCGTCGCTGAACGACACCATAGCCGTCGTCGCAATCTTCGGGGCATGGGCGATCGTCGCCGGCCTGCTCCAGCTCGCCACCGGCCTGCGCCGTTGGAAAAGCTATGGCGCGCAATGGACAATGCTTTTGAGCGGCGCGCAATCGGCGCTCGCCGGCGGCTTCTTCATCAGGCAAGCGCTCGGCGCCCCCGTCCACGGCATTACCGATGTCGCGCCCTATGCCGCCTTCGGCGCCTTCTACTTCCTCGTCTCGGCGCTGTGGCTGACGGTGCGGCGCGGCCGTTGACCCGTTCCCGCGGAGCGTGGCAGGATCGCCCGTCGCTGCTAAGCCGCCGTTCGCAGCCTGCGGTGAAGGTAATTTTCGTCGAACCCGGCGACATGGACCAGCTTTTTGGGATCGGTGATGAGCAGGCTGCCGCGCTGCAGGGTCATGGCCCCGCTTTGCCGCAATTCCTTGAGCACGCGATTGAGATGGACCGGCGTCATCCCGAGCGAATCAGCCAGCAAGATTTGCGCCAGCGGCAAGGCAATCTGATTGTCCGACGCGAGGCCGATATTGCGGGCCCGGATATAGAGTTCGCACATCAGATGGGCAACGCGCTCGACGCTCGTCCGCCGTCCCATGCTTGTGATCCAGGAACGCATCGTCCCTTCATCGACCAGCTGCGCGATATACATCGCCTTCGCCACGGCACGGTGCCGGTCCATGATCGCATCCATCTCGTTCCGCGCGATGGTCGCGACAACCGCCGGCGTGATCGTCTGGATGCCGTGATCCATCTCCGCCAGCAGCCCGATATGCAGGTCGCAGCAATCGCCCGGCATCAGAAACGCCAGCACCTGCCGCGAGCCGTTCGGCAGGATTTTGTAACGGCATGCCCATCCTTCGAGCATGACGAACACCGGGCCTGGACGATCGCCCTCCCGGATCAGGTCTTTCCGCGCCGCGATCTTGCTCGGCCTGGCCGTCGCCCCGGCAAGAGCAGCTTCATCATCCGGGCTTAATATGCCGAAATTACGCAGCTTTTCGACGAAGCGATTGCCCATGGGTCATCATCCCACGGCCGAGAATAGTTTAATATTGTCGAAAGTTATAGTCGAATGTTGATATGGATAAGGATCGTGGCGGTTTCTTCCGCTATAGCGGACCATCGCTGGCCCGTTTCCAGGCTCCGGCGGCTGAGAGATACGCGCGCTCTCGCCTGACCCGGAGACCCCGTCATGGGCGCGCGCAATTCGAACGATAACAGCCCGCCGGGCAAGGAACCGCCGCACCGGCCGGACCCCCACGGCCAGGCCGCGATCCTGCTGGTGGAAAGCCTGATCCACGGGCTGGTGGCGCGTTCGGTCCTGACCGTGGCGGACGCGGTCGAGATCGTCGCGACGGCCGCCGCGGTGAAGGAGGATGTCGGCGCCGATATGGGCGACACGCCCGCGACGCTGGCGCGATCGCTCGCCATTCTTGAGGCGATCGAAGCGAGCCTCGCCTTGGATCTGCACACGGCGGACGCGTCGGGGCCCGCGGGTCCGCCCATGCCAATATGGCCGGACTCCCCCTGATGCCTGCCCTTAATGCGTCGGCCCCGTGCGGCCATAGCCGGCGGAGAAAGGGGCCGACCCCTTTGAATGCGACGGAGAAGTCAATGCGGCCGATAGAAGAGACGGAATTGGTCTACCTGCTCCGCCGCGAGGCAGAAGAGCGAGCCCGCGCCGTCCAGGCGAGCGTGGGGGCAAGGCCGCTTCACTGCCGGCTGGCGGACGGCTATGCCGCGAAGATCGTCGGGTTGATGGGCGAACCGCGCTTCGAACGCGACAAACAACGCGGGAAATGATCAGGCCGTCTGGTCCGGCATGACCTGTGCCAGGCCGGCCGCGCGCAGCGACCGCGCCAGCTGCCGCCGCCGCGCGGTTGCGGTGTCGTATCGCTCCAGGCGCTCCTCCGCCTTCTCCGCCAGCAACCGCAGCGCGATCGCGTCGACGTCTGGTTCGTCCGTGAGCAGCGCCACGCCGCGCATCCGGCAGGGTTCCAGGCTCATCGCCCACGCCCCCCGGTAGGACGATCCGTCATGATACCCCGAGAATATGCGCCAAATCGGCCGGATGGGTCCACGAAGTTTCTCCACGAGGTGACAGCTAGAACAGCAAGAAAAAGCGTCACGAACCGGCCGCCGTTGCCACCTTTCGACCGAAGAAATATAGATTTGGATTAATAAATAGCGCCCGGCCCTGCGTTACTATTTCATCGCGCTTGATTCGGGCGTCGGTGGCGGCGAGCCGATGTGAAGCTCCCGCACGAAGTTGCAGGGGGCTCTTATGACGCATTACCGTCTTTATTTCATGAATCCCCGCTCAGGGCATATTGATCGAGCCCAGGATCTTGACGCTCCCGACGATCAGGCGGCGCTTCGCTTGGCCAGCACTTATGATGGCATCCATCCGCTGGAGCTTTGGTGCAATTCCCGCAAGGTTTACCGGATCGAGCGACCGAGCTCGGGGGTGATCGTCCGGTTCGGCACGGCTCAAGCGGCCCACGAAAAACGGACCGGCGCTTAGCCGCTAGGGTGCGAAGTCCGCGCAACCGAACTGCGCCCGCCGTTCAGTCTTCCGCCGCCCGACGCCCCTCGCGGCTATGCCTTACGCGTCACCCACACGTCGACCGGGGTGGCGAATTTGCCAGGTTCGGGCTTGCCGACATCCACCCGCTGCGCGGTGACGCGTTCGCCATTTTCCAGATAGAAGGCGGTGCCGACGAACGGCATCCGGCCGAACAGATGCTTCTGGATCGGCTGGCCGCTGGCCGCATTCATGATCGTCGCTTTGATGCTCATCGCTTGCGGATAGCGATTGCGCCGCAGCTGTCGATGCGCGCTTCGATTTCGTCCCCCGACATTGTCATGGGGACCCGCTGGTCAGATGAGTGCAGCTCACGATAGCGGTGGATTTCCTGCGAATTCACCGCTCGACAAATGAGAACATATAGAGTACAAAGCGCCTGCGGTTCGGCCGCTGCTAAGGAGGGTAGGTTTTTCGCGCTGATATCGGGACCGAATTTAAGCGCCCGCAATGACGGCATGAGCCTCTCTCGCCCCGCAAATCATCAAGTTCGTTTCTGGTGTTTTTTTGATTTTGCCCTTCATGGAGGGGCGGGACGGAGGCGCCAACGCCCCCGCCCTTCCCGCTCATTCCGCCGCGACGAACTCCTCCGCCACATCTTCCAGCGGGTGCGACAGCCGGGTCAGCATCTCCTTCGGCACAATTTGCCAGAAATGGTCGCGCCAGCGGTCCCAATCGTCGAGGATCGCATTGGACCAGCGGCTATCGGTCTTGGTCGCATGCAGCGCGATCAGCGACTTGAGCCGCGCCTCCCAATAGACCGATCCCAGCCGCCGCAAGACGATGCTCTCGTCATTGGCGCGCTCGGCGAAGCGGCCGTCTTCGTCGAGCACGAACGCCATGCCGCCGGTCATGCCCGCGCCGAAATTCTCGCCAGTCTTGCCGAGGATCACGGCGGTGCCGTTGGTCATATATTCGCAGCCATTGGCGCCGCAGCCTTCGACCACCACCGTCGCGCCCGAATTCCTGACCGCGAACCGCTCGCCCGCCTGCCCCGCCGCCAGCAACGTGCCGCTGGTCGCACCGTACAATACGGTGTTGCCGATGATCGTGTTGTTCTTGGTGTCGAGCTGGCTCGAGACCATCGGCCGCACGATGATCGTGCCGCCGCTCAGGCCCTTGCCGACATAGTCATTGGCCTCGCCGAACACTTCCAAAGTCACGCCCTTGACCGCGAACGCGCCGAGCGACTGGCCGGCCGATCCGCGCAGGCGGATATGGACATGGCCGTCAGCCAGCGCCGTCATGCCGAACTTGCTCGTGATCTCGGCCGACAGCCGCGTGCCGACCGCGCGGTGCGTGTTGCGCACCGTATAGGTCAGCTGCATCTTCTCGCGCCGCGCGAACACCGGCGCCGCGTCCTTGATCATCTGCGCGTCGAGACTGTCGGGCACCTCGTTGCGGAAGGTGCTGAGCTGGAAGCGGCGATGATGGTCGGGCGCATCCACCTTGGCGAGGATCGGGTTGAGATCGAGATCGTCGAGATGCTCGGCGCCGCGGCTCACCTGGCGCAGCAATTCGGTCCGCCCGATCACCTCGTCGAGGCTCCTGTAACCGAGCCGCGCCAAAATCTCGCGCACCTCCTCGGCGATGAAGGTCATCAGGTTGATAACCTTCTCCGGCGTGCCGACGAACTTGGACCGCAGCGCCTGGTCCTGCGTGCACACGCCGACCGGGCAGGTGTTCGAATGGCATTGCCGCACCATGATGCAGCCCATCGCCACCAGACTCAACGTGCCGATGCCGAACTCCTCGGCGCCCAGGATTGCGGCGATGACGATGTCGCGCCCGGTCTTGAGGCCACCGTCGGTGCGCAGCTTGACGCGATGGCGCAGGCCATTGAGCGTCAGCACCTGGTTGACCTCCGACAGGCCCATCTCCCACGGCGTGCCGGCATATTTGATGCTGGTCTGCGGGGAAGCGCCGGTGCCGCCGACATGGCCCGCGACCAGGATCGCGTCGGCATGCGCCTTGGCGACGCCCGCCGCGACCGTACCGATGCCGGCCGAACTGACCAGCTTGACGCACACCCGCGCGCGCGGATTGATCTGCTTGAGGTCGTAGATGAGCTGCGCCAGATCCTCGATCGAATAGATGTCGTGGTGGGGCGGCGGCGAGATCAATGTCACGCCGGGCGTCGAATGGCGCAGCTTGGCGATGAACTCGGTCACCTTGAAGCCGGGCAACTGCCCGCCCTCGCCGGGCTTGGCGCCCTGCGCGACCTTGATCTCCAATTCCTCGGCCGAGCCCAGATATTCGGCGGTGACGCCGAACCGGCCCGACGCGATCTGCTTGATCACGCTGTTGGCATTGTCGCCATTCTCGTACGGCGTGTAGCGGCTCTTGTCCTCGCCGCCCTCGCCCGACACCGCCTTGGCGCCGATCCGGTTCATCGCGATCGCCAGCGTCTCATGCGCCTCCGGCGACAGCGCGCCGAGGCTCATGCCGGGCGTGACGAAACGCTTGCGGATCTCCGTGATCGCCTCGACGCTGTCGATCGGCGCGGGCTCCTTGGCCCAGTTGAACTCCAGCAGATCGCGCAGATAGATGGGCGGCAGGTCGCGCACCCCGCGCGAAAATTGCAGATATTGGCTGTAGCTGTCGGTCTGCACCGCCGTCTGCAGCAAGTGCATCAGCTGCGCCGAATAAGCATGCGCCTCCCCGCCGGCACGTTGCCGATAGAAACCGCCAACCGGCAGCACCGAAGGCCCGCCCTCGAACGCTTTCTCGTGCCGGATGCGGCCGGACAGCTGGAGCGAGGCATAGCCCTCGCCCGAAATCTTGGCGGGCATGCCCGGGAAGAAATCGTTGACCAGCGCGCGGCTCAGCCCGACCGCCTCGAAATTGTAGCCGCCGCGATAGGAGGAGATCACCGCGATCCCCATCTTGCTCATGATCTTGAGCAAGCCATCGTCGATCGCCTTGCGCCAGCGCTTGAAGCACTCCGCCAGCGCCAGCTCGCCGAACAGGCCGCGGGCATGGCGGTCGGCGATAGCCGCTTCCGCAAGATAAGCGTTCACCGTCGTCGCACCGACGCCGATCAGCACCGCATAATAATGCGTGTCGAGGCACTCTGCCGAGCGCACGTTGATCGACGCATAGGAACGCAGCCCCTGGCGCACGAGGTGGATGTGGACCGCCGCCGCCGCCAGCACCATCGCGATCGCGATCCGCCCCGGCCCGACATTCTCGTCGGTCAGGAACAATTCGCTCTTGCCCTCGCGCACCGCCTGCTCGGCCTCGCGCCGCACGCGCGCGATCGCCTGGCGCAGCGCATCGGGGCTGTCGTCGAGCGGATAGGTGCAGTCGATCGTCGCATGGGCCGATCCGAAATAGGTCTTGAGCTTCACCCACTCGCGCGACGTCAGCACCGGCGAATCCAGCACCAGCACGCCCGATTGCTGCGCCTCGGTGTCGAGGATGTTGGCGAGGTTTCCGAACCGCGTCTTCAGGCTCATCACGCGGGTTTCGCGCAGACTGTCAATCGGCGGGTTGGTCACCTGGCTGAAATTCTGGCGGAAGAAATGGCTGATCAGCCGCGGCTTGTCCGAGATGACCGCGAGCGGCGTATCGTCGCCCATCGATCCGATCGCTTCCTTGGCCTGCTCGACCTGGGGCGCGAGGATCAGCTCCATATCCTCCATCGTCTGGCCGGCCGCGATCTGGCGGCGGATCAGCTCGCCACGCGTCCATTGCGGGAGATGATCGCCTTCCGGCACCGGAAGGTCGGCGAGCGTGCGGAAGCCCGCCACCCACTCGCCATAAGGTGCCTCGCCGGCGATGCGCGCCTTGACCTCGGCATCTTCGTAGAAGCGACCTTCCTGCAGATCGATCGCGATCATCTGGCCCGGCCCCAGCGCGCCCTTGGCGATCGCCGAGCTCTCCGGCACCACCACCATGCCCGCTTCCGACCCGACGATCAGCAGATTGTCGGCGGTGCGGAGCGTCCGCAGCGGCCGCAGCGCGTTGCGGTCGACGCCCGCCACCACCCAGCGCCCGTCGGTCATCGCCAGCGCGGCCGGGCCATCCCACGGCTCCATCACGCTCGCGAAATAATTATACATGTCCTGCACCGGCTGCGGCAGGTCGGCATCCTGCCACGCCTCGGGCACCAGCATCAGCTTGGCGGTAGGCGCGTCGCGGCCCGAACGGCAGATCGTCTCGAACACCGCATCCAGCGCCGCGGTATCGGACGCGCCCGCCGGGATGACCGGCTTTACGTCTTCGGAATGCGTCCCGAAGGCGAGACTCGCCATCTTGATCTCGTGGCTCTTCATCCAATTCTTGTTGCCGCGGATCGTGTTGATCTCGCCGTTATGCGCGAGGCAGCGGAACGGCTGCGCCAGCCACCATTGCGGGAAGGTGTTGGTCGAATAACGCTGGTGGAAGATCGCGACCCGGCTGACGAAGCGCTCGTCCTTGAGGTCGGGATAGAAGACCGACAATTCCTCCGCGAGGAACAGACCCTTGTAGATGACCGAGCGGCACGACAGCGAGCAGATGTAGCAGCCCTGGATCTGCGCCTCGACCAGCTTCTTCTCGATCCGCCGCCGGACGAGGTAGAGCTTCTTCTCGAACTCCTCCGCGCTCTCGACCTCGGGCATCGGCCCGGCGATCATGATCTGCTCGATCTCGGGCCGGGTCAGCATCGCCTTGTCGCCGATGCACGACACGTCCACCGGCACCTGGCGCCAGCCATAGATGGTATAGCCGAAATCGATGATCTCGCTCTCGATGATCGTCCGGCACGTCTCCTGTGCGCCGAGATCGGTGCGCGGCAAGAAGATCATGCCGACCGCCAGCCGGTTCGGGCGCGGGCGATGCCCGGCGGACTCGATCGCATCGTCGAAGAAGCGTGCGGGCAGATCGACGTGGATGCCGGCGCCGTCGCCGGTTTTGCCGTCGGCATCGACCGCGCCACGATGCCACACCGCCTTCAGCGCATCGATCGCCGCGGTAACGACGCGGCGGGATGCCTTGCCATCGGTCGCGGCGACCAGGCCGACGCCGCACGCATCGCCCTCGAACTCGGGGCGATACATGCCTTCGCGAGCGAGGCGTTCGCGTTCAGCGCTCATGTCGTACTGGGCCATGGTCATGAACTCGTATTCTTGGTTGATACCAACTCTTTGGCTGCCCGCTCCATCATGCGCGTGCCCGCTTCGATTCCGGCCTGGCGGCCAATAGCGCCGGCGATTGGGCCGATACTTTGCTGGAGCTGCGGGCTTAGCTGGACCCACTTCGCGCCGGGACCCGATTGATAAAAGACGATGATCCGATCGAGTTCTGCGGAAGTGAAGGCCGAAGCATATTCACGTGCGGCGGCCTCCAATATTTCCGGATAACGGCTCCGCATCGACTTCAGCATTTCCTCGTCGAAGATACGCTCCAAGCCTTCACGTCCGCCGGGCGTAGTCTTGATCTGCTGGATCAAGCTGTCCGAGTTATCCTGCTCGATTTGGGCAACTACACCCTTGCCCATCGTCGGGATGAGCGTCCCCATCATCTGGTCCAGGGTCTGGTCGAAATGCATCAGCTTTATAAGCTGGCGGGCGGAGTTCATTGCCGCTGGATCCGCCGGTTTGGCCGGGACCGCCTCTATGACTGGCGGCACAAGTGGGGCCGGGGCCGGAACGCTAGCGGCAGCGGCAGCGGCTAAGACGAATATGTTCATGCCGCCACCTTCTCGGCTTGCGCCTTCGCCTTGAGCCATTCGTGCATGCGTTCGCTGACGTCGCGGCCGTCGCGCACCGCCCACACGACCAAGCTCGCGCCGCGCACGATGTCGCCTGCCGCGAACACACCGTCCAGACTGGTCATCATCGTCTTGTGATCCACCCGCACCGTGCCCCAGCGCGTCACCGACAATTCCGGCGCGTCGAACAGGCGCGGCAACTCTTCCGGATCGAAGCCGAGCGCCTTGATTACCAGATCGGCCTCAAGACTGAACCCCGCGCCCGGATCGGGCTCGGGCGCGCGGCGGCCCGACGCGTCGGGCTCACCCAGCCGCATTTTGGTCACCTGTACGCCGGCCACCTGTTCGGTGCCGTGAAAGGCCTCCGGCGCCGACAGCCAGACGAACTCGACGCCCTCCTCCTCGGCATTCTTCACCTCGCGCTGCGAGCCCGGCATGTTGACGCGGTCGCGGCGATAGAGGCAGCGGACCGAGGCCGCGCCCTGGCGAACCGCGGTCCGCACGCAATCCATTGCCGTATCGCCGCCGCCGACCACCACGACATGCTTGCCCAGCGCGTTGAGACTGCCATCGTCGAACGCCGCGACATCGTCACCGAAGCCCTTGCGATTGGAGGCGGTGAGGTAGTCGAGCGACTCCACCACGCCGGTCGCGCCAACGCCAGGCGCCTTGATCGCGCGCGGCTTGTAGACGCCGGTGGCGAGCACAATCGCATCGTGCCGCTGGCGCAGTTCGTCGAGCGTCGCGTCACGCCCGACCTCGAAATCGTGGTGGAAGACCACGCCCCCCGCCGCCAGCCGGTCAACCCGGCGCATGACGATATGCTTCTCCAGCTTGAAGCCGGGAATGCCGTAGGTGAGCAGCCCACCCATCCGGTCATGCCGGTCATAGACATGCACGTCGTAACCGCGCGCGCGCATCAGATCGGCGACGGTCAACCCGGCCGGGCCGGCGCCGATCACGCCGATCGACTGGCCGCGCGCCGGCCCCGGAACCAGCGGCTCGACCCAGCCTTCCTCCCACGCCGTGTCAGTGATGAACTTTTCGACCGAGCCAATCGTGACCGCGCCGTGACCGGAAAATTCGATGACGCAATTGCCCTCACACAACCGGTCCTGCGGGCAGATGCGGCCGCAAATCTCGGGCATCGTGGAGGTAGCGTTGCTGAGTTCATAAGCTTCACGCAGCCGTCCTTCAGCGGTCAGCCGTAGCCAATCGGGAATATGGTTGTGGAGCGGGCAGTGAGTCGAGCAATAGGGCACCCCGCATTGCGAGCAGCGCGACGACTGCTCTTCCGCCTTGGCGACGGCATATGCGCGGGAAATTTCCTCGAAATCAGCCGCCCGAGCGCCCGCAGCGCGCTTTTCAGGATAATCCTGCTCGACGATTGGGAAAGTCAGCATTCCGGCCATGTGCAATCTCCGTCGCCCCCATGATGGCGGACGCCGCTGATGTCACGCGGAAAATGGCCGATGTGGAAGCTGTTCTGTCCTATTTTCCGATAATGAAGCTGTTTAGCCGATGCCTCAGAGCCTCTTCGGCGATATTTAGTGCCGCAGCGGACCTAGATAATGTTAAGCCATACCAGAGCAGCCGCTCCGGCAGCGATCCGATACCAGGCGAACGGCGCGAATCCGTGTTTGGTCACGATTGTCACGAAGGCCCGAATAACGACGATGGCCACCAGGAACGAGACCAGGAAACCGACGCCGATCGTCGGCAATCCGACTGCTCCCGGAGCAGTCAATTCATGCCGGTTCTTGTAGAGCTCTATTACTGTCGCTCCCATCATCGTGGGAATCGCGAGAAAGAAACTGAACTCCGCAGCCGTGCGCCGTTCGACGCCTAAAGCAAGAGCGCCCATGATGGTCGCTCCCGACCGGCTGACGCCCGGCACCATCGCCAGACACTGAATAAAGCCAATGCCGGCCACTGTCGGCAGCGGGATATCCGCCACCCCGGCAACGTTCTGGCGCTTGGCCAATCGCTCCACGAGAAGGATCACGATGCCGCCGACGATCAACGCAACGGCCACCACCTGCGCATTACTGAGCAAAGCCTCGATCTTCTTGTGCAGCGCCAGCCCGATCACGCCCGCGGGGATGAAAGCGACGAGGATGTTACGCAGGAAGCGCCACGAAGCCGCATCGCGCCGCGCCAACCCCATCAGGACGGCCCAGAAAGTTCGCCAGTAGAGCACGATCACCGCGAGGATCGCGCCCAACTGGATGACGATGTTAAATACCTCCCACCGGGCGGCATCATAGCCGAGTAACTTGGTGGCGAGAATAAGATGGCCGGTGGAGGAGACGGGAAGGAATTCTGTCAGCCCCTCGACAATGCCGAGGAGGATGGGTGTGACGATATCCACGCCGCTCAGCTCGCGTTGAGGCTGAAGCGGCCCTGGCGGCGATAACGCACCAGCCAGGTCGGCGCGACCGCCGCGAGCGGCGCGGGCCTGATGTCAAGCTCGGCGAAGCCCTTGGCGCCTTGGGATACGACATTATCATGCTGCAGCATCAGCCATTGATCCCAAGTGATCGGCGCACCCGGAAGCCATCCGAACTTGGCCATTCCCGCGGCGAGTGGATCGGGAAGTGCCACCAGCTTCGGCGCGCGGCCGACCGCATCGGCGATCCAGCGCTGTAGCTCCAGCATCGATAGGGCCTGAGGACCGCCGAGCTCGAACGTATCGCCGGCCGTTTCAGGCGACAGTGCCGCCTTGGCCACCGCACGCGCGACATCGACGACCCAGGCGGGCTGAAAGCGGACATCGGGCCGTATTACCGGTATGACGGGTGCCAGCGAGATCATGCCCGCGAACTTGTTGATAAAGCCGTCCTCCGGGCCAAACAATATGGAAGGTCGGATGATCGTTGCGCCAGGAAAGGCTTCGCGCACTGCCTGCTCGCCCAGCCCCTTGCTGCGGGCATAAGCGGACTGCGCCTGCGCGTCCGCCCCTATCGCGGAAATCTGGACGAAGCGGCGCGCTCCGGCCGAAGCGGCGGCAATGGCGGCATTGCGCGCTCCGTCAACATGGACTGCATCGAACCGCCCTTTCAGGATGCCGACCAGGTTGATGACGACATCCGCACCCTGCACGGCACGATCAAGC
The DNA here is from genome assembly GCF_003391115.1 of Sphingomonas crusticola. Classification (NCBI taxonomy): domain Bacteria; kingdom Pseudomonadati; phylum Pseudomonadota; class Alphaproteobacteria; order Sphingomonadales; family Sphingomonadaceae; genus Sphingomonas; species Sphingomonas crusticola. The sequence continues at coordinate 1,002,904 of NZ_QTJP01000001.1, forward strand.
GTTTCCGGTTTGGTGACATCGGCGCGCACCGATTGCGCCTGGCCCAATGCCGCGAGGGGCTTGAGAAAGAAACTGTCGAGCGGGTCGCGCTCTGCAATCCGCACGCGCGCGCCGCTGCGGAGCAGCTCCTGCGCAACATAGCGACCGAGAAATCCCCCGCCGCCGAACAGGGTTACCAGCTCATCCATCCCGTCAAATCCTCACGCGGATACCGGCCCGCCCATGCCCCCAGCCTCGCGCCCATGCAAGCATCTGAACTTAGTCTCGCGATTGTAGGCGGCGAGAGGCGGCGACTTCGGTTGACAAGCCGCGAGCCCGCCCCCTAAAGCGCGCCCCCTACCCCGTGCCCAGATGGCGGAATTGGTAGACGCACCAGCTTCAGGTGCTGGCGCTCGCAAGGGCGTGGAGGTTCGAGTCCTCTTCTGGGCACCACTCACTGCCGAAGCATTCATATCTCAACCGCGGCGCGGTTGACCGATCGCTATCGGTGCGCCTGGATCATCTCCCATCGGCAGGAAATCGAGGCTTGGCCGTTGCGACTCCGCTGGCGCACCAGATCATTCACTCTCTACATAATTAGCATTGAACTTTACGTGAATATGCTCCAGCCTGCTGAAATGCGTCGAAGAGCGCAGGAAAGAGTAGATGCTAGGAGGGGTTATGAAGACCTGGAGAATGTGGCTGGGTGCGTCCGCACTGGCATTGACGTGGACCGGACTTGCCCATGCGCAGACGTCCGCGGGATCGTCAGGTGGTAACGCGGCGGCCGATGCGCCTGTGGACGAAATCGTCGTTACCGCCCAGCGTCGATCAGAAAATCTGATGAGAACGCCGGTCGCGGCGTCCGTGCTCGGCGGTTCGGAGCTTGCCGCGAAAGGCGTGGCCAATGTCGACGCGCTGCAATTCGCGACCGCCAGCATCGTGGTCAACAATTTCGGCCAGGGCAACGACTTCAACGTGCGCGGTATCGGCAAGGCCGAACACAATACGCAGACGACGACCGGGGTGATCACCTACCGCGACGGCGTTCCCACCTTCCCCGGCTATTTCCAACAGGAGCCCTATTTCGACGTTGCGAATATCCAGGTGCTGCGCGGCCCGCAGGGCACGATCGTGGGCCAGAATGCGACGGGTGGAGCGGTCTTCGTCAACACCAACGATCCGGTCATTGGCGGCGGGGTGCATGGCTATTTCAACGCCAATTACGGCAATTATAGCGATTTCGGCGCGCAGGGCGCGATCAACCTTCCCGTAGGCAAGAACATCGCGGTGCGTGTCGCCTTCTTCGGCGAGCGGCGCGACGGCTTTTACCACATCACCGGTCCCGGCGGTTCGAAATATACCGGCAATAATGGCGATCTGCGCCAGTTTGCTGGCCGGATCAGCGTGCTGTGGAAGCCCACCGACCGGCTGTCGATCCTCTTCAAGACTGATGCGGACTATCTTGATATGGGGGCCTATCCGGCCGATCCTTACACGGATCGGTTCAAGTTTCTTCCCTATGGCAGCACCACGCCCAATCCCAATTATCGGGACCCGTTCGATATCACTGCCAACTCGCCGCAGGGTGCGCGCGACAAATTCTTCCGGTCGATCCTGCGGATCGAATATGAGCTTGGCGGCGGCGTCAAAGTTCGCTCCGTCAGCGGACTTTCGCATGGCCACAGCTTCTACCTGGCCGATCTCGACGGCACATCGGCGAACACTTCCACCTTCGGCGACACACTGACCGAAAAGCAGTACTCGCAGGAAATCAACCTTATCTCGCCTGACAACCAGCGCTTTACATGGCTGCTCGGTGCGTTCGGGCTTTGGAATAAATATAATTTCCTCGCACCCTACAAATTGTTCATCGGCTTGCCCGGCTTCGGCATTCCCGATTATTACAGTCTGCAAGGCACCAATCCGGAGCGCTCCCTCGCGCTGTTCGGTCAGGTCGGATACAACCTTACCTCCGACCTGAAACTGGATCTGGGCGGCCGCTACACGGCTAGCCGCAGCACCAACCATGTGCTCATTCGCGAGCTTGGGAGCTTTATCACCCCCGCCGAGCAGACGACCAAATCGGACGATTTCTCCTACAAGGTGTCGCTCGGCTGGAGGGCCAGCTCGGATCATTATTTCTACGGCTTCGTGGCAACCGGCTTCCGTCCGGGCGGCTTGAACACGCCTACCTTCGGAAGCGGCCCGATCCCGCCATTCGGCCCGGAAAAGGTGCGGTCGTTCGAGGCGGGCTGGAAAGCCAATTTCCTTGGCAGCCATATCAGAACGACGGTCGACGGCTTCTATAACGAGTACCACCATTTCCAGGCGATCCTCGGGCGACCGGACAATCCACGACTGACCACCGAACTCAACGTTTCGGGCACCACCAAGATATATGGTGCCGAAGCCGAGGCGGACTTCAAGTTCGGCGGCCTGTCATTCGGTGCCGGGGCCAATCTGCTTCACAGCCAGATCGGCCAATTCTACGCAGTGGATCCGCGCAACCTGCCCCCGGCGGTGCCGGCTCCAGGGCTATGCAACCCAGATACGGGTCCTGCCACTCCATACTGCATCAATTTGAAGGGGCGGCGGCAAACTTATGCACCGAACTTAACCTTCAACGTCTTCGCCGAATATCAATTCAGCCTCAGTTCGGGCGACACGCTGACGCCCCGCGTCAATTTCGGCCATGTCGGATCGCAATGGGCGACGTTGTTCGAGAAGCCGGCACTCGGCGACAGGCTGGAGGACCGCAACATCCTCAATGCACAACTGGCATTCACGCACCGCACCTGGACGGTGACCGCTTATGCCACCAACCTGACCAACCAGCATTATGTGGGCGCACTTAACAGCAGCCTCAACTTTGCCGGGCCGCCGCGTCAATATGGCGTCAAGCTGTTTAAGACGTTCTGATGAAGCATAAGCGGTCGTCGCAAGCCGCGCGGCGACCGCTGCGCTTGTTTCGCTCTATTTCGAAATCGTGATGCAGCCTTATAGCCTAACCGTAGACAAGTTTCTCGACCACGCGGCCAAATGGTGTGGCGACGGCCAGATCGTTCAGGCCGACGCGGGCCAGGTCGTGCGGCGCTCAACCTATCGGGCGCTGCGGGAACGTAGCAATCGGCTGTCGGGCGCGCTTGAAGCGCTAGGGCTGCGTTTCGGCGACCGTATAGGCACGCTCGCCTGGAACACGCAGTATCATCTCGAGACCTATTATGCCGCGATGGGCATTGGGCTGGTGTGCCACACCCTCAATCCGCGCCTGACTATCGCCCACCTGGCAAAGATGATCAACGAGGCGGAGGATCGTGCCATCGCGGCGTCGGCAGACCTCATGCCGCTGCTGCGCGAGTTGGGGCCGCTTTGCCCGACTGTCGAGCATGTCATTCTGATGGATGACGGCTTAGCGGCAACGGAACTTCAGGACTCCGATCCTCCCCGCATCTGGCCATATGAGGCATTGCTGGAACGTTACGGCGCGCCCGCCAAGTGGGGCGATTTCGACGAAAATGCCGCCGCCGGCCTGTGCTACACGTCGGGTACCACCGGTCAGCCCAAGGGCGTGCTCTATACGCATCGATCCAACTACCTCCACGCGATGCGTGCATTGCAGGCGGATGCGATCGGCCTGGCCGGCAACGACGTTGTCCTGCTCGCGGTGCCGATGTTCCACGCCAATGCGTGGGGACTTCCCTTTGCCGCGCCGGCGGTCGGTGCCAAGCTGGTACTGCCAGGGCGGCATACCGATGGAAAAAGCCTTGCCGCATTGATCCGCGACGAAGGCGTGACGGTCGCGGTGGGCGTCCAGACTGTGTGGATGGGCGTGGTCGACCATCTCGACGCGGTCGGCGGCGAACTGCCTGACCTCAAGCGTGTCCTGATCGGCGGATCGAACTGCCCTGAGGCATTGATTCGCCGCATGGAGGAACGGCTGAGCGCGCGTGTGCAGACCAGCTGGGGCATGACCGAATTGTCGCCCATGGGCACGATCGCCCCTTCGGACGCGGCGCCGGGGGATGCCCAGGCGTCTGGTCGTCCGCCAATGGGCCTCGACCTCAAGCTGACCGATGCAAACGGGGCGACGCTCGCGCAGCAGCGAGGCGTCGTTGGCCATCTTAAGGTCAAAGGCCACAGCGTGCTCGACCGTTACTTCAAGGCGGAAAGCGACGCGCTGGATGAGGAGGGTTATTTCGATACGGGCGACCTCGCCTCGATCGATGAAGCGGGAAATCTCACCATCAGCGGGCGCTCGAAGGACTTGATCAAGTCCGGTGGCGAATGGATCAATCCAACCGAGATCGAAGCAATCGTCGGATGCGACCCGACCATCGGGGCGGCTGCTGTGATCGGGCGTCTCGACGCGAAATGGGGCGAGCGCCCGGTGCTGATCGTCGAACCGCGGCAGGGCCGGGACATCGATCCGGAGAAGCTGATCGGCGCACTCCGGGGCAAGGTGGCCGATTGGTGGATTCCCGACCAGATCGTGGAGATTTCATCGATGCCGCTTGCCGCAACCGGCAAGATCGACAAAAATCGGCTGCGCTCCGATTACGAAAACGGGAAGATGGAAGCCAAACGGCTCCGCCGTTAACGCCACTCCCGGCAGTCCACGGCTCGCCGCTTTATATCATTCGCATCGCGCCACCCTTGGCGGGAGCTTGGACGCGTAGAGACCGACATTCCAGTTCCAGGCAATCGTCCCATCGGCCCTGCGTCGGCACATCACCTGCTCGTTAAAGGAATACATGCCCGGCATCAGATTCTTGTCCGGACGCGGCCTGTCGGCAAAGTGCATATAGGCTTCCGCCCCCATGAAGGCAGGCCAATCCGGTGCATTTCGCGCTTGCGGACGGCCGGTGCGCGCGAAGCTCGTCCAATAGTCGATCATCGCGTCAGAGATCGCACGCTCGGCCGCGGTTTCGGGGACTTTCGGCCAAAGTGGCGGGGTGCCGTCGAAGGTCCCGAATACGAAGGGCAGTTCGCTTGCGTGGAAGGCATGGAGATCGGATTGGTCCGCGCTCGGGTAACCATGGTCGAACAGATAAAGGTAGGACGGCACACCCAACGCAGCCTGCTTGCGGGCGAGGCGCTCGGCGGTCCAGCCATAAAGCGCGTCGCGCGTAGTGGCGAGAACGCTCTGCTTCAGGTGGGTTGACGGATAGAGCTTCAGAAATGCCTCGGCGAGATCACCATAGCGATCGCGAATGGTCGCTTCATACTCGGCTGCGCTGCCCGGCACCGGGGGCGCGAGAACGGTCAGCGATCGAATTTCGCCGCTGTTGAACCCCGCCAGCAGCGGCACAGGCGCCTGCTGCCCCTTGTCGAACACGGTGACGAGCTGGTCCGGTAGCAATTGCCCGTCAACCGCACCCCAGGGCCCGAAGCCCGTCGCGCGAGCGGCGCGGGTGAGCGTCTCCGCGTCTATCGCACGCAGGGCGGCAATGTCCGGGGCATGAAGCCCGGCGGCAAAAGATGCACCGCTCTGCTCGGCCGAGGGAGCGCCATGCCTGGCTGCCTTCAGATCGGGCGTCGAAATCATGTATGCGCTTTGTGCGATCGCTTTCGCGAACAGCCCGCGCGCTGGCGGTGAGGCCAGCAGGTACATGACGCTGAGGGCGCCCGCGGACTCGCCGGCGATGGTAACGTTGGCGGGATCACCCCCGAACGCGCCGATATTGTGCTTCACCCAGCGCAGCGCCTCGATCTGATCGAGCAGACCGTAATTGCCCGATATGCCTTGCTTGGACTCCGCGCTGAGATCGGGATGCGCCAGCCAGCCGAGCACGCCCAGTCGGTAGTTGATCGACACCACGACAACCCCGCGCTCGGCGAGCCGCCTGCCGTCATACATGGGATCGCGGCTCGCCCCACTCCACAACGCGCCGCCGTAGATCCAGAAGAAGATGGGGGCGTTACGGGCATTGGCGGGTGCCCAGATGTTGAGCGTCAGGCAATCCTCGCTCATCGGCATCGGATCGGACGCATAGATGTTCGACAGCTTTTCCTTTGGCTGGAAGCAGGCGGGCCCGAATGTGGTCGCGTCCTTAACCCCTTCCCAGCGCGGCAGTGGATGCGGCGCTTGCCAGCGCCGCGGACCGACCGGCGGCTCCGCAAAGGGAACGCCCCTGAACACGCGCAGATCGCCTTCGACCGTGCCGCGCAACGCTCCGGCGGTAGTGTCGACGACCGAACCGATATCAGCTGACGATGCAGACATGGCGGAACTCCGCTGGGCAAAGGAAGGCGAGGCAAGGATGATGGCGGCGACACTTCCAAGCAGGCCAAGTCGACGCAGGATCATGGCGCACTGTCTCCGACGGTAGTCGCCTCACGCCGCAGCAGGCGCGCCAGCCACAGGAAAATGGCAATGGCGATGAGATAGAATGGTGTGAGCGTGTAGAGCGCGATCTGCAGCGAATTATGAGGGTGCGCGGCGCGGAAATAATCGCTCGCCGCGCCGACATAGGTCGGTCCCAGACCGAGGCCTATGAAGTTCATGACGAGGAGCAGCAATGCGCCCGACATGACGCGCTGATCGGGTCGGACCTCTTCCTGGACGAGTGCGACCGAGGCCGAGAGGTAAGAATAGTTGAGCGCCATCGGGAAGGCCAGAAAAGCGAGCGCAAGCGGCCAGGATGGCGCCCACACGAAACCGATATAGAATGGGATGGCGAGCGCCAGCGTCGCCGCGGGGATTAGTGCGTAAGCGGCCTTGTGACGCTGCGTGAAGCGATCGATCATCCGCCCAGAGATCAACATACCGGCGCTCATGCCGATGCCGGCGACGAGGGCGTAATAAAGCGCGATCTGCTCAAGCCTCATCCCCTTCTCGCGCATCAGGAAAAGGCTGGTGAAATTACCGAGGCCATAGGTGATGAATTGGGTCGCCCCGCTCCCCAGCGCGACGAGGACCAGCACGGGCCTGGAGAAGAACATCCTGACGGTTTCCCAAAAGCCTGATCGCGCGATCGTCTGGCCGTTTGGCACAGGATCGAACGCGCCACGCGGGGGTTCGCGCACGATGACGCGGAGGGCTATCGCCGCGACCAGACCGACGGCGCCGAGCGCGATGAAGGCGTAGCGCCAGTTGAACGCCGCGGCGATCGAGGCGCCGAAAGCTATGCCGAGGGCAGCGCCGATGGGCGGCCCGAGATTGTAGATGCCGAACGCCATGCCGCGCCGGCCGGGCGGAAACGTATCGGTGATGATGGCATAAGACGGCGGGACACCCCCCGCCTCACCAAATCCTACGGTCATGCGCGCTGCGACAAGCTGCGTATAACTGGTCGCCAACCCGCAGCATGCGGTCGCTGCGCTCCAGATCGCGCAGGCCCAGGCGAGCACGGAGACGCGATTGGTCCGATCGGCGAACCAGCCGACCGGGATGGCAATGAAGCAATAGAAGCAGGCGAAATAAAGCCCGCCGATCAGGCCGAGCTGGCCATCCGAAATGTGCAGCGTGTCCTGGATCGGTTTGGCCAGGATCGCCAGCAGCTGGCGATCGAGAAAATTCAGAACATAGACGCCGCACAGGGTGTATAGGACGATCCAGGGTCGCAGTCCCAAAATAGGCTGCGAGCGTGTAGCGCTCCGGACCGAAGGGTCGATCGGAAGCACGGGTTCAACCGCCGCCATCGACTAAAAGCCGCCGAAGCTGGATTGGTCTACAGAAACTCTGGACCAGCGCGCGCAGCTGCGCCCAAAGGCCCAAGCGACGCGCAAAGCAGTCTGATAAACCACGGCATCATCCTCTGATCGATACTTTTCGTATCTTATTGCCACTTCATGCAGCCGCCCGGCCATGCGTGTCAACGCACACTATCGTGTGTGTGAATGTGTTGATCGTGGATGTGAGCGTGCTGCTCGAGCAGCTTACACTCCTCCTGCCTGACGCGGGTGGCTTGACGCTCAAGGTGTGAGGCTCGAAAGACACTGCGTGACCGACCATCTAAGATCCAGGCCGCCCTCCAAGAAAGCCGAGCAACGCGCCGAGACGATCGAGCAGATCCTCGACGCGTCCGAGGAGCTGTTCTCCAAGCACGGCCTGCATGGCGTGACCCTGAAAGACGTCGCGAAGCGGGTCGGCGTCCATCATACGCTGCTCAATTATTATTTTGCCGACAAGAAGACGCTGTTCGACGCCGTCTTTGCGCGCCGGGCAACGATCACCAGCGAGCGGCGCATGAAGGCGCTCGAAGAATATGACGCTGCAACCAACGGCAAGCCGACGGTCGAGGGCGCCTTACACGCGTTCCTCGACACCGACCTCGACCTCTATATCGAGGGCGGGGAGCGCTGGAAGAACTATGCCCAGCTCAGCGCCCAGGTCGCCAACACGCCCGAATGGGGTGCGGAGCTGATGGACCAGCATTTCGATCCGGTCGTACTGCGCCTGATCGGCCTGCTGCGCAAAGCGCTGCCCGAATGCGCGGAGGAGGACATCTTCTGGTGTTATCACTTCGTCACCGGCGCGCTGATGAACACGCTGGCGCGAACTGGCCGGATAGACAAGCTTTCCGGCGGGCTGTGCAAGTCCGACGATTTTGTGGCCGTTAAAGAACGTATGGCGTCCTTCATGGCGTCTGGCTTCCGAACTGTCTGTAAGCACCGGACCGGCTAAAGCAGCAGCTGCTCGAGACTGCATTAGCTATGAGTGTGCCATTTAGATTCGCTATCTTGTGAGTTAGTATAATTCCGATTATCCCGCGGCATCGGGAGAGAGGGAATGAGGATGTTGCTGCAGGATCGTGTTGCCATCGTTACCGGATCTGGGGGCGGGCTGGGTCGAACGCATGCGCTGTTTCTCGCGCGCCATGGCGCCAAAGTCGTGGTCAACGATCTGGCGCAGGAAGCCGCCGACGGGGTTGTGGCCGAGATCATAGCGGCGGGCGGTGAGGCGCTGGCAATTGCGGCGTCCGTAACGGACACCGCCGGGGTAACGGCCATGGTCGCGAAGGTCATGGACCGTTGGGGCCGCATAGACATCCTCGTCAACAATGCCGGCATCTTGCGCGACAAGAGCTTCGCGAAGATGTCGATCGACGATTTTCGCTTGGTGGTCGACGTCCACCTGATGGGCGCGGCGATCTGCGCCAAGGCAGTGTGGGAGATTATGCGCGAACAGCGCTACGGCCGCATCGTCATGACGACATCGTCGAGCGGACTCTACGGCAATTTCGGCCAAGCGAATTACGGTGCCGCGAAGATGGCCTTGGTGGGGCTGATGCAGACGCTCGCCATCGAGGGCGAGAAGTACAATATCCGCGTCAATTGCCTCGCGCCGACTGCCGCGACGCAGATGACCCATGACGTGCTGTCCGGCGAAAGCCTGCGTCTGCTCGATCCCGCCCTCGTCAGTCCCGCGCTGCTGCCGCTCGTCGGCGGCGAGGCGCCGAACCGCGCTATCCTGTGCGCCGGCGCCGGCCACTTCGCCCGCTCCTATGTGACGCTGACCGAAGGCTATTATGTCGGTGCGGATAGAGATGCCGGCGAGCAGGTGATCGCGCACTGGGGTGCGGTTTCGGAACGCGCGGGCGAGATCGTGCCCGCTTACGGCTTCACCCAGGCCGAGCGCGAGCTGGCCAGCGCGGGCATGACCGAGCCGGTGATGGCGGAAACGCATTGATGCGCGATGCGGTGATCGTCTCGACGGCACGCACGCCGATCGGCCGCGCTTATCGCGGCGCCTTCAACATGACGCCGTCGCCGACGCTCGCGGCGCACGCAATCACTGCGGCGATCGAGCGTGCCGGGGTCGAAGGCGGTGAGATCGAGGATTGCCTGCTGGGCTGCTCGCTGCCGCAGGGTTTCCAGCAGACGATCGGACGGACCGCGGCGTTGCGCGCCGGCCTGCCCACCTCCGTGCCGGGAATGACGATCGACCGGCAATGCTCGTCGGGGCTGATGACCATCGCGACGGCGGCCAAGCAGGTGATCGTCGACCGCATGGACATCGTCGTCGCCGGTGGGGTCGAATCCATTTCTCTCGTCCAGACGCCCGAGCTCCGGATCGACTATGATCCGGCCCTGGTGGCGCTCCACCCCGACATCACCATGCCGATGCTCGACACGGCCGAGGTCGTCGCCGCGCGCTACGGCGTCGGCCGCGACCGATCCGACGCTTACGCCCTGCAGTCGCAAAAGCGCACCGCCGCGGCGCAGGTCGCTGGCCGCTTCGATCTTGAGATTGTGCCGATGAGCACCACGATGAAGGTGGTCGACAAGCAAAGCGGCGAGATCAGCCAGCGCGAAGTAACGCTCGAGCGCGACGAAGGCGCGCGGGCCGATACGACGCTTGAGGGACTGGGAGCGCTCAGGACGGTGGTCGAGGGTGGTACGGTCACCGCGGGCAATGCCAGCCAATTGTCGGATGGCGCCTCGGCCTGCGTCATCATGGAAGCACGCGTCGCCGAGCAGCGCGGCCTCGCCCCGCTGGGCCGCTATATCGGCATGGCAGTCACCGGCACGAAGCCGGACGAAATGGGGATCGGCCCGGTATTCGCCGTGCCGCGGCTGCTCGAGCGGTTCAATCTGAAGGTCGAGGATATCGGCCTGTGGGAGCTGAACGAGGCGTTCGCGGTCCAGGTGCTCTATTGCCAGGATCAGCTCGGCATCCCTAACGGGTTGCTCAATGTCGATGGCGGCGCGATCTCGATCGGCCATCCTTACGGCATGTCGGGCGCGCGGATGGTGGGCCATGCGCTCATCGAGGGGAAACGCCGCGGCGCGCGCCATGTCGTCGTGACAATGTGCGTCGGCGGCGGCATGGGCGCGGCGGGTCTGTTCGAAGTCCTGTAACCCGGCGAGCGCCCGATAACGGAACGCTAAACCTGCCGGAACGGGAACGGGCTGGCCGCTCGATGGATGGAGCTGACCTCCAGCGATCGCGTCACCGGCGGCTGCGCCCGATCCGGGCAGCGCTGCCGTTCGCATAATCTGCAGCCCGGACCGATCGTGACCGGGTCGCGCAATCCGTCGGCGCACGCGATGCGGGGCGCATGCCTGGCGTGGCAGCCCAGCGCGAGCGTGACGGGGCCGCCCACGCGCTCCATCCCTCCCGGCCAGATGGTGCGCAAGAGCGTCACATAGACCTGCCCGTCGGGCATCTCGACCAAGCGCGTGGTCCAGCGGCCTGCCGAGGCGTCGTGCAATCGCCAGCGCGGGCATCCTTCACCCAGCCGGGCAATTACGTCCCCCTCGCTTCCAGTCAGTCGCTTCGACACATTGCCCGCGCGATCCACGCGGATCAGAAAGAAGGGAATTCCTCGCGTGCCCGCACGGTCGAGCGTGACCAGCCGCTGCGCTGCCTGCTCGGGCGAGACGCCGAACCGCGTTTCCAGAAGATCGAGGTCGTAGCGGCTTTCCTCCGCCACGGCGGCGAAGCGTGCATAGGGCATCAGCAATGCCGCGGCACTGTAATTGGCCAGCGCGATCTTGAGCAGGGTCTGCGTCGGGATGTCGGGCGCATCATTGCGCGCCACCGCCTCCTCGATCGGTCCGGAAAGTAGAGATAGCGCGAGTTGATAGGCGATCGCGAAGGCGCGGCTGGCGGCCGGCAGGCGTTCGGACAGCATCAGCCGCTTCCGATGAAGGTCATAATGGCGCAGCGCGCCGCTCATTACCGCTGGAGGCATGGCCTGGACCGCAATGCCGCACTTGTCCGCTAGCATGACGCGCAGCCGTTCGAGACGTTGTGCGGGTTCGTCTGGAAGTCCCTCCGCCAGCTTTTCCGCAACCGTCTCCATTGTGGGAAAGTGATTGCGGCGGGCGGCGAGGAATGTTCCCAGCCACGTCAGCGGCGAGCCGGGCGTGGCGGCAGCCTGGAGCTGATCGACCAAAGCAGGCGTACGCCGCAGGTCCGCCAGCGCCGCATGGAAACGGACCAGCGCCTCGGCGATGCCGGGATAATTTTCGCCCAGCTCCAACACTTCGTGGCGCGGCACGTCGATATCCTGCACCAGCGGGTCCGACAGCGCCTCGCTCAGCCCGCCGCCCACGCCAGCGGCGGCCGCGCCGGATACGAAATCGCGAATGTCGACGTCGTAGGAATTGGCGAGCCGCACCAGCATCTGCGCCGTCAAGGGCCGCTGATTTCGCTCAATATGATTGAGGTAGCTTGGCGAAATGCCGAGCTCGGCGGCCATCTGTGTCTGGTTGATGCCAAGCTCCCGTCGCAACACGCGAATGCGTGGGCCGAGATAGAGTTTGCGATCGGGAATTGTCGCCATGCCCCAATTTGTCACATTTTCACTGTTCGTACTAGTCATTCTGTGACAATGCGTCACTAATCGCCCTTCCGCCATGCCCACTAGATCGCAAGGGTAAGCTACAACATTGGAAAGACGATCATGACCTATGAGGCGCAAACGGAACATTCACAGGCCATCATTGCCGCCCACGGCGATGGGTGGAGCGGCATTCAGGCCGAGGCGGTAGCCCGCATGCGCGCCCAGAACCGCTTCCGGACGGGACTGGATATTGCCCGCCACACCGCCAAGATCATGCGTGCGGACATGGCGGCTTACGATCGCGATCCGGCCCATTACACCCAGTCGCTCGGCTGCTGGCATGGCTTTATCGCGCAGCAGAAGATCATCTCGATCAAGAAACATTTCGGTACGACTAAGGGTCGGTATCTCTACCTGTCCGGTTGGATGGTAGCGGCCTTGCGCTCGGAATTCGGCCCCCTGCCCGACCAGTCGATGCACGAGAAGACCAGCGTGCCGGCGCTGGTCGAGGAACTCTACACCTTCCTGCGCCAGGCGGATGCGCGCGAGCTCGGCATGATGTTCCGCGATCTCGACAAGGCGCGATCGGACGGCGACGGTGCGCGCGAGCAGACTCTGCTGTCGGCGATCGACAATCACCAGACGCACGTGGTGCCGGTAATCGCCGACATCGATGCGGGCTTCGGCAATGCCGAGGCGACCTATCTGCTCGCGCGCAAGATGATCGAGGCCGGCGCCTGCGCGCTACAGATCGAGAACCAGGTTTCCGACGAGAAGCAGTGCGGCCATCAGGATGGCAAGGTCACCGTGCCGCACGAGGACTTCCTCGCGAAGATCCGCGCCTGCCGCTACGCTTTCCTGGAGCTTGGCGTGGAGGACGGGATCATCGTCGCGCGGACCGACTCGCTCGGCGCCGGTCTGACGAAGCAGATCGCGATCAGCCATGCGCCCGGCGACATTGGCGACCAGTATAACAGCTATCTCGATTGCGAGCCGGTCGGCGATCTCGCCGTGAGCGAAGGCGATGTGCTCTTCGTCCGGGACGGGATGCTGGTGCGGCCCAGACGACTGCCGTCCAACCTTTATCAGTTCCGCGAGGGCACGGGCGAGGACCGCTGCGTGCTGGACTGCGTCACTGCGCTCCAGAACGGCGCCGACTTGTTGTGGATCGAGACCGAGAAGCCGCACATCGCCCAGATCGCGGGCATGGTCGACCGCATCCGCCGGGTCATTCCCGATGCCAAGCTGGTCTATAATAATTCGCCATCATTCAACTGGACGCTAAACTTCCGCCAGCAGGTGTTCGACGCGTGGCAGGCCGAGGGGCGCGACATCTCATCCTACGCACGCGACGCGCTGATGAGCGTGATCTACGACTCCACCGATCTGGCACAGGAAGCGGACGCGCGCATCCGCAGCTTCCAGAGGGATGCGTCGCGCCGCGCGGGCATCTTCCATCACCTGATCACGCTACCGACCTACCATACGGTGGCGCTGTCGACCGACATGCTGGCACGCGACTATTTCGGTGAGGCCGGCATGCTCGGCTACGTCGCCGGCGTGCAGCGGCGCGAGATCCGCGAGGGTATCGCCTGCGTCAAGCACCAGAACATGTCGGGCTCCGACATCGGCGACGATCACAAGGAATATTTCGCGGGCGAGGCCGCCCTCAAGGCGAGCGGCGCGCACAACACGATGAACCAGTTCGCCTGAGCCTGAAAGGAGATGTCGATGATCAGCGAGACCGAAATTGTCCGGCGCGAGCCGGCGCGAGCACGCACCGTATTCGCTACCGAGGATTTCAGCCTGCTGCGAACCGCGGTGGCCCACTATATATGCGTCATATCGAAGAGCCGGGCGCGCTGCGGAAATACGGCAACCTCTATCACCGCCTCGCGCGGCTCGAGGAACCAACCGGCCGGCCCTGAGCTCGATGGCTGGAAAGCGCAGGGCTTAGGGCCTCCGCCGAAATCCTTCCGTTTCTATCGGTAGCGCAGCACTCCGTTGGCGACCGGTTCGCCGAAGTCGGGCGTGCCGTCGGCGCGATAATGGATCGGCTGAACGCGGGTGTGGCGATTGGGATCGAACAGGGGGTCGCCCTTGATCTGAGCGTAATCGCGCGCGTGATAGACGAGCATGTCGCGGCCGTGTTCATCGACCGTAAAACTGTTATGGCCCGGCCCGTAAACGTGATGCGCGGTCGAGGTACGAAAGACGGGCACGGGAGACTTAGTCCAGCTTTCTGCGCGCATGATGTCGGCATCGGCGGGGGCGGTCAGCATCCCCATGCAATAGCGCGCGTCGGTCGCGCTCGCCGAGTAGGTGACGAACAGCCGGCCGTGGCGGGCAAGCAAGGCCGGTGCCTCGTTGACCTTGAAACCCTGGATCTCCCAGTCGAGCGCTGGCATCGACAGCCGCACCGGGCGCCGTGCCAGCGTCAGCGGGGTGGCAAGCGGTGCGAGATAAAGGTTGCTGTTGGTATCGATGCCGGGCTCGCGTTGCGCCCAGCAGAGATAGCGGGTGCCGCGATGGACGAAGCTGGTCGAATCGAGTGTGAAGCTGTCCCACGGCGTCTTCAACTGGCCGAGCAACGACCAGCGGCCGGCCATCGGATCGGCACTGTCGCAGACGATGGCATAGGTGCGGATGTGGAACACATCTTCGCCGCCGCCGCTCGGGCCTGCCGCGAAATACATGATCCACCGCCCATCGATCAGGTGAAGCTCCGGCGCCCAGATGAAGCCGGACAGCGGGCCGCTGCGCAGATGGCGCCACAACACCGCCTCGCTCGCATCGCTCAGTCCGGCCAGCGTGCGCGAACGGCGCAGCACCAGCCGATCATATTCGGGTACGGATCCGGTCATGTAATAGGTGCCGTCCGTATGACGGAAGATCTGGGCGTCGGCGCGTTGCCGCACCAGCGGGTTGCGCAACACAGGTTGGGCCGCACGCGCCAGAACAGGGCCGGCGATCGGCGTAGCGGCTGCGGCGGCGAGGAAAGAGCGGCGGCTAATGATCATGGCGATCTCCGTTGAGGTGCAGCGCTATGCCCGATCTGTAGCAGTTTACAGAAGGTCGAAGCGATCAGGGACGCGCCACCGGCCAGCCGTCGCCGGTCCAGCCGATCGGGTTGATCCGCAAGGTCGGGATGCCGCCGTGCTGGGCGTCATAGGCATGATAGGCGATGAAGAAGCGGTTGCCGTCGTGAAGGATGGCGGGGTGGCCGGGGCCCCGCCAGCGGTGGCTCGGGTCGAGATTGCCGTGGAGCACGATCTGACCGTAGCCCTGCATCATCGGCTTGCCGTCATGATCCACGTAGGGGCCTGTCACGTCCTTTGAGCGGCCGACGACGGTATAATAGGTACTATTGACCCCCCGGCAGCAGGCATCATTGCTGGCGAACAGATAATAATAGCCGCCGTGCTCGATCAGGAACGGCGCCTCGATCGCGTCCGAGTTGGTCCGGCGCGCGAGCGAATAGACTTTCTGGTCCTCCGTTGCGCGCAGGCCGGTGGCCGGATCCAGCCGGATCAGCTTAAGGCCGGTCCAGAAGCTGCCGAACGCCAGCCAGGCCTTGCCGTCGCGATCGGTGAACGCGGCCGGATCGATCGCATTGAAATCGCTGGCCAGCGACGAAGCGATCACGGCGCCCTTGTCGGTCCATTTGTAATCGGGTGCGTTCGGGTCGAGCGTCGGCGAGGTCGCCAGTCCGATCACGGAATGATTGCTGCCAAAGGTGGAGGCAGCATAATAAAGGCGATACTCGCCATTCTGAAACGAGATATCGGGCGCCCAGATGCCATTCGCCTTGGGTATCTCGCGCTTCGCCCAATCCGGCATCTGCGCGAACACCGCGCCGGCACGCGTCCATTTGATCAGATCCTTCGATATACGGATCGGAATCTGGCCGGCCTCCTCGCGCGGGCGGCTGGTGCTGAAGACATAATAAGTATCGGCCTGCCGGATGATGGCAGGATCGTGCACCGGCGCGATATCGCCCGTCATAGTGTCGGCGAGAGATATGGCGGCGGGCCGCTGCGCAGACGTCGCGTCGGGTGCGAGTAAGCCGATGCCGGCAATCGCCAACACCATCGCGCCGCGGATCCCAGTAGGGTGGTTCACTCGTGCCTCCACACCTTGTCCTCAGCGCATCGGGGACATGGCTGAACCATCGGCACAAGCCGAAGGCCGCTGGCGCATGTCCCTGTCCCCCACTTAGTTGAACGAAAGGCGCGCGCCGAGCGCGAACTGGCGCCCCCGGATGGTCGTCCCGAAATTGGTCGTGCTGGGGCTGCCGGCGTTTCCGAATGCGTAATAGGATTGATCGAGTTCGTTGGTCAGGTTGGTGGCGTCGAAGGTGAGCGCGATCGCCTTGCTGACATTGTAACTGAGCTGGAAATCGAGGCTCTTTTCGGGGACCCGCCAGATCCCGATCGGGTTGGCGAACAGCCGCGCTTCGTTGTTGTGGATGAAGCTCTTGCGCCAGACATAGGAGAGCCGCGTTCCGATCGGGCCGTGATCATAGGCAAGCGTCACGTTGTAGGACAATTTCGACACGCCGAAAAATGGCGTCTGCACATGACCGGTGACGTTGCCCTGCGCATCGACGACGGGAATGGTCTGCGACGAATCGAGCACGGTCAGGCTGCCCTGCACGCCAAGACCGTTAAGCAGTCCGGGGAGGAATTTGGGGAAATAGACCAGGCCTATCTCTGCGCCCTTGAGCTTGCCATTGGAGGCGTTGTCGGGGGCGTTAATGACGAAGTTTTGCGTATTGTAGTTGGTGTTCGGGATGTTGATCAGGCGAGCGGTGGACACGACCAGCCCGTCGATATTGCGCTGGAACAAGGTCGCGTAGATCGCGCTGTCGCGATCGAAATACCATTCCGCGCCGAGATCGTAATTGGTCGCCTTGGTCGGCCGCAGATTCGGATTACCGCCGGTACCCGATCCGTAACCGACGTTGGTGAGATCGCCGGTCAGGATATAATTGGGATTGAGATCGACGAAATTGGGCCGGCGCAGGGTACGGCCGTAATTGAAGCGGAAGCGCAATTTGTCAGTCACGTCGTAGCGGACGGTCACGCTTGGCAGGAAGGAATGGACCTTCTTGCTGGCGCCGCTGACCGAGCCGTCGAGCTGGCTGCGGAAATCCATATCGGTCTTGACGCCGACATAGCGCACGCCCGCCTGGAGGCGCAGCGGCCGCCCGGCGATATCCTGCTGGAAATCGCCCTGGACGTAAGCCGCCGAGGTCCGCTCGCGGATGTGGAAATTCTGGGTCAGCGTCAGTTGGTCGCTCAGCTGGATGCCGGGATCGACGCTGTTGCGATAGAGCGAGCGGATGTCGTCGAGATGAGACGTGACATAATAGCCGTTCGCCACGACCCACGTCCGCGGCACGTCCGCGCGCCCGTCGAAAAAGCCCTTCTCGATATATTGCAGGCCCGGATCGAGGCTGCTGAGCGGCACGCCGAGCCCCGGCGCATCCTGGGTACGCGACGCCTCCGTTGCCCGGCGATCGTCGTAGCGCACGCCGAAGCTGATCTTGCGCAACAGCCCCTCTCCCGCGTCATAATCGCCGTCGAGTTGTGCGGTGCGGGCATTGCCCTTGTTCTTGTTGGCGTTGTCGTAAAATTCGGCGACGGTCCAAATCGCGGGATTGGTGAGGATACTGTCGTCGTTGAAATGGAAGCCGGTGATGCCGTTGCCGGAGTTGAGATCGACGTTGATCTGATCGGCGACGCGGGTGGTGCGCAGCGCGGCGAAGGATGATTTGAAAGTGCTGTCTTGATAGGACAGATCACCGCGTAATTTCAGCCGATCGCCAATGTCCCATTTGCCACTCAGAGCATAGACGAAACTATCGGTGCTCGACTTGGTCACATCGCCGCTGTTGAAGCCGAATACCGACCCGACCTGACGGGTCTTGATCATGTTTGAATCCGGATAGAGCGTGATGGTCGAAGCGGGATTGGGGCCGAGATTGCCCCACCAGTCGACAAAGGTGAAGAACAGGTCGTTGAAAGTCGTGTTGCGATAGCCGTCCCAGAAGAATTCGGCGGTATATTCGGAACTGCTGTTCGGCGCCCATTGCAGCGCGACGTTCACCGCCGGGCGTTTGCGATCGCCGTGGAGCGCGTTCTGAAAGACCGCGTCGCGTGACAGCAGATAAGGCGACTGCACCCCGTTGATGAGCAGGGTCGAGCCGGGCGCCTCGGGCAGGCCGGCGTCGAGGCCCGGCACCCACAATTGCTGGCCGGGGGCGCGTCCATCGGTCGGCTGGATCCGCTCCAACGGAGTCCAGCCGGCGGGCGGATTGGTGGGCGACGCGAACGGCACCAGCGCGCCGGCGGTGACGCCCTGGTCCTTATAGCGGGTGCGGGCATAGCTGACGTTGACCAGCGCGCCGAGGTCGCCGATCCCGGTATTCCACCGATCGCTGATCAGCGCGCTGACATTGGGGTTTATCTTGTCCGCCTGCTGGAGATAGATGCCGCGCCCGACTGCCGAAAAGGCGAGGCCGTCGAAGTCGAACGGGCGGCGGGTGAAGACGTCGACCTGGCCGGCGATGCCGGTTTCGATCTGGGAAGCAGCGCGCGTTTTGTAGACGTCGATCCGGCGCACCAAATTGGCCGGAATATCGGCAAGCGCGAACTGACGGCCCGACGCGGTGAAGATGTTACGCCCGTTCCAGGTGGTGGTGATATCGGGCAGGCCGCGGATCGAGATGGTGCCGGTTTCGCCCGCGCCGCGATCGGTGACCTGAACGCCGGTAACGCGCTGAAGGGCCTCGACGACATTGTTGTCGGGCAATTTGCCGACATCTTCGGCAACAACCGACTCCACGATCTGCGTCGCCTCGCGCTTGACGGCGAGGCCGGCGCGAAGGCTGGCGCGGACACCGGTTACCACGATTTCTTCTTCCGTCGCGTCAGCACCGGCTTGATCGCCATTGAGCGAATTGGCCGACACTGCTGCCGCCGGCCTGCCCCCCGGCGCGCGATCGGGCCCGTTGGCGGGCGACGCGGCCTGACTAGCTGAAGATTGTCCGCGCGCAGCCGCCGGGGCAGCCCCGGCAACCAGCGCCACCAAGGAAACCGTGCACATGGCAGCGCGGCCTGTCGACATCATCATCTCCCTTTTCACCTATGCTCACGGCGTTCGGCTGTATTGTCAGACAAGTAACATGCGTCTTTCTAGACGGCAATACTGGAAACGGAGCGATAATTAGCGATGGCAAGACGGCTACGTGTTAAGGGCGCACAGCTGACGATGCGCTCAGTTGCGACTGATGATTCCCGCTGCTAAGCTTTATGTCTGAGTAAATGGTAGCGCTCCCTTAAGCGCGCCGAGAGAATGGAGAGATGCCGCATGTCCCTTTCACTGGTTCAGTTCCAGGATGCCGATGGCGGTCGCGGTGTCGCCGTTGTCGCGCAGGGGTCCGCCCCCCGCCGGGTGCTGGCGACGGACAGCCTGCGGGCGCTTGCGCTGGCGGCACTGAACAGCGGCCGCGGCCTGGCGGATCAGGTGGCAGCCAACGGCGTGGGTGAGCCGGTCGATCTGAGCGAGGTGCGGTTGCTCCCGCCGATCGATCATCCCGACAGCGCGCATCTGCTGATGACCGGGACCGGCCTGACCCATCTCGGCTCGGCCGAGGGTCGCGACAAGATGCACCGCGCCGCGGTCGAGAATCCGGCGCCGACCGATTCGATGAAGATGTTCATGATGGGCGTCGAAGGCGGCAAGCCGGCAGCCGGCACGGCCGGCGTCCAGCCGGAATGGTTCTACAAAGGCGATGGATCGATGCTGGTCGCGCCAGGCGAGCCTTTATCCTCGCCCGCGTTCGCGCTCGACGCGGGCGAGGAACCGGAAATTGCCGGCATCTACCTGATTGATGCAGAGGGCATGCCGCGGCGGCTGGGCTTCGCGCTCGCCAACGAATTTTCCGATCACGTGACCGAACGCGGCAATTATCTGTGGCTGGCCCATTCAAAGCTGCGCAACGCCGCGCTCGGGCCGGAGCTGCTGACCGGCGAGCTGCCCGCTGATGTGCGGGGCACCAGCAGGATCGTGCGCGATGGCAAGACGATCTGGGAAAAGCCGTTCCTGTCGGGGGAGGCGAACATGTCCCACACGATCGCCAATCTGGAGCATCACCATTTTA
Organism: Sphingomonas crusticola; assembly: GCF_003391115.1. NCBI lineage: Bacteria > Pseudomonadati > Pseudomonadota > Alphaproteobacteria > Sphingomonadales > Sphingomonadaceae > Sphingomonas > Sphingomonas crusticola. Next base: position 1,023,286 of record NZ_QTJP01000001.1, read on the forward strand.
AATATGGCCTCTTCCGCCGCCCGGGCGATATCCACGTTCACTTCTTCGGGACGGCGACCCTGTCGTTCAGCGAAGGCGTGAGAACGCAGGAGGGCGACGTGTTCGAGATCGAGGCAGCACCTTTTACCTTGCCGGTGCGTAACCCTATCGCGATCGAAGCGCCGATCGCCGTCGCCGTGAAGGCACTCTGACATGGCGATCCGCATCGGCATCGTCGGGTTCGGCAAAATCGCGCACGATCAGCATGTGCCGGTGCTACGCGCCTCGCCCGATTTCGAACTGGTCGCCGTCGCCAGCCCCAACAGCATTCTCGATGGCTGCGCGAACTTCAAAACGATCGAGCAGATGCTGGCAAGCGACGACGCACCCGAGGCCGTTTCCCTGTGCCAGCCACCGCAGGTGCGCTTCGCTGCCGCGCAGACGGCGATGAAGGCCGGCAAGCATGTCTTTCTCGAAAAGCCGCCCGGCGCGACGCTGAGCGAGGTCGAGGCGCTGACCCGGATCGCGCGCGACCATGGTGTGACCCTGTTTGCCAGCTGGCATTCGCGTTACGCCTCGGGCGTGGAGACGGCGCGCAGCTGGCTGCAGGAACGGACGATCCGCTCGGCGGAAATCGAATGGAAAGAGGATGTCCGCCACTGGCATCCGGGCCAGGCGTGGATTTGGGAAGCGGGCGGCATGGGCGTGTTCGATCCCGGCATCAACGCGCTGTCGATCGCGACCCGGATCCTGCCCGATTTCTACCTGAAACAGGGCGCCCTCTCCTTCCCCGCCAATCGCGCCGCGCCGATTGCGGCCGATCTCGACTTCGTAACGGTTGACGGTGTCGCGATTCGCGCCGAGTTCGACTGGCGCCAGACCGGGCTGCAAACCTGGGACATCCGCGTCGATACGGATGGCGGCAAGCTCGCGCTGAGCAAAGGCGGCAGCGAGCTGGCGATCGACGGCGTTGCCCAGCCGTTGCCGCCCGAGGCTGAATATCGAGGCCTCTACGATCGCTTTGCCGAGCTGGTTCGTGCAGGCGAGAGCGACGTCGATGTGCGCCCGCTGCGCCATGTCGCCGACGCCTATCTCCGCTCCGAACGCAAGCAGGTCGAGGCGTTCGAGGATTGAGATGCGGCGGTCGGGGCTGCTCGCTTGCCTGACCGCGGTCCTCGTCCTTCACGCGCCCGCCCGAGCCGAAGACGGACCGCTCGATACGCACGCCCGCGCGCGAGCGGCGTTCGGTGATGACGCGTCCTGGTATGAGGGCAATGTCCCCTTCTTCGAAGCGGCGGATGCAACGCTGGAGCAGGTCTATTATTATCGCCTGAAGGTGCTGCGGGCCCACCAGCGCGACCTCGGCGCGCAGGGCTATATCACGACCGAATTCCTCGATGATGTCGGTTGGCAGCGCGAGCCCTATGCCAGCCTGAACGATGCGACCGGCTTCCACATCCGCGAAGCGCGCTGGCTGCACGATCGCCGCTACGCCAACGACTATATCGACTTCATGTACGAGGGCGGCGGCAACGACCGCCATTTCGCCGAGGGGATTGCGGATGCGACCTATGCCCGCTTCCTGGCGGACGGCGATCGTGGCTTCGCCACCAGCCATCTCGCCGCAATGCGCCACATTTACAATCTGTGGGACGATCATTTCGATTTCGACAAGGGGCTCTACTGGATCGAACCGCTGCTCGACGCGACCGAATATACGATCGCCTCGATCGATGCCTCGGGCGGCACCGACGGCTTTCGCGGCGGCGACGCATTCCGCCCTTCGATCAACAGCTATATGTTCGCCAATGCGACCGCGATCAGCCGGCTGGCCGCTCTGGCCGGGGATGCGCAGGTGGCGGCCGATTATCAGGCGCGCGCCGACGCGCTGCGGGCGAAGGTCGAAGCCAGTTTGTGGAGCCCGGCGCTGTCGCACTTCATCGACCGCTACAAGGTCGGCGACGAGCATGTCCGCACTTGGGAGCCGATCCGCGGCCGCGAACTGGTCGGCTACGTCCCCTGGTCGGTCGGACTACCGCGCGATCGTCCCGAATATGCCGCCTCGTGGCGCCATCTGCTCTCGGCGCAGGAATTGGGGGGAAAGGCGGGGCCACGCACGGTCGAGCCGTCTTATCCTTATTATATGCGGCAATATCGCTATGATAAGGCGACCGGCCTGCCCGAATGCCAATGGAACGGCCCGTCCTGGCCCTTCCAGACGACGCAGACGCTCACCGGCATGGCGAATTTGCTCAACGATTATCGCCAGGATGTCGTGACGCGATCGGATTATACGCGGCTGCTGCGCCAATATGCGTCGCTGCATTTCCACGAGGGCAAGCTCGACCTGGAAGAGGATTATGATCCTGACAGCGGCAAGCCGATCGTCGGCCTGGCGCGCAGCCATCATTATGATCATTCGGGGTTCGTCGACCTCATCGTCACCGGCTTGGTAGGGTTGCGGCCGCGCGCCGACGACGTGCTGGAGGTGAACCCGCTGCTGCCGGCGGCGCCCGACGATCCAGGCTACCAGAGCTATTTCGCGCTGCAGGATGTGCCTTATCACGGCCACCGTATCACGGTCTTCTTCGACGCCGACGGCAGCCGATATCGGCGCGGCCGAGGCCTGTCGGTGATGGTGGATGGCAGCCTCGCCGCCAACAGCCCGATCCTGACACGGATCACAATGCCGCTTCCCCCCAAGGCCCTCGAGCCGGTCGCCCGGCCGATCGATGTGGCGGTACAGCTGCTGCGATCGGGCTATCCGCGGGCCCGCGCCTCGATCAATGCCGACGCAAAGGCGCTGCATCAGGCGATTGACGGCCGCATCTGGTTCTTCCCCGAGATCGTCAACGGCTGGTCTACCAAGGGATCGTCCGGCAACCATGAATGGCTGGCGATCGATCTCGGCCGCGCGCAGCCGGTGCATGCCGCCGAACTGGCCTTCTTCGCGGATGGCCGGACGTTTCTGCCGCCCGACCAATATCGCCTGCAACAATGGCGCGCGGGACGCTGGGTCGACCTGCCGGTCGTCGCCCATCCGCGCGCGATCGGTAACGGCGTGACGCGCCTGGAGTGGCCCAAAATAACCACCAGCCGGGTGCGACTGGTGGTCCGCAACAAGCGCGGTACCGCAACGCGGCTGGTCGAGCTCAAACTGTTTTGACCATGTGGCGGGCGGCAGAGGCGCCGCCCGCAACGACCGATTATTGCAAGTCGAGCACCACCACAGATTTAGGCGGCAAGGTCACGGTCAATGTGCCGCCGGCAACCTGCGCGCCCGTAAATGTCTGCGGCACCACCACGTTTGGCTGATCGAAGCTGTTGATGGCGTTCATGGCGCTGGCCGTGATGATCGTGCCGCTGACGCTGGCCGCGCTGATACCGGCCAGCGTGGTGCTGACCGTGGCGGGCTTGTTGGGATCGAGATTGGCGAGGCCGATATGGACCTGGCCGGCCTTGTCGCGCACGGCAGACGCGCTCACGCCGGGCATCGTCCATTCGCCCTTATTGTACCAGGGGGATTTGAGCTCGATCGGCAGGTTGGTCGCGTCCTGCCACGGCTTGTACATTTTGAAGACGTGGTAAGTCGGCGTTAGCACCATCTTCGGGCCGTCGGTCAGGATCATCGCCTGAAGGACGTTGATCATCTGCGCGATTGCCGTCATTTTCACGCGATCGGCATGCTTGGCGAAGATGTTGATGTTGATCGCCGCTACCAACGCATCGCGCAGGCTGTTCTGCTGAAAGAGGAAACCCGGATTGGTGCCGGGCTCGGCATCGTACCAGGTGCCCCATTCGTCGACGACCAGCCAAACACGCTTCTGCGGATCATATTTGTCCATCACCGCCGAATGGCGCGTGATGAGCTCCTCCATCCGCAGCGTTTTCTTGAGCGTCATCGCCCACTCATTTTCGTCGAACTGGGTCGCCGAACCCTTATGCTCCCAGCCGCCGGGGAAGGTGTAGTAATGGAGCGTGATGCCGTCGATCTGGCTGCCCGCGATACGCATCATCGTATCGGTCCAGTCATAATCTTCGGTGTTGGCGCCGCTCGCGAACTTCATGATACGCGTGCCGGCCGGCGCCTTGATGAAGGTCGCGTAGCGGCGGGTGACGTCGGCGGCATATTCGGCGCGCATGTTGCCGCCGCAGCCCCACAGTTCGTTGCCGATGCCGAAATAGGGTAATTTCCATGGCTCTTTGTGGCCATTGGCCGCGCGTTCCTGCGCCAGGCTCGAGCCGGTTGGCGAGGTGATATATTCGATCCACTCCGCCATTTCGCGCGGCGGAGCATCCCCGACATTTCCGGAAATGTAAGGCTCGGCGCCGATCAGATCGACAAAGCCCATATATTCGTCGGTGCCGAAGCTGTTGGGCTCGGTCACCCCGCCCCAATGCGTGTTGACCTTGACCGGGCGCTTGTTGGGCGCGCCAACGCCATCGCGCCAATGATATTCGTCGGCGAAACAGCCGCCCGGCCAGCGCACCACCGGCACACTCAGGGCCTTGAGCGCGTCCACGACATCGCTGCGATAGCCTCGGACATTGGGGATTTTCGAGTTTCGGCCCACCCACACGCCCTCGTAAATGCCGTGGCCGAGATGCTCCGCAAACTGGCTGAAGACCTGGCGGTTGATGATGGGGCCCGGCTGATCACCGTGGATGACGAGCGTTGCATCCGCACCCCCTGTTTGTGCAGAAGCAGGCGCAAGAGCGCTGGCCATCAACAGGGCACCCACAGCACTTCGCAGTAAAGCGCGACCTGAAAATCCGTGCATTGCCCTCTCCCTCGGTGCTTATTGCCTATACTTGTCTGACAATTACGATAGCGTTACGGTCGGCGTCAATCAAGCAGCCTCGGCTGCTCGACAAAGCGGCGACAGCTCCGCATATCAGGCCGGGGAGGACCTTGAATGAGTGCGCAGCAGAGGCTCGGGGCCGAGAAGGTCAACCCGCCGCCCACCGCTCCTCGGTCGAAGCGCCTGCATGACTCGATCGCGCATCAGCTGGGTGTCGCCATCCTGACCGGCCATTATCAGCCAGGCGACATATTGCCCGGTGAGATCGAATTCGCCGAACAATTGCAGGTTTCGCGCAGCGCCTATCGCGAGGCGGTGCGGATGCTTTCAGCCAAGGGGCTGGTGGAAAGCCGGCCCAAGACCGGTACCCGGGTGAGCGAGCGCGACCGGTGGAACTTGCTGGATCCCCAAGTGCTGGGCTGGGCGTTCGCTTCGGAACCGAGCGAGAAATTCATCCGCGACCTGTTCGAGCTTCGCTCGATCGTCGAGCCCGCAGCCGCTGAAATCGCCGCAATCCGCCGCACCGGGGCCGACCTGGCCCATATGGGACATGCTCTCGGCGAGATGGCGCGGTTTGGGCTCGCGACCGAGGAAGGCCGGGCGGCCGACCAGAAGTTTCATCACGCGATTCTCGCTGCCGCGCGCAACGCACCGCTCATGGCCCTGTCCAGTTCGATCGCGGCCGCGGTGCGCTGGACGACCATCTTCAAGCAGCGCAAGCGGAAGCTTCCCCGCGATCCGCTTCCCGACCACCGCCTGCTTTACGACGCGATCGTGGAAGGGAACCCGGTTGCCGCGCGCCATGCGATGACCGAACTGGTCCGGCTCGCGCTGGAGGACACGGAACTGTCGCTTCGCGCCTAGCGCCTGAATATAGCCCGATTCACGCCGTGGGCGGAAACGCGCAGCGCCTCCACCAATAACGATCTGGCTCTAGTGGTTGTCGCGCGGCAGGCCCTTGGTCTGGGCGATGCGCTGATATTTCTCGCTGCCTTCCAGGATCGCGCCCTTATCCATCTGCCCGACCAAGGCGCGCTGGATCTCCTGCCAGGGCGTTTGGGAAGCCGGATAAGGATAGCCACCGTTGACCTCCAGCGCCTCACGGCGGCGCTGCAGCTCGGCCGCGTCGACCAGCATATCGGCCCGCCCCTTGGCGAGGTCGATCCGCACGCGATCGCCGGTCTGAAGCAGCGCCAGCCCACCCATCGCCGCCGCTTCGGGCGAGGCGTTGAGAATCGAGGGCGAGCCGCTTGTGCCCGACTGCCGGCCATCGCCGATGCAGGGTAAGGCATGGATGCCTTCTTCGATCAGATAGGCCGGTGGGCGCATGTTGACCACCTCAGCCGCGCCAGGATAGCCGATCGGCCCGGCGCCGCGCATGAACAGTACCGTATCAGTGGTGATCCCGGTCGCCGGATCGTCGATCCGGCGGTGATAATCCTCTGGCCCGTCGAACACTACCGCCGGCCCTTCGAATGCCTCAGGGTCATCCGGATTGGAGAGATAGCGTGCGCGGAAATGCGGGCTGATCACGCTCGTCTTCATGATCGCAGCGTCGAACAAATTCCCGCTTAGCACGATAAAACCTGCGTCCGTCATCAGCGGCTGACCGAAGCGGCGGATGACGCGATCGTCCTCGATCGTCGCATCGCGGCAATTGTCACCAATGGTGCGCCCATTGGCGGTGATCACGTCCTCGCGGATCAGCCCCTGCTTCATCAGCTCACTGACGACCGCAGGTACGCTACCGGCGCGATAATAATCTTCGCCAAGATACTCGCCGGCCGGCTGCAGATTGACCAACAGCGGCACTTTATGCCCGAACTCCTGCCAATCCTTGAGCGTGAGCTCGGCACCGACATGGCGCGCGATCGCCTGGAGATGGATCGGCGCATTGGTCGATCCCCCGATGGCCGAGTTGACGACGATCGCATTGAGGAAGGCGTCGCGGGTCATGATGTCGGACGGCTTCAAATCTTCCGCCACCATCTCGACGATGCGTTTGCCGGTGCGATAGGCCGCCTCCTGCCGATCGCGATACGGTGCCGGGATCGCGGCCGTGCCGGGCAACATCATGCCGAGGGCTTCCGCCAGGCTGTTCATGGTGCTGGCGGTACCCATCGTATTGCAGAAGCCGGTCGACGGTGCGGACGAGGCGACGAGCTTGATGAAGCCTTGTCCGTCGATTTCTCCGGTCGCGAGCAACTCGCGCGCCTTCCATACGATCGTTCCGGATCCGGTGCGCTCCCCCTTGAACCAGCCATTGAGCATCGGCCCGACCGACAGGGCGATGGCAGGCAGGTTCACGGTCGCTGCCGCCATCAGCAACGCGGGCGTCGTCTTGTCGCAGCCGGTGGTCAGGACCACGCCGTCAATCGGGTAACCGTACAGGGCTTCGACAAGGCCGAGATAGGCAAGGTTGCGATCGAGCCCGGCGGTGGGCCGCTTGCCGGTTTCCTGGATCGGATGAACCGGAAACTCCAGCGCGATCCCCCCAGCCTCGCGGATGCCTTCGCGAATGCGCTCGGCAAGCACGAGGTGATGCCGATTGCATGGCGACAGATCCGATCCGGTCTGGGCGATGCCGATGATTGGCTTGCCCGACTGCAACTCTTCCAGGCTCAACCCGTAATTGAGATACCGTTCCAGATAGAGAGCGGTCATGTCGATATTGTCGGGATTATCGAACCAGGCGCGGGAACGGAGTTTGGCGTTCCCGGGCGGGTCACGGTCGGTCATGTTCTTACTTTCGAGATGCTAAGCGCGGACTGACGGAAAAAGAATAGATCATCATATTGTGGTAGGTCGCCGCCATATCCAGCGGGGCAGACCCGAATTTTGTCGGGCTTGGCGTACCGGAAAGACCTTTCGCGCCATCCCTGCCTCGTTCTGTTGCCGGCATGCATAGCCGGAGTTACCAACTGCCGTACCGTTCGGGAAGTTGCCCGTATAGGGTTGAAGTCTATACCGATTGCTCGATATTTTAATCACATCGGCGGCCGGCGGGTTATACGGGCTGCGCTCGGCATCTCTGCCCGATGCTGGGCCCGTCGTTGCACTAACCGGTAAGGCGGAACTCGCCCCTCCTCTCCGCATCGCTTCTCCCTCCGCCATAGACGCCCATTGACGGGTTTGATGAGGCTTTATACTCAGACAAAAGCAAAAGGGAATAAACCCGGTCAGCTTTCGGCTGATCATCGCAGAGGATGAAGTATGGCCGGACCGGCGGGTTTGACGCCCCATTCGACTGGTGCCTCCGGGGCCGCGCCGTCCTATCGCGCCGCGCTGACGCTCCTCGCCACATTATTCTTCATGTGGGGCTTTATCACCGTCATCAACAACACGCTGCTGCCGCACCTCAGAAGCGTCTTCGACCTCAACTATACCCAGACGACATTGATCGAAAGCGTATGGTTCATCGCCTATTTCGTGGCGTCGATCCCTTCCGCCAAGCTGATCGAGCGGATCGGCTATCAAAAGTCACTGGTCGTCGGCCTCCTTGTAATGGCGGCGGGCGCGCTCGGCATGGTGCTCGCGGCCAGCCTTCCCTCCTATGGGGTGACCCTGGTCATGCTGTTCGTGATCGCAAGCGGAATCACGCTGCTGCAGGTCGCGGCCAACCCCTATGTTGCCGTCGTCGGCCCGCCGCAAACCGCATCCTCCCGGCTCAATCTCGTCCAGGCGCTCAACTCCGCCGGGACTATGTTGGCGCCCTTATTTGGCGCTTACCTGATCTTGGGCCGCTCCGTTGGCGGCACGGTCGCGGAAGGCACGGTACTGACCCCGGCCGAACGATTGGCCGACGCGCATTCCGTGGTCTTGCCTTACGTCCTGGTCGCAATCGTGCTGGTGGTGCTGGCGGTAGCGATCGCGCGCTTTCCACTGCCGGCGATGGGTTCGGCGACGAGCCGGCTAGCGAAGGAAGAGCGCAGGCATCATTCGCTCTGGCGCCACCGCAATCTCGTATTCGGTATTCCCGCGATCTTCATTTATCTGATCGCGGAAATCGGTGTCGCCAATCTGTTCGTCAACTTCGTGAGCCAGCCCGATATCGCCAACCTCACGCATGAGCATGCGGGCCGCTACCTCACGTTCTTGTGGGGGGGCATGATGATCGGCCGTTTCGCCGGTTCCGCTATCATGCAGAAAGTACGCCCCGAAACCCTGCTCGCTGTCTTTTCGGTGGGCGCCTTCCTGGTGATGATGATCACCGTCTTCGCCCACGGCCCGGTGGCGATGTGGTCGTTAATCCTGGTGGGCCTGTTTCACTCGATTATGTTCCCGACCATCTTCACGCTCGGCATCCGAGGGCTTGGGCCGCTGACCGAGGAAGGGTCGGGCCTGCTGATCATGGCGATCGCGGGCGGGGCGCTGGTTGTCGTCCAAGGCAAGCTCGCCGATGCCTATGGCTTGCAATGGTCTTTCCTGTTGACCGCGGCCTGCGAGCTCTACGTCCTGTTCTACGCCTTATGGGGCAGCCGCCCGACCAATGCGGTTGAGGATGCGGGGCAGACCGGGGGCTGAGGGAGCGAACTTACGGCGTTGCCAGCATCGGTGCCGGGCGGGCACATGCTGCGCATCCCTAAGCTGCGATACGACCACGCATCGTTTCAAAAGGACAAAGCCCGGCGAGAAATTGATCGGTGCACGCGTCCCAGCTGTAGCGACGGCCCTCCACCGCACAAGCAGATGGTTGCGCGGTAAGAGCGAGACTGATTGCCGCGGCGAGATCCTCGTCCAGCGCCCCCACCCGGCGGCTGGCTCCGCCGACGATATCGAGCGGACCTTGGACCGGAAAAGCGGCGATCGGCGTGCCGGCCGCCAGCGCCTCTATCATGACCAGCCCAAACGTATCGGTCCGGCTCGGAAAGACGAAGACGTCGGCGGAGGCATAAGCTGACGCCAACTCGGCACCGTGCAAGGGCCCGAGGAAATGAGCATTGGGATAGCGCCGTTCCAGCTGCGCGCGCGCCGGGCCGTCGCCGACGATTACCTTCGATCCGCCGACCGGGGCGTCGAGGAATGCGTCAATATTCTTCTCGACGGCGACCCGTCCAACATACAGCTGAATCGGCCGCGGAAGGCCGGCCATGGCGGTGAGGCCAAGTGTGCCGGGTGTAAACAGATCAAGGTCGACGCCGCGCGACCAGGCGTGCGTCTGCGGCAAGCCGTGATGGGCGAGCTCCTTTGCAAGGGCCGCGGTCGCGACCATGATCCTGGCAGCAGGCGCATGGAAACGCCGGACGATCGGCCAGAACCAGCCCGAGGGCAGCCCCGTACGCAACGCCACATAATCGGGGAAACGGGTGTGAAAGGATGTCGAGAAAGGCAAACCTCGATCAAGACACCAGCGTCGGGCCGACCAACCAAGCGGGCCCTCCGTCGCGATATGAATCGCGTCCGGGCGGAAAGCTTCCAGCCGCCGTTCGGTTTCACGACCGGCGCCAATTGCCAAGCGGATTTCGGGATAACTCGGACACGGGATCGTGCGGAACTGATCGGGCGTGATCGTCTCGACGCTGTGGCCGCGCGACCGCAGCCGTACGACTGTGGTCTCGAGCGTCCGCACCACCCCGTTCACCTGCGGACGCCATGCGTCGGAGATCAGCGCAATCTTCATGCCGGTACGAGCGCGAGGGGGGACATCGCTTTTTTCGGGACCGCACCTGCCGCCTCACTTCGCTTATGCTCTGCCCAATCGATGATCTCCATCCGACCGTCTTCATGCTCGGTCAGGGCGGTGCAGCTCTCCACCCAATCGCCATCATTGTAATAAGTGATGTCGCCAAACTGGCGGATTTCCGCCGAGTGGATGTGACCGCACACCACGCCGTCGACGTGCCGCTCGGCGGCGGCGTGCGCCACCACCTCCTCGAACTTCGAGATGAACTGGACCGCATTCTTGACGCGCTTCTTGAGATGCGCGGCGAGCGACCAATAAGGCAGGCCAAAGCGGCGCCGGACGAAATTCACCGCCGAATTCGCCTTGAGCAGGAATTCGTAGGCGCTGTCCCCGAGGAAGGCGAGCCACTTGGCGTAAAGCACGATGCTGTCGAACTGATCCCCATGCAGCACCAGCAACCGGCGGCCGTCCGCCGTCTCGTGGATCGCCTCGCTCACCACGGTGACGTCGCCGAACGCGAGGCCGGTATAGTCGCGCAGCACCTCGTCATGGTTGCCGGGCACGTAAACTACATGAGTGCCGCGCTTCGCCATCTTGAGAATACAGCGGACGACATCGTTATGCTGGGGTGGCCAATACCATCCCTTGCGCAGCCGCCAAGCATCGATGATGTCGCCGACCAGGTAAAGCGTGTCGCACTCGATCGACTTCAGGAAATCGAGCAGCAATTCCGCATTGCAGCCCGGGGTGCCAAGATGGATATCAGAGATCCACACGGTGCGATAACGCGTACGCTGGCGCGGCGCGGGTTTGGGATCAGCATCGTCGTCGAGCCAGGCCGGTAGCGATGTCGGCGCCGAAAAAGGCTTCTTAGGGCCGGAGGGAGACGTGCGAAACGCCATCGGGAGATCTGGGAGAGAGGCCAAGCTTTCACTCCTCGCGCCGTTTCAATGGGCTCGCCTCTAGTACAGCCTGATGAAAGCCCGGGGTCAGTCTTGTGGCAGAATGATGAAGCAGCGCGTGTCTCGTGCCCTTTGTAACAAAACCGTGATCATCCCGTCGCGTTTCTGTCGCCGAACTGACCGATAGCCTTTCTCCAGCATGGGAGAACGGCGCGTGGAAACAGTGATGCAAACGCGATCGGTGGCGGCAGCCTATGATCGTTGGGCGCCCATCTATGATCTTGTCTTTGGCGCCGTTTTTCGGCGCGGTCGTGGCATCGCGATCGAGGCCGCGAACCGGGTTGGCGGACGCGTGCTGGAAGTCGGCGTCGGCACGGGCATCTCGCTGCCTTATTACAGCAAGCGTTGCACGCTCTACGGCGTCGACATTTCGGACGGTATTCTCGCCAAGGCCCGGGCCCGCGCCGAGTTGCTCGACAATGTCGAGGCGATCGCGGTGATGGACGCCGAAGACCTCAAGTTCGCGAACGGCGCGTTCGACGTGGTCGTTGCGCAATATGTCGTCACCGCCGTGCCCAACCCGGAACGCGCGCTCGACGAATTCGCGCGTACCGTCCGCCGGGGCGGCGAGATCATCATCACCACCCGCATCGGTGCCGGCAAGGGCCTGCGCGGCGGTATCGAGAAAGCCTTGATGCCGGTTACCAGTCGCCTGGGCTTCCGCACCGAATTCCCGTTCGAACGCTATGCCGATTGGGCGATGCAGAACGGGAACGTCGAACTGATCGAGCGCAGCCCCCTTCCCCCGCTCGGCCATTTCGAGCTTCTCCGCTTCCGCAAGAACTGAACGGATTTTGCATGACCGACACGCTGTCTCACTCCACGGGCAAGATCGCCGCCTTTCGCGCGCAGCTCGACGAACAGCGCTGGGATGATCACCGTTATTATCATCACAGCACTATCAACCAGAGCCTGCACTTCCTGAGCGCGAGCACCTTCATCGGCGCCTATATCCTGATGTTCCACGATCCGGCGCTGGCGAGCCTGCTCGGCTGGTGCGTTGCGATGACCAGCCGACAGGCGGGCCACTTCTTCTTTGAGCCCAAGGGCTTTGACACGGTCAACGATGTGACCCACCAGCATAAGGAGGAGATCAAGGTCGGCTATAATCTCGTTCGCAAGGTCGTCTTCATGACGATGTGGGCGCTGATGCCGCTGCTCCTGCTGGTCAGCCCGACATTGTTCGGCCTCTTCGCCCCGATCCCCGGTCCGATGGGGTTCCTGCGCCATGTTGGCCTAATGTGGCTGGCGCTCGGCATCGGCGGGCTGCTCTTCCGCACGTTTCAATTGTTCTTTGTACGCGATGTACCAACGGGGCTGGTGTGGGCGGCAAAGATCATCACCGACCCGTTCAACGATTTCATTCAATATCGGCACGCGCCGGTGCGGCTGCTGAAGGGCGAACGCCTCGACGCCGGTATCGCGACGCGTTGAACGGGGAAAATCGTCTCATCCGTTCGTGCTGAGCCTGTCGAAGCACTGCCCTCTCAGCGGCAGCGAAAAAAGTGCAGCCCTTCGACAAGCTCACAGCGAACGGAGAATCTCTTGTTGCCTCTACCAGCCGAGCCGCTTCGCGATCAGCTCACGCAGGATGCCGCGGCGGACCTGCTTGTTGGTGGCGCCTGCGGGATGCCACCACCAGCCGTTCGCCGCCATGCGCTGCGCCGCGCGAGTGAAGCGCTCGACCACCGCGTCGAAATCGGCGTCGCTATAGTTGAGACTGAAAATGATGCGGCCGGTACCCACCCAGCTCAGAAGCAGCCCTTCTTCGCGCAGATAATATTGCAGCATCCAGTTGAAGCGCGAGGGCACGGTATAAATTATGGTCCAGATCGACGACAGGTTGGCGACGCGCACCGGCAGCCCCGCCGCCTCCAGGCTGGCATTCATGCGAGCTGCGCGGCCGTTCCAGCGCTCGTCGAGCCCGTCATACAGCGCCTGTGTTTCCGGCAGGTCGAGCGCGCGCAGGAACGCGTTGGTCGTCGCCATCACATAGGGATGCGCGTTGAATGTGCCGCGGGCGAAGCAGATATCGACCGGCCGGTCCGCGCGAAAGCGCTTCATCAGCGCCGCCTTGCCGACCAGCACCCCGATCGGCAGGCCGCCGCCCAGCGTCTTGCCGTAGGTCACCATATCCGGCCGGATGCCGAAATATTCGGCGGCGCCGCCGCGTGCGATCCTAAAGCCGGTAAAGACGTCATCGAGGATCAGCACGATCCCGCGCTCGCGGCAGACTTCCGCCAGGCGGGCCAACCATTCCACATAGCCGTTGCGATGAAAGGCAGCGCTACGGCTGCCATCCACCAATGTGTTGTCGGAAGGCGCTGCCGCATTGGGATGAAGCGCCTGCAGGGGGTTGATCAGCACGCAGGCAATGTCGTGCCGCGTCGCCAAGGTGCGCAACGCCTTTTCGGACATTTCAGCCAGGGTGAAGGTTCGGTCGGCCGAAACCGGGTTGCCGATGCCCGGCTGCACATCGCCCCACCAGCCGTGATAGGCGCCGCAGAAGCGCACGACACGGCTGCGCCGCGTGTGATAGCGGGCAAGGCGCACGGCCTGCATCACCGCTTCCGTGCCCGACATGTGGAACGAGACCTCGTCGAGGCCAGTCAGCGCCCGCAGGCGCGCGACATTGTCGGCCACGACCGGATGCATCGCGCCGAGCACGGGACCGAGCCCGCCAACCTGCGCGACCGCCTCGACAATCATCGCCTTGTAGGCATCGTAGCCGAGCAGGTTGACGCCGTAGGAGCCGGCGAGGTCGTAGAAATCATTGCCGTCGAGATCGGTGACGGTGACCCCGTGCGAGCGCTCGACGAACGCGCCGACGCCGAGTTGCTCGCGCACCACCTTCGCGAACTGGAACGGCACGCGATAGCTGCCGGTGAATTGCAGGTCGGACAGGCCCTCGCGCGTCTCGGCGGTGAGCGCGCGGCTTTTCGGAAAACGCTCGGCGAACAGCGCCGCCAGCCGGTGGAAGCCTTGTTCGCGTTTATGCACCACATCCTCGGGCGCACCGTCGCAGCGGAAGAATGTGGCTTCGTCATAATCGAGCGCAGGGATCAGCCCGGCGACGCGCCGCGACCATTTGGAATGGCCGGCCAGCGAGCGGTGTTTCGCTTGAGACAGCAAAAGGCGGCGTCGGCCAGCGGTAGCGCCGAGCCCGACCGATCCAGCCGCGAGGAAGGCGAGAGACCAGTTCATGACTTTTGCTACCGCCTTTTGGCAACGGGAATATGACAATGCGCTCCGCTATCGCCAGGCTCGCCGCGAACGAGGATCTGAATTTCCTGCTCACCAACCGCCTGCCGCGGCGGCTCGCGACCGATTTCATCGGCTGGTTCAGCAAGATCGAACAGCCGCTGGTGGCACGAGCTTCAATTGCGCTGTGGCGGTTATTCTCGGACGTCGACCTGACCGACGCCGCCGCCCTGCGATTTCCTAGCATGCACGCCTGCTTCACGCGCAGCCTACGTCCCGGGTCCAGGCCGGTAGACGCTGACCCGGATGTCCTTGCCAGCCCTTGCGACGCGATCGTCGGCGCGTACGGCATGGTCGCCGGCGACACTGTTCACCAGATCAAGGACGCACCCTATCGACTGAGCGAATTGCTCGGCGATGCGGAAGCATCCCGGGCCTACGAAGGCGGCACCTACGTCACGCTGCGGCTCACGGCCGGCATGTATCATCATTTCCACGCGCCGCATGACCTGACGGTCGAGCAGGTCACCTATATCTCCGGCGACTGCTGGAACGTGAATCCAATCGCGCTGAAACGTGTCGAGCGGTTGTTCTGCAAGAACGAGCGCGCCGCGATCCACTGCCGGCTCGCGGACGGCACGCCGGTGCTGCTGGTGGCTGTCGCCGCGGTGCTGGTGGCGAGTATCCGGCTGACCTTCCTGGATACGGTTCAGGCCTTGCGCGTCGGCGGCCCGCGCGAGATTCGCCTAGAAGCCCGGCTGTCGAAAGGGGTGGACATGGGCTGGTTCGAGCACGGTTCGACCATCGTCATGCTCACACCGCCGGGTTTCAAGCTGGCGGAGCGTATCGATGCCGGGCTGCGGCTGCGCGCCGGCGAAGCGCTGTTCAGGCGCAGCTGAGACTTTCCTGCGAGGTGTGTGCCAAGCTACTCCGCGTCGCCGCTCGGCGCGCAATTACGCCGCCCGCCGGAGCTTCCTTCTTCCCGATCCGGCGAGTTTTCCGAGCAGGGCCGCGAAACGATCAAGGCTGTCTGTCGCCGATATCGTACGCGCCAGCGCAAGACGCGCTGCCTGCGTGGTGTCGCGGGCCTGGATAAGGCTCAGCAAACCTTCGACGATCGCGCTTGGGCTGCCGGGGGCGACGATCGTAGCACTTGCCTGCAGGAACTCCGCAAGCTCGGAATCGGGATCGGCGGTAACGAGGATGCGCTTTCCGCTGGCGAGCATGCCACCCAATTTCGACGGCAATACCAGTTCGCTCATGCCGGCATCCTGAGGCAGCATGTGGCAATCGGCGAGGTTGAGGAATTCGGGAAGACGCGTTTCAGGCTGCAACGGCAGGAAGCGGACGTTTGGAAGAGCGCCGTAACGCTGTTGCAGACTTTCCCGCTCCGGTCCGTCGCCGGCGATCACGAACGCGAAACGGGCATCGTCCTGAAGCGACTCCGCCGCATCGAGCACGAGGTGCAGCGCCTGTTTGCGCCCGATCTGCCCTGAATAAAGGCACACGAACCGATCCTGGAGACCCAATTCCTCACGATAACCGTTTGGCGTGCCAAGCGGACGGATGCGCTCTACGTCAACCCAGTTGCGAACGAGCACCAGCCGCTCGGCAGGCACGCCTTTGCGTTCGATTGCCGTCTGCATCTTGGTCGAGATCGTGACGATCTGGTCGAAGCGGCGCATCAACAGGCGTTCCACGCCGAAAGCCAGGCGCAGCAGCGGCTTGGGCAGCCGGATGTGGCCGACGGCGAGCGCCGCGTCGACCTCCAGATCCTGCACGTGCAGCACCGTGCGCGCGCCCACCAGCCAGGCAGCAAGCAAGGCGGTCGGTGCGGTCGCCAATGTCGGCTCGACGCACAGTACGACATCGGGACGTTGCGACAGAATGCGCCAGACGAGCACCGGCGATGCAGTCAGCCCGAAGGACAGCGAGGTCAGCAACCGGACCAGTCCGCTCGCCTTTTTCCTCAGGAAAATGGGGCAGCGCCAGACCCGCACTCCGTCCAACCATTCCGCCGCATAACGCGAGGCGGAATATGGTGGACGGACATACCAGCCGGGATAATGCGGCGGCGGGCATACGACTTCCGTCGCCGCGCCTCGAACGGCCAGTCCCACCGCAAGCTCTCCGGTATAACGGCCGACGCCGGTCAGCTCGGGCGCGTAGGACGGCGTTGTAATGAGAACCGAATATGCCGGGGCCGCCATGCCAATTCCATCGATGGACGGACGGCTCATCTCGCCGCCGCAATTACTATGTCAATCAGCAGCCGATCAGCCGGAAGGAGGTATCGGCAATCTCTGCGATACAAACCCGCGCGCGCATCATGCGTCCGGCTGCGTCGCGAGAAATGCGCGATAGGCATCGGCTATGCCCTGCCGCAGGGTGATGCGTGGGCGCCACCCCATTTCCCGCAGCTTTTCGCCGCTCATCAGTTTGCGTGGCGTACCGTCGGGGCGATCAGGATTGGTGGTAATTCCGCCGGTGAAACCGACTACCTCAGCCACCAATTGCGCCAGCTCGAGGATTGGCAGATCTTCGCCGGAGCCGACATTGATATGCTCGTCTTGCGAATATTGCTTCATCAGGAAGACGCAGGCGTCGGCAAGATCATCGACGTGAAGGAATTCGCGGCGCGGCGTCCCCGTCCCCCAGATTTCGATGCTGGCGGCCCCGCTCTGCTTCGCCTCGTGCGCCTTGCGGATCAACGCCGGCAGCACATGGCTCGAAGCGAGGTCGAAATTGTCGCCAGGGCCGTAAAGATTGGTCGGCATGGCGGAGATGAAGTCTCGTCCATGCTGGCGTCGATAGGCCTGACATAGTTTGATGCCGGCGATCTTCGCGATCGCATACCATTCGTTGGTGGGCTCGAGCGGGCCGCTCAACAGCGAATCTTCAGAGATCGGCTGCGGCGCGAATTTGGGGTAGATGCAGGAGGAACCGAGAAACATCAGCTTCTCCACCGCGCTGCGATGCGCCGCCTCGATGATGTTCGCCTCGATCATGAGATTGTCGTAGAGGAAGTCGGCCGGGAAGCTGTCATTGGCAAGAATCCCACCGACCTTCGCCGCGGCCAGAAACACCGCGTCCGGCTTGTTGGCGGCAAACCAGGTGCGCACCGCATTCTGGTCGCCGAGGTCCAGGTCGCTGCGCGTTGCGGTCACGATCGTGCAATCTTCGCGCGCCAGCCGTCGCACGATCGCCGACCCGACCATACCGCGATGGCCGGCGACATAGACCCTCTTGCCGCGCAGATCATAAGGTTCGCCCAACGCCATCTCAGGCACTCTTGTCGATCGGGGCGAGCTTCATCACCTCGAGATCGGCCAGCACCATTTCGCGCGCGAGTTCGCGAACCGGCGTTTCGTGGCTCCAGCCGAGCCTGGCCTTCGCTTTGGCGGGATTACCGATCAACAGGTCGACCTCGGTCGGACGGAAATAGCGGGGATCGACCTCGACCAGGCAGGCGCCGGTTTCCACGCAATAACCTTTCTCGTCGACGCCCTGCCCTTCCCAGCGCAAGGTGATGCCGACATCCGCGAACGCCCATTCGACGAAGGTACGCACGGGCGTGGTCTCGCCGGTCGCCAATACATAATCGTCGGGCACATCCTGCTGCAGCATCAGCCACATGCCGCGGACATATTCACGCGCATGGCCCCAGTCGCGGCGGGCATCGAGATTGCCGAGATAGAGCTTGCTCTGGCGGCCCAGCTTGATCGCGGCGGCGGCGCGGGTGATCTTGCGCGTGACGAAGGTCTCGCCGCGCAGCGGGCTCTCATGATTGAACAGGATGCCGTTGGAGGCATGGATGCCATAGGCCTCGCGATAGTTCACCACGATCCAGTAGGAATACATCTTGGCGACCGCATAGGGCGAGCGCGGGTAGAAGGGGGTGGTTTCCGACTGGGGCACTTCCTGCACCAGGCCGTAGAGTTCGGAGGTCGAGGCCTGATAGAAGCGCGTCTTCTTCTCAAGCCCGAGGATGCGGATCGCCTCCAGCAGCCGCAGCGTGCCGATGCCGTCGGCATTGGCGGTATATTCGGGCGTCTCGAAGCTGACATGGACGTGGCTCATCGCCGCCAGATTGTAGATCTCGTCCGGCTGGGTTTCCTGAACGATGCGGATGAGGTTGGTGGAATCGGTAAGATCGCCATAGTGCAGCTTGAACCTGGCGCCCTCGACATGCGGATCCTGATAGATATCCTCGATCCGGCCGGTGTTGAACGAGGAGGAGCGGCGTTTGATGCCGTGGACCTCATAGCCCTTGGACAGGAGCAGATGGGCGAGATAGGCCCCGTCCTGGCCGGTCACACCGGTAAGCAAGGCAACCTTAGGCGCAGTCACGTCATTCCCCTGAATTTGCGGGCATCAGGTCGCAGAGCGGAGGGGGTTTATCAAGGGGGGTTGCGGAGGGCGCGGCGCGACGAGCGGTTGCGAGCGGCCGGGGTGCTGCGCTTCACCGCCCAAGCCTGGTGAAATCGAAGCGCGCCGGCGCAATTAAGCAGGCCGGGGATCATTGCCTCCTCCCGCGTGATTTTTCTTCGGCCGTCAGGCCTCAGCTGGCCTGACGATGGTTCAAAGAGCCAAAAAAAGCGGCAAAAACAAAAAAACAGCAGAAACGAACTAGATGATTTGTCTGAACGCGCGGCATTTCCTGATGGAACAGATAGCGAACGTTTGGCGGAGAGTCAATTGCAAAGCTGCCCAGCATCGCTCTAGCGAAGGCGGCGATTCATGGCCTTGTCCTTATCGGCGGCTTGTTTGTGCCGTGCGGGGAATGCAGAAGCGTAACAGAGCGTAATGCCGCGCCGCTTGGGGGCAGTAAGTATTATGCTTTCCCTGGAAAAGGGTAAGCGGCGGGCGCCAACGCGAATCACCTCGAAACCGACGTCGGTGAGCAGGAACTGATAACATATGTCCAACGTCGCCACTGTAATTCTCACCTACAACGAGGAAATGCACATCGCGCGAGCGATCGACAGTGCAAAGGCATTCTCAAGCGATATTCTTGTCGTCGACTCTTTCTCTACGGACCGGACGGTCGATATTGCGCGCAGTTCTGGCGCGCGAGTGCTTCAGAATAAATTTATAAACCACTCCCGGCAGTTCGCGTGGGGTCTAGAGAATGGCGATATTCGCGCCGAGTGGACTTTGCGCCTCGATGCCGATGAAATCATAGGAGCCGACCTCGCGCAGCGAATCCGCAACGAGCTGCCCAATCTTCCTAGTGACGTCGCCGGGGTAACATTCTCGCGCCGCCACATCTTTATGGGCCGCTGGGTGCGTCACGGCGGCCGGTATCCACTTCACCTTCTTCGGTTATGGCGCACCGGGCAAGGAGCTGTCGAAGACCGGTGGATGGATGAGCATGTCGTCCTCACCGGAGGCCGGGCGATCCAGTTCGAAGGATTCTTCGCCGACGCGTCTTTACGCGATTTATCATCCTTTATTGCTAAGCATAATCGCTACGCGACCTTAGAAGCCGTCGAGGTTCTCAACCAAAGGCACAACCTATTCGAAAGAGCTAGAGACGCCAATCTTCACAACAGTGGTCGGCAAATGAAGATGAAGCGCCTTATAAAAGAACGAATCTACAATAAGCTTCCATTTGCAATCGGTCCGTTAGCATACTTTCTTTTTCGCTATTTGATTCAGCTCGGCTTTCTGGACGGGCGAGAAGGACTAATCTATCACTTTATGCAAGGCCTATGGTACCGGTTGCTGGTCGAGGCCAAAACAGACGAGTTAGAACCGCGGATCGCAGCGTGCAAAAGTCGCGACGAGAGAATCGCGCTTCTCATCGATGCAACCGGATTAAACTTAACGATGGAATAAAGTAGAGGAAGCAACCAAGTGCCCGTGACTGCCGCTACAACTGTTCCGCCGACATATCGCTCATAAGCGACGATGAAGGCTCGGAGGATCCTAGCGACTGCCGCCTACGCAGCGTGTAGAGCACGCAAAACAAACTCAGAACATCGCCGGCAACGGCGCTCGCGGCGACGCCGTTGAGCCCCGCATAAGTCCCGCCGACAATTGCTGCCAGAACGGTCACGAGGGAGGCTAGGAATAGCGGGAGGCCCAGCGCTCCATGACGGTTGAGCGAAAGCAAAAAGCTGAATGTGAAGAACCAAACGCCATGGACGACCATCCCCAGCGCCATAAGGGCCAAGAAAGACCGATCTACAGTGATCTTTCCGCCGGTCCACAGGTGCATTAGCCATGGGCCAAAAGTTACCAGGAATAGCCACCCCAAAACGAGAACGGCACCTGCGATAACGGCGTTTACTACTGCCAGCCGCCGTAGCAGGCGAAGGTTTCCTTTCGCATAAGCTGCGGCAATCTCCGGCATCGACGCTCGGTTGAATATCCCAACACCTTGCACGAATATTCTGGTTAATGTGCGCACGGCGACGAAGGCACCTGCCGCGGCAGGCGATAGAACCGAGCCGACAACCAGAACCATACCTTGTAGGTTGAGCGCAAGTGTAGCCGGCACCGACATTGCCGATAGCGCCGGCCCGACGAGGCGCTTGATTTCCGCCCGGGATGCATGTCTCACGCCCAGCTTCAACCAAGGCTCAAACCGACGCATCAAAATGTATAAGATGGTCATGCTGATGCAGCGGCCGGCAAACTGCACTGCGATGCAAACGAAGAAATTTGCCCCACTCCATGCCACCGCGAGTACAATCACCCCCTCGACGAACGAGGAGCCATCATATGCCAGCGTGCCGTGAGCGTAGTGCCCGGTCGAACGAAATCCAGACAGAGTTATTCTAGAGAATAATGCCACAGCCGAATAGATAATCAGCAATGCTAACGTAGCTATGTTGCCGGATATCCAACTGGCAAACGGAAAGTCGAACGCGTTGGCGAGTAAGAGGCTGACCGCGGCTAACGCCGATAAAGGTATCAGCAAACTTATAAGGACGGCAGTGCTTTGAAAGACACGAACGACCGATTCCTTTTCATTACGCGCATGATGCATTGTCATGTCCGCAGTAGCCGCTTGAATGAAACCGAGATCGGTTAACGCAAAATATGTCGGGATCGTGGTGAGCATCAGCCACACACCATATTGGGAGACACCCCAAGCCGAGGTTAAGATAGGAACCGCCGCAAGTTGAAGAATCGCGCTCATGGTAATGCTCAACGCGTTCGCAGCTGTGCCACTCACTAACCTACTGACAACCGACATCAACTATTCCTCTGGGAACTCTCGCGTACGACCGCATGATCCAAGTACGCATCTTGGGGTCTGCCGTATTGCAGGCAAATTTCCAAATCTATGACGGCAAAATGGGCCGTCCTTCATTATAATGGCTGATGAGGCTGTCAGATATATCAGTATCATCGTCTGTCATCGCGACCAGGTCGTAGTAAAATACCGATGTCCTCTTATCTTTACGGGCAGACTGAACATATGCATGTAACGAATCTAGGTTGCCCAAATCTTCAGTCTTAAGACGGATCATGTGATTGCCGAAGTTGTCATAGAAGTGAAAGCGCTTATAACCAATTTCCGTCAACGTCTTTACAAGTTCAGAATGCTCCCTCGCCACTTCAGGGGAACCGACCGGCGTGTATTCGATGTGAAGTATGGGACGCATCTCTGCGATGACATCCTTCGCGGCCATAATAATCTTGGGATCGAATCCATCGGTGTCTGTCTTAAGGAGCCTAGACTTACCAAATCGAGGCTTGCTTGCGATAATCTCGCTCAAGGGCAGCGTTTCTATGGCCTGACTCCCCTCGACGAAGGAGGCCGTGCCATGGATCGTGCGAACCGCACCTTTAACCTGATTGCCGAAACCCACGTAAGCGGCGACAATCTCCGAACCTTTGGAAATGCGTGCGATATTACGCTCCAGCCACGGCAGGAACGCGTCATTCCCTTCGATGCAGAGGACGGCGATGTCCGGCCGCCGGAGCATGAACGCGGCGGTGTCACCCACGTTTGCGCCGATATCTATCATGGTGGGCTGCTCGTATTTTCTGGCGATTAACTCCGAGATCTCGGCGACCGGGAGGTCAAAACGCCGGTTTCGGTAGATATGCCAATCCAGTAGATGGCCCGCAGGAAGGTCTATGGGCAACCCCAAGATATCAAATCGTCTGGCGAACCGAGTTCGTTGCTTCCAAATCAGCTGCGCGACGGGATGCGTCATTTAACCTCCTTCGATCCTATGGACGGCACGACGCCTCTTATTAACGCTGCGTCAATTAATAGTTGGGTCTAACTTAATCGTGTTCGCTGAATCTAAATTGCCGGGAGCGTGCGTTGCTCAATGCGATACCATCCCGGAGGGGTCAACGGGGCGCGCTGAGCGAGGGTTGGGTTTCGCGTGCTCGGCCTCTATAGAGCTATCATACATGATACGACCAAGAAGGCGCGTCACGTCAACGCCGCTTCGGCGATCGTAACGCTCGAGCATATGCAGGAGGCAAACATTGCGCCCCGATCGCTTGGGGGGGGGCACATGCCGAGCTGCGGCAGCTGGAAACGGCAGCCACCGGTGGAGCGTGAGGCGCGGCGGAGACCAGCCTTCCTGGCTGATGATCTATAAAGGAATATTGACTTGGCGCGGTTAGAAATGAGTAAGGTATCGACACCGCCGCTTGGCACGATATTATTCTTTGTTTCGTTGGTGGGACTCGCTCTTCCGCTTGGTTTGAGTAACGCGACCTGCCAGATACTCGGAGCAGTTCTTCTGCTCCCGTTTGTGTGGGTATGCCGTCGCCAGGCTTGGGTGGGCGCGATCGTGCTGTTCTGGTTAGTGTCTCTTTGGATACTGCGGCGAAATCCAGCCGACGGTAATGTCTGGTTTCAATTTATGCGGTCCGGCGCGCCGCTTACAATGATCGTGATTTTTCTAGTCTCCTATGACACTTTGTCACGTAAGTTCTCATCCGTCCTATCGGCAGATCGGTCGATTTCGACTAGACTGATGAAAGGGATAGTTTACATTTTCCCCGCGTTGCAGCTTATTCAGGTTGTAGCGTTTAAGGCAGGAATTCCGATCGCCAACACGGTATTGTTTTCGATAGGTGACAATACGCGGGTGTTTCTGCCGCAATTATTTACCAGCCTGATGTTAGTTTATTTTGGGGTGAGGTCCAACAGGATCACAATCGTCGGTATGGCGGCGGTAACTATCCTCGCCACAGGATCGAAGTCGGCATTTGCTTGCTTCGTTCTGCTGGCCTTTCTCGCTCTATTCCATGGTAAAAGGCTAGGTGCCTTCAGTGGCAGGCTGTTTACGATTGGCATCGTCGGCTTTTTTGCTATTGGCACTAGTGCTCTGGTTCTGGACCGGGCGCATGATTATTTTCGGAGTGACTTTAGCGATATCACTCGAGAATGGGAAATATCCTACGCAAAGGAAGCTTTTTCAGCCGATGTCACATCGGTACTTTTCGGGGTAGGCGTTGCTAAGCCTTTGACGCCGGGTGCACTAACGGAAGATCCTGCCTGGTTTGAAAACTCCCGTTTTGATATCGAAAATGCCTATTGGAGCATCCTGGCGAAGCTCGGGGTTGTGGGGTTCGGTCTTATCTTATGGTTGTTTAGCCGGCTCCGCATGAGCGGTGTGGTCCTTGCGCTCTATGTCATCGAGCTGGTCGTCTCTCTTGGCTCTGGCTACACCTTCTTCGGTAACTTCGATGGCGCGTTTTTGATCGTATGGGCAGCCCTTATCGAAGCCCTTCTGAGGCCGGAGCGCCGTGCGCGGCCATTGACTGAAGCTTCTTCTCATCGCTCAGGCGCTGCTGCTGTATAGAATGCTCATCGAGAAAATAGACCGGTTACCTCATAGCTGCCTTCAATAAGGAGTGAGGTAATGATGGGCGTTTGAAGCGGCCCGCTCGCTTGTGGTGCACCGCCCTGACCGAGTGCGATCACCTCGTATCCCATGTCATCCGGGTGCCGTATGGATTGATCATTCTATAGAGCGGTTTGTCGAAGCTGTCGGCATTCGCACGATACGACGTAATGAAAGACATTCGGACAGATGAGGACGATCCTGTGACCATGCTTATTCGGCCTAACGACGCCGAATTTCGCTCGGCTAATGATCCATTTCGCCGAACACATAAGCTGCTGCGGCTTGTATGGGGATTCGTATGGGCTGTAGGGGCCTCTTGGACGCCTCCCTCCTTTTGGCGATGGCGGCGCTTTCTTTTGCGACTGTTCGGCGCATCAATGGGCGAAAAAGCAGATGTCCGCGCTGGTGCCAGGGTGTGGTACCCGCCCAATCTTGTTATGGAAGACGAGACCCTACTCGCCAATGGAGTAAATTGTTACAATCAGGCCAAGATTACGGTCTGTATGGGGTCCATAGTCTCGCAGGGAGCACATCTTTGCAGCGGCAGTCACGACGTAGATAGAGCTGACTTTGCGCATTACGCACTTCCTATTACGATTGATGCGGGAGCATGGATAGCCGCCGAAGCCTTTGTTGGACCGGGCGTCACAGTAGGGGCCGGTGCAGTACTTGGGGCCCGTGGCGTTGCGTTTCGATCGTTAGACCCACAGACGATCTATGCCGGAAATCCGGCAAAGGCCATCCGGAGGAGGAAGAACGTTGCCCCTCTTTAGTATCGTAACCGTTACCTATAAAAATCTGGCCGGACTTAAAAGAACCGCTGAATCTGTTCTCAATCAGGTCCACTCTGATTATGAATGGCTAATTATTGACGGCGGCTCCCAAGATGGGACGTTACAATATTTGGAATCGATTGATAACGATTTCATCAATATTGTTTCCGAGCCTGACGGTGGCATCTTTGATGCTATGCAAAAGGGATTGAACCGCTCACGCGGGAAGTACGTGATCTTTATGAACGCCGGCGACATGTTTGCTGGCTCGGAAGTACTTGCCAAAGTTAGGGATGCCATCGGCACATCTGAGCCCGACATTGTTTATGGTGATGCGATCGAAGAGGGCGTGGGAAGCCATTATCTTAAGCCCGCGAGAGCTCCAGCAGCAAACCGCTATGTTCTTTTTACGCATCATCAGGCGATATTTTATCGGACCGCACGGGCTCGGGCCGTCGGCTATGATCAAAGTTATCGATGGAGCGCCGACTGGGTCTTCACCATCCGAATGATGGTTGGCGCAACGTTACTACAAGTCCCTATCCCAATTTGCGTGTTTGAACGCGGTGGCGTCTCGCAGGGCGACAGGCACCGCCGAGCTATGAACGCGGAACTCTTTCGCATCTATCTGAGCGAGCATCGGCACGGATGGTTCAAGAGCTGCCTATTTTGGCTGGCTAAGGTGGGGACAAACAGAGCGCGAAAGGTTTTCCCAAACCTATACGATAAGGTACGATATAAGAAAAAGCACCAATAACTCAGTCTCGGA
This sequence comes from Sphingomonas crusticola, assembly GCF_003391115.1. Taxonomy (NCBI): domain Bacteria; kingdom Pseudomonadati; phylum Pseudomonadota; class Alphaproteobacteria; order Sphingomonadales; family Sphingomonadaceae; genus Sphingomonas; species Sphingomonas crusticola. The sequence goes on from NZ_QTJP01000001.1 coordinate 1,049,228, forward strand.
CGAAGGTTCCGTCAACCTGTACGACCTCTCGCTTGTTCTGATCGAAGTAGCCAGGTTTGATGTTTACACATCGATAGCCCATGCCGATAAGTGTCGCACTCAGTTCGTAAAACAAGGGCTCCCCGGCGTACAATGGCTGAAGCGACATTTCGGTAAATACTATCGGACATCGATCAAGGACGGGTGCGGCGCCCTTCAAAACTTCGCCCTCAAAGCCCTGGACGTCCAGCTTTAAGATAAAACGTCCGGAAAGACCCGCTTCAGTAAGCACCTGCGGCAACGTTTTGACCGCAACCGTTTCAGTTCTGACGTAACTCGAGTCAGGCGCAGCTTGCTCGTGGCGCCGAAGCATCGGAAGCAGCGAGGAGCTTTGCGAATTACCGGCCACGTTGATTGTCGCAATACCTTCTGTCGCGCCAAGAGCTGCTGGAGCTGCTACCTTCCATCTTGAGGTAAGCGCCGCCATTTCCACGAGCTTGGCATGAGCGCTCGACAGTGGTTCTACCGACAGTATTGATCCAGTCCAACCGGCGTCGATCATTCGGAGGCTGAACTGCCCGACGTTAGCGCCCACATCGACTAGGGTGTCCACCTGACACTGCTGCCCCCAATAAGTCAGCAGCTCATACTGGTCACTTACGACAGTATATCGAGACAGATTGACCCCAAGGCGTCGCGCCAATCTATGCACAAACTTCTCTAACATTTGTCCTCCGGCATTGGCGATCCGAGTGGCATGATCAGCAGCGCATGTCTCGCTTGATTATGACTATACCTCGCAGCGTTCGGGGGCCTCCGTCGCCTGTCTGGCGCGCAGCTGATTTGGACGCCTCGCCCAGCCCAGCGGGACCGGACTCGAAGGGGCAGAACCAGAATATTAGTCCTTAGGAATGCATACAATATCGCCATCTCTTCCTCTCGGATCGGCGACATGATCTTCAATACTATAGACGTTGTAATTCTGCTGTTCGATAAACGAAACCAGATCGTCGCGGCTTCCACCTAAACTACTGAGCATCTTCTCCGATATTTCCGAGATAATCACAGGTCGCCACTTTAGAAGTGTCTCGCAGGAACCCTTAAAGACGTTAAGTTCGGCACCCTCAACGTCAACCTTGATAAGCCCAGGGCGCAGCCCATGCTCAACCACCAGCGCATCGACTGTCGTCATGCCGACGCGCTCGGTCACAACCTGCGCGCCGGCATCTACCACGGACGGATGGGTCATCGTCCCAATTGTGGAATATTCCTCCCGCCCCACAATCTGGCGGATCTCGATCGATCCCTGGTGATCGGACACCGCAGTCTTAATTGCCATAATGTTGGCTGCTTTATTACGTTCAATATTTTGCTGAAGCCGATTAAAGGCGCCACTCGTCGGCTCGATCGCTAAGACCCGACCGCTGGTTAATCTCGAGGCCGCGGCAACGGCGAAAAGCCCAATGTTGGCGCCGACGTCGATGAAATCCCTGTCTGGCTTAAGATGTGCGATGAGGACCGCCAGGACATCGGGCTCGTAGTCCCCGTATCGGGCGATTCGAACAAGCAGCGCGGACTCCGCCGGCGTCAGAAAGGATCCTCCATAGTTCGGCAGTGACACACTTACGTCGGCGTCGATCCGCTGCGCCAAACGGGCCATACTAGTGTAGAATACTGCTTCTTTCCGCTTGCGATATCTGCGGTATAGCCCGGTGTCGCCCCCGATCACATTGGCAAGAAGCGGATGCCGCTGGATGAATAGTTTAAGGCTCACTTGCGGTTCCCCGATCGACCTAACGCACGGCACCGGAACGCAATTGGCAAGCGCGGCGCAGAAAGATCTCTCCTAACAGCGCGAATAGCGGCTGGAAAGATTCGTTGATCAAGGCGGGTCGATGCCCACCCCGCCCGAGCCTATCTCGACCCGGCAACGGCCTTGGGGTTGCCCGCGGCCTACCGCCCATCACGCCATACGACAGTAACGCTCTCTAGGCACTCGTGAACTTCTTGATCATAATGGTAATTCACTGCATGGTGATCATCAAATTGACCGGGACTAGTTATGCTCACCAGTGCTTTTCGCCTCACTAACAAAATTCTTGGGCAGGTAGGTTTAGGAATACAACGGGTTGGACCTGATTTTACGGCCCGGCTGGCCGATGGGCCATACATTACTGAAATGTGCCGTAGGATCGCCGCAAGGTTTGAGGACTGGAAGGGAAGCCAGACGCTTTTCGAAAGCCTTGCTGAGTTCGACACGGCCGCCGCGGTTGAGCAGTTCTATAACGCTTATCTCAATTCGCCTTTCCGCACGAGACAAGGCGGAAGCCGCTTCAATAACATGGTCTTACTTTTCCTAATGGCGCGTTCAATCGAGCCCACAGCCATCATAGACAGCGGGAGCTTTCAAGGCGCGAGCGCGTGGGCACTTGCGCAAGGCGCCCCGAAGGCGACTACGATAAGTTTCGATATCGACATGTCTCGCGTGCTGTTCGCACATCCCGGCGTTCAGTTCGTTGAGGCCGATTGGACCACATACGACTGGGCCACCGTCGATATGTCTAATGCTCTCGCATACTTCGACGACCACATAGACCAAGTCCGCAGAACGCTGGAATCATCCAAGGCGGGAGTTAACGTAATATTGTTTGACGACGACCTTAGTCTAACAGCGTTCCCGGAGATGGCGCATGGGGGAATGGCGATCCCAAAGATCGAATTTGTCTTCGATGCTTTCCTCGCAGGACAGGGCGCGATTTCCTGGCTGGAAGGCGGCCGGGAGCGCCGCTGGGAGGTAGATCAAGACTATCTACAGGCTGCCCGCGAGGTGATCGATTCAAAGGACCGTCTTCCGGACACCTCGGCCATCACCGGAATCCATCAGCTTCCATATAGCGTGGTCAAACTCAAGAAGCTGTAATTCTGCGTGAGCGTACTAGTGCCGGCCAAGCAACGCTACGTAGCCGTGTGAACAGGCATTTCCGACGCGGAGAGGCCTAACGGGCCCTGAGATGCCTTAGTGTCTGCCTCGGGTGCTAACACACTTTTTCGCTCCGACGCCTGATGCTGATGCAGTTCGCCAATCATCTGATGCAGTTCCTGCGTCCGGTCCACGATCCCACGGGTCGCCTCACCTACCATGATACCCAGTTCTGATTGGACGGCACGTATCTGCCACAACATCCGTGCGAGGCCCCAAAGGATGCCAAGCTCCGCCAGATTGAATGCCAGCAATATAGCAAATCTGGTCGTCATATACCTCTCCACGCGAGCATGACCGTTATCCGGCGCCGATACTTCCAGTATGGACCTTTTTTTCCTCTAGGATAATCCGCATATTTCGCAAGATACCGGGGGCGATCTCGGCCATGCAAAACCGCTCCTTGAACAGCCGCTCGGCCGCTGCGCGCATCTCCGCGCGGGCTTCCGGCGTAAGGGCAAGCCATTGTCTCAGCTGCTGTTCCACGGATCGCGGATCATCGTGCGCAATGATACCGGCGCCGGCCGCCTCAACCTCGCGCCAAATATTCACCTTGTCGGTAATCAACACCGGGGTGCCGCAGGCCAGCGCCTCCGCCACGACGATCCCGAAATTCTCCTGGTGTGACGCCAGCACGAATGCGTCCGCCGCGCGGTAGGCCGCCCATTTTTCCGCGCCGTAAAGCGGGCCCGGCCACAGGACGCGCGAGCCGATCCCCAAGGTTGCCGCAAGCTCCACGAGCGCGGGCTGGCGTCCCTGCTGGTCCGGGCCAGCGATCATCAGGTCTACGTCCGGAAAATCGCGCGCGACTGCCGCGAACGCCACTAGCAGATCGTCGCAGCCCTTCTTCTCATGAATCCGGCTAAGGAACAGCAGGAACTTACGCGAACGCAAGTGCGGATAGAGATCGATCAATCGCGCGAAAGCCGATGGATCGCTGTCGGGCGGGGATGCGGTGCCATAACCCACCACGGTTTCACGATACGGATGCCCCCAGAAACTCTTCCGCGCGAGCAGGCGCTCTTCCTGGGTCGTGAACAATATGCTCCGGGCATGCCGTAGCAGCCGCCCTTCGACCAACGTCCACGAAATCTGCTTGGCGATGTGCTTGAGCGGGTAACGACGTCTGAACCACGGATCCATCATCCCGTGGGTGAAGACGAAATAAGGAAAGCCGCTTTTCGGCAGCACCTGCGCGGCGGCAAACGTACAATAGTTCCACAGACCGTGGACAATGGCGACGTCGAACCGATGCATGTTCGTTTGCAGCCAGGGAATATACCGTGGCGTGTATCCATAATGGCGCAGAAACCAGCCGATCGGATTGTGGCGCGAGGCTCGACCGCCCGGATCTCCCAGGCAATGCAGCGCGACCGGGTAGTTGGCAGCCCACCGCTGCCCCGGCGCGTCTAGGGTCGCGATCTCACGGATTGCCGCGTTGCCATAGCCGCCCGTGACCTCTTCCTGACGCAATATCCCTTCGATCGGGCCGCCGGTCGCCGGGTCGGCCGATGCGATAAGGTGCAAAATCTTTATCTGCATGTGGTTACGCGCCTCATCGCCGCCGCCGCTAGATCCCGTCCCGCCGCGCCTACCGCGTCTCACGCACTTTCATTCTCGGTACGTTCGGGCGTTGTGCTGATTCAGCCATCGGGAATGCCTGCGCCACCCCCAGCCCCAGCAACGCTGCGAAGATATATTGCACGCCGGGGATCTGCAGGCTGAAATCCAGCATCGAATGAACCGCGACGAGCACAGACGCCGCCACCGCGATCGCCGGCAGCGAACGATCGCGCTCGCGCCGGAACACGCCGACTAGGGCGATCAGGGTGAACCAGAGCAGGCTCAGCACCATAGCGACCGCGGCCAGGATGCCGATTTCCATGGCGAGTTCGAGATAGGTGCTGTGCGCCATCTCGTAATTTTGCCCCGGCAAGGTCGTGTCGCGATACATCGGGAACACAGTTTCGAAGCTGCCATAGCCGCTGCCGATGAGCGGCGCGGTGGCGATGGCGCTGCGGGTGAGTGCGATCAGCGCGGGTCGGCCGCTCGTCTCACCGGCGGCGATCCGGTCGAACGTATTGGCGCCGCTGGCGTAGAATGCGCCGGCGACGAGAATGACGATGACGACGATCGATCCGCGCCCCCGCAGCTGGCGCGACAGGCTGAGCAGCAGGAGCAAGGTGACGAAGCCGGCAAGGGACGCCAGGAAGCCCATACGCGAATGGCTCTGCAACAGCGCCATGGCGTCGATCAGCGCGCCGACCAGATAGGCGGTGGGCCAACCCGCCATCGCCGCCTGGCGACGGCCGATCCAGCTCAATGTCGGGTCGGTTTCGCGGAACGCGCGGCGATAAGTGTCGACGAACAGGGTCACCAGCGCCAGCAGGCCGAGGCCGGCAAAGGTGGCGTAGGTGTTGCGGTTGACGAATGTGCCGGTGACATCGTTGAGATAGGCCCAGCGCGTGTAGAAGAGCAGATAATGATTGCCGGTGATGAAGCTCACCAGGCCGTAAAGCGCGATCGCCGCAGCGGCCACCGCGAAGCAATGCACCAGTTCAATCGCGTGCTCACGCGCGCGGGTGAATTGCAGGACCAGCCAGAAGATCATGGCTGCCGACAGGAGGCGGATCAGCGCGGCGCAGCCGGCTTCAGGATCGGCGCTGATGCGGGCGTGAACCGGGCTGCCCAATGTGGCGGCCGTCAGGTCCCAAATCGGGTGGGCGAGGCCGGGGGGGGCCGGCCACGCGATCTGAATGACGATCCATAGCACCACGCCCGCGAACATCACCGCCGGCGGCCACAGCCACACACGCCAGAATAGGCGGAGCCGCCCGGTTGCGACCAGAACCATCCAGGCCACGCTGAGCAGTGCGACGACGATGCCGGCGATGCTCCATGGCCCTGCGCGGAAGCTGCCCAGCGGAATGGGAATGAGCAGGAGCAGCGCAAGCAGCGTGCGCCAAACGATCTTGGTCAAGGTTTCGCCTCGGCCTGGCGCTTAAGCCGCGCGCCCGCCCCGGCGACCCACGCCTTGGTCGCCTGTTCGAAGGCGGCGGCTTGTTCGCTGCCGGCGAGGATGGCGCGCACGGGTGCTTCGACACCGCCGCGGCGCGCCGCCTGCGCCAAGGAAGCCGGATCGCCTTCGGCCAGGACGCGCACCTGATCGATAACTGAGGCGGTGAGGCTGCGGTCGTATGGCGCGATCTTCATGCCCAGCAGAAGGCGCGACTGCATCAGATTGGGGACATATCGGCCGACCATGACCGACATCTCCCACGCCCGGGTCGCGCCGGGAATGTCGCCCCGTTGGAAGCGCAGGAATGCCAGTAAGGTCCAACCATAAGCCGACATCGGCGCGCTCCTGAGGGAGGCACGGGTCAGCTGCTCGACCCGGGGCAGTTCGCGCGTGCGCAGCGGCGCGGGCAGCGCCAGTAGCGCGCGCGCGGCATGGAGGCGATACCGGGACCCCTCGAACCATGGTGCGGCGCGGACGTTAGCAGCCGCTGCCGCACGGGCCTGATCGGCTGATATCGCCACCTGGCCTTCGGCGGACGCTATGCTCTCGCTTGAAGGAAGGGTGGTAAAGACGGCGACGGTTGACGTCGTACTCAACCAGCCCAGCAGAGCGACAAACGGGACAAGGAACAGGATCGCGGCGAGGCTAGCTCGCGGTACCATAATATTCGCTATATTTGGAATAATGGTAGCCATAGTCGCCGAAGCCGTACTTGGCATGGCGCAACACGTTCACCTGGCTGAGCACCGAACCGGCCAAGGGCGCGCCCACGCGCCGCAGCTGCCTGATCGTCGCCTGGACGACTGGCAGCGGGGTTTCGCCCCAACGGACCACCAGGATCATCTTATCGACCACCTTGGCCAGAATCTGGCTGTCGGTCAGCGGCGCGAAGGGCGGTGAGTCGATGACGATGAATTTATATTCGTTACGCAGCCGCTGAAGCAGGCGCATCATCTGATCCGAGCGCAACATGTCAGCCGGATTTACCGCACCCTTGCCCGCCGATAGCACGTGCAGACCGGTCGCTTCGTCGAGGTACAATGCCTCCTCGAACGTGGACGCGCCGCTGAGAACCTGGACCAACCCGATCTCATTTTCGAACCCAAGTGCCTTGTGAACCCGCGGGTGGCGCGTGTCGCAATCGAGGAGGATGGTCTTCGCACCCGCCTGAGCCGAGACGCGCGCTAAACCAACGCTCGTGAAAGTTTTGCCTTCGCCGGGGACCGACGAGGAAAGCATCACCATCTGCGGCGGATTATCGACGTCGGCGAGAGCGAGCGAACTGCGTAATGTCCGCAACGCCTCCGGCACCATCGAAGCCGGGCGCTCAAGAACAATATCTTCCGGACGCTCGAGGCCGGTCTTGATCGTCGGCAGGAACGCCAGCGTCGCCCCGCCACCAATGTTTTCAAGCAGGTTCGCGCTTCGCACCGTATTGTCGAGCCGCTCGAGCGCGAACGCCAAAGCGCCACCGCCCAGCAGACCGAGCAAAATCGCAACGGCGAGCGTCTGGCTTACCTTGGGAAACGAGGCAGAGAGCGGGATGTCTGCGCCCGACACGACCCGCGCATCGGCCTGTTGCAGATCGACCTGCTGGTTGGTTTCCTTGAGGCGGTTCAGGAACACTTCGTAAATGGACTTGTTGGCATCAGACTCGCGCTGGAGTTCACGCAGGCGCACACCTGCGGTACCGCCGGCGCTGACCGCATTCTCGACCTGCCCTAGGCTCGAGGCGAGCGTCGATTCACGCGCACGCTCGATCGCAACGTCGTTCGCAGTCGAAGCCGCGACTTTACCAACCTCATCGCTGATCTTCGCGCGCAGATCCCGAAGCTCCGCTTCCGCGTTGATGATCTTCGGATGCCGCTCGCCATAGGTAGAGCGCAGCTCGCCGATTTTGCGGACGACTTCGCCTTCCTGGCTGCGCAGCTGCTGAATCAGCGGCGACTGAAGGATCGCACCCGATGCCTCAACGCCGCCGTCTCCACCGCCGGCGCGAAGTCGCCGCAGCTGCTGAAGTTGCGCTTCTTTCGCGGCGCGTTCCGCTCGTGCGGTGATGAGCTGGGAATTGAGCTGCGACATTTGCTGGCTTGCTATAGTCGAGCCTTGGTCGGAGCCGACCAGGCCAGCCCGCGCGCGATAACCTTCTGCGGCGCGATCGGTAGCAACAGCCTGCGAGCGCAGTTCATCGACGCGCTGTGCGAGATAGGCGGACGCCTTCTTGGTTGCATCATATTTGGCGGCGATGCCGTCGGTAATATAGATATCTGCCAGCGTATTCGCGATCTGGGCCGCCAGCTGCGGAGACTGCGATGTCGCCGTCACAGTAAGCACATAGGAACGCGGAACCGCCGCCACCGTGATCGCGCCGGCAACCCGGCCTACCAGGCTAGCGCGCTGCCGGGCTGCCTCAACCGGGGACAACTCCTGCTTGGCCGCCTCTTTACGCGTTCCGAACCATGTACCCGGATTGAGGAGGGAGAAGGCTTCCTGCTTGCGCACCGCCGGATTGAATTCAGGCTCTTGATCCAGGTGGAGCTTGTCCACGACCAGGCCCGCCAGCCTGCGTGACCGAAGAATTGACGCCTGGGTCTCCATGGTCGCCTGGTCCGGCGCGAGGCCGGACATCACGTCCTGGATGTTGACCACTTGGGTCTTTTGGGTCTGTACCGCAACCGACGCCGTCGCGGAATAGCGCGGCTTGACCTGAAGAAGAGCAAGGGTCGTCAGTATCGCGACCACAATCGCGGTACCGATGATCACCTTCCAGCGACGCCTCAGGAATAGAATCAATCCGCTAAGATCGATCCCAGGATTGTCATTCCCGAAAATGCCGCTTCCGGGCTCGCGCTCAACCACGCCGGTGGAACCGGCCAGCGACGGCATATACATGGTACTAAACTTCCTTAGAGCTGAAGCCCCAGCGTCGCGGTAATACGGTTACGATTATACTCAAGGCCTGGCCCCGTGAATGACGAAGACTTCTTCGACCAATCGTAGGTTATGCCGCCGTAAAGGTTGCGATTGAACAGGTAACGCCCGCCCACCGAAGCGCCATAATTGTCGTCGTTGCGCGTCGTCGGAACCAGCCGGCTTCCGCGGTAATCGTCATGCCCGTAACGGACATCGGCAGTGAGGATCAATGTCCGGAGGACCTCATAATCAATCGACAGCGAACCGGAGGTTGAAACAAACCCACGGAAGCCGGCCACGACGGTTTCTTGCACCGTCCGATCGATATTGAGACGCACAGTGGCAAGCGGCGTCGGCAGCCACGTCAGGCTGGTGCCAAATACCGGGGCGCTGATATCCGAGAAGCGCGGATCCTTATACGTCCGATTGAGATAACCGGCGAACACTTCGCCCTGCAGAAGTCGTGTCAGCTCGAACTGCACACCAAGCGTGCCGCGCACTTCCTTCGAGTCACGGTTGTAGCCGGCGTCGTCGAAATTCAAATCATAGCCGATCTTCTGATACGAGCCGCGCGCCAGCACGCGATAGCCAGGCGACAGCTCGAGGCCAACGCGGCCGGCTATGCGAGACACACTACGATCGCGGTCATCGTTATTAACGATCGCGCCGCTGATCTGGCGGTTATCCGCGAAATTATACTTACGGTAAGACGCGTCCAGACCATAAGACAAACGCGTAATATCGGACGAAATTCCGGCACCCGCCTCGGTGAGGTTATATTTGGTGGGATCGCGGTCCGTATAAGACGCGTTGGGATCGCCACGATCCTCGTGCGCTTTGCTGTAGCCGCCTGCGCCATAGATGAAGAGACCACGCCGAGCTTCTGCCTGGGCATTGCCACCGAGGCTCCAATCGGTGCGGTTTTCCGACGTATTGTCGAAATATTGATAGCGATCGACTGCCGCCCGCAAGGCGGTCGTGACCGTCCCGAAATCGCCGCGAAGATCGGCCTGGGGACTTATCCGGGCGATGAAGTCGTCAGTCTTATTCTGCAACGCATAGATGTTGTCGTTATACATCAGCTGCGTTTCCAGCTTGGGAAACAGCGTGAACGATCCGAACCGCGCCCCGACCGGCTCCAACGCCCGGCGAGCAGCGTCGTCATCCTGCAGCACCTGCGACGCGGTGCGCGTGGGAAGAGCCGTCTGCGTGACGACCGTGTTGTTTACGACCGGAGCCGTGTCCGTCGTCTGTGCAACGGCAGAGGACGCAAGAATGAACGCGGTCGACGCCGCAAGATAGGTCGCGAAGCGCATCAGCTTCCCCCAATATAAAAGCTGCAAATATAAACCCGGCAATACGGCCGCCGATCGCGGCCGATCATCAAGTTAGGCTGGGCTACCGCTATTGCCCTTCGACGGGTCCGTCGCTGGCGGCTCGGGAGCCGTCGTGTCGGGAACTGTCGTCGTCGCGTCAGTCGCCGCCGAAGGCGTCTGATCGGCACTCGCGGTCGGAACCGAAGTAACCAGCGAATCACGCGCCGCAGGTACTGTATTATCGGTAAGCGCGGCCAGCTGCGTCGGCGAAACATCCTGCGCAGCCGATGCAAGCGCGGCTGCCGGAGCAACATTGCCGTTGTTCGCCGCCACAGAGGTAGCAACCGAGTCAACGCTTACGTTGGCAGCGGTCGCAGCCGCGGCCACGATTGTCGCCGCAGCCGCAGCCTGTTGCGATGGCGGAAGCGCAGCAACCGCCGCGACGGCGATCTCATTGACCGCTTCAGGATGCGCGGCAGCAGCCGCCGAAACGATGGAGGTCGCGAAGGTCGGGTGGGCAGCTACCGCCGCCTGAACCAGCTGCGCAATCTGCGCCGGCGTCATGTTCGCGCTGGCTGCCGCAATAAGGTCATTAACCTGTTCGGGCGTCGTGGCCGCCTGGATCTGCGCCACCGTGTCGGCGGTAACAGCGACGCCCGCCGGTGCCGAAGGCTGGACCTGAGCCCAGGCAATGCCGGCGATCGATGCCGACATCACAGCGCCCAAGAGGGCCGCACGCTTGAGAGGGGTGCCGCTAACTTTCAGAATGGCCATGGTCACACCTCGATCCCCATTACTGCCACATATGGTGGCGTTACTGTCCTACTCGGTACCACAAAGCAGGCTGGAGTAAATGGTTTAATCTACGTTTTGCGGATTTCGCATTTATGTTGCACTGCGATCACAACAGCCGAACCGCCGCTCCCTCGATCACTGCACAGGAGAGTAGCCCCGTGGCGTAAGCACCTGTATCGAGCGAAATCTTGTTCGCCGCCACCACGGCGTTTTCGACGATGGTGTGCCCATGTACAACCCGCCATGGCAGCAACTCTGTGCTGGCGAGGAAAGGATCGCGAATGGTCAGCAGGTCACGCCGCGACTGTTTGGCGAGGGGGAGGCCTGGCCGCACACCCGCATGAACGAACAAAAATCCCCCCATCAGGATGGACAATTCCAGACCTTGGAGGAACTCAAGGTGCGAGGGCGGCAGGCGCTCGGAGAGCTGACGCGCGAGCGCGGGCATCAGCGAAGCGCTGGGCGCTCCGCCCGCCCACACGCCGTAACTGGCCAGCGTTGCCGTGCCGCCGAAACTGAGCCAGTCCGCTCCGTCGCGCGGGCTCGACAGGAAGTGCAGCATCGCGTCTTCATGATTCCCGAGCAGGAAGCGGGCGGGAAGCCCCGCAAATCGCCGCGGCAGCAGCTTCTCGATGACATCGCGCGAGGCCAAGCCGCGATCAATATAATCACCGAGGAATATCACCGTCGCGCTCGATGTTGGCTGGTAGTCGCGCAGGTCAGCCGCGATGCGCTCTTCCATAGCCCGCAAGCAATCGAGATGGCCGTGAATATCGCCGACAGCGTAAACACGTTCACCCTCGGGCAAGCGATGCTCTTCTACGACCTCGACGGGCCGGCGAAAGAAAAAGCGTTTTGGCATGGTGGTGTCCGCGCTTATGAACGCCGCTGCGTGTTAGTGCAAAAAAATTAGGACTATCGGATCATGGGGATGAAAGCAGTTATTGGGTCGCTGGCACTGTTTGCCAGCTTGTTAGGCGCTGCAGCTCCTGCAGTCGCACAGAGCACGCCCGCAACGAAGACTGAACTTGCTTCGGCCCCTAGTTCCCCGGCCGGACCGGCGGTCGCCGCAGTGGACCCCGGCGCCTATCGCCTGGGATCGGGCGATAAGGTGCGGATTACGGTGTTCAATGAAGAAACCCTATCCGGCGAATATGAGGTCGACGGCTCCGGGACGCTCAATCTGCAACTGATCGGCGCGATCAATGTGCAGGGGCGGTCGATCCCTGAGGTGACCGCGATCATCGTCGGCAAGCTCAAAGAAGGTTATCTACAGAATCCTTCCGTCGCGATCGAAGTGCTCAACTACCGGCCCTTCTACGTTCTCGGCGAGGTTAAGGAGCCCGGCAAATATCCCTACGTCAGCGGTATGACGGTGCTCAATGCGATTGCGCTTGCCGGTGGCTATACGTACCGCGGCAAAAAGGATCGTGCGATGGTAATCCGCGCGTCCGATCCTGAGAAGAAGGAGCAGCGGGTCGCGCCCAACGACGTGATCATGCCTGGTGACATCATTCGCGTACCTGAACGCATCTTCTGAGCGCTGGACATCCGCCGGGCGATGATTGGGCTCGGCTGCCCCAACGCTGAGACCGTCCTCCCCCTACCTGAGGATAGAAGCTGGACTGCTGCTCATCGATCTAATTGGTGCCGTTGCCAGCGGTCGGCGTAGGACGCTCGCTAAAACGCGTTGGGGTGGAGGATGACCCTTACCGTCGCCAGCAAGATGCGCAGGTCCCGCGTCAGCGTCCATCCCGACAGATATTCGAGGTCCGCCTGAATGCGATTGGTAAGGTCCGCCGCTGTCGAGGTTGCACCCCGGAAGCCGCGTACCTGGGCAAGCCCGGTCAACCCAGGCTTGGCGGCGTGGCGCAACCAATAACGTTCATCGACTTCCCAAAACAGGGCGTCGCCGGCAGTCGAGCCAACCGCGTGCGGACGCGGGCCAACGATGCTCATATCCCCTTTCAACACGTTGAAGAGCTGGGGTAATTCATCGATGCTAGTTTTGCGAAGCAGGCGCCCCACCCGCGTAACCCGATCGTCGTCGCGCCTCGTAGACTGATGTCCCTGGGCGTCATGTTCGGCGACGCGCATGCTGCGAAACTTATACATCCGGAACTGGCGGTTGCCCCGACCGATCCGGCTTTGGACGAAGAATATCGGACCGCCGTCTTCAAGTTTGATCGCCAGTGCGGCGGCTGCTGTCACCAAGAGAAAGATCGGGGAGACGAGAAATAACGCTGCCAGATCGAAGCAGCGCTTGACGATTTCGTCCCCCGCGCCGAGCGGTCCCTGCGCGACTACCGCCGTCAGTTGATCGCCATAATAAGAGGTAGACAATAGACCCAGCTGTTCGACCTCGGGGATCAGCACTTCGATATTCGTTCCCAAGCCCTTCAGCGCGAGCGTCCACGCCCGGCGGCGGCCAGGCTCACAGACGACAACCACGCGATCCGCGGACCGCAGCGCCTTGCCAATCCGATCGAGCATTTGCGGGGAGGTCAGAATAGGCTTTAGCCCCAGCGCATCGGCATGAAGGATCTTCGTGCCCGGCCGCGCGATTGCGGCGACATTGTCGCATAGGACAACCTCTTCATAGAGGCCATCGGCGGTAAGCCAGGTTACGGCGTGCTTTACCAGATATCGAAACAGAACGAGCAGGGCTGCCGAAATCCCGAAGCCGACGCCGATCGCCAGGCGGGAATATTCCGAGCTCACTTTAAGGGCGAAGCCGATACCGACGACGATAAATCCTGTCATGACGAGCGATGACAGAGAACGCCGGACTCCAAGGCGCCAATTTTCGAGAACGGCGATGCCATATGCCCGGTTGTTCAGCGAAAGCCCTACAAAAACGGGGATGAGCACGAGCAATATCTTGACCGTCTGTTCCGACCAGACATCGTGCAATCGAAAGGCGGATGCGACCGCCATCCCGCCGAACACCGCGATCACATCCCCGGCCGCGAGCATTTCGAACAAGCGCCAGCGCAACACGGACTTACGCGAGGTACGAGCACGGTCCCGTATGCCGCTCAGCCTTGCGATAAGATTGTCGGCCACGGTAGCCATGCTTCCCCAATGCCACCATTTTGGACTGTTCGACGCCATAAGCTAGGCGCTGAGCAAATCCAAATCGGCAGATATTCGGCACCCTAACACGTTCTTCGCTGCGGTTGCGGAACAAGTTGCAAGCTTTCGCCGGCGCCTCAGTGAAGCACCCCAGCCCATATTACGCTTATCCCCGGCCCACACTTGTATACGCCAGCCCTGCCCGCTCCACGTGCTCCGGCGGGTAGATGTTGCGCAGATCGACCAGAATGGGCGTATTCAAGATCGAGGCTATCCGCTTCAGGTCCAGCGCGCGGAACTCGTCCCATTCGGTGACGATGACGAGCGCGTCGGCGCCTTCGGCAACCGAATAGGGATCCCCATGAAACTCGACGTCCTTAAGAAGCGGCCGGGCCTGCTCGAGGCCTTCCGGATCATAGGCCCGCACAACCGCGCCCGCATCCTGCAGCGCCTGGATCAGCGCAAGCGAGGGCGCGTCGCGCATATCGTCCGTATTCGGCTTGAAGGTGAGGCCTAGCACGCCGATTATCTTGCCGCGTGCATCGCCACCGACGGCCTTGATGACCTTGCGCCCCATGGCGCGTTTGCGGGTTTCGTTTACCTGCACGACGGACTCCACGACGCGCAGCGCGACGTCATTGTCCTGCGCCGTCTTCAGCAAAGCCAGTGTGTCTTTCGGAAAGCATGATCCGCCATAGCCGGGGCCGGCGTGGAGGAATTTGGGACCGATGCGATTGTCGAGCCCGATCCCGCGCGACACGTCCTTGACGTCGCCCCCGACCGCTTCACACAGATCGGAGATCTCGTTGATGAAGGTGATCTTGGTCGCGAGAAACGCATTGGCGGCATATTTGATGATCTCGGCGGTACGACGGCCGGTAAACATCAGCGGGGCCTGGTTCAGCGACAGCGGGCGATAAACCTCGCGCATCACGGCAATAGCGTCCGCATCTTCGGTGCCGATGACGATACGATCCGGCCGTTTGAAATCCTCGATGGCTGCCCCCTCGCGGAGAAATTCCGGGTTGGAAACCACCCAGGCCTCTGCGCCGACCTCGCGCACGATCCGTTCGACTTCGTCCCCAGTACCGACCGGAACCGTAGACTTGGTTACGATCACGCATGGCTTGCTAATATGCTCGGCAATCTCGCGCGCGGCTGCGAACACATAGCTCAGATCGGCATGGCCATCACCGCGGCGCGATGGTGTTCCCACGGCGATGAACACCGCATCCGCATCGTCAACTCCGGCCGCCAAATCGGTCGTGAAGGTCAGTCGGCCGGCCCGGACATTGCTGTCCACCAAGTCCGCGAGGCCGGGCTCGAAGATCGGCATTTCTCCGCGCTTCAGTGCGGCGATTTTCTCCTCCGCCTTGTCGACGCAGACGACATTATGACCGAAATCGGATAGGCATGCGCCGGACACGAGGCCGACATAACCGGTGCCGATCATTGCAATGCGCATGAAAAGATATGCCTTTTTGTTAGTCTGAAGGGGATGGCGCGCGCCTTTGACCACAAACGGGGGGGAAAGTTAACCGCCGATTCTGCAGTGCAGCAGCCGCTTTATCTCAGGACAACGGATCCGCTTGGGGCGGGTCTCCGGCGGATCAAACCCGGTGATATGTCCGGAACCACTCGACCCAGCGGGGGATCCCCATGGAAATAGGCGTGGTCGGCCGATATCCCAAATCGTCTTGGATTGCCGAGATGTCTGCATAGGTGGCGGTGACGTCGCCGGGCTGCATCGGCTGATAATCACGGACCGCCTTGCGGCCGCAGGCGGTTTCGATCGTCGTGACCAGCGTTTCCAGTTGTTCGGAACGGTTATTGCCGATGTTGTAGATGCGGTGCGGTGAATGGCTTCCGCCCGGCTTCTGTTTGCCATCGTCCGGCGGCGGCGCATCCAACGCCGCGATCACGCCGGAGATGATATCGTCGATATAGGTGAAATCGCGCTGCATCTTGCCCTGGTTGAAGAGGGTGATCGCCTCTCCCTTGAGGATATTGTCGGTAAACATCCACACCGCCATGTCGGGGCGGCCCCATGGCCCATAAACGGTGAAAAAGCGTAGCCCGGTTTGGGGCAGCCGGAAGAGATGCGCGTAACTTTCGCTGATTAACTCGTCGGCACGCTTGGTCGCGGCATATAAGGAGATCGGCCAATCCGTGCGGTTCTCGACCCGGAACGGCAGCTCGCCGGTCTGTCCGTAAACCGACGACGATGACGCATAGACGAAATGCGCAACGCGGCGCTCGCGCGCGATTTCCAGCATGTTTACATGCCCTGAAAGGTTCGACTGCACATAAGCCGCAGGATTTGACAGCGAGTAGCGTACGCCTGCCTGCGCGCCGAGATGGACGATCTTCTCTATGTCGAAGCCCGCCAGCCTATCTTTCAGCGCGCGAGCCTCGGAAAAATCGATCTCCAGGAATTTGAAGCGATCGGCGTGGCGCACATCCGAGCTCAAATCAGCAAGGCGGTCCTGCTTCAGCTTGACGGGATAATAATCGTTGAGGTTGTCGATCCCGATGACATGCTCGCCGCGGCCCAGCAACTGGCGGCAGGTGTGATAGCCGATAAATCCGGCCGCCCCGGTAACCAAGATCGCCATAAAACCTCGTGGTTGGAAGCACTGGCGCCCGCTGCCGTTCGCTATGGCATATCGCCTTTGCGAACAACAACGGCTTGGCCTCAGAAGACCCTCCGACCCTTATCTTGCAGGACCCGTCGGAGCCAGCACCGGTTGTTTGTATGAGAGCCATTGTCAGGCCACGGCTCGGCGGCCGATACGGATTTCAGCTCGATCGGACGGATGAATGGGCTGCACGGCGATGGGATGAAGGAAATGATGGAGCGCCTTTGCACGATCTTGGCAGCCGCTTGGCTTCATGCGGGCGGCGCCTCCGCCGAGCCGCCGCGCCTGATCCGCCAGGGATCGGCCGTGCAGCTTGCCGTTCAAGGTAAACCGATGCTGCTGATCGCAGGCGAGCTCGGCAATTCCAGTGCGTCAAGCGCCGCCTACATGGCACCCCACTGGGCCAAGCTGCGGGCAATGCACCTTAACACCGTCCTGGCGCCGGTTTCATGGGAGTTGATCGAGCCACGCGAAGGTGTGTTCGACTGGTCGTCGGTCGATTCTCTCCTGGCAAATGCGCGGGCCAATGATCTGAAACTCGTACTGTTGTGGTTCGGCGCCTGGAAGAACAGCATGTCGACTTACCCGCCGGCATGGGTGAAGCGCGACATTAAGCGCTTTCCGCGTGCGCGCCTACCTAACGGCCAGAGTGTCGACATCCTGTCCGCCTTCGCGCCCGCAACGCTGGAGGCCGACCGGCGCGCCTTCGCGGCCATGCTTGGCCATATCCGGCAGGTCGACGACCGCCACAATACGGTGCTCATGGTGCAGGTGGAGAATGAGATTGGCATGCTGCCGGCCGCCCGTGACTATGGACCATCGGCTGAGAAAGCGTTCGGTGCTCCGGTGCCGGCTGAACTGACCGCCTACCTCACCGGCCATCGCGCGACACTCGTGCCCGAGATGAAGCAGCTTTGGGAGGCGCATGGCGCAAAAACGCAAGGCAGCTGGAGCGACCTGTTCGGAGCCGGGGACGCCGCAGCCGAGATTTTCACGGGCTGGCATTATGCGCGCTTCGCGGAGGCCCTCACCGCGTCAGGCAAGGCCGCTTATCCCTTGCCAATCTATGCCAATGTCGCGCTCAACCGGCCGGGCCGGGCGCCCGGGGAATATCCGAGCGGCGGGCCCCTGCCCCATCTGCTCGATATCTGGAAAGCCGGTGCGCCAAGCCTCGACCTGCTCGCGCCCGATATCTATTTTCCGAACTTTGTGGATCTCGCGAGCCGCTATAAGCGGACGGACAATCCGCTGTTCGTGCCGGAAGCGAACAATTTCGATCGGCCCGACGTTCCCGCCAACGCCCTCTATGCCTTCGGCAAGCTCGACGCGATCGGCTTCGGGCCGTTCTCGATCGAATCCGGCGATGACAATCCCGGCGCGCTTGGCGAGGCTTACGGGATGCTACAACAGCTTTCCCCCTATATCCTGCGCGCCCAGGGCCTGAACCGTATGGCGGCGTTCAAGCCGCGGCTACTCTACGATGAAACGATCATCAGCGATCCCGTCACCGAGATTATCGGCGATTATCGCTTTACCGCGACGTTCGCAGACCCGGCGAAGCCGGGCGGGATCCCCACTGCGGCCGGCATGATCATCCAGATTGGCTCGGAGGAATTCCTCATCGCCGGGCAGGGTATCACGGTAACATTCGATCCAGCCGGGGACAGTGCGGCGCGCGCGGGGATCGAGAGCGCGTGGGAAGGCAGATTCGACGCCGCTGGGGCATGGCTTCCCGGCCGCCTGCTCAACGGCGACCAGACACATCAGGGGCGGCATATCCGCCTTCCGGCGGGCAGCTTCACCATCCAGCGCGTCAAGCTATACCGCTACCATTAAGCCGACGTCCCCGCGGACACCGAACGGCGTAAACAGGGCGAGGGGCACATGAACCGACGATCATTTCTAGCCGGCAGCAGCGCCGCTGTCACGTTGGTAGGCGCAAGCCGAATTGCGGTTGCTCAACCCGCAGGGGACGCACCGACCTTTTCGACGGGAAACTCGCGTTGGCAGTCGACCTATGACGCAGCGCTCAACGTCCTCGCCGCCAATGTCCGTACCCTTCCTTATGTCAGCAAGCCGGTTCTGATCGAGGGCTCCGTCTATCAAGGCATCTGGCAGGAATGCGGCCCCCACGAAGCTTTGGTCTACCGCAAGTTCCGGCCCGACGTGGCGCGCAACAGCCATCTGACCTTCTTCGAACTGCAGCGGGCGGACGGCCAGCTGCCCGCGAATAACAAGATAGCCGAGACCAGTTTCGGCCAGATCCAGATGGTCGTGCCGATTGCCGCGACGGCGTGGGAGCTGGCGCACGCCACCGGCGACAGCGAATTGCTGGAAGCCGCCTATCGCGGCTGCTCCGCCTGGGACGCCTGGCTGATGCGCTATCGCAACACCCGCGGTAGCGGCCTGATCGAAGGTTTCTGCACCTACGATACCGGTCATGACAACAGTCCGCGTTGGAAGGGCATGCCCAATCAATGCCCCAACAAGGATGCGCGAACCCATCATCCGGTCGCCTCGCTGCCGCGCCTGTGCCCGGATCTTTCGGCGACCGTCTACGGCGGCCGCCGCGCGCTGGCGCATATGGCGCGCGCGCTGGGCAGGCGTGGCGACGCCGATCGTTGGGACACGCGCGCCAACGATCTGCGCGACGCGATCCTGAAGCAGCTTTATGTGGCCGAGGATGCGGCTTTCTATGACCTGGATGCGCAGAACCAGTTCGTCCGCGTTCGCAGCGACATCCTCACGCGCGTCTGCGGCGAGCATGTCGTCGACCAGCGCCTGTTCGACCAGTTGTGGGCACGCCAGCTTCACAATCCCCAGGCATTCTGGACGCCCTACCCGCTACCCTCGATCGCATTGGACGACCCGCAGTTCGTGCGGCCGATCCCCGCCAATTCGTGGGGCGGGGCTGCACAGGCGCTGACCGCGCTGCGCGCGGGACGCTGGTTCGATCATTATCGCCGCTCGGCCGAATTCTCGATCATGATGGATCGCTGGTGCGAGGCGCTGCAGCGCGACCCGACCTTCCACCAGCAAATGGACCCGGTCAGCGGAGTCTTCACCCATGGCGCGGACCAGCCCGGCTACTCCCCGGCGGCGCTGGTGATGGTCGACTATAGCTGGCGACTTGTCGGGGTTACCGAAGAGCCAGACAGCCTTCATTGGAATGTCCGACCGAGACATCCGGCCGCGCGCGATGCGCGCATGGCGATGCGGACCGATACGGGCGCGCACGTGACGATGCGCTATGCGTCCGGCGGCGCCGACCTTCAGCTTTCGGGCAAGGCAATCGCGCGCCTGGAGGGCGGGGCGGCGCGGCTCATCACCGACAAGCAGGGCGCCGCGCGCGCCTTGGTCGGCATCGAGCCTGAGGCGCAGCCGCTCCTTTTGCGGCTACCCGGTCGATCGCCGCGGAATGTCACGATCACAGCCAATCAGGTGATCGCCCTCTGACGAGCTAGCGCCGCACGCGTCCGACGGTGGGCTTCGCGCATAATAGAGTTGACGCAATCCTCTCATCTTGTAAAATGCTGTCCCATAATATGGGAGCGGTCAAACCGGTCCCGCCAGAGAGGGGAAGCTCAATGCAAAACGCTGTTCATACTTGCACCCGTGCGCGCCTGTGGGGCGGCGCCGCCGCGCTGGCATTCATGGCTTATTGGGGCAGCGGCCCGGCATTCGCGCAGACCGCGAGCACGTCCACACCTGCCGCTGCCGCGCAGGGCCCGAGCGACGAAGCGGAGGTCGTCGTCACCGGTTCGCGCCTCGCCGCAGAAGGCTTTAGCGCGCCGACGCCCGTCAGTGTCGTCAGCGCACAAGACATTCAGCTTTCAGGTACCGTCAACGTTGAGCGCCTGCTCGCGCAATCGCCGCAGTTCGTGGCCTCGCCCACCGGCGGTTCGACCGTATCGGGCCAGGGCGCCGGCCAGTCCGACCTCAACCTCCGCGGCTTCGGGGCGACCCGCAATCTGGTGCTGGTCAATGGCCGCCGCTATGCCATTTCCGGGCCCGACCAGACGGTCGACATCAACACCATTCCGAGCGCGCTCATCAAGCGGACCGAGGTCGTGACCGGCGGTTCCTCGGCCGTCTACGGCTCGGACGCGATCACTGGCGTCGTGAACTTCATCCTGCGCGACGATTTCCAGGGCGTCGAGGCGCGCGCGCAGATCAACGGCAATTCGCCGACCAATGCGCGGACCTATGATGCCACGCTGACCTTCGGCGGCAATTTCGCTGACGGTCGCGGCAATGCGGTGATTTCCGCCAATTATCTGAAGCGCGATCCGATCACCCGGCGCGATCGTGGCGGCTTCACTTCGGTCGCGCTGGCCGATGGCTGCACGGTGCCCGGTTCGGAAGATCCAACCACGCACGTTGGCACGCCATTCGTCGTGCCGGGCGGACAGACCTGCCGCACCGCCGGCGGCCAGCCAGGCTACATTTTCGGGGGCTCGG
Organism: Sphingomonas crusticola; assembly: GCF_003391115.1. Classification (NCBI taxonomy): domain Bacteria; kingdom Pseudomonadati; phylum Pseudomonadota; class Alphaproteobacteria; order Sphingomonadales; family Sphingomonadaceae; genus Sphingomonas; species Sphingomonas crusticola. The sequence goes on from NZ_QTJP01000001.1 coordinate 1,070,405, forward strand.
GCGATATTCCCAACAGCCGCATTTCGGGCATTCCGACGTTCGGCGCGGCCAGCCCGGCGCTGCAGGCGGCTTACACCGCGGCCGGCCTGACCGGCATCGGCGGCTTCGGCCTGACCTTCAACGACACGGGCACGACGCCGCGCGTCGCGCTGGATCCGGCCGATCGCTACAATCTGGCGCCCGATAATTATCTGATCATCCCGCAGAAGCGGTACATGATCAACGCGCTCAGCCATTATGATTTCACGCCCGGCATCACCGGCTATATGGAACTGCATTATTCGCAGAATGAGGTCGTGGCGCAGCTGGCGCCGTCGAATGTCGGCGTGTCGACTTTGCTCAACACCAACAATCCCTATCTGACGGCGGGCCTGCAGAACGTGCTGCGGACGCTCGATGCGGCTGAGACGGGGACGATCAGCGTCTCCTCCGGCCCCGTCACACGCACCACCACCGCCAATGACGGACTCGCGGTGGTCACGCTCGGCCGCCGCTATCAGGAGGTAGGCCCTCGTACCGCAGTTCAGCGGCGCAACGTCTTCCGCGGGGCGTTCGGTGTCAGGGGAGATTTCGGCGACCTGATCGAAGGCGGCATCCGCGATCTGTCGTACGACGTCTATTACAGCTACGCGCGCACCAACTTCACTGAAGAACTGAACAACGCTTTGTCGCGCAGCGCGCTGCAGACCGCGCTGCTGCGTCCCAACGCCACCAGCAACCCGCTCTGCAACGTGTTCGGGCAGAATATCTCGGCCGCCTGCATCAAGGCGATCTCGGTCACCGCGACCAATACCACCCAGGCGACCCAGCAGGTCGCCGCAGCGACGGTTACCGGCAAGTTGTTCAAGCTGCCGGCCGGCGACATCGCCTTCGACCTCGGCGCCGAGTGGCGCAAGAACGGCGCATTGTTCCGGCCCGACCAGTACCTCTCGTCTGGCGACGTGGTCGGCTTCAATGCCGGCTTGCCGACGGGAGGCAGCATCAGCGCCAAGGAGGTGTTCGGCGAACTGCGTGTTCCGATCCTCGCCGACATTCCCTTCTTCCGGTCGCTGACCGTCAACGGCGCCTTCCGCTATTCGAAATATGACCTGAAGGGCGTAGGCGGCGTCTGGACCTACCTCGCCGGTGGCGAATGGCAGCCGATCAGCGACATCACCTTCCGCGGCCAATATCAGCGCGCGATCCGCGCACCGAACGTCAACGAGCTGTACGGCGGCCTCAACCGCACCAATCCGCTCGCGACCGATCCCTGCTCAGCCCGGCAGCCGACTGCGCAACAGACGGCGGCAGTCCGTGCGACCTGCGTCGCGACGGGCGTGCCGGCGGCAGCGGTCTTCACCGCAGCGGTGCAGCCCAACACCTTCTTCCCGGTCGACCAGGGCGGCAATCCCAACGTCGGCGAGGAAAAGTCGGACACGATCACCTTCGGGGCGGTGTTCACGCCGACCTTCATCCCCCGCCTGCGCGTCAGCGTCGATTATTTCCAGATCAAGCTGGACGGCGCGATCTCGCTGCTCGGGGGCGGCCTGAACAATACGCTGAATCTTTGCTATAACGTGCTGCACGACGCCAACAGCGAGTTCTGCCGGGCGATCAAGCGCGATCCGAACAGCGGCTCGATCACCGATCAATATCCAGCGCAGGTTCTGGCCGCCAATACCGGCCAGCTGAAGACGTCGGGTATCGATTTCGTGGTTCGCTACACGCAGCCGCTCGGCTTCGGTGTGTTCGGCAAGAGCACAAGCTCGCTGTCCTTCGGGTCGGACTGGACGTATCTCAAGGAGTTCACCTCGACCCCGGTTGCGGCCTTCCCCAGCATCAAGAACAAGTGCGCGGGTGCCTTCGGCCAGACCTGCGGCGAGCCGCTTCCCCGTTGGAAGGGCACGACCCGCGTCACATGGGATCTGGGCGACGTGAGCTTCAGCGTGCGCCATCGCTATGTCGGCAAGGTAACGGACGATCGCTATATCGTGCCGCACCGCCAGGGCAGCGCCACAGCGCCGAACCTCGCCGATCTGTCGCATCCGGTGGAGAGCGACCGCAATTATATCGATCTCTCGTTCAACGCGGACGTGTTCAAGAACATTCAGATCTTCGGCGGCGCCAACAACGTCTTCGCCAACAAACCGCCGGTGATCGGAAGCGCCCAGGTCCGCGCCAATACCTATCCGGCAACCTACGATTCGATCGGTACCGAATTCTTCCTCGGCGCGGTCGTGAAGTTCTGACGCGAACTACATCCATCCTCCCTGGGGGAGACGCTACCAAGCGTCTCCCTTTTTTTTGGACGATGAGACAGGCGCCATACGCCGCCTGCGGCACTACAGCGTTACGCCGCGCTTCCAGATCGCGATTTCGCGCTCGCCATTGCGCTCGGCGGCCGTTTCGTCTCCCGAGGCGACCGCGATGATCTTGTCGAGCAAGGCCGCAGCAGCCTCGTCCATCCCTTCATCCAGTACCTGGCCGGCATTGAAGTCGATCCAGCCCGGCTTGCGCGCGGCAAGGTCACTATTCGACGCAATCTTTATCGTCGGTACCGGGAAGCCGAGCGGCGTGCCCCGTCCCGTGGTAAAAAGGATCGCCGTCGCGCCGGCGGCGGCAAGCGCGGTCGAGGAGACGGCGTCATTGCCGGGCGCCTCCAGCAGGGTGAGGCCGGCCGTGCCGACGCGCTCGCCATAACGACGCACGTCGGTGACGATCGCCCTCCCCGCTTTCTGCACCGCACCGAGCGACTTCTCCTCAAGGGTGGTGATGCCCCCGGCAATATTGCCGGGCGACGGATTCTCGGAAACCGGCTCGCCGTGATCGGTGAAATAGGTTTTGAAGCCGTTCACGAGATCGACGATCCCTGCGAACACGCCTTCGTCGACAGCTCGCGCCATCAGCATCTGCTCGGCGCCGAAGATTTCCGGTATCTCGGTCAGGATCGCGGTGCCGCCCGCGCTGGTGACGGCGTCGCTCATCCGGCCGACGAGCGGATTGGCGGTGAGACCGGAGAAACCGTCCGATCCGCCGCATTTCACCCCCAGCACCAATTCCGACAGCGGGACCGTGGTGCGCTCCGCCAGCGCGACCTCGGCGATCATCGCCTCGACCAGCGCCAGCCCTTCCTCGACCTCGTCACCGGCCAGCTGCGCGGTGAGCGTCCGGATCTTGCTGCGCACCGCCGGATCGATCTCGGCCAGCAGCCGGTCGAGCTGATTGGATTCGCAACCCAGCCCGACGATCAGCACCCCGCCCGCATTGGGATGGGCCGCGAGCGAAGCAAGGATCGATCGCGTGCCGTTGAGATCGTCGCCGAGTTGCGAGCAGCCGAACGGGTGGGCGAAGGCATGGACGCCATCAATCCGGCCTTCGATTTGCGCATTCGCCAGGGCTGCAATGCGCGTGGCGGTGCGCCCGACGCAGCCTACCGTCGGTAAAATCCAGATCTCGTTGCGCGTGCCGACCCGTCCATCCGCGCGGCGATACCCTTGAAATGTCACCGGCGCTCTCGGCGCCGCCGGATCGAATAGGGGCCGATAGGTATAGACGCCGCTTCCCTCGAGCGAGGTGGCGACATTGTGCGTGTGGACATGCTCACCGGCCAGGATCCCGCGCGTGGCATGACCGATCGGAAAGCCGAACTTGAGCACCGGCTGGCCCGCCTCGATCCCCTTGAGCGCCACCTTGTGCCCGCGTGGGATCGCCTCGAGGGCTTGCACGCCGAACAGGGTCTCGCCCGGCGCGATATCGCGCAAGGCGGCGGCGACGTCGTCGCGCGGATCGACCTGGAATACGGCCTGCATCATTTCACCAGCATGTCAGGGTTGATGTCGCCAACTGAGGTGCAGCCGGTGAGCGCCATCGCAATGCGCATCTCTGCTTCGAACAGACGCAATATATGCGCGACGCCGGCTTCGCCACCACCCGCAAGCGCATAAATCCAGGCGCGGCCCAGCATTACGCCTTGCGCGCCCAGCGCCATCAGCCGCACCACATCGAGACCGGATCGCACGCCGCCGTCGGCCAGCACCGTCAGCCTGCCGCCGACGGCATCGGCAATCGCGGGCAAGGCGCTGGCGGTCGACGGCACGCCGTCCAGCTGACGCCCGCCATGATTGGACACGACGATACCGTCCGCGCCGACACTGACCGCGGCGCGGGCATCCTCGCTGTCCAATATGCCCTTGATGATGAGCGGCCCGTCCCACAACGAACGGATGAAATCCAGGTCCGCCCAGGTGCAGCGCGGATCGAAATTGTTCCGCATCCAACCCAGAAAGTCCTCAAGCCCCGAATTCTTGCCGAGCACCGGCGCGACGTTGCCAAGCTGGTGCGGACGTCCGCGCAATCCGACATCATAGGCCCAGCCCGGCCGAGCCAGCGCCTGGAGCGTCCGTCGCAAATTGCCGCGGAAGCCGGGAGCACCGGCGAGCCCGGAGCGCAGATCGCGATAGCGTGAGCCCGGCAACGGCATGTCCACCGTGAAGAACAAGGCGGTACAGCCCGCGGCTTTGGCCTGCGCGATGAGGTCGGCCATGAATCGGCGGTCGCGGATCATGTAGAGCTGAAACCAGAAGGGCTTGTCGGTCGCCTTGGCGACTTCGTCGATCGAGCAGGCGGAGACAGTCGACAGGCAGAAGGGAATGCCTGCAGCCCCCGCGGCACGCGCCGCCTGGATCTCGCCCCGACGTGCCATCATCCCCCCCAATCCGATCGGCCCGAGCGCGATCGGCAGCGGAATTTCCTGCCCGAACAGGCTGGTTGAGAGTTCGATGGTGGATACGTCACACAGTACGCGCTGGCGCAAGGCGATCGCTTCCAGGTCCGTCACGTTGCGGCGCAGCGTCACTTCACCGTACGAACCGCCGTCGATATATTCGAACAGGAAACGCGGCAGGCGTCGCCGCGCCAGCTCGCGATAATCGAGCGCGGATGCGGCCTTTCTCATTGCAGGTTCACGAATGCGCCGCCGTCGACGAGCAAGGCCGCGCCGGTGACGTAGCGCGCCATGTCGGACGCGAGGAAGATGATGGGTCCGGCAAGATCCTCGGGCTGGCCGAGCCGTCCGAGCGGCACGCGCTGTTCCATGTGCATGCGCTTGGCCGGATCGGCGAGGTCGTCCTTGTTGATGTCGGTCAGGATCGTGCCCGGCAGCACCGAATTACAGCGTATGCTGTGGCGCCCGAGGGCAATCGCCGCCGACTGCATCAGGGAATGCACGCCCGCCTTGGTCGGTGTGTAATGCGTCTGATATTCGCCCCCGACGAGCGCCGAAATGGACGACACCGCCACAATGGCGCCGCCATGGCCCTGCTCCACCATGCGGTTCGCGGCGGCCTGGACCATATAATAAGCCCCGTGAAGATTGACGCGCATCGTCCGCTCGAACGTATCGATCGGCATGTCGAGGAAGGCGTGGAACGGACAGATGCCGGCATTATTGACCAGAACGTCCACCTTGCCGAGGGCGGCGGCGGCGGCGGCGACGAAGTGGGTCGCAGTCTCCGGCTCGGCAACGTCGCCCCTTATAGCGATGCCACGTCGGCCTTCCGCCTCGATCGCCGCGATGCAGCTTTCGGCGGCATCGTCGTCGTCGAGATAATTGATGGCGACGTCGGCGCCCGCCCTCGCGGCGCCGATCGCCGCCGCGCGCCCGATCCCGGCGGACGCGCCCGTCACCAGCACCGTCTTTCCTGCAAGCAAACCCATTCCCCTAACGTCGCCCTCGCCCACGGCGCGACTTCTGCGCGGTCTCGGCCGACCAGCCGAGGTCGGCGCCGATCGCGCCCGCCGTCTGCCGTACCTCCGCGGAAAGCGCCTGCATCCGATCGTCCGCCATATATTGGGCGGCGCTCGAAACGCTGATCGCTGCCACGATATTGCCGGCGGCATCGCGCACTGGCGCCGCGACGCAACGGATCAGATCCTCATTCTCCTCGAGATCGAACGCGCGGCCAACGTCGACATAGCCATGCATGCGCTTGAGCCAGAGATCGTAATCGGCCTTGGGTGATCCTGCCGCCTGATCCTGTTCGAACAATTTGCGCCAATGATCGACCGTATCGTCGAGCAGCAACGCCTTGCCGAGGCCGGTGGAGGTGAGCGGCTGCCGATCGCCGACGCGGCTGCTAATCTCGACGCGGCGCCGCCCAGGCACCTTGTCGAGATAAAGCGCGCGCTCGGCGTCAAGTACGCCCAGGTGAACCGTATCCTCGGTCGACGTCGCCAGCGCCTCCAGATGCGGTCGCGCGACCTGGACCACATCGGTCTGCTGTTGGGCCAGGAACCCCAGTTCGAGCAATTTCGGACCGAGCTGATAGCCCATGCGCGGCAGGAAGCTGACATAGCGGCGCTCGATCAGCGCGGTCGCCAGCCTGTGCGTCGTCGATCGCGTCAGCCCGAGCCTGGCGGCCAGTTCGGCCAGCGGGACGGGACCGTCGGCGACGGCCTCGACGACATCCAGCCCACGCAGCAGCGTCTGGCTCCCGCCCTGCGCCTTCGCTGCCGGAAGGGGGGAGTCGATCTGCGCGAAATCTTGGTTTGACGAGCCGTTTCTCATTTCGTAATACTCAATCCCATAATATGGAACTTGACGGCCGGCAAGGCCGCTAGAGGGGAAAATGATTGTGACGAAGCCCTGTCCGTGCGGCTCTGTACCAAATAGTGGTACGAACTTGCTAGCGCCTCGCTAAGCTTCTTTCACGGACGTCGCATGCCTTTTCCCCGCATCAAGCAGGTTCGAGCCAGTGTCGTACGCGGCGGCGGCGCCGACTATCACGATCAGGCTGACGGCCATTGGATCGACGATCACATCGCGACGCCGATGGCGAAATATCCGGAATATCGTCAGTCGCGCCGCAGCTTCGGCATCAACGTGCTCGGTACATTGGTGGTCGAGATCGAGGCCGAGGATGGCACGATCGGCTTCGCGGTAACCACCGGCGGCGAGCCGGCCTGCTACCTGGTCGAGAAGCATTTCGCCCGTTTCCTCGAGGGGCGCGACCCGTCGGAGGTGGAGCGGATCTGGGACCAGATGTACTTCGCCTCGCAATATTATGGTCGCAAGGGCCTGGTCGTGAACGCCCTGTCCGGCGTCGACCTCGCGCTTTGGGATCTGCTCGGGCGGCTGCGGCAGGAGCCGGTCTATCACATGCTCGGCGGTGCCGTGCGCGACGAGCTGCAATTCTACGCGACCGGCGCTCGGCCCGACCTCGCCAAGGAGATGGGCTTCATCGGCGGCAAGCTGCCGCTTCATCATGGTCCAGCCGAGGGCGAGGAGGGCCTGGCCAAGAATATTGCCGCCCTCGCCGAAATGCGCGCGCGTGTCGGCGACGATTTCTGGCTGATGCTGGATTGTTGGATGGCGCTCGACGTCAATTATGCGACCCGGCTCGCCATCCTCGCCCACGAACACGGCCTCAAGTGGATCGAGGAGGCGATCAGCCCCGATGATTATTGGGGCTATGCCGAGCTCAAGCGCAACGTCCCCAAGGGCATGCTCGTCACGACCGGCGAGCATGAGGCGACGCGCTGGGGCTTCCGCATGCTGCTGGAGATGGATTGCTGCGATATCATCCAGCCCGACGTCGGCTGGTGCGGCGGGGTGACCGAACTGATCAAGATTTCGGCGCTGGCGGACGCGCACGGCAAGCTGGTCGTGCCGCACGGATCGTCCGTTTATTCCTACCATTTCGTGATCACGCGCCACAACAGCCCGTTCGCCGAATTCCTGATGATGCACCCGCAAGCATCGGAGGTAGTGCCGATGTTCGCGCCGCAATTGCTTGGCGAGCCGGTTCCGATCAATGGCCGCATGCGCGCCTCGGCGCTCGATAAACCCGGTTTCGGGGTGGAGCTGAACCGCGATATCGCGCTGCACCGCCCGTATACCCACTAAGGATTTGCGATGAAGCTGCTGCGTTACGGGCCACAAGGCCAGGAAAAGCCGGGATTGCTGGATGCGGAGGGACGCATTCGCGACCTGTCGGGCTACGTTCCCGATATCACGGCGGCGACGCTTGCTCCCGACCGTCTCACCGCATTGGGCGCGATAGACCCGGCATCGCTTCCATTGGTGGCGGAAAGCCCGCGCTACGGCGTGCCAGTAAACGGCGTCGGCAAGTTCGTCGCGATCGGCCTCAACTATGCCGACCACGCGGCAGAATCGAATCTGCCGATCCCGAGCGAGCCGATCGTCTTCAATAAGTGGATCAATTGCCTGCAAGGTGCGAACGACCCTGTGACGATCCCGCGCGACTCCGAGAAGACGGACTGGGAAGTCGAGTTGGGCGTCGTGATCGGCACCCGCGCAAGCTATGTCGAGGAGGCCGACGCGCTTGCGCATGTCGCGGGCTATTGCGTCGTCAACGACGTTTCCGAGCGCCATTGGCAGCTGGAGCGCGGTCCCACCTGGGACAAGGGCAAGGGCTTTCCCACCTTCGGCCCGGTCGGCCCCTGGCTGGTGACGGCCGATGAGGTCGGCGATCCGCAAAATCTGGCGATGTGGCTCTCGGTCAACGGCAAGCGCGTGCAGGATGGCAGCACGCGCACGATGATCTTCTCGGTCGCCCAGATCGTCGCTTATTGCTCGCAGATCATGACGCTGGAGCCGGGTGATATAATCACCACCGGCACGCCGCCCGGCGTCGGCATGGGCCATAAGCCCGAGCCATGGTTCCTCAAGACGGGTGACGTGGTGGAGCTCGGCATCGACCGGCTCGGCCAGCAGCGGCAGGAATTCGTCGCGTGGGCGCCGGCCGCATGAGCTGGAGCGATCGCTTCGCAGGGCGCTCCGCGATCGTCACCGGCGGCGCGTCGGGGCTTGGCAAGGCGGTGGCGTCGCGCCTGGTGGCCGAGGGTGGCAAGGTCGTGTTGTGGGACGTCGACGCGCCGGCGCTGGATGCTGCGAGCGATGAGGTCGGCACGGCACATGTTCGGGTGGTGGACGTATCCGATCAGGCGGCGGTGGCCAGCGCCACTGCGGATGCGGTGCAGGTGCTTGGCGGACGTGTCGACATTCTCGTCAATTCTGCCGGCATTACCGGCGCCACCGCATCGGTCGATCAATATCCGATCGATAGCTGGCTGCGCGTGATGGACATCAATCTCAACGGCCTGTTTTATTGTTGCCGCGCAATCGTGCCGCACATGCTGGAACAGGGCTACGGCCGCATCGTCAACGTCTCCTCGGTGGCGGGCAAAGAGGGCAATCCCAATGCGTCCGCTTATTCCGCGTCGAAAGCGGGCGTGATCGGCTTCACCAAATCGCTCGGCAAGGAATTGGCAACCAGGGGCATCATCGCCAACGCGATCACGCCGGCCACGTTCGAAAGCCCGATCCTCGAGCAGCTCCCGCAAAGCCAGGTCGATTACATGCTGTCGAAGATCCCGATGGGACGGTTGGGCGAGATACCGGAAACCGCGGCGATGGTGTGCTTCATGGCATCGGAGGAGTGCAGCTTCACCACGGCTGCGACCTTCGACACATCGGGGGGGCGGACCACTTTCTAAGGACGAACCAAATACCCAACCCGCTCATCCTGAGTAGCGATCGAGTAGCTGCCGCAGGCGGCGTATCGAGAGCGCCTATCGAAGGAGATGGCAGTAACGTGCTTCGATACGAGCCCTCGATACGGCCTTCCGGCCTACTCGGTCTCTACGCAGCATGAGCGGTAGTGATTGAGTGGAGCACCGCCGCCACCGGCAATAGCCGGGGAGCGACCGAGAGGAGGATGATGCACGATCTGCCGTTCGTCGATGCGCACGTCCACCTGTGGGATCTCGCGCACCTGCATTATGCGTGGCTGACGCCGCCATTCAGCGACGACGGGCCGAACGGGTCGGTCGAGCCGATCGCGGCAACCTACCTGCTCGACGATTATCGCGCCGAAAGCGCGAATTGGAACGTCGCCGGCATGGTCCATGTCGAAGCCGGCGCGGATCCGGCGCAATCGCTCGACGAAACCGACTGGGTAGAGCAAGCCCGCACCGGGCGGGGCATGCCGAACGGCCTGGTTGCCTTTGCTGCGCTGGACGATCGCGACGTCGAACGGCAGCTCGCAGCCCAGGCGCAGCGCTCCGGCGTCTGCGGCATTCGCCATATCGTCAACTGGCACCCCGAGAAGCGACGTAGCTACACGCCGCGCGATGTGACGGGAGATGAGGCCTGGCAATGCGGCTTCGCACTGCTCGGCAAATATGGCTTGTCGTTCGACCTACAGGCCTATCCCGCGCAATTCGCTGCCTTGGCACGGCTGATCGCCCGCCATCCCGAGATCCCGGTGATCGTGAACCACGCGGGCATGGGCGTCGACGATCCGGCCGAGTGGCGCGCGGGCATGACCCTGCTCGCGGCGCTGCCGCACGTCTCGGTCAAAGTCTCCGGGCTCGGCTTCGCCTTCAAGCCGTGGGAGGATGCCAAGGTGCGGGCGCGCGTCCTCGAGACGATCGATATCTTTGGAACCGAGCGCGCCATGTTTGCGAGCGACTTTCCGACCGACCGCCTGTTCGCCAGCTTCGACCGCACGCTTGGTGCGCTTGCGGAGGCGATCGCCGATTTCACCGACGCCGAGCGACGCGCTTTGTGGGGCCGCAACGCCAACCGCATCTACCGGCTTGGCCTGGACGTCTGAGGAGAAAGATATGAACCCGTTGCTCGGCGTCTTCTTCCACTGGCTTGGTGGTCTCTCCTCCGCCAGCTTCTACGTGCCCTACCGGGGCGTGAAGCGCTGGTCGTGGGAGATTTACTGGCTGACCGGCGGCATCTTTTCCTGGCTGCTGGCGCCGTGGTTCTTCGCCAGCATCCAGACGCAGGATCTGACCGGCGTGCTGGCGCAGACGCCGCGCGCGACCCTATTGTGGCCAATCTTCTTCGGAATGCTGTGGGGGTTTGGCGGGCTCACCTACGGCCTCACGATGCGCTATCTCGGCCTCTCGCTCGGCATGGCGGTGGTACTCGGCCTGTGCACCGTGTTCGGGACGCTCATCCCGCCGCTATTCCAGGGCGATTTCGCCGCCAAACTGCTCGATACGGCGAGCGGCAATATCGTTCTCCTCGGCCTTGCCGTAACGATGGCCGGCATCATCGTCGTGGCGCTGGCCGGCGCGCGTAAGGACGCAGCGCTCTCGCCCGAACAGAAAGCGGCAGCGGTCGCCGAGTTCGATTTCCGCAAGGGCATCGCGGTCGCGATCTTCTCCGGGATCATGTCCTCCTGCTTCGCCTTCGGGCTGGCGGCGGGCGAGCCGATCAAGGCCTTGTCGGCAGCGGCGGGCACCGGGCCTTTATGGACGGGCCTCCCAATCCTGTGCCTGGTCATGCTCGGCGGCCTGATCACCAACGCGATCTGGTGCATCTACCTGATCACCAAGAATCGCAGCGGCGGCCAATGGGCGGGCGGCGGCGATGCCGCGGGCGCGCCCTTGCTGGCCAATTTCCTGCTGTGCGCGCTGGGCGGCACGCTGTGGTATTTCCAATTCTTCTTCTACACGATGGGCGAGAGCCAGATGGGACGCTTCGGCTTCTCGTCGTGGACGCTGCACATGGCCTCGATCATCATCTTCGGCACGATCTGGGGCTTCGCCTTTCGTGAATGGAAGGATGCCGCGCCCCGGCTGAAGGCGATGGTGTGGAGCGGCGTAGGCCTGCTCGTGCTCGCCACCATCATCATCGGCTACGGTAATAGCCTCGCCATATGAGTATCAAACAAATCCAGTTCGCGCTGAGCTTGTCGAAGCGCCGTCCTGTTCTTGCCGGCGCAAGAAAGAAGAGCAGGGCTTCGACAGGCTCAGCCCGAACGGGATTTGCTGTCGCCATAGCTCTGGTCGCCCCATTCGCCCCACCGGCGATGGCCGCTGGCACCTATACCAACCCGATCCTGTACGCCGATTATTCCGACCCCGACGTGATCCGCGTCGGGCGCGATTATTATCTGGTCGCGTCCAGCTTCCATTTCTCACCCGGTCTGCCGGTGCTGCATTCGCGCGATCTGGTCCATTGGTCGATCATCGGCCATGTCCTGCCGCGCCTGCCGTTCGCGCCGCAATATGACATGCCGGGCCCGCACACGCTCACCGACAGGATTTCCAAGCCGATCGGCGGCACGCGCTATGCGGGCGGCGTGTGGGCGCCATCGCTGCGTTTCCACAAAGGCCTGTTCTACGCTTACTGGCCGACGCCCGACGAAGGCATCTTCATGGCGACCGCGCGCAATCCGGCCGGGCCGTGGAGCAATCCGGTCACGGTGATTGCCGGTGCCGGTTACGAGGACCCCTGCCCCTTCTGGGACGATGATGGCAGGGCCTGGCTGATCCACGGCAAGGTCGGTGCCGGTCCGCTGATCCTCCATCGCATGACCGATGACGGCACGCGCGTGCTCGACGACGGGGTCGTGGTCGCCAAGGACCCTGAGCGGCTGCCGGTGCTGGAGGGGCCCAAGCTCTATAAGCGCAACGGCTATTATTACATTTTCGCGCCGATCGGGGGGGTCGGCACCGGCCCGCAGGCGGTGGGCCGCGCCCGCATCATCACCGGCCCCTATGAATGGCGCGACGTACTCAAGCCGGGATCGACCGCCGTCCAGGGCCCGCACCAGGGCGGCTACGTCGAGACCCCCGACGGCAAAGGCTGGTTCATCCACTTCAACTCGACCGGCGCGTTCGGCCGGATCGATTATCTGGAGCCCGTGCGCTGGGTCGCCGATTGGCCGGCGATGGGCGACGCGGAGCCTGGCGCCACCTGGGGCCAGCCGGTCGCGACGCACGCCATGCCCGCCCCCGCCGTAGCCGCCCGGCTGCAGGATTCGGACGAATTCTCCGGCCCTAAGCTCGGCCTGCAATGGTCGTTCAACCACAATCCCGACGACAAGGGCTGGAGCCTGAGCGAGCGGCCCGGCTTCCTGCGCCTGCGTGCGGGCCGGTCCGAGCATCTCGTCACCGCGCGCAACACGCTGACGCAAGTCCTGCAAGGCCCGCGCAGCACGATCGTCGCCCGCTTCGACGTCAGCCGCATGGCCGACGGTCAGCGCGCCGGCCTCGCCATGTTCGGTGTCGGTCCGAGCTGGATCGGCGTCGTGCGCGAGGCGGGCAAGACCCGCGTGACGCTTGCCTCCAAGGGCGAGGAGACCGCGGCGGTCGAACTGAGCCGGCCGACGATCGACCTGCGAGCCTCGGTCGGTCCCGATCAGAAAGCCCGCTACGCCTATAGCCTCGATGGCGGCCGTACCTTCGCACCATTCGGTGGCGCCATCCCGCTCGCCCCTTTCTCCTGGTGGAAAGGGGCACGTCCCGCATTGTTCACCTTCAACAAGCAAGCCGCACAGGGCCACGTCGATATCGATTGGGTCCATGTCGCGGCCGAGAGGATCAATTGATGATCGACCGCCGCTCACTGCTCGCCGGGTCCGCCGCGCTGATCGCCGCCGCCGCGCACCTCCCAGCCTTCGCTGCCGACATGCCCGACGAAAGTTGGGTCAACGTCCGCCATTTTGGCGCCAAGGGAGACGGCACCACCATCGATACGCCCGCGATCAACAAGGCAATCGACTATGCCGCGGCGCGCGGCGGCGGCACGGTTTATTTCCCGCCCGGCACCTACGCCTGCTACACCATCCGCCTGAAGAGCAAGATCGCGCTCTACCTCGATCATGGCGCGGTCATCCTTGCCGCCCCTGCGCCCGACAACGGTATCGGCGGCTATGATCTCGCCGAGCGGCAGGATGCCGCGATCGAGCCGTTCCAGGATTATGGCCACAACCATTGGCGCAACAGCCTGATCTGGGGTGAGAGCCTGTCGGACATCGCCGTGCTCGGGTCCGGCCTGATCTGGGGCAAGGGCCTGGGGCGCGGCGACGGCAAGGACAATTACCTCAAGGATCCCAACGGACCGGGCACGGCCAACAAGGCGATCGCGCTCAAGAATTGCCACAACGTGCTGCTGCGGGATTTCAAGATATTGGAAGGCGGCTGGTTCGGCCTGTTGCTGACCGGCGTCGACAATCTCACGATCGACAATCTGCTGATCGATACCAACCGCGACGGCATGGACATCGATTGCTGCCGCAACGTCCGCGTCTCCAACTGCACGGTCAATTCGCCTTGGGACGACGGCATCTGCCCCAAGTCGAGCTATGCGCTCGGCTATCCCCGCTCGACCGAGAATCTCACGATCACCAACTGCATGGTCACCGGCAATTATGTGATCGGATCGGTGCTCGACGGCACCTGGAAGAAGATGGGCCCGGAATTTGCCGGCCACGTCCATGGCCGCATCAAGTTCGGCACCGAAAGCAATGGCGGCTTCAAGAACATCACCATCGCCAATTGCACCTTCGACGACAGCCAGGGGCTCGCGCTGGAGACGGTCGACGGCGCCAATATGGAGGATGTGACCGTCAGCAACATCACCATGCGCGGCAGCTTCTCCTCGCCCTTCTTCTTGCGGTTGGGCCGACGCATGCGTGGCCCCGCCGGGCGGCCGATCGGAACCCTCAAGCGCGTGATGATCACCAACGTCACCTCGTCCGGTGCCGGCTTCCTGCCCTCGATCATCGCCGGTCTGCCGGATCATCCGGTCGAGGACGTCAAGATCAGCGACGTCTATCTCCATCAGGTCGGCGGCGCGCCGGAAGCGATGGCGCACCTCGTCCCGCCCGCCAATGAGGACATGTATCCCGAACCCAAGATGTTCGGCGACTTGCCCGCCACCGGCTTCTTCGTCCGCCACGCCCGCAACGTCGAGATGAGCAATGTCGAGGTGGCCGTGGCGAGACCCGATCCGCGCCCGACCTTCCGGCTGGAAAATGTCGACGGGGCGCGCTTTGCAAATGTTCGCGGTGCGGGCGCCTTATTCTCGTTCAAGGACGTTCGCGGCTTCCGCTCGGTCCTGCCCGATCTGCGGGCCGCTTCGATCGCGAACGGCATCGCGACCGTGCGGGACGAGAAACTGCTGCTGCGCTGAATTCAGCGATCCACCATCATCTTCGCGAGAATGACGGCGGCGAAGGCTCAGCTACCTCGCCTCGCCGCTTCTAGTGCGATGCCCGCAAGATTATGCCCCCGCCTGACATGGCGCAGGCGCACGCGCTCGAAACCCTCTGCCTTCGCAACGAACGCCGTCAAATGCGGCCGAAGATTCGCCGACCGGCACGGCGACTTACCCGAGGCCTGGTTTACGATCAGCCGCGAGTCGCCGACGAGGAGCACGTCGGTCGCGCCCAGGGCTCGAGCGACATCCAGTCCATGGAGAACCGCCAGCCACTCGGCATCATCATTGGTCCCGACGCCGATATCGGCCGCACGGAAAGTTTGCCCGCGCACGACCACCGCGACCTCGATAGGTCCAGGGTTGGGCCTGCACCCACCATCGAAGAACAGCTTCAATTGCGCCACGACTCGCCAGCTACGCCGTCACGACGCGCCGCTCAATGTCCTGCCACAGTGCCGCGATTGCCTGCGACATGGGCGCGCGGGGCGCATAGACGCCGACCGGCGCGTGACGGTCCGCCATCTGCTCCACAAGGCTCGCCATCGGCAAGGCATGCTGCGTCGGCGCGGCGTCGAGCGCGGCGCGATGGGCAAGCCTGCGGCGATCCACCATGTTGAACACTGTCACCACCGCCGGTGCGCCCTTGCGGCCGCCGAAATGGCTGATCAGCTCCTCCGCAGCACGTGCCGACAAGGTCGAAGGAATGACCGGCAGCACGATCAAGGATGCGCCGCGGATGATCTGCTCGGCGGTCACACCCAGGCCCGGCGGGCAATCGATGATGATACGGTCATAGCTCTTGTCGAGCGCTTCCGAGATGCGCAGCAGCCGCTTTTTGCGGTCGATTTCGGCAAACAGCAGGTCGAGCGTGCGCAGCGACGCGTCGGCCGGCAGCAGATCGAGATTGGGAATTGCGGTCGGAACGATCAGTTTGCGCGGCGCCAGATCGCGTTCGATCACCGCACGGGCCTCGTCGCCCGCCGCACGGTCCGGCTTGAGGATGAAGCTCGCGCCAGCCTGCGCGTCGAGATCCCACAACAAGGTGCGACGGCTGGATAGGCTTGCCGCCGCCCAGGCAAGATTGACTGCGAGCGTGGTCTTACCGACCCCGCCCTTCGAACTGTAAACCGCTATTCGCGCCATCGCGACAGCATAGCCGTGCCGCGCGACCGATTTGTGACAGCATTAGAAAATCGTCGGTCGGCCGCCCTTCGCGAGATATTCCTTCATCAGTGATAATTTAGCCGGTGGCAGCAATGGCTCGCTCGCGATCGGATCGCCGAGGGCGAGGATCGAGGGCGCTACACTTTCGAATTTCGGCCAGCGCGGCAAATTGGCGCCATTAGGATCGCCGCTCCTGATGAAGTTCAGCCAATAATGGGAGACGCGCTCGCTGAACGTGCGGTCGGCCAGCGTGAAGGCGCGTTCGGGCGATGCGTCGAAGGTCCGGAAGACATACGGAATCTCGGACGAGTGGAAGGCGCGCCAGCGTGCGGATTGGGGCCCGGGCTCGGCATGGTCATAGCGATAGACATAGGTCGGTTGACCACCTTTCCGCTGGGTGCTCGCCCAGGCGTAGATCGCGCCCAGACCACGATCGCGGCGGACCTGCATGTTGGCCGCACTGCGCTCTGCCTCGGTCGCAGCCGGATAAAGCTGCGCGAAGCGGGAGGCCATCGCCCCATAGGTTTGCGCCAGCAGGACGCTGAGCGTGGCCGCGTCGCTCGCGCCATAGCCGCTGCTCATCGCGCTGCCTTCGTCGGCATTGAGGCCGACCAGCATCGGCACGTCGCTGACGGGGGCAGTGCCGGGCAACAGCACGCCATCGATGACCGGCCCGAAGCGAACGGCATTGCCACCCTTGCTTGCTACCAGCGCCTCGCTCGGCATCGCGCGCAACGCCGCGATCGAGCCCGCGCCCTTTTCCTGCGCGAAGGCGAGGCCGGCTTGCTCGGCCTGAGCCAGAGGAAGGGTTCGTGTCGGCTCGGGCAATCCGCTCTCGCCGATCGCCCGGGCGAACAGGCCCTTGGCAAGCGGCGACGCAACAAGTTCGTGCACAGCCATTGATCCCGCGGATTGCCCGGCGATGGTGACCCGCGCCGGATCGCCACGGAGGGCACCGATATTAAGGCGCACCCAGCGCAGCGCGGCGACCATGTCCTGCAGGCCATAATTGGCACGCGGCCCTGCCCCGGCTTCGCGCGTGAGTTCGGGATGCGCGAGGAAGCCGAACGGGCCGACGCGATAGTTGATCGTGACGACAACGATTCCGCGCGCCGCCAGCGCCCGCCCGTCATAGATCGGGATCGCGCCCGACCCCGAATTGAACCCGCCGCCGTGGATCCAGACGAGCACCGGCAGCTTTCCCGAGCCGTGCTTCGGCGTCCACACGTTGAGGAACAGGCAATCCTCGCTGATATCGCCCTGCACGACATATTCATGCGACCACGGGCCGAAGCCCTGCGGCGACACGGCCTGCCAACAGCTCGACCCGAACTTTATCGCCGGGCGTATCCTGGCCCATGGCGAGACCGGCTGCGGCGGACGCCAGCGATTGGCGCCGGTCGGCGGGGCGGCATAGGGGATGCCCAGGAACGCCTCGACATTGCCTCGGAGCAGTCCCTCGACCTTGCCTGCCATGGTTGCGGCGACGGGAGCCGCTGCGGCCTGCACCGTCCCGCACGCCATTAGCAATAGCGCGACAGCCGCGCCAAGTATGCCGCGCGCCATCATGTCTCTTTCGGAAGGCTCTACTTCGCGACCCCGGCGCCTGCAGGCAAATGCCGTTCGGGCATGGTCACGATCACGCTGGTTCCGCGATCGGCGGCAGAACTCGCAAGCGTCACACGATATTTGCCGGCCGCGACCTTCCAGCCCGGACGCGCGCTGTCCCACATACCCAGCAGGCGCGGATCGATGGTCACGGTGGCGCTGCTGGCTCGGCCAGGTGCGAGCGTCAGCTTGGTGAAGGCGCCGAGCCGTTTCGGGGCTTCCCACCCACCGGCGGCGGGCGACACATAGATTTGCGCGACATGCTTGCCCGCGACACTGCCGGTATTGCGGACCGTGAAACTGGCCACGATCGTCCCGCGCTTCACGCCCGCCGACAGCCCACTCTGCTGGAAACTGGTATAGGAAAGGCCATGGCCGAACGGAAAGAGCGGCCGAGTTCCGTTCTTGTCGAACCATTTGTAGCCGACTGCCGCGCCTTCGCTGAACCGTACGTCGAAAATTTCCTTCTCGCCGCGATTGAGCCCGTCAATCTCCGCGCGCGGCCAGTCGCTCGCGGCGCGGCCGAACGTGGCCGGCAGATGGCCCGAGGGATTGACCTTGCCGGTGAGGATACGCGCGATTGCCTCGCCGCCCTTGCTGCCAGGATACCAGGCTTCGACCGCGCCTCTCACGCGGTCGATCCACGGCATTAAAACGGGGCCGCCGGTTTGGAGCACGACCACGGTGTTCGGGTTGGCGCGAGCGACGGCATCCACCAGTGCATCCTGGTTGTCGGGCAGCGTCAGCGGAAAATCGAGCGATTCCGCGGTCCACTGCGTCACGAATACGATCGCGACGTCCGCCTTGCTGGCGACAGTCGCGGCAGCGGCAGGGTCGCTGCCGTCGGCCCACGAGATCCGCGCGCCCGGCCGTTCCGCCTTCAGCGCCTTCAAGGGAGAAGAAGGCGCATAGACGATCGGGCCAGGCCAGCTCTTCGGCCCCTCGCCATGCACGGCGGATCCGCCACGCGGATAGACCTGCGCCGAGCCGCCGCCGGTCAGCACCCCGACATCGGCGTGGCCGCCGATGATGGCGATCCGCCGCGCGGTCCCCGCCAGCGGCAGGATATGCCCGTCATTCTTGAGCAGAACGATACCCTCTTCGGCATCGGCCTGGCTGACCGCCTCGTGTGCGGCATAAGGAATTCGATTGTCCGGGGTAGGCGGGTTGTCGGCCGCGCCGCTTTCGATCAGCACGCGGGCAATGCGGCGCACCTTGTCGTCCAGCACCGCCATCGGCACGCGCCCGTCGGCGATCGCCGCCTTCAACTTGTCGCGATAGACATAGTCGGCCGGCTTCTGAACGCCGGCTTCCTGGTCGAGCCCATTGAGGGCGTTCTTGACCGTATCGTGCATGGCGCCCCAGTCGGACATGACAAAGCCCTTATAGCCCCAGTCATGCTTCAGGACCTTGTTGAGCAGCCAATCATTCTGGCACGCCCATTCGCCGTTAACGAGATTGTAGCTGCACATGATGGAGCCGGGGCTGCTCTGTTCGATTGCGATCTGGAAGGCGAGCAGGTCGGACATCCGCGCCGACGGTTCGTCGATCAGGATATTGACCGTCGTGCGGCGGCGCTCCTGATCGTTGAACGCGAAATGCTTGATGGTCGTGATGATCTGGTTGGACTGGATGCCGCGCACGATCGCGCCGACCATCGTGCCGGCCAGCAGCGGATCCTCTCCACCATATTCGAAATTGCGGCCATTGCCGGGCTCGCGCAGCAGGTCGACGCCGCCCGCCAGCATGGTGTTGAAGCCGGAGGCACGCGCCTCCGCACCGATCATCGCGCCCCCGCGTACCGCGAGATCCGGGTTCCACGTCGATGCCGTGAGGATGCCGGCCGGCAGCGCGGTACGCTGCAGATCGGGAACGGCAACGCCCTGGGTGGCAACGCCGCTTCCCGCGTCGGTCTGCCATTGCGGCGTGAAATTGAGGCGGGGAACGCCCGGCACAAAGCCGGCGGACTGGCGGCGCGCCCCGGGGTCGCGATATTCATTCCAGGCGACCTGGGTGCCATAATAGCTCGTCACCAGCAGCAATTTCTCGTCGGTCGTCATTGCTCCGACGAGGAGATTGGCGCGCGCGTCGGCATTCAGCGCCTTGTTCTGCCAGGCCAGCGGCGCTGCGGCCGCGAGGGGCGAGCATAAAGCAAGAGCCGCAACGGTCGCGAGGATGCGGGTAATTTTCATGCTGAGATCCCCTCTTCTATTATCGTGAATCTCTTACGAAGCCGCGCGGCCGAGCGCAATCGTGCGGCCGTACGACAGCATCAGAGCGTTGCGGCAATCGCCCGCGCGGCCGCGTCCGGGTCGTCCGCCCGGGTGATAGGACGGCCGATGACAAGGATCGAGGCACCATTGTCGAGCGCCTGCCGGGGAGTCATCACGCGCTTCTGGTCGCCGGCGGCACCCCCCGCCGGGCGCACGCCCGGTACCACGAAGAAGCCGTCGCGCCACAGCTTGCGCGCCGCGGCGACCTCAAAGCCCGAGCAGACGACGCCGTCGAGACCGGCCTCATGCGCCAGCCCCGTCAGCCGCTCAACCTGGGCGTGCTCGCCCCCCTCCACTCCAATCGAAGCGAGGTCGCCCGCATCGAGGCTGGTGAGCACGGTTACCGCTACGACCTTGGTTGACGGCGGCGCCGCCGCCTTGGCGTCTTCCATCATTGCCCGTCCGCCTGCCGCATGGATCGTCAGGATCGACGGGGCGATACCATGCAGCGCCTGGATCGCGCTCGCCACCGTATTGGGAATGTCATGCAGCTTCAGGTCAAGGAAGATCGGCAGGCCAATCGCGGCGAGCTCCCGCACGCCATGATGGCCATGCGCCGAAAAGAATTCGAGGCCCAGCTTGAGCCCCCCGACATGGCCTTTGACCTTGCCCGCCAGCGCCACCGCGCGCGCAAGGTCGGGCGTGTCGATCGCAACGAAGATCCGGCTCGACATCAGTCCGCCTGAAAGGGATCGCGCGCCGCCGCCAGCGGAAGGTTGTCGGCATAAGCCGGCTGGGGTGCGGGCGGTACCGGCACTGTCGTGGGCGACACGGCCCGGTCGAGCATCGCCAGCTTACGGACGTGCCGCCATTTGAACACACGGTACCAGATGTAGAGCGGCACGAACCCGATCAGGAACGCGATCAGCAGCAGCACGGGCAATTTCACATCAGCCTGCATGTCGCCGAAAAGGTTGATCGTCACCGCCGACCAATTGCGGAACGAGAACACCACCACGATCACCGTGACGACGATCCAGAAGAGCGTGCGCAGGAATGCCATGCAAGCCAGATTAGGGGCGATTGACGGGCAAGGCCAGCACGACGATTGCCACACACTCGACGACACGCTATGTTCTTGCTTCGTTCGTGTATGGGAAACCGATGGCCAAGCTTCAGCGCCGTTATGCCTGCCAATTGTGTGGCAGCATCGCCAGCAAATGGCAGGGCCAATGCGTCGATTGCGGCGAGTGGAACACGCTGGTCGAGGAGACCGGCGGCGGGGTGGTGACGCCATTCGCGGCCAAGCATGATCTGCGCTCCGGCGGCCGCGCCGTACAGGTCAGCGGGCTCGACGCCGATGTCGCGCTCCCGGCGCGGCTGGTGACCGGCATTGCCGAACTCGATCGCGCGCTCGGCGGCGGCCTCGTGGCGGGATCGGCGACTTTGATCGGCGGCGATCCGGGCATCGGTAAATCCACCCTGCTGCTCCAGGCGGCGGCGCGACTGGCAACCACGGGCGCCCGCGTCACCTACATTTCGGGCGAGGAAGCCGCCGATCAGGTGCGCCTGCGCGCGCGCCGGATGGGGCTCGGCACCGCGCCGGTCCAGCTCGCCACCGCCACCTCGGTGCGCGACATCCTCACCACGCTCGACAGCGGCGCGCCGCCGGCCCTGCTGGTGATCGATTCGATCCAGACGATGCATTCGGATCTGATCGAGGGCGCGCCCGGCACGGTCAGCCAAGTGCGCGCCTCCGCTCAGGAGCTGATCCGCTACGCCAAGGATCGCGGCAGCGCGCTCGTGCTGGTCGGCCACGTCACCAAGGATGGCACCATCGCCGGCCCGCGCGTGCTAGAGCATATGGTCGATACCGTGCTCAGCTTCGAAGGCGAGCGTAGCCACCAATATCGCATTCTGCGCGCGGTCAAGAACCGCTTCGGCGGCACCGACGAGATCGGCGTGTTCGCTATGGGCGAACTCGGCCTCGACGAGGTCACCAATCCGTCTGCCTTGTTCCTCACCCAGCGCGGCGAGGCGATCAGCGGCGCGATCGTGTTCCCGGCGATGGAGGGCACGCGCCCCGTGCTGGTCGAGATCCAGGCGCTGGTCGTGCGCCTCGCCAGCGGCGCGACGCCGCGCCGCGCGGTGGTCGGCTGGGACAGCGGCCGGCTGGCGATGATCCTTGCGGTGCTGGAGGCGCGTTGCGGACTGAGTTTCTCGACCTGCGAAGTTTATCTCAACGTCTCGGGTGGCTACCGCATCGCCGATCCGGGTGCCGATCTGGCGGTGGCGGCGGCTTTGGTCTCGGCGCTGGCGGAGCGGTCGATCCCGGCCGACGCGGTCGCGTTCGGGGAAGTCTCGCTCTCCGGCGAAGTACGCGGCGTCGCCCATGGTGCGCTGCGGCTCAAGGAATCCGCCAAGCTCGGCTTCGGCCGCGCTTTGTTGCCCGCGGCCGTGCGCGAGCCGGCTCACGGTCTCGCCACCAGCGGCTTCGCCACGCTCGGCGCGCTGGTCGATCATCTGCTCGGGCGCTAGATCGGGCGCCGAGCACCGGTTATCGCGCCGGCAAAGCCAAGGCCTTGGTCAAAAACTCATCCGTCTGCGTCAGCAGGTCGGTCCGCGTCGCGCTATCGCGCAACTGATGGTCTAGCATCGGATAGGTGATGAGCCGTGATTGCTTGCCCGCTGCCCGCAAGGCTGCGTCCATGCGGCGCGAGTCGGTGATGTCGACGTTGGTATCGCGATCCCCATGGAACAGCAGGACCGGCGCCTTGAAGTCCGCGGCATGGCGGACCGGCGAGCCGGCCACCGCATCGGCGAACTTCACCGTGACCTTGTCGAACATCGCCCCCGCCAGTCGCGATTTGTTGAGGGTGCGTATTGCCTGCAAGTCGGTGACCGGCGCCACTGCCACCGTTGCCCTGAACAAGTCGGGCGCGATGACGTTCGCCTGCAGCGCCGCATAGCCCCCATAGGACCAGCCGAAAATGGCGAGCTTTGCAGGATCGGCTATTCCCTCTTTGATCAGCCAATGTCCCGAATCCACCACGTCGCTGATCGCCGTGCGCCAGGACTTGATGGCATTGCCGTTTTCGAAAGCGTCGCCATAGCCGGTCGAGCCGCGGAATTGTGGTTGAAGGACCGCATAGCCCCGCGCCGCGAAATATTGAGCCAGCCAGTCGAAACCCCAGACGTCACGGGTCCAGGGGCCGCCATGGGGCATGACGATGGCGGGCAGGCCGTGGCCACCCGAACCCGCGGGGAGCGTCAGATAAGCGGGGATCATTGTGCCATCGCTCCCACGAAAGCTTATGCCGCGCTGTTCCGCTAAACGCATTCCTTCTAGTTGCGGTCGTGCCATCAGCGCTTCCGTCAGCTGGCGGGTTACGGTGTCGAACAGATAATAATGACCGGGATCGACATCGCTGGACGCCATTACCAGCAGCCGCTTTTCATCGGCGCTGGCCGCCTGGAATGAGATCTCCCGATTGGGCAGCGCCTTCGAAAGGCTCGCTGCCAGAGCCCGATAGCGGGTATCTAGATAGACAGTCTGCGTGCGATCGGTGACGTAATAGTAGCCGATAGTGCGATTGTGGCGCCCGATAGTCTCTGCCCCAGCGACATCGACCTGTGGATCGGCATAGATCAGTTCGGACTTAGGCGTGCCGCTTAGAGAGAAACTGTAGAGGGCGTCGCGCCCATTCAGCTTTTGCAAGGCGTAAGCCAGATCTTTCTCTCCGTCGACTGTGACGATCCTCAGGCCGGCGTCGGATACTGGATCATATTGACCAAGTAGCTGCCAGTCGGAGCCGCTCTTCGTGCGGTATCGATAAACGAACCGGTCGCCCTCGAATTTCGCGAAGATGCGCACATTGCCGTAGCCGTCTGTGTAATAACCGCCCCCGTCCGGCAGCGATTTGATGACTTCGCCGTCTCCTGTCCGCGTATCCACACGCTCAATCCGCAGAGACCCATCACTGTGACGGCGCGCCATGAGGATCTTGCCATCGGCGCCCGACAGCCAATCGAGGATGCTGCCGTCTGAAGCCCATAAGCCGAAGAGGCGGGCCGAGCCCGTCTTCTCCATCCCAAGCAATCCTGTGCCGTCGGCATTTACCGCGACCACGCGGCTGAAGTCATGGGGCCGCCCGTCGACCGAAGCGACACCGGACAGATAACATGCGATGCGATCGCTGGATGCCCATCCGCATGATGCAATGCGCAACGGATTACCATCCGAATAGGCAACTGCCTTGGTGACGCCGGTCGACAGGTCCTCGACCATCGCCGCGCTGCCGCGGGCCGCACTCGGTGCGACAAAGGCCAGGCGGCGCCCGTCCGGGGAGAGACTGACATCCTCCACCCAGGGCCGCGCGCCAAAAGCTTCCGCGGTCTTAATGCGATCGCGACCGTCGGGCGGTGCCGCCTGAACCGTGCCCGATACGACCAGACATGCCAGACCGATATTCCACCTTGTCCGCATCGCGCGCTCCCCAAGGGGTTTCTATCGCTTCCCCCTCGGCCTGCAACCCGGGATTCGGTCAGGGTTTTGGGGCAACCCGCCGCCGCGCCCTGCGCGCCGAACTGTCGCGCAGCGCCCACCGCATCACCTTGCCGACACCGTGCACGCCGGCGCGGATCGCGGGCGCCGGCGCGCTGCGCAGGCCATGCATTCGAGCCGCCCAATCGGGCAGCAGATCGATGCCGGCCTGCATCATGAGCATGCCGAAGGGGGCCAGTGCCGGGTTGGGGGCGGGCTGGGTAAGCAGCGCGCGGGCGACTTCGCGGGTCCGCGCATCGCTGCGCAGGTCCGGCCGCACCCTGCCGAAATAGGCCTCCAGCTCGGCCCGCGTCGTCGGCACCGCCGTCGCGCCGAGCCGCCGCGCGATCGTCGCCGTCTCCGAAAGATAACGATCCTGCTCGGCGAGCGGAAAAGCAGGATCGCGGTAGCGCAGATAGGCGGCGAGGAAGCTGCTCACCTCGGCCGCATGGACCCAGGTCAGGAGATCGGGATCATTGGCCGAATAAGGCCGGCCGTCGGGCAGCACCCCCGCGACCCTGTCATGGATCGTGCGCACGCGGTCGATCAGCCGCTCGGCCTGCTCGGTCGAGCCATAGGTCGTGCCGGCGATGAACTGCGCCGTCCTTCGCAGACGCCCCAGCATGTCCTGACGGAAGTTGGAATGATCCCACACGCCGGCGAGCGCCCCAGGATGGAGCATCTGCATTAGCAGCGCGGCGATGCCGCCGATCATCATCGTGGTGAAGTCGCCGTGCACCTTCCATGCGGCCGACTGCGGCCCGAACAGCCCGCTGTCGCCCCGCTCGAGGTCGATCTCCCCCGATCCGAAGCCGACCAGAGTATGGACCTGACGTTCCAGCAGGGCGCGGATATCGAGCATGCCATAGCCGAACGCGCCGGGCCGGCGGACGATGCATCGCCCATGCGAACGGAGCGTTGCAGGACGATGCTGGTGTTCCTCGACTTCGAAGCCTCGTCGCTCGCCAAACAAAGCTATCCGATCGAGGTGGCGTGGATCTTCGAGGATGGGGCTTCGGAAACGCACCTCATCCGCCCCGCACCGGATTGGCACGATTGGGATATCCGTGCCGAGGCGATCCACCATATCCCGCGCGAAATCCTGCTCTGCGACGGCACGCCGCATGATGAGGTGGCACGCCGCATGGTCGACCGGCTCACCGGCCACGACCTTGCCGCCAGCGCGCCGTCGTGGGACGGCAAGTGGCTGAGCGCACTCCTGCGCGCCGCGGGCCTCCCCCGCCATGCGTTGCGGCTGCGGGCGACGGACGACGTCCAGCGCGAGGTCGCCCGCGCGATCCTGACAGGGCAGGTCCCGGCCGACCGTCTGGAAGCGACGATAGCGACTCTGATCGATGCCGTCCGGGCGAAGGCACAAGGCGCGCCGCCGGCGCATCGGGCGCTGGCCGACGCCGTGGCGGAGCGCGATCGCTGGCTGGCGGTGCGCGCCGGCGCCGCGCAATTGACCCTTCCCTATTCGCCTCCCCCTCCGTAGGGCGCGCACAGGGCGCGATCACAGTGCCGAATGGGAAGACGAACAGTGACGACCAAGCTCGTAGCAATCGATATCGGCGGCACGCATGCCCGCTTCGCTCTCGCCGAGGTGGCGGATGGCCGGGTCGTCAATCTCGCGCCCGAATCCACCTTCAAGACGGCGGAGCATGCGAGCCTGCAGCTCGCACTGGAGGCGTTTGCGGCCGAACAGAAGGAACCGCTGCCGCGCAACGCGGCGATCGCCTTCGCCGGGCCGGTCCATGGCGAGGTGCTGAAGCTCACCAACAATCCCTGGATCATCCGCCCGGCGCTGATTCCGGAGAAGCTGAACGTCGACCGCTATACGCTGGTCAATGATTTCGGGGCGGTGGCGCACGCGGTTGCGCGCTGCGACGCCGAGCATCTGCGCCATTTGTGCGGGCCCGAACAGGATCTTCCCGCCAAGGGCGTGGTCAGCGTGGTCGGGCCCGGAACCGGGCTCGGCGTCGCCTATGTCCTGCGCGGCGAGGGCGATTATCATGTCGGCGAGACCGAGGGCGGCCATATCGATTATGCCGCGCTCGATCCGATCGAGGACGCGATCCTGAAGACGTTGCGCAACCGCTATCGCCGTGTCTCGGCCGAACGGGTCGTGTCCGGGCCGGGGCTCACCAACATCTATGGCGCATTGTCGACGCTGGAGGGCCGTTCGGTCGCGCCCAGCGATGACAAGACGTTGTGGACCGCGGCACTCGAAGGCAGCGACAGCCTCGCCGCCGCCGCGCTCGACCGTTTCTGCCTCTCGCTCGGCGCGGTCGCGGGCGATATCGCGCTTGCCCAGGGCGCCACCGGCGTCGTCATCGGCGGCGGCCTCGGCCTTCGCCTGGCCGATCACCTCCCGCGCTCCGGCTTCGCGCAGCGCTTCGTCGCCAAGGGCCGGTTCGAGCGGATGATGTCGGACATTCCGGTCAAGCTGATCACCCACCCCCAGCCGGGCCTTTACGGCGCCGCCGCGGCCTTCGCCCAGGAGCATCGCGTCTGACCGTCGCCGCGCTTACGCTCGAACCGTCCGATCGGGCGATGCTCGATGCGCTCGCCGCGCAGGAAGACGCGATGGTCGCGAGGGCCGTCGGCTGGTGCGCGATCAACAGCGGCAGCCGCAATCTGGCGGGCCTGGAGACGATGGCGGAAGCTTTGGCCGGCGCGATGTCGGCGTTGGGGGAGGTCGAGCGGATCGCCTTGGCCGAAACGCAGGAGGTGGCCGCGGATGGAACGATCCGGCCGCTGCGCACCGGCGATGCGCTGCGGCTGCGGGTGCGGCCGGCGGCGCCCGTCCAGATCGCCCTTACCGGCCATTATGACACGGTTTATCCGGCCGAGACGCGCTTCCGCGAGGTGGTGACCCGCGACGACGGCGCGCTCCACGGCCCCGGCATTGCCGACATGAAGGGCGGGATCAGCGTGATGCTCGCGGCGCTGGCGGCGTTCGAAACGCACCCCGCTGCCCGTGACCTGGGCTATACTGTCCTGTTGTCGCCGGACGAGGAAACCGGATCGCTCGCTTCGGCGCCGCTGCTCGCCGAACTCGGCGCCTCCGCCCATGTCGGCCTGACCTATGAACCCGCACTGGCCGACGGCACGCTCGTTTCGGGGCGGAAGGGATCGGGCAATTTCCACATTCGCGTCACCGGCCGTGCCGCCCATGCCGGGCGCGATTTCGCGAGCGGCCGCAACGCGATCCTCGCCGCCGCCCGCATCGCCCAGGCGCTGGGGGCGCTCAACGGCCGGCGCGAAGGCGTGACCGTCAATGTCGCGCGGATCGACGGCGGCGCGCCGCTCAACATGGTGCCGGACATCGCCGTGCTGCGCTTCAATGCGCGCTTGCCCGACGTCGCCGCCGAAGCCTGGTTGATGGCCGGCATCGCCGAGGCGATGAGCGAAGGCCACGGCGATGGCCTGGCCATCGAACTGCATGGCGGGATTACCCGCGCGCCCAAGCCGTTCGTGCCCGCGCAGCAGCAGCTGTTCGAGGCGGTGCGGGAGACCGGCGCGCTGATCGGCCAGCATCTCGCCTGGGCCCCTTCCGGAGGGGTGTGCGAGGGCAATAATCTGTTCGCGGCCGGCCTGCCCGGCATCGACACGCTCGGCGTGCGCGGCGGGGATATTCACAGCGACCGCGAATATGCCTGGGCCGAGAGCTTCGTCGAGCGTGCCCAGCTTTCCGCCTTGCTGCTGGCCAAGCTGGCGGATGGCACTATCGACGGCCCCGCAATCCGCGCGGCGTTGAACAGCTGATATGACATCCCTGCCTACCGGGCGCAGCTTTGACGCCTTCCTGTTCGACATGGACGGCACCCTGCTCGACAGTATCGCGTCGGCCAATCGCTGCTGGCAACGCTGGGCCGAAGGCCACGGGCTCGACTTCGCATTGATCCAGCCGACCATGCACGGCCGGCGTGCGGTGGAGACCATCCGCCGCTGGGGACCGCATCTCGACGTGGACCGTGAATTTGCCGTGCTGGTTCAGGCGGAAATGGACGACATGGACGACGTCGTCGCCATCGCCGGCGCCGACGCCTTCCTGCGCGCGTTGCCCGCCGACCGTTGGGCGCTGGTTACGTCCGCTCCGCGCGAGCTGGCGCTACGCCGGATCGACGCCGCCGGCCTGATCCGGCCGCCGCTTCTCATCACCGCCGACGATGTGGCGCACGGCAAGCCCGCGCCCGATTGCTTCCTGATGGCGGCCGATGCGCTTGGCGTCGCCCCGGGCCGCTGCCTCGTCTGGGAAGATGCGGCCGCCGGCATTGCCGCTGCCGAGGCCGCCGCCATGGAAGTGGTTGTGATCGGCGCCACCCATGCGACGCCCATGGGAACGCGCCACCCGGTTATTGACGGCTATGACGATCTCCAGCTGCTGATCGGTGCCGACGGCTCGCTGCAGCTGGCGGTGAAGGCCTGACGCCGCCTTACTTCCCCGTTCGTGTGAGCCGAGCGTCCTTACGGATAGCGCACCGGCGGCGCGGGCTCGGCCGGTAGCGGGATGAACTCGACTTCCTCGGGCACGCGCGCGAATCTTTGCTCCTGCCAGTCGCGCTTGGCCTGTTCGATCCGGTCGGCGCGGCTCGAGACGAAATTCCAATAGATGAAGCGTTGCTCGGGGAACGGCTCGCCGCCGACCATCACCAGCCGCGCGCCCTGCTCGCTCGCCAGCACGATTTCGGCATGGGGCTTGAGGATGACGAGTTCGCTCGGGCCGAACGGCTGGCCGTCCACCGTCACCGCGCCCGCGATCAGGTAGAAGGCCCGCTCGACCTGTTCGCTCGGCAGGCGATAGCGCGACCCGGGCGTCATCACGATCTCGGCATAGACCATTTCGGACAGGGTCTTCACCGGCGAGACCAGGCCGTCCATCGCGCCGACGATCTGGCGGACCGTCACTCCGTTCGTCTCGCCCGATGGGATCTCGTCCGCGCCATGATGGGCGAAGCTCGGCGCGGTCTCCTCATGCTGCGCCGGAAGCGCGACCCATAATTGGAGCCCGAACAGACCAGCGCCGCCGCCGTGGCGCGCATTCTCAGGGCTGCGTTCGCTATGCGTGATACCGGACCCGGCGGTCATCCAATTGACCTCGCCCGGCCTGATCGCCTGGACCGAGCCCAGGCTGTCGCGGTGCATGATCTCGCCCTCGACCAGATAGGTGATGGTGGCGAGGCCGATATGCGGGTGCGGCCGCACGTCGAGGCCCTGACCGTCGCGCAGCGCCACGGGCCCCATCTGGTCGAAGAAGATGAACGGGCCGACCATGCGCCGCTGCGGCTGCGGCAGCGCGCGGCGCACGGTGAAGCCGTCGCCCAGATCGCGCGATGGCGGCAGGATGACGAGATCGACCGCGTCGACGCCGCTGTCGCGGACGCTCACGTTCGATCCCCTCTCCGTTCGTGCTGAGCCCGTCGAAGCACTGTTTTTCCTTCACCGAGAAACAGAACGCCCCTTCGACAAGCTCAGGGCGAACGGATCAGGGAAAACCCTATTTCGGCGTGCTGGCGTTCGCCGCCGGGTTGGTCGACGGCGGCGCCTTGAGGATCGCCTGCGTGTCGGCGCCCTTGTTCACCGTGGTCGTGTTGGGATCGCCCGCTTCCGAGCGAATGCCCGGTGGCGGGGTCGGGCCGGCTTCGGCGGTCAGCGCGGTCTCGCCCGCGCTGACCCCGCGCTGGCCGCCGAACAGGGCGTTGAGCGCCTGTGCGGAGCTATCCGCTTCCTGCGGGCGCGGCTGGCCCGGCTTGGGCGGAACCAGCGCGAAATCCGGCGGTACGGTCAGCGGCGCGGCGCGGCCGACCGCGAATTCGTCCGGCACGCCCTTGCGCGAGGCGAACACGCCGCCCTTGGGGCCGCTATGGCAGCCGGCGAGCATCAGCATCGCCAGCGGCACCGCCGCAACCAGAATACGCTTAACCATTTTTTCTCTCCGCGGGGGCGGGCGCGTCGCGCGTCACAAAAGCGCGCAGCACCAACAGGGCTACGCCAACGCTAATCGCAGCGTCGGCAATATTGAAGACATAAAAGGGCGACCATGCGCCGAAGTGAAGGTTGAGGAAGTCGGTGACATAGCCGAGCCGCACCCGATCGACGATATTGCCGACCGCGCCACCCAGTACCAGCCCGAGCGCGATGCTGTCCGCGCGGCGAGTCTCGCGCGCCAGCCACAGCGCTACGAACGCCGCGATCACGGCCGTGCCCAGCGCGAGCGCCCACCGTTGGCCGTCGCTGCTCGCGACCAGGAAGCCCATCGAGACACCGTGATTCGCGACCCATTGAAGCCGGAAGATCGGCAGCAATTCGATCGTGTCGACCTCGGCGAGATGCAGGGGCCCGGTGACGAACCATTTGGCAAGCTGGTCCAGAGCGAGCGTCAGCACCGCGACGATCCAGCCGATCTTCAGCACGTTTTTCATACGTAACCCGTCATCCCAGCGAAGGCTGGGATCCATGTCTGATGGCACACGCGATGTCCCAACCCTGAACAGCGCCCTGCTACGCTCAGGCTATCCACCCACCACCTCCGTGCACCGCCCGCACAGGTCGCCATCCTCGTCCACTTCCGGCAGCAGCCGCCAGCAACGTCCGCATTTATGATAATCCGAACGATGCACGACCGCGACCGGGCCGTGCGCGACCGTGTCGATCACCGCCTCCGACACAATCAGCAATTCGGTCAGCTCGTCATGCGTGACGTTGGGCCGATCGCGATCGTCGGGCAGGCCGATCGCGACCTTGGCCTCCAGGCTCGATCCGATCTCCTTGTCCCGCCTCTTGGGCTCGATTTCGGCGCTGACGATCTGGCGCAGCACGCGCAATTCCGCCCATTGCTCGGCGAGGCGGGCATCGGCCCAGATTGGGTCGACCTCCGGCCATTCCAGCAGATGGACCGATCCCGCCTCCGGGAAACGGGTGCCCCACACTTCCTCGGCGGTGAAGCACAGGATCGGCGCAGCATAACGCACCAAGGCGTGAAACAACGTGTCGAGCACGGTGCGATAGGCACGCCGCTTGGGATCGTCGGGCGCATCGCAATAGAGCGAATCCTTGCGGATATCGAAGAAGAAGGCTGACAGATCGTTGTTGCAGAAATCGGTGAGTGCGCGCGCATAGCGGTTGAACTCGAACGCGTCGGTCGCGGACTTCAGCTCCGCATCGAGCTCGGTCAGCAGGTGCAGGACATAGCGCTCAAGGTCCGGCATGTCGGCGACCGCCTCGACCCGCTCTTCGTCCGAGAAACCGTCGAGCGCGCCGAGCAGATAGCGGAAGCTGTTGCGAAGCTTGCGATAGGCGTCCGACGTGCCGGCCAGGATCTCCTTGCCGATGCGAACATCCTCGAAATAATCAGTGCTCGCGACCCACAGCCGCAAGATGTCGGCGCCGCTCTCGGGGATGATCTTGAGCGGGTCGACGACATTGCCCTGGCTCTTGGACATCTTGCGGCCCTGCCCGTCGAGCGCGAAGCCGTGCGTCAGCACCGCCTTGTAGGGCGCCACGCCGCGCGTGCCGCAGCTTTCAAGCAAGGACGACTGGAACCAGCCGCGATGCTGGTCCGAGCCTTCCAGGTACAGGTCTGCGCGCGTGCCTTCGCCGTAGCGCGCCTCGATCGTGAAGGCGTGGGTCGAGCCCGAATCGAACCAGACGTCAAGGATGTCCTTCTGCGGGTCATACGCAGCAGCGTTGTAGTCCGGGCCCAGCAACGCCTGATGATCGGCGCCGAACCAGGCATCCGCCCCGCCCGCCTCGAACGCCGCGACGATGCGCGCATTGACGGCCGGATCGCGCAGATAATCGCCGCTCCCCTTGTCGACATACAAAGCGATCGGCACGCCCCACGCCCGCTGGCGCGAAATCACCCAGTCGGGCCGCCCCTCGACCATGGCGTGGATCCGGTTGCGCCCCTTCTCCGGCACGAACCGCGTCCGCTCGATCGCGTCCAGCGCGAGTTGACGGAGCGTTGCGCCATTGCCGACGGACCGTTCGCCCTGAGCTTGTCGAAGGGCTGCACTTTCTTCTGGTAAGAAAGACAGGGCTTCGACGGGCTCAGCCCGAACGGAATTGGGGTCGAGCCCCTCGGCCACCGCATCAATCTCCGCCGCGATCCCCTTATCCATCGCGATGAACCATTGCGGCGTCGCGCGGAAGATCACCTTGGCCTTGGACCGCCAGCTATGCGGGTAGCTATGCGCATAATCCGCGCTCGCCGCCAGTAAGGCGCCTGCCTCGCGCAAGTCGCTGCAGATCGGCCCGTCGGGCGCGTTGAACTTGGGGTTGATGACGCTCCCCTGCCCGCCCAGCCAAAGCCAGTCGGCGCGATATTTGCCGTCGCCCTCGACCGCGAACACCGGATCGATGCCGTGCGCCTTGCACAGCAGGAAATCGTCCTCGCCATGGTCGGGCGACATGTGGACGAGCCCCGTGCCCGCATCGGTCGTGACAAAGTCGCCCGCCAGCATCGGCCGCGGCTTGGCGAAGAAACCGCCGAGATGGTGCATCGGGTGGCGGACCCAGGCATCTTCGAGATTGCCTCGCTCGTACTCCCAGACAGTCATCCAATCCATCCCGACGTTGGGATGAAGGCGCTTCAAAAAGTCTTCCACGAGGTCGGAACCGAGGAGAATGCGCTTTCCGCGGAGGTATTCGAGTTGCGGCAGGTCGTCGAATACGCCCGTCTTCAACTCTACAAGCTGGTAGGCGATGTCCGGTCCATAAGCCAAAGCCTGGTTGACCGGGATCGTCCACGGCGTGGTCGTCCAGATCACCGCATAGGCACCAACCAGTTCCGGCGCATTCGGTGCCTCGACGATCTCGAACGCGACATCGATCTGGGTCGAGACGATATCCTCATATTCCACCTCGGCCTCGGCCAAGGCGGTTTTCTCCACAGGCGACCACATCACCGGCTTGGCGCCGCGATACAGCTGGCCGGTCTCGGCGAACTTGAGCAGTTCGCCCGCGATCACCGCCTCGGACGCATAATTCATGGTGAGGTAGGGATTGTCCCACTCGCCCATCACGCCCAGCCGCTCGAACTGCTCGCGCTGGACCGCGACCCATTTTGCGGCATAGGCCCGGCATTCGGCGCGGAACTGGTCGACCGGCACCTCGTCCTTGTTCAATTTCTTCGCGCGATAGGCCTCCTCGACCTTCCACTCGATCGGCAGGCCATGGCAGTCCCAGCCCGGCACATAGGGCGCATCCTTGCCGAGCAGCGACTGGGTACGGACGACGATGTCCTTGAGCACCTTGTTCATCGCATGGCCCATATGGATGTCGCCATTGGCGTAGGGCGGGCCGTCATGCAGGATGAAGCGCTCGCGCCCGGCGCGCTTCTCGCGCAACTGCGCGTACAGATCGTCGCCCAGCCATTTGGCCAGGATCGCCGGCTCCTTGGCGGCAAGCCCCGCCTTCATCGGGAAATCGGTCTTCGGCAGGAAGACGGTGTCGCGCCAATCTCTAGCGGAGGCGCCGCGCTTGGGTTCAGGGGTGTCGGACATGTTGGCGGCGCTTTAGCGAAGCTTCCGGTGAAACCAAACCCTGCTCATCAAACCGGCCCGCTACAACTCCCGCTCATCCTGAGTAGCCACTGAGCCTGACGAAGTGGCGTATCGAAGGATCCTTCGAGACAGGCTTCGACAAGCTCAGCCTTCCTCAGGATGAGCGGAACGAGAGAGAAGTTCGCGCCGCGTCGCAATCGGCCGCCATCTGCACCTTGAGCGCCTGAAGATCGTCGAACTTCGCTTCCGGCCGCAGGAAGTCGATCAGGGCCACCTCGATCACCCGGCCATAAAGGTC
Organism: Sphingomonas crusticola; assembly: GCF_003391115.1. Taxonomy (NCBI): domain Bacteria; kingdom Pseudomonadati; phylum Pseudomonadota; class Alphaproteobacteria; order Sphingomonadales; family Sphingomonadaceae; genus Sphingomonas; species Sphingomonas crusticola. The sequence goes on from NZ_QTJP01000001.1 coordinate 1,104,702, forward strand.
GCCCGAAAAGTCGAAGAAATAAGGTTCGAGCAATTCCTTGGGCGGATCGAAGCTCGGGCGGATGCCGAGATTGGCGACGCCCTCCAGTGCCCGGCCGTCATCCACATGCGCGCGCACCGCATAGATGCCATAGCGCGGCCGCAGATAGTCGCCGAGTTCCATATTGGCGGTCGGATAGCCGAGCTCGCGGCCGCGCTGGTCGCCGTGCACGACCTCGCCCTCGATCGTGAACGGCCGGGTCAGCAGCCGCGCCGCCGTCGCGCAATCGCCGGCAATCAAGGCTTCGCGGATGCGGCTGGAGGAGATGACCCCCTCGCCATCCGCCACCGCCGCCACCGTCTCCGCCGCCATATTGTATGCGGCACCCAGCGACGCCAGCATCGGCGCGGTGCCCGCGCGCGCCTTGCCGAAGGTGAAATCCTCGCCCGTCACCACCGCCGCCGCGCCGAAGCGACCGACCAGCTCGTCCGCCACGAATTGTTCGGGCGACAGCGCGGCCAGATCGGCGTCGAAATGCAGCACCAACGTCGCGTCCGCGCCCGCCGCCGCGAACAGACGCGCGCGCTGCTCCAGCGTCGTCAGCCGGAAATGTGGGCTGTCCGCGCGGAAATAGCGCGCGGGATGCGGATCGAAGGTGGCCACGATCGCCGGCCGCCCCTCCGCTTTGGCGCGCGCCACGGCACGCCCCACCACCGCCTGGTGACCGCGGTGAAAACCGTCGAAATTGCCGAGCGCGATCACCGCGCCGCGCAAGGCCGGCGGCAACGGCGCATCGCTGTGAAGAAGCGTCATGGTCCGGCGCCTATAGGAAGACCCCGCCGCACTGTCTCCCCCCAACCACCGCATTGCGGACACCGGCAAAGCCGGGGAAAGCAATCCAGTTTCGCATTCGTAGGTCGGGCCTGATTGCTTCCTCGCTGCGCTGCTGACGCTGCGTTTAGCGCCGCTCGAGCGTCACGAACGTATAAGCGGGCGCCTCGCCTTCGGCCGCATGCGCCTCGCGTCTGCTTTCGCGCCACTTCGCCGGACTAGGCCGCGGTACGTGCGCATCACCGTTAACCGCGGCATGAACCTCGGTGAGCTCAATCCGATCGGCGCGGTCTTCAAAAAGCGCAAAAATCTCCGCTCCGCCGATCACTGAAACTGCGTCTCCCCCCGCCAGCGCCAGCGCCGCGTCGACATCATGCGCCACCTCCGCGCCCTCGGCCTGCCAGCCTGCATCACGCGTCAATACGATATGACGCCGCCCCGGCAGCAAGCCCGGCAAGCTTTCGAAGGTGCGCCGCCCCATGATCATCGGCTTGCCCGCGGTCACCGCTTTGAAATGCTTGAGGTCGGCGGGCAGGTGCCACGGCAGCGCGCCGTCGCGCCCGATCACGCCATTGTCGGCGCGGGCCAGCACCAGAATGATTTCGGCATCGCTCATTTTTCCTGCTTAGCAGGCCATGCCCGCTTCACGCGAGCGCCGGATCGGAATAGCCTGCCGCTTATGGCCGCGCTCGATCCGGACCTGCTCTTGCGCGCTTATTCGGTCGGCGTGTTTCCGATGGCGAGCACGCGTGATGCCGCCGACGTCTTCTGGGTCGAGCCCAAGAAGCGCGGCGTGCTGCCGCTCGACCGCTTCCACCTCTCGCGCTCGCTCGCCAAGACGATCCGTTCCGGCCGCTTCACGGTCACCGTCGATCAGGCGTTCGGCGAGGTCGTCGCCTTGTGCGCCGAAGCGACCGCGCGCCGGCCCGATACCTGGATCAACCCCGATATCGAGACCGCTTATGCCGAGCTGCACCGACGCGGCTATGCCCATTCGGTCGAGACCTGGGCGGACGGCAGACTGGTCGGCGGCCTCTACGGCGTACGGCTGGGTGCGGCCTTCTTCGGCGAAAGCATGTTCAGCCGCGCGCGTGACGCCTCCAAGGTGGCGCTCGCTTATCTGGTGGCGCGGCTGAAGGTGGGCGGCTTCCGCCTGCTCGATTGCCAGTTCCTGACCGAGCATCTCGCCTCGCTCGGTACGATCGAGGTCGGCCGCGAAGCCTATGTCGCGCTGTTGGACAAGGCGCTCGGGCTCGGCTCGTTCCCCTCGGGCGACGCCGCCGCCGGGCCGGCCGACTTCTTCGCGCTCGACCGCGCCACGGCCGGCGCAGCCGGCGCGGACGATGCCGCCACCGTGTCGGGGCCGGCATCGGGGTGCCGCATCGCGCAGCTCTTGGGCCAGACGTCGTAAAGCGGATCCTCGACCACGTTGAGCGACGGCGTTTCCTTGTAGAGCCAGCCGGAGAAGATCCGCCGCCACTTGCCGTCCGGGCCGCGTTTGTCCGCCTGTATGAAGGCGCCGGTCAGCTGCTCGGGCTCATAGTCGGCGGTCGCCTCGCACGCGCGCAGCCGCACGATCAGGTCGCCGAACCGCGCGCCCTGTCCCGGGTGCAACGTGACGTCGCGCGCCATGCCGTTACGCTTGTTGAGCACGCCGATGATTGCGACCCGCTCCGCCATCGGCGTGTCGCTGGTGATCGGCGGGAGGACCGGAGCAGCCGCCACGCGCTTGGCTGGAGCGGGCGCCGGCGCGGCCTGGGTGCTGTTGCCTTGCTGAAGGTCGGGCGAAAGCTCGACCGAGGGATCGGGCGTCGCCTGCTGGGTCTGTGAAATCGCCGCCCAGCTGATCGCGCCGACCGCCGCCAGCCCGAGCGCAAGGGCGCCGGCGCGGCGCGGGATCATGGGGTGGTCGTGGCCGCGCCGCCGGCGGCAGGCTTGTCGCCCGACGGCTTGTTGATGAACTGGCCGATCAGCGCCATCAGGTCCATCGAGCCCTGCGTATCGGTGATCGTGTCGCCGCTTTTCAGGAAAACAGGGTTGCCGCCGGGCGTGAAGGCGATGAAGGTCGAGCCGAGCAGGCCTTCCGACGTGACGGACGCGCTGCTGTCTGCCGGCAGCTTGACGTCGGGATTGAGCGCGATCGCGACCTTGACCTGATAGCTTTGCGGATCGAGCGACAGGCCGGTCACGCTACCGACCTTGAGCCCGGAAATACGCACATCGGTGCCGGTATTGACGCCGCTGGCATTGGGGAAGATCGCGGTGATCTTGATCGATCCGGGCCGTTCCCCGCCGCCGGTCCGATCCCAGGCGAACATCACGAACCAGATGGCGAGGATCACCACCAGCAGGCCGACGAGCGCCTCGCCGATATTTTCACGCAGGATCGATCTCAATTCGGGCTCCACGCCTCATAATCGCCGGTGGCGGCGGCACGATTGCCGCCACGCTCCAACGCACCGGCCGGGCGATAGGCTGCGGACGTGCCGGTCAAATTGGGCACCGGCTCTTTCACCCACGTGCGGGGTGCCGGCAGGTCGGTCGGCAGGATATCGGTCTGATGATGGAGCCAGCCGAACCATGCGGGCGGCACCCGGCTGGCGTCGTTAGGGCCCTGGTAGATCACCCAGCGGCGCGTCTGACCGTTCACCGGCTTCTTGGATTCGAAATAGGCATTGCCGGCGGCGTCGCTGCCGATCCGCGTGCCGTTGCGCCAGCTAAACAATGCCGTGCCGATGGTGGCGCCGTTCCACCAGGTAAAGATGCGCTTCAGCATGATCTGCGCTTAGCCGCGAAGGGAGGCCGGGCGCAACCGCCTATGCGGCGAGTTACCGCCCGGGGCAGCGTGGCCTGTCCGGCGAAATCGTCTCGCCGGCTTGAGGAAGGCAGCAATGCCTGCCCCTAATCGGCCGCTTCGATCACCACCGCGAGCGGTCCCTTGCGTCCCTCGGCAATGCGCGCCTGCAACGGCTGCTCGGGTTCCAGGCTCGCAAAACCGGCGCGGCGCACCGTTTCCATGTGGATGAAGATGTCCGCGCCACCCGCCTCGCGCACGACGAAGCCATAGCCCTTGAGTTGGTTGAACCACTTCACCCGCACCGCCTCGAACGGCCCGGCATCCTCTTCCAGCTGCGTCGGATCGACACGGTCGGCATTCCGCCGCGCGATGAGATCGGCATCGGGGCCGGTGGCGGTCGAAAGATCGAAACTGATGACGCGGCGCGCCTGGCGTCCGCGCTCGCGATCGACGACCTCGCACACCACGCGCGTGCCTTCCGGCAGAGTGCGGCGGTTATGATCGCGCAGGACCGAGAAATGAAGAAGGATATCGCCTTCGCCGGCGTCGCCGACAATGAATCCGAAGCCGCGCGTGGCGTCAAACCACTTTACGCTGCCGCTCGCCATGACCGCTGGCAGAAGATCGGCTGCATCCCGCGCCGATATGAAGGCTTCTCCATCGACACTGTCCGTCACGGCAAGCATCGCTACGTCGGCACTTTTCATTATTTTAAACCTTAAGCACGAACAGTCCAAATTAACAGTTTTGCAGAATTGCGAAAGATCAAAAACCACCGAAACGAAGATTCATTCATCTCTCGTCAAGCTAGCACCGGGCGCGGCATGGGCGATGCGGCGCGCAACGTCCGGCGCGTGACCCGCGCGCAGCAGTGCCGCGAGGTTGCGGCGTCTTTGATCGGGCGCGGCGAGTTCTTGCGCGAACGGTCCGATCCGCTTGCGGCGGGCGAAACGCAGCGCCGCTTCCAGCGCATCCTCGCGCGCCGCCGCGCGTACCGGCGCGGCGGTATCCGCATCGATCCCCACCGCGCGCAGGGCCGCGGCCACGCGCTGCTCGCCGAAACCGCGCCGCGTCAGCGCGGCGCCGCGTGCCACCGCAAAGCTGGCATCGTCGACATAACCGAGCTCCGCGCACCGCTCGACGATCGCGTCGAGCGCGGGCTCGCCCTCGCCTTCCCAACCACGTGACGCGAGCTTGCGAACCAGATAATGACGCAATTTGGCGCGGGTGGTGGCATAGCGCCCGAGGTAGGCCAGCGCGAGCATGTTGAGCGCTTCGGCGTCGAGCGGTTTCGCAACCCGCGGCGCGGAGGTGAATTTGCGGCGTGACATGCGCCACGTTTGTGCCACAGTCGGGCCGGAATTTGAACGCGGCCTGTCGCTTACGGTATGAATTGGTCATGCGCATGATGCGCGGGCGCGAGAGGAGACGTTCGAGGGTGCAGACGGCCAGTGCGGACAGCAAGCCGACGTCGACGCCGAGCGATGACGCGCTCCCGCGGCGCTATGCTGACTTCGCGACGCTGGGCGAGTCGCTCGATTATGCCGCGCAGGGAGCGCTGGGCCTCAATTTCCACGATCCCCGCGGTAATCTCGTCCAGGCTTACACCTTCGCCGAACTGCGCCAGGACGCCGTCGGGATCGCGCATCGCCTGATCGCACGCGGGATCGAGCCGGGCGCGCGGATCGCCATGCTGGCCGAGACCGGCCCCGATTTCGCCGCCGCTTTCTTCGGCGCCATCTATGCCGGCGTGTGGCCGGTTCCCCTTCCCCTGCCGACCTCGTTCGGCGGCAAGGATGCCTATATCGATCAGCTGGCGGTACAGCTGGCAAGTTCGGACCCGATCCTGCTGCTCTATCCCGCCGAGCTCGAGGGCATGGCGCAAGCCGCCGCCGAAGCGCGCGGCGTCGCTGCTGTCAGCTATGAAAACCTGGCTGCGGAGAATGCGCCGGCCGTAAACCTTACTCCTGCCAGCCCCGACGATATCGCCTATCTGCAATATTCGAGTGGCTCGACCCGCTTCCCCCACGGCGTCGCGATCACGCATCGTGCGCTGATGTCCAACCTGGCGGCGCATTCGATCGGGATGGACGTACAGCCGGGCGATCGCTGCGTGTCGTGGCTGCCCTGGTATCATGACATGGGTCTGGTCGGCTGCCTGCTGTCGCCCGTCGCCAACCAGGTCTCCACCGATTATCTCAAGACCGAGGATTTCGCGCGGCGTCCGCTTGCTTGGCTCGATCTGATCAGCCGCAATCCTGGCACCACCCTCTCTTATTCGCCCACCTTCGGCTACGATATCTGCGCGCGGCGCATGTCGAGCCAGACCCGGGCGAGCGACCGGTTCGATCTGTCGCGCTGGCGCGTCGCGGGCAATGGCGCGGACATGATCCGGCCCGACGTGATGCAGGCCTTCGTCGATGCGTTCGCCGAGGCGGGTTTCGACGCGAAAGCGTTCCTGCCCTCCTACGGCCTGGCCGAAGCGACCCTGGCGGTATCGATCATGCCGCCGGGCGAAGGCATCGTCGTCGAACTGGTCGAGGAGACCGAGCTTTCGGGCGGCGGTTCCGCCAGCGTCGGCCGGCCGCAGCGTTACCGCGCGGTCGTCAATTGCGGCAAGCCGGCGCGCGAGATGGAGATAGCGATCCGCGACGAGGATGGCAGCAAGCTGCCCGAACGCGCGATCGGCAAGGTCTGGTGCCGCGGTCCGTCGGTCATGGTCGGCTATTTCCGGGATCCGGAGGCGACCGACGCCTGCCTTGTCGACGGATGGCTCGATACCGGCGACATGGGCTATCTGTCGGGTGGCTACATCTACATCGTCGGCCGCGCCAAGGACATGATCATCATCAACGGCCGCAATCATTGGCCGCAGGATATCGAATGGGCGGTCGAGCAACTGCCCGGCTTCAAGGCCGGTGACATCGCCGCCTTCGCCATCACCACCCCCGGTGGCGAGGAGACGCCGGCCGTCCTGGTCCAGTGCCGCACCTCCGATCCCGAAGAGCGCACCCGCCTGCGCGACGAGATCCGCGAGAAGGTGCGCGCGATCACCGGCATGAACTGCGTGGTCGAACTGATCCCGCCCAAGACCTTGCCGCGCACCAGCTCCGGCAAGCTCAGCCGCTCCAAGGCGCGCAATCTCTATCTGTCGGGCGAGATGGAGCTGTACGACCTGGCGGCCTGAGGAGTCGTTGCCGGAGATAGGCGACCAGAGGCCAAGCCACGCCGCGTCCCATTGGTGGTCATGCTGAACGTGTTTCAGCATCCATCTCTCATCCGCGCCGCCGGATGTGTGGCGCGATGGACCCTAAAACGAGTTCAGGGTGACGGCTTCTGCAGATTTAGCCTTCGGAGTGCGTAAGGCACGGCGCCGTATGAGGGCGCTCAACCCGGATCGCGTTGCCGTTCCCGCTCCAGCTCGCGCTGCCTTTTGGCTTCCTTCTTCGCTTCCTTGCCGCGCCGCTCGTCTTCCTTGCGCTCGCGGCGGCCGCGTTTCTCGTCCGCTTCCGACTGGCTGGTGGTCATCTTGTCGACTCCCCAGCTCGCCACCCGCACCGGCGCGGTCACGACATGCGCCACGGTCGAGACGCAGCCCGCCAGCGGCAGGATCAACAGCAGTGTCACGATGCGCTTCATGATGGACCCCCTCGTCGGACAAAGCAGCCCGTCCGCTCTCATATCATAGAAGCAGCGGCCGGATGCAGGCTTAACCCTCGGCCGGACACGAAAAAGCCGCCGCCCACCGGAGTGGACGACGGCTCTTTCCGTTCAGCCTGACAGCAACGCTTAGCTGTTCAGGTAATCGCCCGCATCGGCGTCGCTGCCGTGGGTCTCGCCTACAACTTCGCCCAGCGGATCGTTGCCGGTATCGGCCTCGACCGGACGCTTGAGCTCGGCTGCATGCTCCTCGGCCGCCGTCTTCGGCGCCACGATCGACGCCGCCAGGCTGCGCTGCGAAGCCCGCAGCGCCGCGTCGCGCGACGTGGCGGTGACCCGCAGGCGGTTCATGCCCGCGCCGGTACCGGCCGGGATGAGCCGACCGACGATGACGTTCTCCTTGAGGCCGTTCAGATTGTCGATCTTGCCCTGCACCGAAGCTTCGGTGAGCACACGGGTCGTCTCCTGGAACGAAGCCGCCGAGATGAACGAGCGCGTCTGGAGCGAAGCCTTGGTGATCCCAAGCAGGATCGGCTTGCCTTCGGCCGGTGCCTCGCCCTTGCTGAGCTTGGCGTTGATCTCATCCATCTCTTCGCGATCCACCTGCTCGCCGGGGAGCAAAGTGGTGGCGCCGGCCGCCGTAATCTCAACCTTCTGCAGCATCTGACGAACGATCGTCTCGATGTGCTTGTCGTTGATCTTCACGCCCTGCAGTCGATAGACTTCCTGGATTTCCGACACGAGATATTCGGCAAGCGGCTCGATGCCGAGCACTTCGAGAATATCGTGCGGATCGGGCGAGCCGCCGATCAGATTGTCGCCGCGCTTGACGTAATCGCCTTCCTGCGCGTCGATCGTCTTCGACTTCGGCACCAGATACTCGACCGGCTCCGAACCATCATCCGGACGGATGATGACCTTGCGCTTGGCCTTGTAATCCTTGCCGAACTCGACCCGGCCGGAGATCTTCGCGATGATCGCATTCTCCTTCGGCTTGCGCGCCTCGAACAGCTCGGCGACGCGCGGCAGACCGCCGGTGATGTCGCGGGTACGTGCCGCTTCGCGCGGGACACGTGCCAGCACTTCGCCGACCTCGACCATCTGGCCGTCCTCGACCGCGATGACCGCGCCCACGATCAGACGCGACACGCCGGTCTCGCCCGAAGCCTCGTCGAGCAGGGTGATCCGCGGACGCAGATCCTCCTTCTTGGCGCGGCCCGTATCCTCGATCACCACGCGCTGGGTAAGGCCGGTCGTCTCGTCCGATTCCTCACGCACCGTGCGGTTCTCGATCAGGTCCTGATAGCGGATCATGCCCTTCTTGTCGGTGATCACCGGCATATAGGCCGGATCCCACTGCGCGATGCGATCGCCCTTGGAGACGATGGCGCCATCGGCGACCATCAGCTGCGCACCGTAAGGCAGGCGATGGGTCGAACGCTCGCGGCCATCCATGTCGACGATCGCGATTTCGCCCGAACGCGACAGCGCGATGTGCTGGCCCCGCGGGTTGGTGATCGTCGGCAGGCCGCGCAGTTCGATCTTGCCGTCGGACACTGCTTCCAGGTTCGACTGCTCGTTGAGCTGCGCCGCGCCACCGATGTGGAAGGTACGCATGGTGAGCTGCGTGCCCGGCTCGCCGATCGACTGGGCCGCGATAACGCCGACAGCCTCACCGATATTGACCGGCGTACCGCGGGCAAGGTCGCGTCCGTAGCAGGCGGCGCACACGCCGCCCTTGGATTCGCACACCAAAGGCGAGCGGATCTTCACGGCCTGCGGCGAGACGGCTTCGATCGCCGTGACCATCGCCTCGTCGAGCAACGTGCCCTCCGGAACGATGACCTCACCATTCTTGCTGTCGAGAATGTCCTCGGCCGTGGTGCGGCCCAGGATACGCTCGCCGAGCGATGCGATGGTCGAACCGCCCTGCACGATCGCGCGCATTTCGAGCGCCCGCTCGGTGCCGCAATCGATCTCGACGACGACGCAATCCTGCGACACGTCGACCAGACGACGGGTCAGATAACCCGAATTGGCGGTCTTCAACGCGGTGTCCGCGAGGCCCTTGCGAGCGCCGTGGGTCGAGTTGAAATATTCAAGGACGGTCAGGCCTTCCTTGAAGTTCGAGATGATCGGCGTCTCGATGATCTCGCCCGACGGCTTGGCCATCAGGCCGCGCATGCCGGCAAGCTGCTTGATCTGGGCCTGCGAACCGCGGGCACCGGAATGGGCCATCATGTAGATCGAATTGATGTCCGCTTCCCGGCCATCGGGATTCTTCTTAACGGCCTGGATTTCCTTCATCATCTCGTTGGCAACGCGGTCACCGCAGCGCGACCAGGCGTCGATCACCTTGTTATACTTTTCCTGCTGGGTGATCAGGCCGTCCTGATATTGCTGCTCATAATCCTTCACGAGCAGCCGCGTCTCGTCGACCAAAGTCTCCTTCTCGGCCGGGATGACCATGTCGTCCTTGCCGAACGAGATGCCGGCCTTGAACGCGTGGCGGAAGCCGAGGCTCATGATGCCGTCGGCGAACAGCACGGTCTCCTTCTGGCCGGTGTGGCGATAGACCTGATCGATGACGTCGCCGATCTCCTTCTTGGTGAGGAGGCGGTTGACGGTCTCGAACGGGACCTTGTGGCTCTTCGGCAGCGTCTCGGCGATCAGCATGCGGCCGGGGGTGGTCTCGACCCGCTTCATGTAGGTCTTGCCGTCCTCGTCCGTCTGCGGAACGCGGGTCGTGATCTTGGTATGGAGCGTCACCGCCTTGGCGTTGATCGCCTGATGCACTTCGGACATGTCGCCGATCATCATGCCTTCGCCCGGCTCATTCTCCTTCATCATCGAAAGATAATAGAGACCGAGCACCATGTCCTGCGAGGGCACGATGATCGGCTTGCCGTTGGCGGGCGACAGGATGTTGTTGGTCGACATCATCAGGACGCGTGCTTCCAGCTGGGCCTCGAGGCTCAGCGGGACGTGCACGGCCATCTGGTCGCCGTCGAAGTCGGCGTTGAAGGCCGAGCAGACCAGCGGGTGAAGCTGGATCGCCTTGCCCTCGATCAGCACGGGCTCGAACGCCTGGATGCCAAGACGGTGCAGCGTGGGCGCGCGGTTCAGCAGAACCGGATGCTCGCGGATCACCTCGTCCAGGATGTCCCAGACTTCCTTGCGCTCCTTCTCAACCCACTTCTTCGCCTGCTTGAGGGTCATCGACAGACCCTTGGCGTCGAGGCGGGCGTAGATGAACGGCTTGAACAGCTCGAGCGCCATCTTCTTGGGCAGACCGCACTGGTGGAGCTTGAGCTCCGGACCGGTGACGATGACCGAACGGCCCGAATAGTCGACGCGCTTGCCGAGCAGATTCTGGCGGAAGCGGCCCTGCTTGCCCTTGAGCATGTCGGACAGCGACTTGAGCGGACGCTTGTTGGCGCCCGTGATCGTGCGGCCGCGGCGGCCGTTGTCGAACAATGCGTCGACCGACTCCTGCAGCATGCGCTTTTCGTTGCGGACGATGATGTCCGGCGCGCGCAGCTCCATCAGCCGCTTCAGGCGGTTGTTGCGGTTGATCACGCGGCGATACAGATCGTTGAGATCCGAGGTCGCGAAGCGGCCGCCGTCGAGCGGCACCAGCGGGCGCAGTTCCGGCGGAATGACCGGCACTACGTCGAGGATCATCCACTCCGGGCGATTGCCCGAATCGATGAAGCTCTCGACGACCTTGAGCCGCTTGATGATCTTCTTGGGCTTCAGTTCGGACTTGGTCTCGGCCAGTTCCTTGAGCAGCTCGTCGCGCTCGCCGACCAGGTCGAGGTCCATCAGCATATGCTTGACCGCTTCGGCGCCGATCCCGGCGGAGAAGGCGTCCTCGCCATATTCGTCCTGCGCTTCGAGCAGCTCGTCCTCGGTCAGCAGCTGGAACTTCTCCAGGCTGGTGAGGCCGGGCTCGGTGACGACATAGGCCTCGAAATAAAGGATCCGCTCGAGCTGCTTGAGCTGCATGTCGAGCAGCAGGCCGATGCGCGACGGCAGCGACTTCAGGAACCAGATATGCGCGACCGGAGCGGCGAGCTCGATATGGCCCATCCGCTCGCGGCGGACCTTCGAGACGGTGACCTCGACGCCGCATTTCTCGCAGACGATGCCCTTATACTTCATGCGCTTATACTTGCCGCACAGGCACTCGTAATCCTTGATCGGACCGAAGATGCGCGCGCAGAACAGGCCGTCACGCTCGGGCTTGAACGTGCGATAGTTGATCGTTTCCGGCTTCTTGATCTCGCCGAAGGACCAGGAGCGGATCCGGTCGGGCGAGGCGATGCCGATTTTGATCTGGTCGAAGGTCTCGGCCTTGGCGATCGGATTGGCGAAGTTGGTAAGTTCGTTCATCTGTATGTCCTCACTTGGAGGGAAAATTCGGTGCGGAAGTGAGGCCCCTGCCCGGGAAGGGCAGAGGCCGGTCACTTATTCCGCAGGCTCCGCCACGCCGTCCTCGTCACGTTCGACCGAGTTGAGGTCGACGTTGAGGCCGAGCGAGCGCATTTCCTTGACCAGCACGTTGAAGCTTTCGGGGATGCCCGCCTCGAACGTGTCGTCGCCCTTGACGATCGCCTCGTAGACCTTGGTGCGGCCGACCACGTCGTCGGACTTCACCGTCAGCATTTCCTGCAGCGTGTAGGCGGCACCATAAGCCTGGAGCGCCCACACTTCCATTTCGCCGAAACGCTGGCCGCCGAACTGCGCCTTACCGCCCAGCGGCTGCTGGGTGACGAGGCTGTACGGCCCGATCGAACGCGCGTGGATCTTGTCGTCCACAAGGTGATGCAGCTTGAGCATGTAGATGTAGCCGACGGTCACCTTACGGTCGAACGCGTCGCCCGTGCGCCCGTCGAACAGCTCGACCTGACCCGAAGTATCGAGCCCGGCCAGCGTCAGCATCTCCGACACGTCCGCCTCACGCGCACCGTCGAACACCGGCGTCGCCATCGGCACACCGCCCCGCAGCAGGCCGGCCATCTCGATGAGATCGTCGGCCGAGCGGCTGTCGATATCCGCGTGATACTGCTCGCCATATACGGTCTTGAGCCGCTCCACGACCGCGGCCGGCGCCTTGCCGCCTGCGCCGTTCGGATTGGCTTCGCGCCACGTATCCAGCGCCTCGCCGATCTGCTTGCCCAGGCCGCGCGCGGCCCAGCCAAGGTGCGTCTCGAAGATCTGGCCGACATTCATGCGCGAAGGCACGCCGAGCGGGTTGAGCACGATATCGACCGGCGTCCCGTCCTCGAGGAACGGCATGTCCTCGTTGGGCAGGATGCGGCTGATGACGCCCTTGTTGCCGTGACGGCCGGCCATCTTGTCGCCCGGCTGCAGCTTGCGCTTCACCGCCACGAACACCTTGACCATCTTCAGCACGCCCGGCGGCAGTTCGTCGCCGCGCTGCAGCTTCTCGACGCGATCGTCGAACTTGGCGACGATTGCGGCGACCGCATCGTCATACTGCACCTTGACCGCTTCCAGATCGCTCTGGCGCGCGTCGTCGGCGACGGCGAGCTTCCACCATTCGCGCTTCTCGACCTCGTCGAGCAAAGCCTCGTCGATGACGGCGCCCTTCTTGACGCCCTTCGGACCCGACACGATCGTCTGGCCGATCAGCATCTCCTTCAAACGCGACCAGCTGGCGCGGTTGAGGATGGCACGTTCGTCCTCGCGATCCTTGGTGAGGCGGTCGATTTCCTCCCGCTCGATCGCCAGTGCACGCTCGTCCTTGTCGATGCCGTGACGATTGAAGACGCGGACGTCGACGATCGTGCCCGACACGCCCGGCGGCAGGCGCAGCGACGTGTCGCGCACGTCGGACGCCTTTTCACCGAAGATGGCGCGCAGCAATTTCTCTTCCGGCGTCATCGGGCTTTCGCCCTTCGGGGTGATCTTGCCGACGAGGATATCGCCCGGCTCGACCTCGGCACCGACATAGACGATGCCCGCCTCGTCGAGGTTGCGAAGCGCTTCCTCGCCGACGTTGGGGATGTCGCGGGTGATGTCTTCCGGCCCGAGCTTGGTGTCGCGGGCCATCACCTCGAACTCGTCGATGTGGATCGACGAGAAGACGTCGTCCTTCACGATGCGCTCGGAGATGAGGATCGAATCCTCATAATTGTAGCCGTTCCACGGCATGAACGCGACGAGCACGTTGCGGCCGAGCGCGAGCTCGCCATATTCGGTCGAGGGACCGTCGGCGATGATGTCGCCCGCTTCGACCACGTCGCCGACCTTCACCAGCGGACGCTGGTTGATGCAGGTAGACTGGTTGGAGCGCTGGAACTTCATCAGCGTGTAGATGTCGACGCCCGAGCGGCCCGCATCGACCGCGCCGGTGGCACGGACGACGATGCGCGACGCATCGACCTGATCGACCACGCCCGGACGCTTGGCGGCGATCGCGGCGCCGGAATCGCGGGCCACGGTCTCTTCCATGCCGGTGCCGACGAACGGCGCCTCGGCGCGAACCAGCGGCACCGCCTGGCGCTGCATGTTCGAGCCCATCAGGGCGCGGTTGGCGTCATCGTTTTCCAGGAAAGGAATGAGCGACGCCGCGACCGAGACCAACTGCTTGGGCGATACGTCCATCAGCGTGATATGATCGCGCGGCGCCATCAGGAACTCGCCCGCTTCACGTGCCGAGATCAGATCCTCGGCGAACGTGCCGTCTGCCGAAATCTCGGCATTGGCCTGCGCGATCGTGTGCTTGGCCTCCTCCATCGCCGAGAGGTAGACGACCTCGTCGGTGACCTTGTGGTCGATGACCTTGCGATACGGCGTCTCGATGAAGCCGTATTTGTTGACGCGGCTGAACGACGCGAGGCTGTTGATCAGACCGATGTTCGGGCCTTCCGGCGTCTCGATCGGGCAGATGCGGCCATAATGGGTCGGGTGAACGTCGCGGACTTCAAAGCCCGCACGCTCACGCGTGAGACCGCCCGGCCCGAGCGCCGAGACGCGACGCTTGTGCGTCACTTCGGACAGCGGGTTGGTCTGATCCATGAACTGCGACAGCTGCGAGGAGCCGAAGAATTCGCGCACCGCGGCCACCGCCGGCTTGGCGTTGATCAGGTCGTTGGGCATCACGGTCGACACGTCGACCGAGCTCATCCGCTCCTTCACGGCGCGCTCCATGCGGAGCAGGCCGACGCGATACTGGTTCTCGAGCAGTTCGCCGACCGAACGCACGCGGCGGTTGCCGAGATTGTCGATGTCGTCGATCTCGCCCTTGCCGTCCTTCAGATCGACCAGGGTCTTGACCACGGCGAGGATATCCTCGGTGCGCAAGGTCGTGACCGTATCGTCGACGTCGAGGTCGAGGCGCATGTTGAGCTTGACGCGGCCGACGGCCGACAGATCGTAGCGCTCCGGATCGAAGAACAGGCCGGCGAACAGCGACTCGGCGGTCTCCTTCGTCGGCGGCTCGCCAGGGCGCATCACGCGGTAGATTTCGGACAGCGCATGGTCGCGCTCCTCGACCTTGTCGGCCGCGAGCGTGTTGCGGATCCAGGCGCCGGTCGAGATGTGATCGATGTCGAGCAGGTCGACATGGTCGAAGCCGGCTTCGTCGAGCTTCTCGAGATTTTCGGGCGTCACTTCGTCGCCGGCCTCGATGTAGATGCGGCCGGTGGCCTCATCGATCAGGTCGTAAGCGGAATAACGGCCATAGATTTCCTCGGTCGGGATCAGCAGGCTGGTCAGCCCATCCTTGCCGGCCTTGTTGGCCGCGCGCGGGCTGATCTTGGTGCCGGCGGGGAACACGATCTCGCCGGTGTCGCCGTTGACGACATCGAAGGACGGCTTCTGGCCGCGCCAATTCTCGATCAGGAAGGGGACCTTCCAGCCGCCCTCGCCACGCACATAGCGCTGCGTCTTGTAGAATTCGTTGAGGATCTGCTCGCCGTTGAGGCCGAGCGCATACAGCAACGTGGTGACCGGCAGCTTGCGCTTGCGGTCGATGCGGACGTTGACGATGTCCTTGGCGTCGAACTCGAAATCGAGCCACGAGCCACGATAGGGGATCACGCGCGCGGCGAAGAGATACTTGCCCGACGCGTGCGTCTTGCCGCGATCGTGATCGAACAGCACACCCGGCGAACGGTGCATCTGGCTGACGATGACGCGCTCGGTGCCGTTGATGACGAACGTGCCGTTCCACGTCATGAGCGGCATGTCGCCCATGTAGACGTCCTGCTCCTTGATATCGAGGACGGAGCGGGTGTCGGTGTCGGCGTCGACCTCGAACACGATCAAACGCAGCGTGACGCGCATCGCGGCGGCGTAAGTGATGCCGCGCTGACGGCATTCCTCGATGTCGTATTTGGGATCTTCGAGTTCGTAATTGACGAAATCGAGCTCGGCGGTGCCGGCAAAGTCGCGGATCGGGAACACGCTGCGCAGCGTCTTTTCGAGGCCCGAGACATAGCCGATCGACGGATCGGAGCGCAGGAACTGCTCGTAGGACTCGCGCTGAACCTCGATCAGGTTCGGCATTTGCACCACTTCGTGGATGTTGCCGAAGACCTTGCGGATGCGCTTCTTCGCAGCCGTGGTGAGCGCGTCATGTGCCTTGGTCGCCATCGAATATCCTCGGTATCGGATCAGATCTTTTCCGCCTCGCTGCGGACCTGCGGCCTGTGCGCGGAATTGAGTCCACGCAAAAAAGTGCGGATCCGGGCCATCGGAACCGCACTGCAGCGTCTGTGGAACACGTCGCCGGCCCCAATTCGTCGCGATCCACCCGCTATGTGGATCGTGTCCCGGGGCGGGACGGTGGCACAGCATGCGAGTCGCATACCGCACCGTTCAGGACCCCATGTAGGAATTCTGACGGATTCGTAAACCCCTTATGTCGGGAATTACCGGTTCAGACGCGGTGGACGCGCAGCTTCGGCTCTGGAAAGATGCAGTCGTGACTATACGCAACGCCTCTCTCGACGATGCAGCGGCGATCGCGGCGATCTACCGGCATCACGTGCTCCACGGCACCGGCACGTTCGAGGAGGATCCGCCCTCGACCGCCGAAATGGCTGGTCGCCTGGCGCGCATCATCGAACGCGGCTGGCCGCTGCTCGTCGCCGAGACGGACGGCGGCGTGATCGGCTATGCCTATGCCGCCCAATTTCGCGACCGTGCCGCCTATCGCTTCGCGGCAGAGGATTCGATCTACGTCCATCCGGAACATCAAGGTGCGGGCATCGGCCGCGCCTTGCTCGACGCGCTGATGCGGGCCTCGGCGGAGGCAGGCTTCCAGCGCCTGTTCGCGGTGATCGGCGATTCCGCCAACCTGGGCTCGATCCGGCTGCACGAACGTGCCGGTTTCACGCCGGCCGGGCAATTCGACAAAGCCGGCTTCAAATTCGGCCGTTATCTCGACGTCGTCTTCATGCAGCGCGAGATCTAAGACAAACGGTCATTGCGCGCGGAGCGAACCGAAGGTCACCGCTGGGCAATGAGCCAATGCCGGCCCTGGACAAACTGGAACAAAACGTGTACGCACGATGCGTTCGCTGACAGTGGCGGCTCCTTGGCGGACGTGGCTCTTTCTCAATCCGGCCCGGCACACCAGCGCTTGCGATACGCGTAGAATCATCAAGTTCGTTTCTGGTGTTTTTTTAGAAATCCCCTCGTGGGAGCCTTCCTGTCGTGCCGGCGTAAATCCCCATTATCATAAAAAAGGGCGACCCGTCGCCGGGCCGCCCTTCCTTTTTCGTTGGTCCGGAAAGGACCGCAGAACGTGAAGCTTACTTGAGTTCGACGGTCGCGCCGGCGTCTTCGAGCTGCTTCTTGACCTTCTCGGCCTCGTCCTTGCTGACGCCTTCCTTGATCGCCTTCGGAGCGGACTCGACCAGGGTCTTCGCCTCGGTCAGGCCCAGGCCGGTGATGGCGCGGACTTCCTTGATGACGTTGATCTTCTTGCCACCGTCGCCGGTGAGGATCACGTCGAATTCGGTCTTCTCTTCAGCGGCCGGAGCACCGGCGCCGGCGCCACCAGCGGCCGGCGCAGCGGCGACGGCAGCGGCGGCGGAAACGCCCCACTTCTCTTCGAGCAACTTCGAAAGGTCGGCCGCCTCGAGGACGGTCAGCGCGGACAATTCGTCAACAAGCTTCTGCAGGTCTGCCATGATGTATCTCCATGCGGGGCACGCCGGCCCCAAGTGTCAGGTTGAAATTATGCTGCTTCCTTGGCCGCATAGGCCCCGAAGACGCGTGCGAGCTGACCGCCCGGTGCCTGAAGCACCGACGCCACCTTGGTCGCGGGTGCTGCAAGCAGACCCAGGATCTTGGCACGCAGCTCATCGAGGCTCGGCAGCGCTGCAAGCGCCTTGACCCCGTTCACGTCCAGCACGGTCTCGCCCATCGCGCCGCCGATGATTTCCAACTTGTCGTTGGTCTTCGCGAATTCGACGACGATCTTGGCGGCCGCGACCGGATCCACCGAGGTCGACAGCGCCGTGGGACCAACCAGCAAATCGTGGAGGGTCGTGTACGGCGTGCCTTCGGCGGCAATGCGGGCAAGGCTGTTCTTGGTCACCTTGTAGCTGGCGCCCGCGTCCCGCATTTTCACGCGCAGGGCCGTCGACTGAGCGACGGTCATGCCGAGGTTGCGCGTGACGACCACAACGGACGTCTCGTTCAACGTGCGATTCAGCGCTGCAACCTGCTCGGACTTCTGAGCACGATCCATTGCCATTCTCCATATCGTTCGGCGATGTTTCGCCGAACGCATTAGCCCCCGACGCGACATGCGCCGGACGCATTCAACTCCGCGCGAAGCGAGGCCTCGCGCGGTTTAAAAGTCCGAAGGGGAATGGACACCTGACCTACGGACGCGTGCGCCCGTCAGGCAGACCGGAAGCCGCATCACGCGAGCCGCCGGAAATCTCTTCCCCGTCTCGGCAGGACATTAAGAGAGGCAAAGCCCCCTCACCTGCTGTCTCGGACGGAATCTCCAGCCCATGAGGCGGAGAAGCGCGGCCCATAACGTGGCCGCGCCTGATTGTCGAGTCGCCCTACCGATCAGAGCGGGAAGTGATGCGCCACGATCGTCCAGTCGGTCGGCGCCCACGAATTGGCAACGCTCTGCGTAAAGCCGTTGCTGTTTGACTCCCACGTCGAAATTCCGCCGCTATCGTTCCGCCACAGGATGTCGGCCTTACCGTCATGGTTGAAGTCTGCGACCTCCGCGATGTGCCAGTAATTTCCGACCGAGGAGTCAGAATAGCTGTTCTGGCTGAAGCCATTGCCGTTCGAATTCCAGGTTGAGATCGACCCGTTGTCATTACGCCAGAGAATGTCGGCCTTCCCGTCCCCGTTGAAGTCGGCAAGGGCGGCGATATGCCAGCTGGTGCCAACCGAGCTGTCGGAATAGCTGTTTTCGGCAAAGCCGTTACCTGTACTCAACCAAGTGGAGATCGAGCCATTGTCGTTGCGCCACATGATGTCGGCGCGGCCATCGCCGTTGAAATCGGCGAGACCCTCAACCTTCCAGCTCGTACCTACGCTGGCGTGGAAATAGCTGTTCTGAGCAAAGCCGTTGCCGTTGGACGACCAGCTCGAAATACTGCCGTCGTCATAACGCCACAGCAGATCCGCTTTGCCGTCCCCATTGATATCGCCGACCGCGGCGACCTTCCAGCCATTGCCGACCGAAGCATCGACATAGCCCCCGACGAAGCTGCCATTGCCGGTAGCGTTCCAGATCGCGATCGTGCCGTTGGTATTGCGCCACAGAAAGTCGGCCGAGCCATTGCCGTCAAAATCGCCGGTTTCGATGATGTTCCAGCTTGGATCGGCACTGCCGTTATACACCGATTGCTGGATCTGGTCGCCATGCGTCGTTCCACCGAATTGCCATGTGCTGACAGCGCCGCTGACATGGTGCCAGACGATGTCGCTGCGGCCGTCTCCGTTGAAATCGTTCGCGCTGCCGGCGGACTGCACCGCGCCGGGCGTTTGGGCAACGAAGGCCGCCAGCGAATAGCTGCCATTGTCGCCGGTCGCGCCCACTGCGCGCGTCACGATCGTTTCGATGTTCGAGATCGTGTCCGTGATGCCGTTGCCGGAAATCCAATAACCGCCGGACACGAGCGCCGAATGATAATCGGAGATCAACCCCGGCAGCATCAGCGTATCGTTGCCAAGACCGCCGTCGATCAGATTGACGCCGCTGCCGCCATCCAGCCGATCGTCACCGGCACCCCCACGCAGCGTGTCGTTGCCGGCTTCGCCATAGAGAAGGTCGTTGCCGGATCCGCCGTCAAGGATGTTGGCGACATTATTGCCGATGATCGTGTCGACACCGCTGCCGCCGATCGCGTTCTCAATGGTGACATTGTAGGCGATCGAGACATTGTGCGCATAGCCGCCGACATCCGAGAAATTGCCCGCGCGCAGGTCGATCCGCTGGGTGTCCGAATAGCCAGAAAAATCGAGCGTATCGTTGCCGCCGGCGTCCCACACCGCAAAGAGAGGAACGCTGTTGGCATTGGTCAGGCTGTAATATTCGCGGCCCGCGGTCGAATGGAAGCCGTAGACGGTGTCGCCGGTCCGCGTCGTCATGTTCGCGCCGTACAGATATTGAATGGCGGAAATATCGTCGAGCAAGGGAGCGCCCGAAAAGGCACCGAGGAAGGCGCCGGTGTTAGTCGACGGGAAATAGCTCATCACCGTATATTGGCGGCTATCCTCATAATATTCCGCGTCATCCGCGTAGGTCGGATCCTGATCGTCGGTCGCATCATAATTGCCCGGATGCGTCAGACCGATCGCGTGCCCGATCTCGTGCACGAACACCTGGCCGCCATAATCGCCGATCACCGGGTCGGTATTGTAATCCTCCGAACTGTTGATCCAGACATCGCCGTCGACGGAGCCCGCCGCGCGGGACCCGGGCAGATAGGTAAAGCCGGCGCCCGGGCCGTCGTCGAAATTCCCGAACAGGATCGTGGCATTGTCCGAATAGCCCGCGCCGTCATTGACACGCGTAAAATGGACGTTGGCCACGTCGGCCCACGCCTGCAATGCCTTCTCGGCACCGGCGATCTCGCGGGCGTTGAACTGGCTGAAGCCTTTACTATCGTCATCCGGTACCGTGCCGCTGATGCGGAAGGCATAGGTGATCGTGGCGGAGCCTTGCCAGGGATAAGCGGCGATATGATCCGCGGCCGCCGCAGGGGATAAGGAGGTCTTGCCGTTGGACTGCAGGCCGCCCCGGACCAGCGAATCCGGCGCGAAGCTCAATGAGTCGGTGTTGGACATCCCATTTCCTACAGAAGCTGAAGCCACATCCAGGCAAGATCGGCCAAGCATAATCGGCTTTGAAGAAAGTTCAACTTCGTGAATATGTTAGCACCGAACCGGCGCGAGCATGCCGTTGCATTGACGGGCAAGTGAAAGAGCGCCGACACTGACCGCATGAAACAGGCTCTGTCGATCCTTGCCGAGGCTGACGAGAGGAACAGATGATGGCGCGGACGAGATATTGGCCTGGTCTTCCGGCGCTGGCACTGGCGCTGGCGTCTGCGGCAAGGTCGCAAGACGCAGCCCCCGCCTGGCCGGACGTTGCTCCGCAACGCGTCCGCGAAACGCCGGACTGGTCCGATTATCACACCTATCCGCCGGCGGCGCGCCGCAGGAACCAGGAAGGCCGCGTGGTCGCTGCTTTGCGCGTCGACCCGGCGGGCATCCCCGCGGAATGCCGGATCGAAACCAGCAGCGGCCATCCGGAACTGGATGCCGGAACGTGCGAGCTTATGATGAGCATGCGGTTCGATCCTGCCCAAGGGGCCGACGGCAAGCCAATCTTCAGCACTTTCCGGCGCGGCATGCGCTGGATCCTCGGCGATCCACGTCCCTTTGCCTCGAGTGCGCTCGAAGCGCGGCTGCAACTCGAGCGCGGCGAATTGCGGCAGTGCGAGATCAGCCAAGCAAGCGGAGCTTATGTCGCTTTGTGGTCGATGACCGCCTGCTCCTTCTTCAGGGACACTGCCCATTATCTCGGCGCCCACGCGACCACAGCACAGGCGGCCACCATTGCGGTACGGCTCGACGCAGGAGACCAGGATCCGTTGCTCAATGCGCCGTGGCCAAGCGGCCAATTGATCGCCCAGCAACGCGTGACGTTCACGGTGAACAAGGAGGGCGACCCCAGCGATTGCCAGACCGTCGAGGATCGCGGCTTTGGGCCGAAGGGGCTCAATACCTTGGCATCCTGCGGCCGGCTGCTTTCGGACCTGTGGCTGAAAAAGGCGACCGGTCGCCAGGGCACGTTCGAGACGCGGGTATATCTTTCGCCCGCCAGCGACCTCCCGCCGGCGCGATAGACGACAAACAAAAAAAGGGCCGGGATCGCTCCCGGCCCTCCTCTTTACGCTATTGTCGGAGCGATTACGCCGCCGAGATCTCGGCCGTATCGACCTTGATCCCCGGGCCCATCGAAGAGCTGACGGCGACCTTCTTCAGATACTTCCCCTTGGCGCCGGTCGGTTTGGCCTTGAGCACAGCGTCGACCAGCGCGTCGAAATTCGCGCGCAGATCCTCGGCCGGGAAGCTCGCCTTGCCGATGCCGCTGTGGATGATGCCCGCCTTCTCGACGCGATACTCGACCTGGCCACCCTTGGCGGCCTTGACCGCACCGGCGACGTCCATCGTGACCGTACCGAGCTTCGGGTTCGGCATCAGACCCTTCGGGCCCAGCACCTTGCCGAGACGGCCGACCAGACCCATCATGTCGGGGGTCGCGATGCAGCGATCGAAATCGATCGTGCCGCCCTGGACGATTTCGAGCAGGTCCTCGGCACCGACGACGTCGGCACCCGCTTCCCGTGCTTCATCGGCCTTGGCGCCCTTGGCGAACACGCCGACGCGCACCGTCTTGCCGGTGCCCTTGGGCAGGGTCACCACACCACGGACCATCTGGTCGGCGTGACGCGGATCAACGCCCAAATTGAGCGCGACCTCGATCGTCTCGTCGAACTTGGCGGTGGCGTTGGTCTTGGCGAGGCCGATCGCCTCATCGACGCCATGGAGCTTCACGGTGTCGACCGAGAGCGCCTTCTGCTTCTTGCTCAGCTTTGCCATCGGATCAGCCCTCCACAACCTGCAGGCCCATCGCGCGAGCGGAGCCTTCGATGATCTTGGTCGCCGACTCGAGATTATTGGCGTTGAGATCCTTCATCTTCGTCGTCGCGATCTCGGACAGCTGCGAACGCTTGATCGTGCCCGCCGAGATCTTGCCCGGCTCCTTCGAACCCGACTTCAGACCGGCAGCCTTCTTGATCAAATAAGAAGCCGGCGGCGTCTTGGTCTCGAACGAGAAGCTGCGATCGGCATAGACGGTGATGACGGTCGGCAGCGGCGTGCCCGCCTCTTCCGATCCGGTCTGCGCGTTGAATGCCTTGCAGAATTCCATGATGTTGACGCCGCGCTGACCGAGCGCGGGACCGATCGGCGGCGACGGATTGGCTTTGCCGGCCGGCACCTGCAACTTGATATAACCCGTAATCTTCTTCGCCATGATTACCTCCTATGGCTTAGCGGTGCTGACGGCGGACCAAAGCCTGCCTCCCGCGGATTTTCCCGGCTGATGCCGGAAACTTATTTAACCCGTTCGACCTGCTCGAACTCGAGCTCGACCGGCGTCGCGCGCCCAAAGATCGAGACCGAGACCTTGACGCGGCCACGATCGAAATCGAGCTCCTCGACCAGGCCGTTGAAGCTTGCGAACGGGCCTTCGAGCACCTTCACCGAATCGCCGATGTCGTAATCGACCTTCAGCTTCGCCTTGGGCTGCGCGACCGCGGCCTCTTCCTTGGTATTCAGGATGCGCGCGGCTTCGGCATCGGTAATCGGCTGCGGACGGCCGCTCGAACCGAGGAAGCCGGTCACCTTCGGCGTGTTCTTGACCAGGTGATAAACGTCGTCGTTCATCGCCGCCTTGAGCAGCACATAGCCGGGGAAGAATTTGCGATCGCTCGTGACCTTCTTGCCGCGGCGAACCTCGGTGACCTTCTCGGTCGGCACTTCGACCGATTCGACCAGCTGATCGAGGCCCAGGCGGCCGGCATCGGCGAGGATTTGATCCTTCACCTTGTTCTCGAAGCCCGAATAAGCGTGGATGATGTACCAGCGCGACATTCTAATCCTGATCCTGACTTAGGAGGCGAGCGACAGAAGCTCGCGAACGATCCGGCTGAACGCCCAATCGACCGCGAAGAAGAAGATGCCGAGCGTCAGCGTCATGATAACCACCATCACGGCGGTCATGATCGTTTCGCGCCTGGTCGGCCAGACGACCTTGCCGGTCTCCGCCTTAACCTGGTTGACGAAGGTGGGGATGTTGCGGAGCCATGCCCCTACGCCACCCTTGCTTGCCTCTGCCACGGTCTTCCTTTGCCACAAACAAAACCAAGCCCATGCGGCGGCACTCCCCTTAAGGGAGGCCACCTTGGGCCAAACTCTTTCCCGAACCTTCGCCCCAGACCCTGCGGCCTGCGCCCGTCATCTTGCGATGGCAGGAGTGGAGGGACTCGAACCCACGGCCCTCGGTTTTGGAGACCGATGCTCTACCAACTGAGCTACACTCCTCCGGCCCGGGAGCGGGAGGCGACATAGCGGTGGGGTCCGCGATGCGCAAGAGCGGCGACGATTCGATAGGCGGTTTAAAGCTTAGCGGCTCAACCGTGCCATAGTCGCGACGAACCGACTTATCCACAAGGGAACAAAGCGGGCGGACGTGGAGTCGGCCCGTTTCATCGCAGCCGCCTTTAACCCAGCTGATCCTGCCCTCTATCCAACAATGGATAGCGAGATCGGGGGATCATCCGAATATGTTGCGACGTGCCAAAGCGGCTTTCTGTTCCGTTCTTCTCATTGCCGCTCTGTCTGTACCGTCGGCGGCCAATGCCCAGACCTTCTGGCAATGCGCCCCCTTCGCCCGCGTCTTCTCGGGCATCCAATTATTCGGCGCCGCCGGCAGCTGGTGGAACCAGGCGATCGGCAAATATGCGCAAGGATCCGCTCCCAAGCTCGGCTCGGTTCTCGTGTTCAAAGCGATCGGCTCGATGCGTTCGGGTCATGTCGCAACCGTGACGCAGGTCATCTCCGATCGCCTGATCAAGGTAACGCACGCCAATTGGGGCGTGCGCGGCCAGGTCGAGCGCGACGTGACCGTGATCGACGCGTCGGCCAAAGGTGACTGGAGCGCGGTCAAGGTCTGGTACGGCCCGATCCATGACATCGGCATCAAGGCCTACCCCACCTACGGCTTCATCTATTCCGGCGCGAAGGCCGTAGCGAAGGGCGCCGAGGCGGCTGCCACCAAGGCACTCCACTACGACGCCGCCACGATCAAGGGCTGAGCACGAAGCTAGGCGACAAGCCCGTCGAACAAGCGACATCCGGAATCCCCAGCCGCCCGATCAATCGGGCGATGACGCCCCCTCACCGCACAGCAGCGTCAATCTTCCTCAGTGGATTGTATCCGCCGCCGTTGCGCGCGGAAGGAACCAGCGCGCGATCACCAGGCTAGCGCCCGACAACATCGCCAGATCGGCGATCAAGGCGTAGATGGCATAGCGCCAATCGGCATGGTTCCAGATCGGATCGCTCGTCACGATCATCACGGTCGCCGCCGCGCTGAGGCCGATGGCCAGTCTGGCGCGCGAAGCAAAGTCGGTGACCCGCCCGGCCACTGCAAACAGGCTGAGCGCGATCATGAGCGAGACGATCACCTCCTGCACCAAGCCGCCGATCATCGATGCCGGATCGCCCGGCGCAAAGCCGTTCAAATTATAATCGACGATCGAAATCGGGCCTTTGCTGTAGCCGTTGGCGCCCACCTGGCTCCCAGGATTGGGCACGACGTAACGACCGGTGTGCGGCAGATTTTGCGCGTGGCTTAGCTGGACAGCGGCATTCTGATCGTCGGTTGCAGTGGAGTAACCGAGATATTGCAGCGGCGTCGCCCAGAAAAGGAAGCCGATGATGAACATCGCCACGCCGCCCGCCAGGCTTCCGATCACGACCCGAACCATGCCGCCGCTCCCCTATTGTGTAGGGGGATCCTACCTCATCCGTTCTTGGGCGTCATCAACTTGCGGACGAAGCCGATCAGCCCCGTCTGGCGCGAGCGGCGCAGGCGCTCGGCGATGAGGATATGGCGCACCTGCGCGAAGCAGGCCTGCACGTCATCGTTGATCAGGACGTAATCATAACCGTCCCAGTGGCTGATTTCGGAATTGGCCCGCGCCATGCGCGCCTCCACCACATTCTTGTCGTCGGTACCGCGTGTAAGCAGGCGCCGCTCGAGCTCGTCGACCGACGGCGGCAGGATGAAGACGCGCACGACGTCGCCGCCGGCCTGCTGGTAAAGTTGCTGCGCGCCCTGCCAATCAATGTCGAACAGCACATCGCGGCCTTCGGCCAGCATCGCCTCGACCGGAGCGCGCGGCGTGCCGTAGCGATGATCGAAGACGTGCGCCCATTCCATCAGCTCGCCGTCGCCGACCATGTCCTTGAAGGTCGGCACATCCACGAAA
The DNA here is from genome assembly GCF_003391115.1 of Sphingomonas crusticola. NCBI lineage: Bacteria > Pseudomonadati > Pseudomonadota > Alphaproteobacteria > Sphingomonadales > Sphingomonadaceae > Sphingomonas > Sphingomonas crusticola. The sequence goes on from NZ_QTJP01000001.1 coordinate 1,130,553, forward strand.
TGATAATCGCGCCCATCGACTTCGCCGGGGCGGATCGGCCTGGTAGTTACCGAGACTGAAAGTTCTATGTCCTTGTCTTCGGCGAGCAACATGCGCGCGATCGTGGATTTGCCCGCGCCGGACGGCGACGACAGAACGAACAGGACACCGCGGCGATGGAGACCAGGAAGAGGCATGGCCGCTCTTGGCTTTGCCGCGCCGGAAGGTCAACGTGCGGCATGGATGAAGCCCACCCTGCTATTCGCTTTAATGTGGCCGCGGCCGCGATCGCGATTGCCCTGATCCTTGCCGCCGCGGCCGCGACGTTGCTGGCGATGGGGCGGCCGCCGATCTGCACCTGCGGGCATGTCGCCCTGTGGCACGGTGCGATCGACGCCGGGAACAGCCAGCATCTGCTCGACTGGTATTCGCCCAGTCACGTCATTCACGGTTTTCTGTTCTACGCCGCCGGCTGGCTGCTGCTGCGCCGTGTGCCGTTACGCTTTCGGCTGCTGATCGCGGTGGCGATCGAGGCCGGCTGGGAGCTGGTCGAAAATTCGCCGATGGTGATCGATCGCTATCGCACCGCCACGATGGCGCTCGGCTATACCGGCGACAGCGTGCTCAATTCGCTTTCGGACATCGCCTGCATGATGATCGGCTTCGCGATCGCGCGGCGCCTGCCGCCATGGGTTACGATTGCGCTCGCCATCGCGTTCGAGCTGGTGACATTGGCTGTAATCCGCGACAATCTCACGCTCAATATCGTGATGTTGCTGTGGCCGGTCGATGCGATCCGTCAGTGGCAGGCGGGCTGAAGGGGGAAATATGAAGGGCACGATCGCGTTCGCCACCGCACTGGCGCTGGTCTTTGCCGCGGCATCGTCGGCACAGGCCAGGGATATCGTCATCCACGCCGGCACGCTGATCGATGGGACCGGCGGCACGCCCCGGCGGCAAGTCTCGATCCTGGTGCACGACGATCGTATCAGCGCGGTCCAGCCCGGCTTCGTGGCCCCGGCCGGCGCGGAGGTGATCGACCTGTCGCAGCAGACCGTGCTGCCCGGTCTGATCGATTGCCACGTCCACATCATGGCAGCGTGGCATAGCGGCGATCCGATCCGCCTGGCCGTGACCACCACCGCCTATGACGCCCTGATCGATGGGGTGAATGACGCCCGCGCCACTTTGCTCGCCGGCTTCACCACGATCCGCGACGTCGGCGACGCGACCACGGCGGTGGTGGCACTCAAGAAGGCGGTAGCCGCGGGCACAATCCCCGGTCCGCGCATGTGGGTGTCCGGAACCGCGCTCGGGCCAAGCGGCGGCCATGGCGATCCGGCCAATGGGCTCCTGCCCGAATTCGGGGAAATTCCGAGCTGGCAGGAGAGCCTGGTCGATAGCCCCGAGCAGGCGCGCACGACCGTGCGTCGCATGTGGCGGGCCGGCGTCGACCTGATCAAGATCATGCCGTCGGGCGGGGTCATGTCGATCGGCGACGACCCCAAGCTGCAATTGATGGAGGATGACGAGATCAAAGCAGTGATCGAAACCGCCCATTCGCTGGGGCTGAAGGTGGCCGCGCACGCGCACGGCAAGCAGGCGATCGATCACACAATCGCGCTCGGCGTCGATTCGATCGAGCATGGAAGCTATGCCGACGCCGATAGTTACAAATTGTTCAAGGCGCACGGCACTTACTTGGTGCCGACGATGCTGGTCGGCCAGCGCGTCTATGAGCGCGCCAGGACGCATCCGGAGCAGCTCAATCCCTCCACCGCCGCCAAGGCGCTGGTAATCGGGCCGCTGCTGCAGAAAAATCTGCACGATGCCCATGCCGCCGGTGTCAAGATCGCGTTCGGCACCGACACGTTCGGCCTTTCCGCACATGGCGAAAATGCGCAGGAATTCGCGATCGAGGTGGCGGCGGGCATGACGCCGATGGAAGCGATCCTGACCGCGACGCGCAACGCCGCTGATCTGATCGGCGCGAGCGGCGACATCGGCTCGATCCAGCCGGGCCGCTATGCCGATGTCATCGCCGTGACCGCCGATCCGCTCACGGACGTGCGCGCACTCGAGCGCGTCGACTTCGTGATGAAGGGCGGCGCCGTGGTGAAGGCAGGCGGCAAACCGCTGTAACTTCCTCCCTTTGCGACCATGTTTGCCGGAACCAGGCGTGCCGGCATGCGCTTGTCCCGCAACCCGCCGCATCGCGCTTCACCCGCGCCGCCGGCGACGCTAAGGCTCGGTAAAGTAAGAGGAGACGGCATGGCTGACACGCGCAACGGCGGCGGCAAGAGGAATAGCGAAGGCTCCGCCCGCAAACGGACATCGCGCAACAAGAATGTCGCGGTGGCAGCCACCGGCGTGGCGATCGGCATCGGATCGGCAGCTTTGGTGGCTGCCTTGCTCTATGCCAATCGCCCGCAGGAAGATGATGAAGTCACCCCGCCCGATCCGAGGTTCGAACCGCGCGAATCCTGATCGCAGCGTGGCCGCGTTGTCAGCGGCCGATCATATTCTCCGGCAGGACGACGCGGTCGAAGGTGGCTTCGTCGACCAACTCCAGCGCGAGGCCCGCTTCCTTGAGCGTCAGCCCATGATGATGGGCATGCTTGGCGATCTTGGCGGCATTGTCGTAGCCGATCTCGGGAGCCAGCGCGGTCACCAGCATCAGCGAGCGATCCAGCAGCGACGCGATGCGCTCGCGATCCGGCTCGAGTCCCTCGAGCGCGCGCTCGCGGAAGCTTTCCATGGCGACGGTGAGCAGTTCGATCGAGCGCAGCACGTTGGCCCCGATCAGCGGCTTGAACACGTTGAGTTCGAGATGCCCCTGTAAGCCGCCCACGGTGATCGCGACATTGTTGCCCATTACCTGAGCGGCGACCATCGTCATCATCTCTGCCTGGGTCGGATTGACCTTGCCCGGCATGATCGAGCTGCCAGGCTCATTCTCCGGCAGCTTCAGCTCACCAAGCCCGCAGCGCGGCCCCGAGCCGAGCAAACGGATGTCGTTGGCGATCTTGGTGAGCGCGACCGCCAGCACGTTGAGCGCCCCGGACAGGTGGACGAGCGCGTCGTTGGAGGCGAGCGCCTCGAACTTGTTGGGTGCGGTCACGAACGGCAGGCCGGTTATCGCCGCAATCTCCGCCGCGATCGCCTCGCCAAAGCCTTGCGGCGCGTTGAGCCCGGTGCCGACTGCCGTACCGCCCTGCGCCAGCTGATACATGCCGTTGACCACAACCGGCTCGATGCGCTTGCGGCTGCGCGCAATCTGCGCGGCATAGCCTGAAAATTCGTCGCCCAGCGTCAACGGCGTCGCATCCTGCAGGTGGGTGCGGCCGATCTTGATGATGTCATCCCACGCTCTTGCCTTCTCCTCCAAAGTGGCGAGCATCGCGTCGAGCGCCGGGAACAGCCGGTCATTGACCGCACGTGCCGCCGCGATGTGGAGCGCGGTCGGGAAGCTGTCATTGGACGACTGGCTCATATTGACGTGATCGTTGGGATGGACCGGCGTCTTGCCGCCGCGCGTGCCGGCCAGCGCCTCGTTGGCGATCCCAGCGATCACCTCGTTGGCGTTCATGTTGGATTGCGTGCCCGATCCAGTTTGCCAGATGACGAGCGGGAATTGATCGTCATGCTCACCCGCGACCACCGTCGCAGCCGCCTGCTCGATCGCGTCGGCGATCTTCGCATCCAGGCCATGCTTGCGGTTTACCCGTGCCGCCGCCTGCTTCACGATCGCCAGCGCATGGATGATGCCGATCGGCATCCGTTCGCGCTCACCAAAAGGGAAATTCTCGATCGAGCGCTGCGTCTGCGCGCCCCAATAGGCGTCGGCGGGTACTTCGATGGGCCCGAAGCTGTCGGTTTCGGTACGCGTGGTCATCATGTCGTCCTGCTGGAGGGTGCGCCTCATTTAGAAAAGTGCGCCGAATATGCGAGGTCAAAAAGCGGCTTTCGTGCGCGCCGCCGCGCGGTAAGACGGACGCAAGGAGAGCGAAGGTGCAGGTCAGGGACTATCGCGGCGTCGATCAGCGCCGTTTCCGCGAAGAGATCATGCCGCTTTCGCAGCCGGCGGTGCTGCGCGGCGCCGCGGCGGATTGGCCGGCGGTCCGCGCCGCCGCCACACCCGAAGGCATCGCCGCCTACCTTCAGGCGCAGGATACGGGCGCGAAATTCGACATGCTGGTTGGGCCACCCGCCATCAAAGGCCGCTTCTTTTACAATGCGGACATGACGGGTCTCAATTTCGAGCGTTTGCCCGCCACCGTTACCAGGATCGCCAACGAGCTGGTGGCGGCGGCGCACGACGCCGCGCCGGCCGCGCTCGCCGCCCAGGCGATCGAGGCGAAGGCATCGGTCCCGGCCTTCGCGGAGGAGAACCGGCTCGACCTGATCGGAAAGCCGGTTTCGCCGCGCTTGTGGATCGGCAACCGTGTGGTCGTAAGCGCGCATCATGACATGTTCTCGAACATCGCGGTGGTGGTGGCAGGCAAGCGACGCTTCACCTTGTTCCCGCCCGACCAGGTCGCCAACCTGCATATCGGCCCGTTCGAATTCACCCCCGCCGGCACGCCCGTCAGCCTGATCGATTTCGACGCGCCCGATCAGGATCGTTTCCCCGGCTTTGCGCACGCACTTGCCGTTGCCCAGACCGCCGACCTCGAACCCGGCGACGCCATCTACATTCCCTATATGTGGTGGCACCATGTCCGCTCGACCGAGAGCTTCAACATGCTCGCCAATTATTGGTGGAACGAGGCGCCCCCCGCCCAGCCCGGCCTTCAACCCGTGGACGCTCTGGTCCACGCCTTCCTGGCCTTTTCAGGCCTGCCGGCCGAACAGCGCGCCGCGTGGGCGCCGATGTTCCAATATCTCGTGTTCGACGAAACTGCGGCTGCGCATATGCCAGCCGACAAGAGCGGGATCCGCGGCAAGCTCACCGAGGACAGTAAGCGCCGCATCCGTCAGCAGATGGGCGCATTGATGACCCGATAGCCCCCACCCAGGACGAGATTGCGCGGAAATATAGTTGACCGAATCAACTAACGGGCGCAGCTTGTTCGCATGGATGAGCAAATTGCAACGGTCCGAAACTTCAACCGCTTCTACACGCGCTTCGTCGGCGCGTTGAACGCACGCTTTCTTGGCTCCGACCTGTCGCTGGCCGAAGCGCGTTTGCTGTTCGAGATCGCGCACGGCGAGCCCCTACTCGCGAGCGATCTGCAGGCGCGGCTGGACATGGACGCGGGCTTCGTCAGCCGCGTACTCGCTCGATTCCAGACACGCGGCTGGATCGTCCGCACGCGTGACGGCGGCGATGCACGGCAGCGCGCCATCACGCTCACCCCTGCCGGCGAAGAAGCGTTCGCGCTGATCGATACCCGTCAGCGCGCGGAGGTGACCGCTTTACTGGATCGGCTCGGGCCGGTGCATCGCGCGGACCTCTGCGCCTCGCTGCAGTCGGCGCAGGCCTTGCTCGCAGATTATCAGACACGCGATTTCACCCTGCGCACCTTCCGTGCCGGCGACATGGGAATGATCGCCGCCCGCCAGGCAATCCTCTACCGCGAGATTTACGGCTGGGGCCCGCAGATTGAGGTGATTGCCGGCCAAGTCACCACCGATTTTCTACGCGATTACAAGCCAGGGCGGGAGCAATGCTGGGTAGCGGAAGTGGGCGGCAAGATGGCCGGATCGGTCTTCCTCACCGACGAGGGCGAAGGCCTGTCGCGGCTGAGGCTTCTGTACGTCGAACCGTTCGCGCGCGGGCTCGGCATCGGCAATATGTTGGTCGACACCTGCCTCGGCTTCGCCCGCACGCGCGGCTATTCCGCGATGACCTTGTGGACCCACACCATCCTCGCGAGCGCGCGCCGCATCTATGCCGCGCACGGCTTCGAGATCGTCGATGTGCATACGCACGAAGAATTCGGAGCGCCGGTGCAGAGCGAAACCTGGCGGCTCGAACTCTCGTGATTGCGCCGCCGTCCTCAGCCGTGCGCGTCCCGGCTGTCGGAGGGCGCCTGATCGCGATCCCCCATCCCGTAATCGCGCACGATCGCACCGATTCGCAGCCGATAATCGCTAAAAGTCCCCGTCCGGCCCTCGGCCTGCGCCGCGCGATGATGCGCGTCGTTGCGCCACGCCGCCACCGCCTGTTCGTCACGCCAGAAAGACAGCGATAACAGCTTGCCGGGCTCTGCGAGGCTTTCGAACCGCTCGACCGAAAGGAAGCCGTCCATCCGCTCCAGCTCGGGCTTCAGCGCGGCGGCCAGAGTAAGATAATGCTGGCTTTCCCCCTCCGCCGGCCAGAGCTCGAAGATGACCGCGATCACAGCTGCGCCAGCGTCGCATGCGGCAGTGAGACATTGCGCAGGAACAATCGGTCCTCGCGCCGGATAAAACGTTCGCGCTGGCTAAAGGCGAAATTCTCCTGACTGAGCGGATCGGCCTTAAGGCGCGCGCGATAGGCTTCGTAGGCGGCGAGATCGGCAATCGTGTAGACACCGTATGCGGTCGTGGCCGAACCTTCGTGCGGCGCGAAATAACCGATCAGGTTCGCCCCGCACCTGGGAATCGCCTGTCCCCAGTTGCGGGCATAATGCTCGAACGCGGCGATCTTGTAGGGATCGAGCTCGTAGCGGATGAAGCATGTGATCATGATCGCCTCCTGTTGTTCCAACCGCCGATAGCGCCGCGGCACAACGGACGTTTCGGCCGGGGCCGAAACATTGGGCTGTTAATTGGGACAGGATGGCAGTCGAGGTGACGCAATGTTGAGCATTTCCGGATTGGCAGAAACCGCAACCCTGGTCGGCGAGCCGGCGCGGACGACCATGCTGGCGACGTTGATGGACGGCCGTGCGCTCACCGCCGGCGAGCTGGCACGGGCTGCCGGCGTGACGGCGTCTACCGCCAGCGGCCATCTGTCCCGCATGCTCGAGGCCGGTCTGCTTGCGCTCGAACGGCAGGGGCGGCATCATTATTACCGGCTCGCATCGCCTGCGATCGCCGCGATGCTAGAGGCGATGATGGTCGTGGCGCCGCCCCCCATCAGAACCGGCCCACGCGATCAGGCAATGCGGCGCGCGCGGACCTGTTACGATCATCTTGCCGGCAACATTGCCGTGGCGATGACAGATGCGATGATCGCGCGCCGGCAGATCGAACTGTCGGGCGATGGCGCGGCGCTGACGTCGGCCGGACGCGCGCTGTTCGGAACCATCGGAATCGAACTGCCGGAACAAAGCGGACAAGGCACGATCCTCTGCCGCCTTTGCCTCGACTGGAGCGAACGCCGCCATCATATCGGCGGCGTGGCCGGCGCTCTACTTTACCGGGAATTTCTCGCACGTCATTGGATCAGGCAGGCAGACGGCAGCCGGGCCATCAGCTTCACGCCGCCCGGCCGTGCAGCGCTAGAGCGTCTCTTCGCAGTCGAAGTGTAGTTCCGGTACCGACGCTATTTCTTGCGGGTGAAATCCACCGAAACGACGTTGGAACCATCTTCCGCCGGGCGGATGATCGGGTCGTTCTCCGCTTCGGCGATCTCCTCAGGCTGCTGATCATCGACCTGGGCCGAGAAATGCAGCGCGAAATCGACCGCGGGATCGTGAAACGCCGTGATGGCGGCGAACGGGATGGAAAGCTTGGAGCCGACCTGGTTGAACGACAGGCCGACTTCGAAGCCGGTTTCGCTGACGTGCAGGTCCCAATAGCGGTTCTGAATGACGATCGTCATCTCGTCGGGATAGCGATCGGTCAGATGCTTCGGGATGTCGACGCCCGGAGCGCCTGTCTTGAAGGTGATGTAGAAATGATGGTTGCCGGGCAATCCGGCGGTCTCCACCTGCCCCAGCACGCGGCCGACCACGGCGCGCAGAGCGTCCTGGACGATCTCGTCATAGGGAATCAGGCTATCGGGCGCGCCCTCGGTCATGAGGCCCAAGTGAACGGAGGCGCGAGGCGGGTCAAGCGTTGCCTGTCTCCGGTTCGGCGCTATAGGCGGGCGCGCCATGCGCAGCGCAACCATCAGCCGCAAGACCGCCGAAACGGCGATCGATGTCACCGTCAACCTCGACGGTTCGGGCGTCTATGACGTCGCGACCGGGATCGGTTTTCTCGATCACATGATCGAGCAGCTGTCGCGCCACGCTTTGATCGATATTCAGATGAAGGTCGATGGCGACCTCCACATCGATCAGCATCACACCACGGAGGATTCGGCGCTCGCGCTCGGTCAGGCGATCGCCAAGGCGCTCGGCGACCGGCGCGGCATCACCCGCTTTGGCACGGCCTACTCGCCGATGGACGAGACCCTGAGCCGCGTCGCGATCGATATTTCGGGACGCCCCTTCCTGGTTTGGAAATCGGAATTCTCGCAGACCAAGCTCGGCGAGCTCGATACCGAACTGATCGAACATTGGTTTCAGAGCTTCGCCGGCGAAGTGGGCATGACGCTCCACGTCGAGACGCTCTACGGCCGCAACAACCACCATATTTGCGAGAGCATCTTCAAGGGCTGCGCGCGGGCGCTGCGCCAGGCGGTCGAGATCGATCCGCGCAAGGGCGACATGATTCCCTCGACCAAGGGGATGCTGGCCAGGGGATCTTTGGGCGGTGCCTGAGGGCCTCGCGCTGGTCGATTACGGCGCCGGCAACCTTCGATCGGTCGAGAATGCGCTGCGGGCGGCGGGCGCACCCGACGTGCTCGTGACTGCCGATCCGCAGGATGTGCTCAACGCCGAGCGGATCGTGCTGCCGGGCGTCGGCGCATTCGCGGCCTGTATGGGCGCCCTGTCCGCCATTCCCGGCATGGTTGATGCCCTCAATGAGCGAGTGATCCAGCAGGGTGCGCCCTTTCTGGGCGTCTGTGTCGGCATGCAGCTAATGGCCGATGCCGGGGAGGAATTCGGCGCGCATCCCGGCCTTGGCTGGATTCCCGGCACCGTCGCCAAGCTCGAGCCGATCGATCCCGAGGCGCGCGTGCCCCACATGGGCTGGAACGACGTCGTCCCCGTCGTATCACACCCCCTGATCGTGCCCGGCGAGGCCTATTTTCTGCATAGTTTCGGCTTTCGCACCGCCGATCCGGCGACGCTTGCGGCCACCACTGATCATGGCGGCACCGTCACCGCCGCGGTTGCGCGCGACAATCTGGTTGGTGCGCAGTTCCATCCCGAAAAGAGCCAGGCCTACGGCCTCGCCTTCCTCGCCCGCTTTCTCGATTGGCGTCCCTGAATGAGCATCACAATCTATCCCGCGATCGATCTCAAGGGCGGCAAGGTCGTGCGCCTCGCCGAGGGCGATATGGAGCGGGCGACGATCTACAACGACGATCCGATCGCACAGGCCAACGTTTTCCACGACCAGGGCGCGAATTTCCTCCACGTGGTCGACCTCGATGGCGCGATCGCGGGCGGATCGGTCAACGGCCAGGTCGTGGCCGAGATCGTCCAGAGCTTTCCCGGCCAAGTCCAGGTTGGCGGCGGCATTCGCGACCGCGCGGCGATCGACCGCTGGCTGGAGCGCGGCGTATGGCGCGTCGTGATCGGCACGGCGGCGCTGCACGATCCCGACCTCGTTCATGAGGCCGCCCGGGCCCTCCCGGGGCGCATCGTGGTCGCAGTCGATGCGCGCGACGGCATGGTCACCACTCATGGCTGGGCGGAAGCTTCCGACATGTCCGCGGCCGACTTGTCCAACCGTTTCGCCGATGCCGGCGTGGCCGCCGCACTGTTCACCGATGTCGGCCGCGACGGTATGCTCAAGGGCTGCAACGTGCGCGCGACCTCCGAACTGGCGCGCAACACAAGGCTGCCGGTAATCGCCAGCGGTGGGGTCAAGGGGCTGGTCGATATCGCCGATCTTGCCCGCCACGCGAGCGAAGGGATCGAAGGCGTAATCTGTGGCCGCTCGCTCTACGAAGGCCGGCTGGATCTGCGCAAGGCGCTGCGGCTGGCACGCGACGAAAGCCTGTGACGGTCCGCGTTCGCGTCATTCCCTGCCTTGATGTGGCGGGCGGGCGCGTGGTCAAGGGCGTGCAATTTCTCGATCTCGCCGACGCGGGCGATCCGGTCGAGCAGGCCAAGGTCTATGACGCCGCCGGCGCCGACGAGCTGTGTTTCCTCGACATCACCGCCTCGCATGAAGCACGCGGCACGATCCTGGACGTCGTCGCGCGCACCGCGGCGGTCTGCTTCATGCCGCTCACCGTCGGCGGCGGCGTGCGCACGCCCGAAGATGCCCGCGCGCTGTTGCTGGCGGGTGCCGACAAGGTCGCAATCAACTCGGCCGCTGTCGCCCGGCCAGAGCTCGCTGCCGAGCTTGCCGATCGGTTCGGAGCGCAATGTGTCGTCGGCGCAGTGGACGCCAAGGCCGTGGGCCGCGGCCGCTGGGAAATCTTCACCCATGGTGGCCGCCGCGCGACCGGCATCGACGCGATCGAACATGCCGTGCGGCTGGCCGAACTAGGGGCGGGGGAATTGCTCGTTACCTCGATGGACAATGACGGCACCAAGGGCGGCTACGACCTCGCTCTAACCCGCGCGATCGCGGATGCCGTCGCCGTGCCGGTTATCGCGAGCGGCGGGGTCGGCACGCTCGAGGATCTGGTCGCGGGCGTGACGCAGGGGCATGCCAGCGCGGTGCTGGCCGCCTCCATCTTCCATTTCGGCGAGCATAGCGTCGCCGAGGCTCATGCCGCGCTCGCCGAGGCGGGATTGCCGGTGCGGTCCCCGCCGCGCTAGACGCACCCTATGGCCGACACGCTCACTCGCCTCGAAGCGACCATCGCCAGCCGCACCGGCGCCGATCCGGCGTCCTCCTACGTCGCAAGCCTCTTTGCGAAAGGACGCGGCACGATAGCGCGCAAATTCGGCGAGGAGGCGGTCGAGACGATCGTCGCCGCGCTAGGCGAGGATAAGTCGGCTTTGGCAGGTGAAGCTGCCGATACGCTCTTCCACCTGATGATCCTCCTCGCCGACGCCGGCATTCGCTTGGCCGACGTGCTGACGATATTGGAGCAGCGCGAGGGCACGTCAGGTCATGACGAGAAAGCCAACCGGCCCTCCTAAGCCAGGCGCCACAATGCCGATACCGCGGCTCGCGATCGTTACGGCTAAGCATTTGATAACTTGAATTAACTTTGCAAATAACTGCGGAACATCGCTCCGCCTCTCCGGTTGAATGGCTGTCATCCAGGAGATTAGCGATGTTCATGCACAATAAGCGGCTTCAATATACCGTTAGGGTATCGGAGCCGAATCCGCGCCTTGCGACTATGATGCTTGAGCAGTTCGGCGGCGCGGACGGCGAGCTAGCCGCTGCGATGCGCTATTTCACCCAGGCGCTTGGCGATGAAGATCCCGGCCGTAAGGACATGCTGCTCGATATCGCGACTGAAGAGCTGAGCCATTTGGAAGTGATCGGTTCGATCGTCGCCATGCTCAATAAAGGCGTGAAGGCCCAGCTGGCCGAAGGACAGATGGAAGAGGTCGAGCTGTACCGCACGATCGGCGCCACCGGCACGAGCGCCAAGGAAGCGTTGTTGTTCGGCGGCGGGCCCGCCCTGATCGACTCGGCCGGCGTTCCCTGGACGGCGGCCTATGTCGATAGCCGCGGCGAGCCGACCGCTGATTTGCGCTCCAATATCGCTGCCGAAAGCCGCGCCAAGATCGTCTACGAGCGCCTCATCAACATCACCGATGATCCCGGCATCAAGGAGGCACTCGGCTTTCTCATGACGCGCGAAATCGCGCATCAGAAATCGTTCGAGAAGGCGCTCTACGCGATCGAGGATAATTTCCCCTCGGGCAAACTGCCGGGCATCGAGAAATATGCCAACATCTACGTCAATACGTCGCAGGGCGAAGGCGATACCACCGGTCCGTGGAATTCGGGCGACCAATGGGATCGCATCGACGATCTGTCGCAGACCATGCCGATCGACGGTGGCGACGGCCTCGCTACGGTTTCGCTCGACAAGGCGGATCAGGCGGTTGCTACCAAGCTGGCCAAGCGCACCATGTCGGATCCGAGCGGCAATCCGCTGACCGGAGTTGACCTCGGCGCGGGACCTGGCGCCGGGCGTACCACTAACGGTGATCAGGGCGGCGCTCCGGACATCGAATCCGCCCCGGCCATGGCCGAGGCCAACGCCCCCGCCTGAACTCCTCAGGTCGACGTTTGAGAACCCGTGATGGAAACTGCCGAAACAGTTCGTGAAGTCTTCATCACGGGTCTCAAGAATGCGCATGCGCTTGAAAATCAGGCGCTTGCGCTCATAGATCGCCAGATCGAACATCTCGCGCATTATGCCGAGGTCGAGCAGCGGCTGCGTAGCCATCGCGGCGAGACGCAGACGCAGATCACCCGCCTTGACCGTCTGCTCGAAGGCTATGGCGAGAGCTCGTCAGGATTGAAGGACACGGCGCTCAGCCTGTCCGGCAACTTGGCAGCGATCGCGCACACATTCGCGCCCGACGAGATCATCAAGAACAGTCTTGCCAATTTCGCGTTCGAGAATTTCGAGGCCGCGACCTACAAGGCGTTGATCGTCATGGCCGAAGAAGGCGGGTTCGCCGATGCAGTGCCAATCCTCCAGCAGTCGCTACAGGAGGAACTAGTGATGGTGGCCTTTTGCGACGAGATATTGCCGATCGTGGTCCGCAAATATCTCGGTTTCCGAGCGAGCGGAGAGCAGGCGAGCCATTGAGGCTCTTGCGCTGTATGGTGTCGGGGTTTTGACACCGCCGCCTCCTCCGCCCGCCAGCCTTGCGCTGGAGCAGCCCGCCCCGCACGTCGGGAGCCTGGGCACTGCTTACGCAAGCGTTCCGGTCCCGCGCCGCGGCTCCTTCTGGCGCAAGCTCGGCGCCTTCATGGGCCCGGGCTACCTTATCGCCGTCGGCTATATGGACCCCGGCAATTGGGCGACCGATCTCGCCGGCGGCTCGCGTTATGGCTATTCCCTGCTGTGGGTCATCGTCGCCTCCAACCTGATGGCGATGTTGCTGCAGGCGCTGTCGGCCAAACTTGGCATCGTCGCCGGCCGCGACCTCGCCCAGGCCTGCCGCGAACATTATTCGCCACCCGTCCGCATCCTGCTCTGGCTGCTGGCCGAGGTGGCGATCATCGCCTGCGATCTGGCGGAGGTGATTGGCACGGCGGTCGCGTTGCAGCTGCTCTTCGGCATCCCGATGCCGCTCGGCGTCTGCCTGACCGGCGTCAATGTCGCCATCGCCATGCTGCTGGAGCGACGCGGCTTCAGGAAATTGGAGGCGCTCATCGCTGGCCTGATGGTGGTCGTCGCCGTCAGCCTCGGCATCGAACTGATCCTGTCGCGGCCGGACATGGCGGCGATCGCCGGCGGACTGGTGCCCTCCGCCGGCATGATTCACGACCCGGCCATGCTCTTCATCGCCGCGGGCATCATCGGCGCGACGGTCATGCCGCATAATCTCTATCTTCATTCGGCGGTCGTGCAGACACGGCAACTCAGCGGCAGCCTTTCCAGCAAGCGCGAGGCGGTGTTTTTCGCCACGCTGGACAGCGTGCTCGCACTCAGCCTGGCGATGCTGGTCAATGCCGCGATCCTGCTGTTGGCCGCATCCGTTTTCCATCCCCGCGGCCAGCCGGTCGAGGACATCGCCCAGGCCTATCATCTGCTCTCGCCGATGCTGGGCGTGAGCGCGGCCAGCCTGCTGTTCGCCATCGCGCTACTCGCCTCGGGCCAGAATTCTACGCTGACCGGCACGATGGCCGGCCAGGTGGTGATGGAAGGGTTCACCAATTTGCGGATGCCCGTCTGGGCCCGCCGCTCTTTGTCGCGCGCGCTGGCGATCGTGCCCGCGGCAATTGTCGCCGCCATGTTCGGGAATTCCGGCACAGCCAAATTACTCCTCGCCAGCCAGGTCGTACTGACGGTGCAGCTGCCGTTCGCGATAGTGCCGCTGATCCGCCTTACCGGCAGCCGCGCGGTGATGGGCGAATTTGCCAACCGGCGCTGGGTCCAGTGGAGCGCGTGGATCATCGCAACCTTGATCGCCGGCGTCGGCCTCAAGCTGTTGTTCGATCTTGCCCGCTCCACCCTCGTCGGATGACCGTGCGCGGCGCTTGTTGTCGCTACCGGCCGGGTCGTAGGTAGGGCGATCGATATTGCGAGGAGCCACCATGCCGATCGACGCCACCCTGCCCTATGACGACACGAACATCTTCGCCCGCATCCTCCGCAGGGAGATACCAGCCAAGACCGTCTACGAGGACGATTACGCCCTCGCCTTTCATGACATCACGCCGCGCGCGCCGGTCCATATCCTCGTGATCCCGCGCGGCCCCTATGCCTCTTGGGACGACTTCTCGGCGAACGCCTCCGAGGCGGAGATAGCCGGGTTCGTCCGTGCCGTCGGCAAGGTCGCGCGCGACAATGGGTTGGTGGCACCGGGCTACCGCCTGCTCGCAAATACCGGCGGCGACGGCGGGCAAGAGGTAGCGCACCTTCACGTCCACCTGTTTGGCGGCCGCCGCTTGGGCCCGATGCTGGTGGAGTGACCGGGTCGCGCATGATCGCCGCTTCGCGGGCAATCCGGAATAAGCCCGCCCCTATTGCGCTGTCGGCACAAGGCGTTAGGCTCGCCCGATAAGCAGCAGGCGTGCAACGCCTTCGCAAGGGGACCTTCATGTTCTTCGACCGCGTCAAACCGCTCGACGCCATCCTTCTCACTGCCGAGAAGAAAGGCCTGCACCGTACGCTTGGTGCCTTCCAGCTTACGATGCTCGGCATCGGCGCCGTCATCGGCACCGGCATCTTCGTGCTGACGTCGGAAGCGGCGCAGAAGGCCGGCCCCGGCATGCTGCTGTCCTTCATCGTCGCGGGCTTCGTCTGCGCGGTCGCCGCGCTCTGCTATTCCGAACTCGCCTCGATGGTCCCCGTTTCGGGTTCCGCTTATACCTATACTTATGCCGTCGTCGGCGAGCTGCTCGCCTGGATGGTCGGCTGGGCGCTGATCCTCGAATATGCCGTCGGCGCCAGCGCGGTTGCGGTTGGCTGGTCGAACCATGCCGTCGGCTTGTTGCGAGGTTTAGGGATAAACTTCCCCGCGGCGCTGAGTAACGCCGACGCCTTGATGGCCAAGGTCCAGCTCGCCTTTGGTGCGACGCCGTCAACCGATCTCACCATGGCATTGCAGGTTGGCGGCTGGATCAACGTGCCCGCAATCATCATCTGCGGTCTCGTCACCTGGCTGCTGATCATCGGCACGACCGAGAGCGCGCGCGTCAATGCTGTGCTGGTGGCGATCAAGATCCTCGCTTTGACCGCCTTTGTGATCCTCACCATTCCGGTCATGAATGCCGCGAATTTCGACCCGTTCATGCCCACCGGCGCCACTGGCGTGATGGGTGCGGCCGCATCGATCTTCTTCGCTTATGTCGGCTTCGACGCGGTCTCGACCGCCGCTGAGGAAACCAAGAACCCACAGCGCAACGTGCCGATCGGGCTGATCGCCAGCCTGTTCATCTGTACCGCTTTCTATCTGCTCGTTGCCTCGGGCGCGATCGGCGCGATCGGTGCGCAGCCGGAAATGGCCGGTGGCGTCCCCCTCTCGCCCGGCTCGGCTGAGATGGCCGGCCGTTGCGCCTCAATCGTGGCCGGCGGCGCGCTGGAGCCGTTGGTCTGCTCCAAGGAAGCCCTGGTTCATGTCCTCGACACGATCGGCTGGCACTCGGTCGGCCGGCTGGTCGGCCTGGCCGCCGTGCTGGCATTGCCCTCGGTCGTGCTGATGATGATGTTCGGCCAGACGCGTGTCTTCTTCACCATGGCACGCGACGGCCTGCTGCCGGAGAAACTGGCATCGGTCCATCCGCGCTATCGCACCCCGCATGTCGTGACGATCGTCACCGGCATCGGCGCGACGATCGCGGCGGCTTTCCTGCCCGTCGGCAAGCTCGCCGATTATTCCAACTCGGGCACCTTGTTCGCGTTCATGATGGTAGCGATTTCGGTAATGGTATTGCGCAAGGTCGATCCGTCGCGCCGCCGCCCCTTCCGCATGCCGATCGTGTGGGTGATCGCGCCACTCGCCATCTTCGGCTGCCTGTATCTCTACATCTCGCTGCCGCTGACCGCGATCCTGGTCCTGCCGATCTGGGGCGCGTTCGGCCTGCTGCTCTACTTCTTCTACAGCCGCTCGCGCAGCCATGTCGGGCGCGGCCATGTCGAAGTGCCGGAGGAAGAGGCCTATCACGGCACCGAACCCCCGCAGCCGGGCACGCGCTGATCCGGTGAGCGTCGAGCGGATCGATGCTGCCGGCCATGCGCTGGCCGGCGGCGACGATCTGCTTGCGGACGGCGAGGCGCTCCATCGGGCCTTCCGCCCCAACATGGGCGCCAACTATCACGCACACATGACGGCGATGTTCGCCGAAGGCGCGGGCCTGATCCAGCTGGCGGATGAGGATAAGGTGTGCGCGCTGGCGGTGTGGCGTGCCTTCCACACTACCTATTGCGGGTACCGGCTGGAAATCGACGATCTCGTTACAGACGAGACGCAGCGCTCCAAGGGCTATGGCGCGACCTTGCTCGCTTTCATCGAGGCGAAAGCGCGCGCCATGGGCTGCGACACGCTGACGCTCAACTCGGGCACGCATCGCACTCGCGCGCACGCTTTCTATTTTCGGGAAGGCCTGCACATCCACGC
This sequence comes from Sphingomonas crusticola, assembly GCF_003391115.1. Classification (NCBI taxonomy): domain Bacteria; kingdom Pseudomonadati; phylum Pseudomonadota; class Alphaproteobacteria; order Sphingomonadales; family Sphingomonadaceae; genus Sphingomonas; species Sphingomonas crusticola. The sequence goes on from NZ_QTJP01000001.1 coordinate 1,147,238, forward strand.
CTTCCACTTCACCAAGGGTCTGCGCGGCTAGCTTATGGGCCGCCGCGGCCGCCGGTCGCGCCGAAAATCTGGCCGGTCGAGTAACTGTCTTCCTGCGAGGCGAGCAGCACGTAGAGCGCCGCCAGTTCGGCGGGCTGGCCGGGGCGGCCAAGCGGGGTGTTGGCACCGAACTCGCCCATCTTACCCGGCAGCTGGCCGCCAGCGACCTGCAGCGGCGTCCAGATCGGTCCCGGGGCGACGCCGTTCACGCGGATGCCCTTCTTGGCAAGCTGCTTGGCCAACGCCTTGGTGAAGATCATAATCGCACCCTTGGTGCACGCGTAATCCAGGATTTCTTCCTCAGGCTCGTAGGCGTTGATCGATGTGGTGTTGATGATCGCCGCACCGGCCTGAAGATGCGGCACAGCCGCCTTGGTGATGCGGAAGGTCGCGTAGATGTTGGTCTTGAAGGTGCGGTCGAACTGCTCCTCGCTGATATCGAGGATCGACTCCTTGCTTTGCTGATAGGCGGCATTGTTGACGAGGATATCGAGCCCGCTCAAACCGCGCACCGCATCCGCCACCAATTTCTCGCACGCGTCCTGGCTGCGGATATCGGCCGGCAGTGCCACCGCCTTGCGCCCGGCCTGGCGGATGAGGTCCACGACTTCGCGCGCGTCAGGCTCCTCGGTCGGATAATAGTTGATAGCGACATCCGCGCCCTCGCGCGCGAACGCAATCGCCGCGGCGCGGCCTATCCCGGAATCGCCGCCGGTGACCAGCGCCTTGCGTCCCGCCAGCCGGCCGGAGCCTTTGTAGCTGGTTTCGCCATGGTCGGGCCGCGGCGTCATCTTGGAGGCGAGCGCCGGCCAGGGCTGACGCTGTTCGGGCAAGGGCGGCTTGGGATAATTGGCGGCAAGCGGCGCGGTGGGCGCGCCCGGCGCATGCTTTTCCGGCTGGTCCTGCTGCTGCTGCGCCATCGCCGGCACGGCGGCCGCGGCCGCTATCCCGACTGCGGCCACACCGAATACTTCGCGCCGCGAGGGCACACCTTTCTCGTCCGCCATGCCAATCTCCTGTTCGGGACTTGGCAGTAAAACCTCCCAGGCAGATGGGAGTTCAGCGGCGGACGAGAAAAAGGTCCTGTTTAACGTAGGTTAGCCGAGGCGGTCGGCAACCAGCTGGTCGAGCTTGGCTTCGGGGCGCGCGCCATAATGCGAGATGACCTCGGCCGCGGCGATCGCTCCCATATGCAGGCTGTCTTCCAGCGAGCGCTCCTGGATCTGCCCCGCGAGGAAGCCGGCGGCAAACAGGTCGCCCGCCCCGGTCGTGTCGACAATCTTCTCGATCGGCTCCGCAGACACCACGGCCTTCTCGCCCTTCTGCACCGCGACCGCGCCGTTGGCGCCGCGTGTCACGACCAGCGTCTCGACCTTGCGGGAGATCGTCTCGAGCGCGCCGTCGAAATCCTCGCTTCCGGTCAGCGCCAGCAGCTCATTCTCGTTCGCGAACAGGATATCGATCAGACCCTCGTAGATCAGCTTGAGGAAATCCGCGCCGTGGCGCGCGATGCAGAAGGTGTCGCTCAGCGTGAAGGCGACCTTGCGGCCGGCATCGCGCGCGATCTGGATGCCTTCCCGCATCGCCGCGCGCGGCTCCTCCGGATCCCACAGATAGCCTTCGAGATAGAGAATCTTGGCCGAGGCGATCAGATCGCGGTCGAGCGCGGACGCGGGAAGATATTGCGAGGCGCCGAGAAAGGTGTTCATCGTCCGCTGCGCGTCCGGCGTCACCAGGATCAGGCAGCGCGCCGTGCTCGGCTGCGCCGCGCGCATCGGCGTTTCGAACGTCACGCCGTTAGCGCGAATGTCATGCTTGAACACTTCGCCGAGCTGGTCGTCCGCGACCTGGCCGATGAAGCCGCATTTGCAGCCGAGCATCGCCATGCCCGCGACCGTGTTGGCGGCCGATCCGCCGCTGATCTCGCGACCTGGGCCCATACGCGAATAGAGGCTGTCGCTGGTGGCCTCGTCCATTAGCCGCATCGAGCCCTTGGCGACGCCTTCCGAGGTGACGAAGCTGTCATCCGCCTGGGCAATGACGTCGACGATAGCATTGCCAATCGCGACGATGTCGAGCGTGGGTTCGGTCATGTGGGGGAAATCTCCGGATATGTTGCCCGACCGCCTAGGGAAGGCAGCGCGGCCGCGCAACCGCCGTTGATCTTCCTGCACCAGCCTTGCTATCGCCGCGCACGATGCAGCCAGCCCCCGAAACCTCCCGAGTCGCCACCGCCCGCGTTGCCTGCGATGGCGCGACCGAAATTCCCGGCGGCGCCGCGCTCGGCCACCCGCGCGTCTATCTCGAGATTGACGAAAAGGGCTATGTCGATTGCGGCTATTGCGACCGCCGTTTCATCCTGATCGGCGGCCCCGCGGATACCGAAGCCGCGCACTGAGCGATTGCCGTTTCCCCGCGAAGGCCGGCATTCAACCTATAAGGACTATGCGACAGCGCCTTGGCGCCACCGCGCCGCATTATATGATGCTGCACCCGGCCTTCGGCGGGGGAACGAGGGTGACGCCGCTTAGGTCACGTCCTATATCCTTCCCATGACCATTCTCGCCGATCCCCGCCGCTTCCTCTATCGCGATCTCGATCCCGAAACCGCGATCCGCCTGACGGGCGACGCGCTGCGCAATTGCGACGATGGCGAGCTCTACCTCCAATATATCGCCAGCGAATCCTTCGGCTTCGACGACGGGCGCCTCAAGACCGCCGACTTCAATACCCAGGCAGGCTTCGGCCTGCGCGGCCTCTCCGGCGAGACGACCGCCTTCGCCCATGCCAACGAGGTGAGCGAGGCGGCGATCATCCGCGCCGCCGAGACGATGACCCTGCTCGACCCGGCCCAGCCCGGCCGCGCCGCCCCGCCGCGCCGGACCAACGCCAAGCTCTACACCGGCGACGATCCCCTCTCCGCCATTCCGTTCGCACGCAAGGTCGCGCTCTGCCAGGAGGTCGACTCCGCCGCCCGCGCACGCGATCCCCGCGTCCAGCAGGTGTCCGTTGGCCTGTCCGGATCGTGGAGCGTGGTCGAGATCGTTCGTCCCGACGGCTTTGTCGCGCACGACGTGCGCCCGCTCGTCCGCCTCAACGTCTCGATCGTGGTCGAGCAGAATGGTCGGCGCGAGACTGGCTTCTTCGGCCTCGGCGGCCGTTATCTTTACGATCGTTTGTTCGAGCCGGCGACCTGGAACCGCGCCATCGACGAGGCGCTGAGCCAAGCGCTGGTCAACCTCGAGAGCGTCTCCGCCCCCGCCGGCGAGATGACGGTCGTGTGCGGCCCCGGCTGGCCAGGCGTGCTGCTGCACGAGGCGGTTGGTCATGGCCTGGAAGGCGATTTCAACCGTAAGGGCACCAGCGCCTTCGCCGGCCGCATCGGCGAGCGCGTGGCGGCGCCGGGCGTGACCGTGGTCGACGATGGCTCGATCGAAGGTCGGCGCGGCTCGCTCACCATTGACGACGAAGGCACGCCGACCCAGACCAACGTCCTGATCGAGGACGGCATCCTCAAGGGCTATATCCAGGATCGCCTCAATGCCCGCCTGATGGGGGTCGCCCCGACCGGCAATGGCCGCCGCGAAAGCTTCGCCCACGCGCCGATGCCGCGCATGACCAACACCTTCATGCATGGCGGCAAGGACGATCCGGCCGAGATCCTCAGCCGCGTCAAGAACGGGATCTACGCCAAGTCGTTCGGCGGCGGGCAGGTCGACATTACCAGCGGCAAATTCGTGTTCAGCTGCACCGAAGCCTACAAGATCGAGAACGGCAAGTTGGGCGCGCCGATCAAGGGCGCGACCCTGATCGGGGACGGCCCGACCGTGCTGACCAAGGTCGCCGCGATCGGCAACGACATGGCGCTCGACGAAGGCGTCGGGATTTGCGGCAAGGGCGGGCAATCGGTGCCCGCCGGCGTCGGCCAGCCGACTTTGCTGATCGACGGGCTCACCGTCGGCGGCACCGCTGCCTGACGTCCTCTCCCGTTTGCGCGAGAGGCTCGGCTTCTCGCCGTCCGTGACGAAGCTCTCGCCCCCTGCTCCGGCAGCCCGCGGCAAAGGAGTATCGCTCGCCTTAGGCGGCGGAGCGGCGCGCGGCTGGGCGCATATCGGCGCGCTGGATGTGCTGCAGGAGGAAGGGATCAAGGTTGATGCCGTCGCCGGTACCTCGATCGGGGCGCTTGCCGCCTTATGCTTTGTCACAGGCAGGCTCGATATTCTCGAAACGATCGCACTTGGCGCCACCCACCGTCGCGTGCTTGCTTACCTCGACCCCCATCTCGGGCGCGGTGCCTGGCTTGGTGGGCGGCGCATCGCGCGCGAGCTGACGACCCATTTCGCCGGGCTGCAGCTTGAGGACCTTCCGATCCCGATCGCGCTAATAGCCGCGGATCTCGAGACCGCCGAGGAGGTCCGCCTCACCTCGGGCGCGGCGATCAGTGCCGTCCAGGCTTCGATCGGCCTGCCCGGAATCTTCCGCCCGATCGCGCGCGACGGCCGCCTGCTGATCGATGGCGGTATGGTCGCCAACGTGCCGATCGCCGCCGCCCGCGCGCTTGCCGCCCACAGTCCGGTGGTCGCGATCGATCTGATGGGCGATTATGCAGGCTATATCCGCGCCAGCACGCATGACGGACAACGCTCGGCGCTGGGCACGCTGCGTTCGGCCTTTTTGATGATGGTCACGCAGCAGACCCGCCTCGCGGTCGCGCTCGATCCGCCCGAAGTCATGATCGCGATCCCCGCCGGTCACATCAGCACCGGAGCCTTCACCCGCGCCGCTGAGCTGATCCGGCTCGGCCGCGAAGCCGCGACCGCAGCTTTGCCCGCGATCCGCGCCTGCCTCGACGCCGCGTCGTTCGCCGATCCCTTGCCGCAAGAGGCTGAATAGCGAAGCGCGTGGCTGCCGACACCGGGTGCGCTGACTTAAGAGAACTGCTTGATATTTAGCGATTTTCGATCATCAAAGCGGAACCGCTGGGAAGCGCCATCGTTGGCGTCATCATCGCACAGGAGTGAAGATGGTGCAGAGCAAATTACCAATCGTCGCGAAATGCAGCACTGCGCTGGTCGCCCTTTCGCTGGCTTTGACCGGTTGCGCCACGCCGACACCTTACCAGCCTTTGTCGCGGCCGGGGTCACTGGCGGGCGGCTATAGCGACATACAGATCGAGCCGAACCGCTTCCGCGTCAGCTTCTCTGGCAATTCAATGACATCGCGCGACACCGTCGAGACCTTCCTTCTCTATCGCGCGGCGCAATTAACGGTCGATCGCGGTTTCGACTGGTTCGTCATGGCGGACCGCAATACCGACCGGAACAGCAATACCTATGTCTCGCAGCCGTTCGCCTCGGGCCCATGGGGCTATTGGGGACCCTCCTGGCGCTATCGTGGCCGCGGCTTCGGCTGGCGTGGCTGGGATCCCTATTGGGGCGATCCCTTCTGGGGCGGCAATATCGATATCTCTACTGTGACCCGTTACGAGGCGACGGCCGAGATCGTCACCGGCCGCGGGCCCAAGCCTGCCGACAATCCGCGCGCATTTGACGCGCGAGCCGTGCTGGCCAATCTCGCATCGCGCGTCCAGACCCCGCGATGAGGCTGCGGCCGCTGGCGGGCCGCCACCCGCGGGCTCATGCGATCGCCCGTTTTGATAGGACGCGTGGCGATCGCCGCACCCGGAGCCGCTTGCCTAAAAAAGCAGCACGTTGACGATTCTGCCTAACGGCTGAGCGGTAATACATTCCGTATCCTCCCGCCGCCCTCGCTGCGCATGCTGGCACGCTTTTTGCGTTGCAGCATCGGGGAATGAGCAGGGAGGTGGAATGAAACTCGTAATAGCCATCATCAAACCGTTTAAGCTCGACGACGTGCGCGAGGCTCTGTCCGCGCTCGGCGTCCAGGGCATGACGGTCACCGAAGTGAAAGGCTTCGGCCGCCAGAAGGGCCAGACCGAGATCTACCGTGGTGCCGAATACAGCACGAACATGGTGCCCAAGATCAAGGTCGAGGTCGCATGCAGCGCCGATCTCGCGCCGCGGGTGGTGGAGGCGGTGCAGCAATCCGCCAACACCGGCGCGATCGGCGACGGCAAGATCTTCGTGCTCGACGTCGGTCAGGTGGTGCGGATCCGCACCGGTGAGACCGACGAGACGGCTCTCTAGGATTCAAGGGGGACACATGAAGCTTTCGACCAAGATATTGGCCGGGCTGGGAATGGTGGGCGTCGCAGCGCTCATGTCCCACCCCGCGCTCGCGCAGGCCGCAGCAGCGCCTGCCGCCGCCTCGCCCGTTCCGGCCGCGACCGTCAACAAGGGCGACACCGCCTGGATGCTGGTCGCCTCCTTGCTCGTGCTGATGATGTCGGTACCGGGCCTCGCGCTGTTCTACGGCGGCCTCGTCCGCACCAAGAACATGCTTTCGATCCTCACCCAGGTGTTGGTGATCGTGTGCATGGTCGCGGTGATTTGGGTCACCTGGGGCTATTCGGAAACCTTTACCAGCAGCGGCAGCCCCTTCGTCGGCGGCCTGTCCAAGCTGTTCCTGAAGGGCGTCGATGCCAATGCGCAGGCGGCAACCTTCTCCAACGGCGTCTATATTCCCGAGCTCGTTTACGTCTGCTTCCAGATGACCTTCGCCTGTATCACGCCGGCGCTGATCGTCGGCAGCTTCGCCGAGCGCGTGAAATTCTCGCCGCTGATGCTGTTCGTCGCCCTGTGGGTCACGCTGGTCTATTTCCCGATCGCACACATGGTGTGGTTCTGGGGCGGCCCAGACGCCATCGCGAACGCGGCGCTGCAGGGCAAGGCTGCGCTCGACGCCGTCAATGGCGACGTGGGCTTCCTGTTCGGTATGGGCGCGCTCGACTTTGCCGGCGGCACCGTGGTGCACATCAATGCCGGTATCGCGGGCCTCGTCGGTTGCCTGTATTTCGGCAAGCGTATCGGTTATCCGCGTGAGCCGATGCCGCCGCACTCGCTGACCATGACGATGATCGGCGCCTCCCTGCTGTGGGTGGGCTGGTTCGGCTTCAACGCCGGTTCCAACCTCGAATCCAATGGCGTCACCGGCGTTGCCTTCATGAACACCTTCATTGCTACTGCCGCAGCCGGCCTCTCGTGGGTGCTGGTCGAGCAGGTCGTGAAGGGCAAGCCGTCGCTGCTCGGTGCGGCTTCGGGTGTGGTCGCCGGCCTGGTGGCCGTCACACCGGCGTCGGGTTTTGCCGGGACGATGGGTTCAGTCATCCTCGGTCTGATCGTATCGCCGATCTGCTTCTTCTTCGTCAGCACGGTGAAGACTAAGCTTGGCTATGACGACACGCTCGACGTGTTCGGCATCCACTGCATCGGCGGCATCATCGGGGCGCTCGCCACCGGCATCCTCGTCGACCCGGCGCTGGGTGGCCAGGGCATCGCCGATTATGCCTCGCAGCCTGGTACGGCCGTGTTCGGTTACACCAGCTACGGAGCGCAGCTGTTCATCCAGGCCAAGGCGGTGATCGTCACCCTGCTGTGGTCGGGTATAGGCTCCTTCATCCTCTTCTTCGCCATCGACAAGACGTGGGGCATGCGTGTCACGCCGGAAGTCGAGCATGAAGGCCTCGACATCGCCGAACATGGCGAGCGGGCCTACCACTATTGACGAGATCGGGGTGGGCTTCGGCCCGCCCCTCCAGGGGTTCCTCCTGCGAACGACTGGCCGGCGGAGAAATCCGCCGGCCTCTTTTTTGTGGCGGGGTTGACCAGGCCTGAAACGATCAGGTGGGCGCAAAGCCCTATTCGATCGGATAAGGCTTGGTCAGGATCGGGCGGATCGAGTTCAGGTCATAACCCGCCCCCGCTGCCTTCGCGATCAGCGCTTCGCCTTCGTCGCCCAGCCGATTGCGCGCCAGCGCCCACAGGAAGGTGGAACGCGTCCCCGAACGGCAGAAGGCCAACACCGGCCCATCCGCCTTCTCCAGCGTGTCCGCCATCGCCGCGATCTGCCATTCGGCGAAGCCCGAATGATCCACCGGGATCGCGACATAGGTCAGGCCCGCCTCGTGAGCCGCCGCTTCGATCTCGGCGCTATCCGGCTGGCCCGGCTGCTCGTCATCAGGGCGGTTGTTGATGATGGTGGTGAAACCCTGCGCCTTGGCGGTGGCGATATCGTCCGGTTCGATCTGGCCGAACACCGAGATCGACGAGTCGAGCGTGCGGAACATGGGCCTCTCCCTGTGGCTAGCGGCGTCCTCATAGCCAGCTTGGCTCCTGCGGAACAGCCGCGCTTGACTCCCGTTGAGTGTCAGCGAAAATGAGAACATATAGAGAACTGATGACGTGCGAGTCGCAACCCCTTCCTGCGCCACAGCGCCCTACCGGCCTTATGCCGGACATCGGCTTTGCACAGGCGGCGCCGGTCCGCTTCGCGCTGGGCGCAGCGCCGCTGGATGCCGCGCTGGGCGGCGGATTGGCCAATGCGCGCCTGCACGAACTCTGGCCTGCTACCGTCGAGGATGCGCCGAGCACGGCCGGCTTCGCGCTGATGCTGGCGCTCAGGGCCAGTGGGAATTCCGGCACCATCGTCTGGATCGAGCAGGAGCGCGGGCGCCAGGGCGCGCTTTACCCGCCCGGCCTGATGGAGCTTGGGATCGATCCCGCGCGCATCCTGTTCGTCACCACGCCCGACGAGAAGAGCCTGCTGCGCGCCGCCGGCGATGTCGTGCGCTCGCCGGCGGCGGCGGTGGCCGTGATCGCGCCCGCGGATTCGGCGCGGCTGCTCGATCTTACCGCCAGCCGCCGGCTCACTTTATTTGCCGAGCGATCGGGCACGACCGCGATCCTGCTACGCACCACCGATCCGCAGGCGCCGTCCGCCGCGACCACGCGCTGGCGGGTGGCGTCATGCCTGTCCCAGGCGCTGGAAGCCAATGCCCCCGGCGCGCCTGCCTTTGCGCTCGACCTGATCCGCCAGCGCGGCGGCGCCCCGTCCGCCGGCTGGCGGCTGGAGTGGGATCGTGACCGTGCCTGCTTCGCGCCGCTATCTCGCCTTGTGGCTGTCGATGATGGCGGAGGATATCTGGCGGCTGGATAATGATCTCCTCCCCGGCACGGGGAGGGGGACCGCCGCCGAAGGCGGTGGTGGAGGGGCAATCTGGAGCGTCCCCCAATTGCCCTCCACCATCGCTGCGCAATGCCCCCCCTCCCGAGCAGATGCCGGGGAAGACCCGCCCATCGTTTTCGTCGAGAAGCTCAACAATGCGATGCGGCTGACCGCCTTGTCGCGCGCGGCACTCAAGCTTGGCCTCACCCCCTCCCTCACCCTCGCCGACGCCCGCGCGCGGGTGCCCGACCTGATGGCGCTGGATCGCGATCATCAGGCCGAGGCGCGCCTGCTCGCGCGCATCGTCGCCGGCTGCGCGCGATATACGCCGATGGCCGCGGCCGCGCCGCCCGATGGCGCGATCCTCGACATTACCGGTTGCCTCCATGGTTATGACGGCGAGCAAGGTCTCAAGACCGATCTCGCTGCACGACTGGCGGAGGGTGGCATCACCGCCCGGCTCGCCTTCGGCGACACGCCGGAACAGGCGCGCGCGCTCGCCCGTTTCGGCCGCGACGGCGGCGATCCGCTCGCCTTGCGGGTCGAGGCGCTTGAGGTCGATCCGGCGGTGACGCTCGCGCTACGCCGCGCCGGGCTGAAGACGATCGGCGCGCTCGCCTCCCGGCCGCGCCGGATGCTGGCGGCGCGGTTCGGCGATCTGGCCATCCGCCTCGCCCGCCTGCTTGGCGAGCAGGATCGCCACATCACGCCCGAACGGCCCTTGCCGCCGGTGTTCGCGCTGCGCCGCTTCGCCGAGCCGATCGCACGGGTCGAGGATGCGCTCGCCTGTCTGGAGGAACTCGGCAACGAGATCGCTACCGTCCTGCTCGAACGCCATCAGGGCGGACGACGCTTCATCGCGCGCTTGTTCCGCAGCGACGGGGCCATCGCCATGGTCGAGATCGCCACCGGCCAGCCGACGCGCGATCCCGCTTTGCTCGGCCGCCTGTTCCGCGAGCGGATCGATGCACTAGCCGATCCGATCGACCCTGGTTTCGGCTTCGATCTGATCCGGCTCGACGTGCCCGCCACCGAGCCGCTGGCGGCGCGCCAGGACAATTATACCGCCCCCGCCCGCCACGACGAGAAGATGGCCGAACTGGTCGATCGCCTGTCCGTCCGCCTCGGGGCGCGACGCATCTATCGCGCGCGGCTGGAGAATAGCCACATCCCCGAATGCGCCTCGGCCCCGTGTGCGCCGGCTTCGTCACATGCCTGGGAAGCCCCGCCCGCCGACGAGCCACCGCTGCGCCCACTGCGCTTGCTCGATCCGCCGCAGTCGGTCGGCGCGGTGGTATCGGAAGTGCCGGACGGCCCCCCTAAGCGCTTTACCTGGCGCGGCCAGACCTATGCGATCGCGCGCTGGGAAGGCCCGGAACGGATCGCCGCCGAATGGTGGCGCCGCCGCGACCGTGCCGGCCGGCCGCGCGATTATTACCGGGTCGAAGATGCCGACGGTCACCGATTCTGGTTGTTCCGCCACGGCCTGCATGCGTCCGGCGGCGCGGGCGAACAACCGGGCTGGTATATCCACGGCCTGTTCGCATGAGCACGGCGGCCTATGTCGAGCTGGCGGCGGCCAGCAATTTCTCGTTCCTATATGGCGCAAGCCACGGCAGCGACATGCTCGCCCGCGCGCTGGAACTGGGGCATAGCGGACTAGGTATCGCCGATCGCAATACGGTCGCGGGCGTGGTGCGCGTGTGGCAGGCGCTCAAGGATAACCGGAAAAAACTCCCGCACGACGCAACACTGCGCGATTTCAAGCTCGTCACCGGTACGCGGCTGATCTTCGCCGACGGCACCCCCGACATCATCGCCTATCCCGAGACCCGCTATGGTTGGGGCCGGCTGTGCCGCTTGCTCTCCACCGGTAATATGCGCGCCGACAAGGGCGATTGCGTATTGTCCTTGGGCGACCTGCTCGAACATTTGGGTGATCTGCTGCTGATCGTCCTCCCGGAAAGCACACGCCGCGAAGGCGAAGGGATGGCCCGCAGGCTGGACAAGCAGACTCAACTGCCTCCTGATGTTCGCGACGAAAGCTCCATTTTCCCGTTCCCTGTCGAAGGCCGGGGTCCAGCCCCGTCAGCAAATCCGCGCGGCAGCGCGGGCGCGGCTTTGGTCGCTCCCTTGGCAGAGCCGGACCCCGGCCTTCGCCGGGGAACGGCTAATAATGACAATGTTATCGCTTTCCCCGCCCGTGGTCCGACGGAAAGTCGGGACGCCCTGACCCGGACGCTCGCCACCCTGCGCACCGTGGCCTTCGATCGGGTGTGGTTGGGCGCAGCGATGCGCCGTTCCGGCTCCGATCACCGCGGTCTTGCCAAATTGGCAAAGCTCGCTCGCACCGCGCAGGTACCTTTGCTCGCGATCAACGATGCGCTCTACGCCACGCCCGAAGATCGTCCCCTGCAGGACGTGCTCACCGCGATCCGGCTTGGGATTAGCGTGAATGAAGGTGGCAAGAAGTTTGAAGCCAATGCCGAGCGCCACCTCAAAGACCCTGCCGAGATGGCGCGGTTGTTCCGCAATCATCCCGAAGCGATCACGGAAACCTCACGCTTCCACGCGCGCATCCGCTTCGACCTGAAGGATCTGCGTTACGAATATCCGCACGAGCCGGTACCGCCCGGCTGGAAGCCGATACGGTGGCTCAAGCGGCTGGTCGGCAAGGCCGCGGGCAAGAAATGGCCGGAGGGCCTGCCCTCCAAGGTTCGCACGATGCTCCAGGAAGAGTTCTCGCTAATCGAGAAGCAGGACATCCCTTATTATTTCCTGACGGTCCACGATCTGGTGCGCTTCGCCCGGCGTCAGAAACCTCCGATCCTGTGCCAGGGGCGCGGCTCGGCCGCCAATTCGATGGTCTGTTATCTGCTCGGCATAACCTCAATCGATCCGGCCGAGCATAATCTGCTCTTCTCTCGCTTCCTGTCCGCCGAGCGCGCCGAGCCGCCCGATATCGACGTCGATTTCGAGCATGAGCGGCGCGAAGAGGTGATGCAATATATCTACCGGCGCTATGGCCGCCATCGCGCCGGCATCGTCGCTACCGTCATCCATTATCGTTCGCGCTCGGCCGTGCGCGAGGTCGGCAAAGCGCTGGGTTTAACCGAGGACGTCACCACCCGGCTGGTCAGCACAGTGTGGGGCAGCTTTTCCAACAAGATGGAGCAGGCGCGCTTCCACGAGACCGGCTTCAGCCTCGACAATCCGGAGATTGAGCGGCTCCACCATTTCGTCGGCCGCCTGCTTGACGCCCCCTTCCCACGCCATCTCTCGCAGCATGTCGGCGGCTATGTCCTGACCGAATATCGGCTGGATGAGACGGTACCGATCCATCACGCCGCGATGGCGGATCGCACCTTCATCGAATGGGACAAGGACGATATCGACGCGCTTGGCCTGATGAAGGTCGATGTCCTCGCGCTTGGCATGCTGACCTGCTTGAGCAAGGCGTTCAACCTGATCCACGCCAGTGACGGCCCCGATTATACGCTCGCCTCCCTGCCGCCTGAGGATCCGGCCACTTATAAGATGCTCCAGAAAGGCGACAGTATCGGCGTCTTCCAGGTCGAAAGTCGGGCTCAGATGAATATGCTGCCGCGGCTGATGCCGAAGGAATTTTACGATCTGGTGGTGCAGGTCGCGATCGTGCGGCCCGGCCCGATCCAGGGCGACATGGTCCACCCTTATCTGCGCCGGCGAGCCGGGCTGGAAAAAGCTGAATTCCCCTCGCCCGATCCAGCGCATGGCCCTGCCGATGAGCTGCGCGAGCTGCTCGGAAGGACATATGGTGTGCCGCTTTTCCAGGAACAGGCAATGAAGCTCGCCATCACTGCCGCCGAGTTCACGCCGGAGGAAGCCAATCAGTTACGGCGCGCCATGGCCACATTCCGTCATGTTGGCGGCATGCATAATTTCCGCGAAAAAATGGTCGATGGCATGACCCGGCGTGGATACCAGCGTGATTTTGCCGAACGTTGCTACCGCCAGATCGAAGGCTTTGGCAGCTACGGTTTCCCGGAAAGCCATGCGCTGAGCTTCGCCTTGCTGGTCTATGCCTCGGCTTTCATCAAGAAACATTATCCAGCCGCTTTCTGCGCTGCCCTGCTCAATTCGCAGCCAATGGGCTTCTACGCACCCGCGCAGATTGTCGGCGACGCGCGGGAGAATGAAGTCGACGTGCGCGAGATCGATGTTTCCTCCAGCGACTGGGACAACCTCCTCGAGCCAGACCATGGTCAGTACGCGGTGCGGTTGGGGTTTCGCCAGATCGACGGTTTCAAGGAGGATTGGGCCAGGGCGATCATGGATTGCCGGCCAACGCTCCCCGAAAAGAACCGTACCAGCGCGCAACGGATTGAAGCGCTCGCCCGCGCCGCCCGTTTGCCGTCGCGCGCGCTGCGCCTGCTCGCCGATGCCGACGCTTTCCGTTCCTACGGCTATGATCGTCGCGAAGCCTTGTGGGAGGTGCGGCGGACGCCGAGCGAGGCCCTACCCTTGTTCGCCGCCGCCGACGCGCGCGAATTGGGGAATGAGGAGGATGCACAACTGCCCGTCATGCCGTTGAGCGAGCATGTCGCCGCCGATTACCAGATGACGCGCCTGTCGCTGAAGGCGCACCCCATGTCCTTCCTGCGCCCTCTGTTTGCCGCCGAGGGCGTGCTCAGCGCGCAGCAGATGCGCGACGCCAAGGACGGCACGCGCGGCAAGGTCGCGGGCGTGGTGCTGGTCCGCCAGCGCCCGGGCGAGGGCAAGGCGATCTTCGTCACGCTGGAGGATGAGAGTGGCGTCGCCAATATCCTGCTGTGGGCACGCGACTTCGAGAAATATCGCCGCGCGGTGATGGCCTCGCGGCTGATGGAGGTGCGTGGCGTAATCCAGAAGAGCCCGGAAGGTGTCGTCCACCTGATGGGGGCGCATGTCGTCGACCGTACGCACGAACTCGAACGCCTGTCGGAAGACCATCCGACCCGCACTACATTGAGCCGCGCCGACGTGTTCGAGCACCCCCAGCTCCCGCGCCACGCCGTCCCGCGGGGCAGCCATCCGCGCAACGTGCGGGTGCTGCCGCCCAGTCGCGACTTTCACTAATGGATTTGCTGGGCTAAGCGGACCGCATCACGAGAACCCGATTCACGCTTCAGGCGAGCAACGCTCCGCCTGATCCGATCGGGCTCCTGAGCGTCGGGGAGTGGCGCAGTCTGGTAGCGCACCTGGTTTGGGACCAGGGGGCCGCAGGTTCGAATCCTGTCTCCCCGACCATTTCTGCCAAAGGCTAGCGCCTTCGCTGCTGACATCCCGTCATGGTATCTTGCTCCACCGGCCCACGGGCCCGCGCCGTTTCCGGGATATGGGAACGCGCTCGCTTCAGGCTTGCCTGTTCCCACACTCTTTGTAGCACCACCGGATAATAGGGTGCCGGGCGGGGCGGATGATCTGGCCTCAGACCTACACCCCGGCTGCCCGTGCCGCTCACCGCTCACCTGATCGAGGCTCCATGGTAAAGCTCGCCGCAAACCTATCGATGATGTTTACCGAAGCGCCGTTTCTAGAACGATTCGCGCTTGCCGCGGACGCGGGCTTTACCGCCGTGGAGATGATGTTCCCCTACGAGGTGCCCGCAGCTGAGGTGGCCGACCACCTCCGTCGGCACGGCCTGGCTATGGTGCTGTTCAACATCCCCGCGGGGGATTGGGCGGGCGGCGAGCGCGGCATCGGTGCGCTGCCCGATCGCGTGGATGAATTCCGCGCCGGCGCTCAAAAGGCGCTGGACTATGCGCGCATACTCGCCTGCCCGCGCCTTCACCTCATGGCCGGCAAGGCGCCGGCTGGGGAGGAGTCGCGGCGGACACTGATCGACAATATCCGCTACGCCGCCAATCTCGTCGTGGGCGACAAGATCGATATTCTGCTGGAACCGATCAACACCCGCGTCGACGTGCCGGGCTATTTCTACGATACGACCGCGCCGGTGCTCGACATCATTCGCGAGGCGGGCGCCCCCAACGTGAAGCTGCAATACGATATCTACCACATGCAGATCATGGAGGGCGATCTGGCGCGCACGATCGAGCGGCTCCTGCCCTCGATCGGCCATATCCAGCTGGCGGACAATCCCGGCCGGGGTGAACCCGGCACCGGCGAAATCAACTATTCCTGGCTGCTCGAGCACATCGATCGGCTCGGCTACGACGGCTATGTCGGCTGCGAATACAAGCCTGCCGCGCAGACCCAGGACGGTCTCGGCTGGACCAAACCTTACCTGAAGGGTCAGAGCCAATGAAGATCGGTTTCGTCGGCGTAGGAATAATGGGGCGGCCGATGGCGGGCCATCTGCAGGGGGCTGGGCATGACTTGTTCCTCGTTCGCCATCGCTCACCACTGCCGGCAGAATTGCTGGATGGCGGCGCGGTCGAATGCACATCGCTCCGCGAGGTGGCGGAACAGGCCGACCTCGTCATCCTGATGGTGCCGGATACGCCGGACGTGGAGAATGCCCTGTTCGGCGGGAATGGCGTCTGCGCCGGGCTTTCCGCCGGCAAGACCGTGATCGATATGAGCTCGATCGATCCGATCGCGACCAAACGCTTTGCCGAGCGGGTCAATGTGGGCGGCTGCGACTATGTCGATGCCCCGGTATCGGGCGGCGAGGTCGGCGCAAGGAACGCCGCGCTGACGATCATGGTTGGCGCCGATGAGGCCGTATTCCAGCGCGTGAAGCCGCTGTTTGAGCTGCTGGGCAAGAACATCACCCATGTTGGTGAAGTCGGTGCCGGTCAGACGACGAAGGTTGCCAACCAGATCATCGTTGCGCTGAACATCGAGGCGGTGGCCGAAGCCTTGGTTTATGCCGCCAAAGCCGGGGCCGATCCAGCCAGAGTACGTGCGGCCCTTATGGGAGGTTTCGCCGCCTCGCGCGTGCTCGAAGTGCATGGCGAACGCATGATCAAGCGCACGTTCGATCCCGGTTTCCGTATCCGGCTGCATCAGAAGGATCTTAATCTGGCGCTGAACGGGGCACGCGAGCTCGGGATCGCCCTGCCTAACACCGCAGCGGCACAGCAATTGTTCAGCGCGGTCGTCGCGCGTGGTGGAGGCGATCAGGACCATTCCGCCATGGTGCGCGCGCTGGAGGCGCTGGCGGATCACGAAGTCGGCTGATTTCCGCCCGAGCCTCCCGGCCGCGTGCGTGGCCGTTCCGCATGTCCATCAGGTGGGAAAGCGAACCGATCCAGTTGCAACCCGCTCGTAGACCGTGGTCCATGCAAGCAAGCCGATAAGGCGCGAAACAGGAGAGCGACGCATGGAAACGGAGGGCGGACTAAACCGACGTCAGTTGCTGGTTTCGGCGGGCGTCGCGGGGGCCGTGTCGCAGCTTGCCGCTGTCACCCAGGCAGTGCCGCGCACCCGCGGGCAGCAACCTTCCCCGCCGATCGACTTCGCCAATCGGGAGATTGCCGCAGCAGCGGCCGGAGCGTCGAGCCCCGCGCCCACGATACGCTACACGATTGATGCCTCTCTCGGCGCGCAGAGCTATCGCTTCAGGGGATCGCCTGCGCAGCTGACGATCGTCGCAGGCGACGCGACCGGTGCCATGTATGGCGGGCTGGATGTCGCCGATGCGCTGCGCATGGGGCCGGAAGGTATGGCCACGCTCGCCGACGATCGCCTTCACAAGCCGCACGTCGCCAAGCGCGGTATCAAGTTCAACATCCCGCTCGACCTGCGCACGCCCAGCTATTCCGACGGCAGCACAAGCGCGCGGGCCAATATTCCGGAGGTCTGGACCCTCGAATTCTGGACCACCTATTTGGACGAGATGGCGCGCGATCGGTACAACGTGCTGTCGCTGTGGAACCTGCACCCCTTCCCCTCGATGGTGAAAGTTCCGGAATATCCGGATGTCGCCTTGGCCGACGTCTGGCGCAGCAGGGAGCCGCTCGGTCCCAGCGTCTTCAATGAACGTGGCAGGGACGCGATCCCGCCGCGCTATCGCGCCAATCACGAGGTGCTGCGCAAGCTCTCGATCGACCAGAAAATCGCCTTTTGGCGCACCGTGATGCAAATGGCCGCCGACCGCGGCATCGAAATCTACATCATCACCTGGAACATCTTCATTTATGGTGCGGAAGGCAAATACGGCCTCACCGACGAGATCACGAACCAGAAAACCATCGCCTATACTCGCGCCAGCGTGCGCGAGATGGTGCGGACCTATCCGCTGCTTGCCGGCATCGGCATCACGGCGGGGGAGAATTTGCCCGGCGACAATCCCAAGATCACCCAGGAGCAGTGGCTCTGGCAGACCTATGGCGAAGGCGTTCGCGACGCATTGCACGCTCAGCCCGGCCGCGAATTCAAACTGATCCATCGCTTCCACGAGACCGATGGCGGCGAGATCGAACGAAACTGGAGCCGGTATCCGGGCTGGCCGCACAGCTTCACGTTCAGCTACAAATATTCCGTCGCCCACATGTACTCGTCGGTGAACCCGCCCTTCCTCGCCGAGGCGGCCTCCTACGTCACGCCCGAGCTGAAGACGTGGCTGACCGTTCGCAACGACGACATTTATTCCTTCCGCTGGGGCGATCCCGACTTCGCGCGGGACTATGTCTTGAACATGCCGCCCAGCGACCGGCTGGTCGGCTTCTATATCGGGCCGGATGGCTTCTGCTGGGGACGCGACTTTTTGGATCGCGCGACCGCCAACCAGGAGCTGGGCGCGCAGCGTCCGCTGGTGATGCAGAAGCAATGGTATTCGTTCAAGATGTGGGGTCAGCTGGCTTACGATCCGACGCTGCCCAACGCCTATTTCGAGGCGTTGCTGCGCGCGCGTTTTCCACAGGTCGACGCGGCCAAGCTCTATGCCGCGTCCAGCGTCACCTCCAAGATTGTGCCGCAGACGACGCGCTTTTTCTGGAAGGACATCGATCTCGAATGGCTGCCGGAGGCCTGCGTCCATCTCGATCGAAAGAAGCAGAGCACCGCCTTCTACACGGTCGCCGATTTCATGAACGGCGCATCGATGCCCGGCAGCAATATCCTGTCGATCCGGCGATGGCGCTACAAGCTGGGCAAGAAGATACCGCTCGGGCGGATCTCGCCGCTCGATTGCGCCAGTGCGCTGGAAGGATGGTCGGATACCGGGCTTAGGCTAGTCGGCGAGCTGCGCCAGTCGGGTGCCGGCGCCAACCGCGAGCTGGCCCAGACGATCGACGATTATGAGGCGATGGCGCATCTCGGCCGCTATTATGCCGACAAGATCCGCGGTGCTTGCGCGCTGGCGCTCTATGACGAAAACCGCCGCAAAAACCTTCAGGCGGACGCCGTCCGCCATCTCGAAGACGCCCGCGACGCCTGGCGCCGCTATGCCTCGGTGCGCGACCGCAACTACCTTCCCAACTTCCTCAACCGAATCGGGTTCGTCGACGTGACCGCGCTGACGGCCGAGGCAGAGCAGGACATCGTCATCGCCAGGCGCTGGCAGCCCGGCACCCTGCAGTTCGATCCCGCCGCGCCGGAAACGCGGTGGACTAACCTGCCAAAGGAAACACTGAACATCTGAACCCAGTCTCGGGCGCCTGGAGCCTTGGTCGGCCAAGCCGGTGCGAGAACATTCGAAGGTTAGGAGGGGCAAGCAGCATGAACGCGCAGGATACCGGTCTCGATCGACGTACGCTGATGAAGGTGACCGCAGCGTTCGGGATCGCCTCTGTTGCCGCCGCTGCGCCAGGTGCTTTCGCCCAAGCGGCCCCGTCGAGGCGGGGATGGGAGTGGGAGCCGATGCGCTGGATCCAGATCTGCGCCACCGACGACGATCCCGGCCGGTACGACAAGGCATTCTGGCTCGATTTCCTGCGCCGCACAAAGACGCAGGGCGTTTGCCTGAGCGCGGGTGGGGTGACGGCCTTCTACCCGACAAAGGTGCCCTTCCACTATCGTACGCCGTACCTCGGCAACGGTGACATGTTCGGCGAGCTTGCCCACGACTGCAAGGCGATGGGCATCCGCGTGCTGGGTCGTGTCGATCCGCACGCGCTTCACGCCGACGCCCTCGCCGCCCGGCCCGATTGGATCGCGCGCAATGCTGACGGGACCCCCAAGCGGCACCCCACCGACCCTTCGCTCTATCTCACCTGTCCCAACGGGCCGGTGACGTTCGAGTGGATGCCCCAGATCCTGAAAGAGATCGTCAGCAGCTATCCGGTGGACGGCATCTTCGGCAATCGCTGGGCGGGCAGTGCGGGTCTCTGCCACTGCAACGTGTGCCATAGTGATTTCAAGCGTGCGAGCGGGCAGGAATTGCCCGCCTCGCTCGCCGACCCGCGCAATCCGGTGGTGCGTGCCTATTTCGAGTGGGACAATAACAAGCGCTACGCCCAGCTGAAGCTGTGGGGCGACACCGTCAGCGCGATCAATCCCGACGCCTTTTTCACCCCCGGCACGTGGGGCCGGCTCGATCCCAAGCGCCTGCGGCAGACCATCCGCTCGATCTATGCGGACCGGCAGGGGCGCAGCGGCCAGAATGCGGCGTGGCTGAACGGGCGTAGCGCCAAGGAAGCGTATTGCCTGATGCAGGACCGGCCGGTGACCGGCATCTTTGCGGCCGGCGAGACCTCGACTCCGTATCGATTCATGGATTCCGTACAATCGCCCGCGGAAATCACCGCCTATCTCCATGACGGGCTGGCGCATGGCTTCCGCCCGTGGATGACCAAGTTCAAGGCGGAGGTGTTCGACAAGCGCTGGGTCGCGCCGGTCGAGAAAACCTATGTCTGGCTGGCAAGGAACGAGGATTATTTCCGCAATACGGACAATCTCGCGCGCGTCGCCATGCTGCAATCGACCCAGACCGCGACCTATTATGTGCCGGCTTCGCGCGCCGACACCGGCGCGGCCGGGCCCATGGATGCTCAGTCCCTCCATGGAAACGCTGACGACGCAGGCAACGGCTTCTACCAGGCGCTGGTTGAATCCCGTGTCCCGTTCAACATCGTGGACGAACGTCAGCTCGATCCGGAATATATCGACCGCTATCGCGTGATCGTCCTTCCCAACGCGGCGGCGCTTTCCGACGCGCAATGCGCACAACTTCGCAGCTACGTGTCGCGCGGCGGCGCGATCGTCGCCACGCACGAGACCTCGCTTTATAACGAGTGGGGCGAGCGGCGGGCCAATTTCGGCCTAGCCGACCTGTTCGGCTGCGATTTCGCCGGCAAAGTCGATGAGCGGGTGCAGAATTCCTACATCGCGATTCACGGGCCGCATCCCCTTACCCTTGGACTGGACGACACCCCCCGCATCGTTTCCGGTACAAAGCTGGTGCATGTCACACCGCACAAAAACCTGGCGAAGGCAGCGCTGACGATCGTGCCGAGCTACCCCGACCTTCCCATGGAGAAGGTGTTCACCGGCGTGCGAGATAGCGGGCAACCGATGGTTTACGCACGTACGTTCGGCAAGGGTCGCGTCGTCTATTTCCCAACCGACCTCGATCGCACCTTCTGGGAGCTTTCGAGCCGG
This sequence comes from Sphingomonas crusticola, assembly GCF_003391115.1. Lineage (NCBI taxonomy): Bacteria > Pseudomonadati > Pseudomonadota > Alphaproteobacteria > Sphingomonadales > Sphingomonadaceae > Sphingomonas > Sphingomonas crusticola. Next base: position 1,167,890 of record NZ_QTJP01000001.1, read on the forward strand.
GATCACCTGTTCGTGCTGCGCAACGCGGTCGCCTGGGCAGCGGGAGAGGAGCAGCCGATGGTCGTCACCGGGACCGACGCGGCGATGGTCGACGTCAGTTTCTGGCGGCAGGGCAATTCGGCCACGGCACATTTGGTGAACCTTACCAATCCGATGGCGATGAAAGGCTTCATGCGCGATCTTCTGCCCGTGGGGCCGTTCACAGTCAGCCTTGCCTTGCCGGCCAGCGCTGCGGTGAAGCGCGTCCGCCTACTGGAAGCGAATATCGACGTACAATCGCGGCGGGAGGGATCGAGACTGGTTGTGGAGGTGCCCTCTATCCAGGTCCATGAGGTCGTCGCGATCGATTTCGCCTAAGCCAGGCGCCTTATCGAGCGGGTTTGGAAGCCGGCTCGATCCCGCTTATGCTTCGGGTCGGCATTGCGCCGTATGCCTCTGCCTGGTGCGGCGCGCCCAAGCAGTTTTATGAATAGCCGAGTCGAGGCTGCCGCGAAACCACAGTGTCGTTGATATGTTGCGGCGCGGCTCAGCCGTCCCGCCACTTGTATCACGCGGGTTGCGAATTCCCCTTCGTGCTCCACCCGTCCCGCATCGTGAAAATGAGCCAGCCATTGGGTGGCGAGGCCCGAGCCTCTCCCTTACTGAAAAGATACGAATTCAATGAATACCTTCAGTGGTCTTGGTGTCCTCGAAAGTAGCGAGCGCACCATGGCCCTCGACTATCGCAGAGCTTCGACAAACGAGAACGGCTCGCAATCGAGCCAGAAAATATGGGGAGAGGGTCATGGTTAGAGGCAAGGGGAAGCTGCACCTACTCGGAGTGAGCCTGTTGCCGTTGGTGGCGGCAGGCTGGGCGCCGAGCGGCGCGGCGGCACAGGCGCCTGCGCCGGTACAGAGCCCCGCCGACCCGGCGCCGCAGACGCAGGCGCCAGACACCTCGCCTACCGGGCAGGACGCCGCCGTCGCGGAAACCAATGCCAATGACGTCATCGTTACCGGCAGCCGCATCAGCCGCCGGGGTTTCGAAACACCGACGCCGACCACCGCTATCTCCGTCAAGCAGCTGGAGGCCAAGGCGGCGCTGACCGTCACCGACATCATCGCCGAAATCCCCTCGATGCGGCCCAACCAGAACAGCAACAATTCGTCCAACGCGGGTCAATCCTTGTTCGACCTGCGCGGTATCGGTTCCAATCGCACGTTGGTGCTGCTCGATGGACTGCGACTGGTGGATACCAGCCCGATCCCGGGTGGCGTGAACGCCAACATCCTGCCGGCCGCACTCATCAACCGCGTCGAGGTTGTGACCGGCGGCGCGTCCTCGGCCTACGGTTCGGACGCGATCACCGGCGTCGTCAACATCGGCCTGATCTCATCGATGACCGGTGGCAAGATCGACGTTCAGGGCACGATCGGGCAAACTGGCGACGACCGGCAGAAGAGCATCAGCGCCTCCTGGGGCCACAATTTCCTCAACGACCGGCTGCATTTCGTCGTGGCCGGTAGTTATTTCCGCCAGCCGAATATCATCCGCATTCGCGATCGCGACTGGGGCAGAGAGGGCTACACGCGCTATCAGAACACCGCCGCGAATATCGCCGCCGGTCAGGCGGGCCAGATCATCGGCCCGGGTGGCGCGATGGCGCAGATGACATTCGGCGGCGTGATCACGAGCGGCCCTCTTGCCGGCAACCGGGCGAATGGCGTGGCCGGTACTCAGTTCCTGGGCAACGGTGTGACCGCGCCGTTCAACTACGGCGCCTATTGCGGCGGCAACGTCTATTGTCAGGGCGGCGACGGCGTCCGCAGTTGGGAAATCGGAGGCGGCGTCATCCGTCCGAAGGCCGATCGCTATACCGGCTATAGCCGCCTGTCCTATGACATCGGCGAGACCAGCTCGATCTACGCGTCGGTTCTCTATTCCTATGACAAGGAAATCCAGACCAACGTCCCGAATTATAATAACGGCGATCTCGTCATCCGCCGCGAGAATTACTTCCTGCCGGCCCAGATCCGGACGGCGCTGGGCACCACGCCCACCTTCACACTCGGCCGTATCAACATCGAGGACGGGTTCACCCGCAACACCGCCAAGTCGCAATATCTTCGCTTACTGACCGGTGCGGAAGGCCAGCTGTCCTTCCTCGAAGGCTGGAAGTGGGATACACACTTTGCCTATACTCGTGCGACCTACGACTCTTCCGCACAGAACAATCGCGTGCAAAGCCGCTTCCTTGCGGCCGTCGACGCGATCGCCAACCCCGCGGTCGGTGGCGTCCCCGGCGTGGCGGTGGGTGCGCCGATTTGCCGGTCCACGATCGCCAATCCATCCAACGGCTGCGTCCCGATCAACCTGTTCGGCCCCAACACGATCAGTGATGCCGGCAAGGCATATTATCTCGGTACGTCGTGGACGCACACGATACTCGATCAGTATAATGCGGGCGGCAACCTGCGCGGCGATCTGTTCAACACTTGGGCAGGCCCCGTCTCATTCGCCACCGGCGCGGAATATCGCCGCGACGGCATCCGCCAGACCTCCGATCCTATCTCGGCGATCACGGGCTGGCGCCAGGCGAGCGGCACGCCGTTCCACGGCAGCAACTGGGTGCGCGAGGGCTATGCCGAGGCCGTTATTCCGCTGACAATTCCCAACTTCGCGCTCATGAAGAAGTTCGAGATCGATACCGCAATCCGCGTCGCCGATTATCAGAACAGCGGCACGGCCACGGTATGGAAGGTCGGCGCCAACTACGAGGTGAACGACTCGATCCGCTTCCGCGCTACCTACAGCCACGACTTCCGTGCGCCGAGCGTCAACGAGCTATTCAGCACGCCGGTCACCAACAACGGCGCGTCCGTCATCGACCGCCAGCCCGGACCGAACCAAAATCAGTCGGTTACGGTGCTGACGATCACCGGCGGCAATCGCGACCTACAGCCGGAAAAGGCCAAGACACTGACCTACGGCGTGGTGCTGTCGCCAGCCTTCTTCCCGGGCTTCCGCTTCTCGGCGGATGTTTATCGGATCAACATGGACAATGCGATCACGGCCTTCTCGATCCAGGACGTGGTCAACAATTGCTACCTGCGTAGTCAGGACGTTTTCTGCGGCGCGATCACCCGCGATCCGGTCACCGGCAAGATCACGGTTGTTCAGGCGCTGTCCTTCAACGCGCAGGTGCTGAAGGTCAACGGCATCGACTTCGAAGCGCGCTATGCCGTGCCTCTCGCCGATATGGGCGTTCCGGGTTCGCTGGTACTGGGCTCGCTCGTCTCGTACGTTCAACACGTCAAGACGGTGGTCAACGCCGCGGTGCAGGAAAATGCTGGTTTCCTGACCGGCACCAATGCCACGCCGCGCTGGCGCGCATCCAACACCATCACCTACGATCTCGGCCGGCTCACGTTGCGCTCGCTGGTCACGGTGGTCGGCGCGGGCCGCTATTCGGCGACCTACCCGACGGCGGCCGACATCTCGCCTTACCATTGGAAGGCGCAGGCCTACGTCGACATTTCGGCGCAATATCGGATCAACGATCATTTCGAGATCTACGGCAAGATCAACAACCTGCTGGACAAGGATCCGCCCTTCATCGCCGACAATGCCATCATCAAGGCGCTGCCCAACTCGTCGAGCTACTACGACAATATCGGCCGGGTCTACGGCCTGGGCGCCCGCTATCGCTGGTAAGCGGATATCCGCTCTCGGGCGGGGCTGCGCACGACCGCGGCCCCGCCAGCGACGAACAGACCATGAAGGGCACTGCAATGGTCGATAAAAATACGCCGGGGCTCGGCCGGCGCCAGTTCTTGACCGCGATCGGCGCGACGGGCGTGGCACTGCCGGGGCGGGCAGCGTCCGCCCGGCGCTTGGGCAAAGTCGCCATCACGCTCGATCCCGCCGTTGCCAGTCCGCCAGTTGCCTGGGCGCTCGAGCGGTTGAGCGCCGCCCTCGGATCCAAGGGCTTCTCTGTCTCCACCGGGGGAAGTCCGGCCGGCGCCGCCCGCGTGATCGCGGTCCAGCATGTAGCCGCCCTCGGTCCGGAAAGCGTCTCGATCGCCGCGCGAGGGCGTCAGACGGTCGTGAGATCGGGCGGCGCGCGCGGCCTGAGCTATGGGCTGATCGAACTGGCCGAGCGCGTGGCCGAAGGGTCCGACCCGCTGGCTGCGCTGACTCCCCGAGCGCCGATCACCGAGGAACCGGCGGCCGGGGTCCGCAGCATATTGCGCGCCTTCTGCAGCGATATCGAGGACAAGCCCTGGTATTACGACAAAGCCTATTGGTCGGGTTACCTGGACCTTCTCGCTGCGAGCCGCTTCAATCGGCTGCAGCTCGCATTCGGCTTCCAATATGATTTCCCGTCGGGGGTGACGGAGGATTACTTCCATTTCCCTTACCCCTATCTGGTGACGGTTCCCGGCTACGACGTGCAGGTCGTGCCGATCGAACCGGGGGAGCGCGAGCGCAACCTGGAGATGCTTCAGTTCGCCTCGTCGGAGGCGGCCAGACGTGGGCTGGACTTCCAGCTGGGCATCTGGACGCATGCCTACCAATGGACTGAAAGTCCGCGCGCGCGTCACCACATTACTGGTCTCACGCCCAGCAACCACGCCCGCTACTGTCGCGACGCGCTGGCGCTGCTCCTGCAGGCATGCCCGGACATCACCGGCCTCTCCATGCGGGTGCATGGCGAAAGCGGCGTTCCGGAGGGAAGCTACGATTTCTGGCGGACGGTGTTCGAGGCCATTACCGCCTGCCCGCGGCCGATTGAGATCGATATGCATGCCAAGGGCATCAACGACATCATGATCGATATGGCGGCCAAGACCGGAAAGCCCGTCAAGGTCAGCCCCAAATATTCGGCAGAGCATCAATCGCTCGGCTATCATCAGGCCGACATCCGCGAGATGGAGATTCCGCGCGCGGATCGTATGGAGACGGGCACGTTCGCCGTGAGCAACGGTGATCGGCGCTTCACCCGCTACGGCTATGCCGACCTCATTCGTGAGGACCGCAAGTACGACATCCTCTTCAGGCGCTGGCCCGGCACGCAACGCCATCTGATGAACGGCGATCCCGCCCACGCTGCCGCTTACGGCCGCACCGCCGCCTTCTGCGGTGCCGCCGGACTCGAAATCTGCGAGCCGCTGACGTTCAAAGGCCGCAATGGCTCGGGCCATCCGGGCGGGCGATGCGCCTATTTGAACGCCGCCCTCGATCCGGGGCCCAACGACTGGGCGAAGTTTGCCTACGCCTATCGGCTGTGGGGCCGCGCGCTCTACGCGCCCGATGCCGAACCCGAAAGTGCACGGCGATATCTTGCAGCGCAGTTCGGACCTGCAGCGCCCGCGTTGGAAGTCGCGATGGCACATGTCAGCCGAATCCTGCTGCTGTTGACCAGCGCCCACCTCTCCACCGCGTCCAATCGACAGAGCTGGTTCGAGAATTTCACCAATCTGCCGATCGTGCCGGGCAGCGAGCCGGCGGTTTACCGTGACACGCCCCGCCCCTGGTGCGCAGCGACGGTGAGCGCACTCGATCCCCAGCTTTTCTCGTCGATCGCGGACTATGTCGGTGAACTGATCGGCGGCGTGCGCGACCCGCGTTATACGCCGGCCGAGGTCGCGGCATGGATGGAAAGTTGGTCTGGCGAGGCCGAGAAGGCACTGGCCGACGCGATCGCCCGACGGCGCGGCCCGGCGACGATGGAATTCCGCCGGTGGGAGGAGGACATCCGCATTCAAGTGGGGCTGGGCCGCTTCTTCGCGGGCCGGTTCCGCGCCGCAATGCTCTATGAGATATTCCTGCGCACCGGAGATCCGGACGCAGGTTACCAGGCGGTGGAGCGCTACCGCGCGGCCCGCGCCGCCTGGGCGGCGATGGCTGAGCGCGCGCGCACTGTCTATGTCGCCGATATTGGCTATGGCGAACCCGCCGTCTCGCGCGGGCATTGGATCGACCGGCTACCGATGATCGACCAGGACCTGGCGGCGATGGCGGTCGCGGTCGGGAACCGCCCGGGCGACAAGCCGCTGCCAGACCCGGTCGTCCGCGCCGCGGTGGCGGCGGTGACATCGAGCCGACCGCGTTGGCAAGCGCGCTGCGGCCATAGCCCGGCAACGGCGTTCGTTCCCGGCGCCGAGTTGGCGCTCGAGCTGGACACGCAAGCCCCGGTGCGCGGCGCCGAACTCTGGTATCGCCACGTCAACCATGGCGAGCGCTGGCGTAGTTTGGCGATGAGCCGCGATGGCAGCCGCTTCCGCGCTGCCATCCCGCGTGAATACACAGCGTCACCCTATCCGCTTCAATATTATTTCGTCTTGCACGGTGGCGAAGCCGCCCCTGTCTTTCATCCGGCATTCGACGCGGAGCTATCGAACCAGCCGTATTTTGCGGTTTGGAAGCGGACAGGAGGTCGTCTGCCTGCGTGAGAGATAGCGGGAGGGTCGGAAACTATTCCGCCCCTTCCGAGGAGAGATTAAGGCATGAGAGGAATGGAAATGACGAAGCTCGGTTTGCTCTTGCTCGCTACCGTCGCGGCCACGCCGACCTTGGCGCAGCGCCAAAGCGGGTCTCCGCTCGATCACCTGCCCGCCAATGTCCAGCAATTGACCCAATTCGGCGAACGGGCCGATTTCTCGCCCGACAACAAGCAAATCGCTTTCATGGCCAAGAGCTTCGGCGATGCCTTCGTCATCGATCTGGCGACCCGCAAGATCCGATGCCTCACCTGCAATGTTCCCGGCGGCGCGTTCCTGCGCGTCATGCACCTGTCCAACGGTGATTACATTCTGATCGGGCCTGAGCATTTCACCGACATCCGCACCAGCCGGACGCGCGACAATGAACTCTGGTATCTGAGCAAGGCTGTCGGCTCGAAGCCCATCCGGCTCGGCGAGAAGATGAGCGAAGGCGCCGCCGTATCGAAGACGGGAATGCAGATTGCCGTGTCCGAACTTCCTGATCAATATCCCGATTTGGCCAAGAACGCGTCGCGCATCATCACCATGAAGGTCGACCTGTCCGGAGCGGTGCCGCGGCTGACGGAGCGCAAGACCGTCTATGTCAGCAACCGTGAAGACTGCATCACGGAGGCGCAGGACTTCTACGACCATGACACCAAGCTGACGTTCGTCTGCTACAATCGGAAGGATATCCCGCCGCAAGACGACCAATATGCCGACGTGATGAGCCTGGACCTCAAAAGCGGCATCGCGACCAACATGACGCAGCACGACCATTCGTATAACGAGGTCGAGGGCATTTTCCCGGACGGCAAATATACGGCCGTCGAAGCCGATCGTCAGGTCGAGCAACTCGGCGGCCGCCGCGGATCGCACAATATCGACATATGGAAACTCAGGCTGGACGGAACCGGCAAGGATCTCACGCGCCTGACGAACTTCAATGACTATGAAGGATGGAAGGCCTCCAATCCCGTCATATCCACCGACGGCCGGTACATGGCGTTCCAGCTCGCCTCCACCAAGGACGAGGCCGGTGTGGGCTACGGTCTCCTGCTCTACCGCTTCTAGGTAAAGCTCAGCCGGAGCCGGTGGCGATGATGCGATAGGCGACGATATCGTCGGCGCCATAGGCGTCGTAGAGATCATGCGACCAGCGGAGCGAATCACCCTGCGCTCGGACGACGCGCTTTCCGTAGCGGAAGCTGACCTCCACCATCACATCCCCGGCAACCGGCGCACTGCCGCCGTTCCAGCCGATCCATTCCGTTTCCTGCGGTGACATATGCGAGCTCTGCGGGATGAGGATCGAAGTCGACCGCACATGGCGGCCCTACGCAGCAAGGCGGGAATCGCCGCTCCCGCGGCGCGCCATTAAAGGAGACAAGCTAAGCGGCCAGAACCGCGCCTATATCCTCCGACATCCGCCGGGCCGCGGCCGCTAGCGAGTGACCGAGCGTATTGAGCCGTTGATCGGGCAGGCGCGTGATGCTGCCCGAAATGGAGAGCGACGCTCGCACCCGGTTGTTGCGGTCAAATACCGGCGCAGCGACGCAGCGCATGCCGGTGGAATTTTCCTGATCGTCGATTGCGAAGCCGCGCGAGCGAATCTGATCGAGCTGCAGAACGAGCGCGCTCTTCTCAACGATGCTCGCATAGGTCCGGCGGGCGAGCGGTCGGCCCTGCAGGAAGGAATCGAGTTCCGTCGGCTTCCAATGCGCCAGCAACACCTTGCCCGAGGCAGTTGTATGCATCGGCAGATGCGTCCCCGGCTGGCAGGTGCTGGCGCGTTGATCGATCGGCCGGACCTGACCGACATAGCGAACACCCTCCGTATCGGACACGGCGATATTCACAATCTCGTTCGCCTCGACCATCATCGACCGCATGATCGGGCGGCCCAGCCGGCCGAGGTCGCGGACCTGAACAAAGGCCGAGCCAAGCGCAAAGGCCTGCACGCCGATCATCCAACAATTATTGGCAGGATCGAACTCGACGTAGCGAAGTGCTGCCATCGTCGTGAGCAGGCGGTGCGCGGTAGATCGCGGCAATTTTGCAAGCGCGGCAACCTGCGTGAGCGTCAGCCCATCGTCATGTTTCGCCAGCGTATCCAGCAAGCCGAACGCCCGCACCAGAGATTGCACCCGGCCAAGCCGGTCGCCCTCTACTTCGAAATCCGCCATCCCAAGCATTGCTGGTGACCCTCTCCCGCCCCTCTTCCATTTCCGGGAAGTATCTGGCCGGTGCAGCTTACATCCGTAATGGCTTCAGTCCAAGAGGCCGCGCGAAATGGTTTTGCCCGTCGCGCGGGCTATGCTTCCCGCATCGTGAGAACGTCGCGCCGCATCACCTGTACTCGACCATAGTGTTTCATCAGGCGGGACATGTGCGATTGTTTTGGCGATTCAGCCTTCCTAGCACCGCACCGGGCTCGCGAGTGCATATCGGCGGGCAAGCTGCGACGGCCGACCACAAGGCCAGCGGCTCGGGGAGCGACGGTCGGGTATGGGAGATGATGTGCAGGTTACGGGCGAACAAGCCATCATCGAGCCGACCGACCGGAACCGGGCGACCCTCAAGCATATCTACGATGCTGCAATCGACGCGGTGCGTGGAGAAAGCCTCATCCGCTCGCGCTCCCGTCTCGAAGAGAATAACTGGATTTATGAGCATGATGGCGAGCGCATAAGCTGGCCCATCGATCCCGCAGGAGCGATTGTGGCGATCGGCGCCGGCAAGGCGACCGCGTCCATCTTGGCGGGGCTGGAGGCCGTGCTCGGCGACCGCCTGGACGGTGGGCGCGCAATCATCAAGCAGGGTCATGGCGAAGCGCTGAAGCGGATCGAGCTCCGCGAGGCCGGGCACCCCATACCGGACGCGAGAGGCGCGGCCGCGACTGCTGAAATGCTCGAATTTCTGCGGGATCTTGGACCGCACGACAATGTCTTCGTAGCGCTCACCGGCGGGGCCTCGGCGCTGCTGGTCGCGCCCGCCGACGGGATCACCCTCGCCGAGAAGGCGCATGTAACAGATATATTGCTCGCCTCCGGGGCCAACATTTCGGAAATCAACACGATCAGGAAGCGTTTGTCGAAAGTGAAGGGCGGGCACCTGCTGGATGCCATCAGCCCGGCCCGTTCGATCACGCTGATGATCTCCGACGTGCCCGGCAACGACGTGGCGATGATCGGATCTGGCCCGACCTATCGCGACCCTTCCACGCCGCAGGAGGCGCTTGCGATACTCGAACGCTACGGCGTGATGGACAAGATGTCGGCCCCGATATTGGCCGCCTTGCGGCAACCCGTCGATCCCGCAGCGCGCATCGCGGATGACCGCGCTGAGCATGTCGTGCTGGCCGATAGCCACACCTCGCTCGCAGCGGCGCAATCGGCCGCCTCGGCCATGGGCTATGTCACCCGGATCGTGGATGCGCATATGCACATGGACACGCATGAGGCGGCGCGCAGATTTGCCGCGGAAGTTCGTCAGGTCGCGGAACGCGGCGGCCCGCCGACGGTGCTTCTTGCCGCGGGTGAGACGACCTTGAAGGTTACTGGTAGCGGGCGCGGCGGGCGCAACCAGGAATTCGCCCTCGTCGCGGCGATCGCGCTCGAAGGGGTCGTCAATGCCGCAATCCTGTCCAGCGGTACCGATGGCACCGATGGCCCGACCGACGCCGCGGGCGCCTTCGCCGATGGAAGCACCATCGCGCGTGCACGTGGAGCGGGAATAAGTGCGCCCCAATCGCTTGCGGACAATGATTCGAACAGTTTCTTCGCGGCGCTCGGCGATCTTCATGTAACGGGTCCGACTGGCACCAATGTCATGGATCTGGTCATTGGCGTGGTGAATTGACCGGCTCTTCAAACGCTGAACGATGGGAATGACGATGTCGCTGCGGATGCCGGATGCCGATCTGGCCATTATCGGTCGGCGAGCGGAAATTGCGGCGGCGATGCGTCTGATCGTCCCCGGCGAAGGGGTGATCGACGATCCCGATGGCCTGCGCGCCTATGAATGCGATGGGCTTACGGCCTACCACCAGCCGCCCATGCTGGTGGTATTGCCCGAGACGACGGACCAGGTCGCGCGCATTCTCGCCTGGTGCAACGCCAACGGGGTGAAGGTTGTGCCGCGCGGTTCGGGCACGTCGCTGTCGGGCGGCGCGCTGCCGCTGGCCGATTGCATCCTGCTCGGCCTGGGCAAGTTCAATCGCATCCTTGCGATCGACTATGATGAACGGATCGCAGTAGTTCAGCCGGGCGTGACCAACCTCGCCGTGACCCGCGCGGTCGAGGATCAGGGCTTCTATTATGCCCCCGATCCGTCCAGCCAGATCGCCTGCTCGATCGGTGGCAACGTCGCCGAGAATGCGGGTGGCGTTCACTGTCTCAAATATGGCGTGACCAGCAACAACGTGCTCGGCGTCGAGCTCGTCACGATGGCGGGAGAAATCCTGCGCATCGGGGGGCGTACGCTAGATGCGGCCGGACTCGATCTGCTCGGCGTCATCGTCGGATCCGAGGGCTTACTTGGCGTCGTCACCGAAGTCACAGTGCGGATCCTGCCCGCGCCGGAAACCGCGCGAGCCCTTCTGATCGGCTTCGCCACAGTGGAGGGCGCCGCGCAGTGCGTGGCCGACGTGATTGCGGGCGGCATCATCCCGGCGGGCATGGAGATGATGGACCGGCCCGCCATCCACGCCGCCGAGGCGTTCGTAGGCGTGGGCTATCCACTAGATGTCGACGCGCTGCTCATTGTCGAACTGGATGGGCCGGGCGCGGAATGCAGCCATCTGCTCGAGGAGGTGGAGCGCATCGCGCGCGCGAACGGCGCGGTCTCCATCCGCGTCTCTACCGATGAACAGGAGCGTATCGCCTTCTGGGCGGGCCGGAAAGCGGCATTCCCCGCGGTCGGGCGGCTCAGCCCGGATTATTACTGCATGGACGGGACGATACCGCGTCGGGCTCTGCCGATGGTCCTGGCGCGCATGGCTGACATGTCGAAGACCCATGGCTTGGCCGTCGCCAACGTTTTTCATGCGGGCGACGGCAACCTTCATCCGCTGATCCTCTACGACGCCAATGTGGACGGCGAACTCGAACGGGCGGAAGCATTCGGGAGCGATATCCTGCGGCTGTGCGTCGAGGTTGGCGGCGTCCTGACCGGCGAACATGGCGTCGGGGTCGAAAAGCGCGATCTCATGCCGGTGATGTTTTCCGGCATCGACCTGCAATATCAGCGGCAGCTGAAGCACGCATTCGATCCTGGTACACTGCTTAACCCAGGCAAGGTTTTTCCGATCCTCCATCGCTGTGCCGAGCAGGGCCGGACGCATGTCCATCACGGCAACTTGCCCTTTCCGGAACTGCCGCGCTTCTGATGATTGCGCACCGTCCTCATACGGCCGAGGAGCTTTGCGGCATCTTCGCTGCTGCGGCAGAGCGCGGGGCGCGCCTCGAGCTTCGCGGCGGGGGCAGCATGGCCGACGTCGGGTCACCCAGATCGGCCGAGATTGTCGATATGCGCGGCTTTGCGGGCGTCGTGGATTACGATCCGGCGGAGCTAGTGCTGACCGTCGGCGCCGGAACCCCTCTGGCTGGGGTGCAACAGTTGCTTGCGGCCAAGGATCAGGCTCTCGCCTTCGATCCGTTCGACGGCGGCCCCCTGTTCGGCGGACCGTCGGGCGCAGCGACGATTGGGGGTATCGTCGCCGCGGGCACAGCAGGCTCTCGACGGTTGAGCGGAGGCGGCGCGCGCGACCACCTGCTCGGCTTCACCGCAATATCAGGCCGCGGCGAAACCTTCGTCGCGGGCGGCCGCGTCGTAAAGAATGTGACCGGGTTCGATCTGCCAAAACTGATGGCAGGCAGCTGGGGACGGTTGGCGGCGCTCACTCAGATAACGTTGCGAGTTTTGCCTCGCCCGCGCGAAAGCATCACGCGGACGTACGCTGGCCTGACGCTTGAAGGAGCACGCGCCCTGTTCGCCGCCGCGATGGCGTCGCAGGCGAGTATCTCCGCTGCTGCTTACCGGCCCGGTGATGGGCGGGACAGCTCGCTAACGGCCTTGCGGATCGAGGGTTTCGGTCCCTCGGTCCGCGCCAGGCTCCTGATGCTGGACGGATTGGGTCAAGGCCTCGATGCCATGGTCGGGACGGACATCGATGGCGACCAGTTCTGGAACGAACTTGCCACGCTTTCCCCGCTTGCGGATGGCCGGCCGCTATGGCGGATCAGCGTGCCGCCCAGCGCCTGCAGCGGCCTAGTCGCGGCAATGCTGCCGCTCGACGTGCATTATCTTGTGGATTGGGCCGGGGCTCGCATCTGGATGACCTACAACGGACCTGCTTCGGTGCTGCGTGACGCCGCGGCCGCGCTCGGCGGCCATGCGATGCTCATCCGCGGCGATCCGGAGCTGCGCACCGCTACGCCGGCATTTCATCCCCAGCCCGCCTCAGTCGCCGCGCTGGAGGAACGCGTTCGCCGGGCCTTCGACCCGGCCGGTCTTTTCGAAACGGGTCGCTTTTGATGCGCACGACATTCTCCGAAGAGCAGCTCAGCGACCCCGCGATGGCTTCATCCGAAGCCGTCATCCGCAAATGTGTGCATTGCGGCTTCTGCACCGCGACCTGCCCGACTTACGTGCTGCTGGGAGACGAGCTCGATAGCCCGCGCGGCCGCATCTATCTGATCAAGGACATGCTGGAGGGTGCGCGGCAGCCGACGCCCGAGATCGTCAAACATGTTGACCGCTGCCTGTCATGTCTCGCCTGCATGACTACCTGCCCCTCCGGCGTGAACTACATGCATCTGGTCGATCATGCCCGCGCCTATATCGAAGAGCGCTATCGCCGGCCGCTCCGCGATCGGTTGCTGCGAGCATTGCTGGCCTGGGTTCTGCCGCATCCGCGCCGCTTCCGGATAGCGCTGCGCCTGGCACGGCTGGCCCGGCCGGCGGCGCCCTTGCTCACGCGCATACCTGCGCTGCGGCCGATCGCCGCGATGCTGGCGCTGGCGCCGCGCCGCGCAGCACCGCCGCCCGCACGGCCAAGCTTACAGTCGCCCCCGTCATTGGCGCGCAGCAGGGTGGCGCTGCTGCAAGGGTGCGCCGAACCGCTCCTGCGGCCGGAATTCGGCGCCGCGGCGGTTCGCCTCCTGGAAAAGGCGGGCTTCGAAGTTGTCTTCGCGCCGGGCGAGGGCTGCTGCGGCGCGCTGGTCCACCATATGGGCCGCGAAGCACAGGCGCTTGCCGACGCGCGGCGCAATGTCGATGCCTGGATCCGCGAAGCCGAACGTGACGGGCTCACCGCCATTTTGGTTACCGCCTCGGGTTGCGGCACGGTGATCAAAAATTACGGATTCATGCTGCGCGACGATCCCGCTTATGCCGAAAAAGCGGCGCGCATATCCGCGCTAGCGAGGGACGTATCGGAGTTCCTGCTGGAGCTCTCTTTGCCGCCGGGCGACGGGCGCGGGCTGACCGTCGCCTATCACGCTGCCTGCTCGCTGCAACATGGGCAGAAGGTGACGGACGCACCCCGGCGGCTGCTCGCCCATGCCGGCTATGCGGTCAGGACGCCGATCGAAGCGCATCTATGCTGTGGATCGGCCGGGACCTACAACATCCTGCAGCCCGAGATTGCGGGCCAGCTCGGTGCGCGCAAGGCCGCCAATCTCGCCCGGCTCGATGCCGACGTGGTCGTCACCGGAAATATCGGCTGTGCGCTACAGATCGCTCAGCATTCGGATATACCCGTCGTCCATCTGGTCGAACTGCTCGACTGGGCGACGGGCGGGCCCGCCCCCGCATCGCTTTCTCACTTCGCCCAAGGATCTTCTGCGTGACTAGCATCGTGAACAACATGATCGACAAAGCCGGCCTCAAGATCGCCGAACCCCTCGTGCGGTTTGTCGAGGACCAGGCCCTGCCGGGCACGGGGCTTTCGCCCGAAGCCTTCTGGTCCGGCACTGCGGCCATCTTCGCGCGCCTCGCGCCCGAAAATGCCGCGCTGCTCAAGATTCGCGACGAGATGCAGGCCAAGATCGATGCCTGGCATCGCGCCCGCCCCGGTCAACCGATCGACATCGGAGAATATCGCGCCTTCCTGACGAAGATCGGCTATCTCGTTCCCGAGCCGACGCCATTCGCCGTCACCTCCGCCAATGTCGACGACGAGGTCGCGAAGCTAGCCGGCCCTCAGCTCGTCGTGCCCGTACTCAATGCCCGCTTCCTGCTGAACGCCGCCAATGCGCGCTGGGGCAGCCTCTATGACGCCCTCTACGGGACAGATGCCATCGCCGGCGCGGCACCCGCCGCAGGCTATGACCCCGAGCGCGGCAGAAAGGTTATCGCATGGGGACGCGAGTTCCTGGATGAGGCGGTACCCCTGGCCGCAGGCAGCTGGACCGATTTCGATGGAGACCTGACCCTGGCCGATCCGGCGCAATTGGTCGGGCGTTCGCGCGACAATCTCCTCTTCCGCCACAACGGCCTGCATATCGAACTGGTAATCGACCGCGCACATCCGATCGGGGCTGCCGATCGGGCGGGGATCGCGGATATCGTCCTCGAAGCGGCGCTGACCACGATCGTCGATCTCGAGGATTCGGTTGCGGCGGTCGATGCCGAAGACAAGGTCGCGGCCTACGCCAATTGGCTGGGGCTGATGAAGGGAGAGCTCGCCGCGACCTTCAAGAAAGGCGATCGCGACGTCACGCGCACGCTGGAAGCCGATCGCGACTATTTGGCGGCGGACGGGAGCACGCTGACGCTGCCCGGCAGGTCGCTGCTGTTCGTGCGAAATGTCGGTCATCTCATGACCACGCCCGCCGTGTTGCTCGCCGACGGGTCGGAGGCGCCCGAAGGCATGCTTGACGCAATCCTCACCAGCCTGATCGCGATGCACGATCTCACGGGCAGCGGCCGCTTCCGCAATAGCCGCGCTGGATCGATCTATATCGTCAAGCCGAAGATGCACGGACCGGACGAAGCGGCCTTCACTGACCGGCTATTCGACGCGGTCGAGGATCTGCTCGGGCTCGGACGACATACGATCAAGGTCGGCGTGATGGACGAGGAGCGCCGTACGTCGGCGAACCTCGCGGCCTGTATCGAGGCGGTGAAGAACCGGATTATGTTCATCAACACCGGCTTCCTCGATCGGACCGGTGACGAGATGCACACGTCGCTGCAGGCCGGTGCGATGATCCGCAAGGGCGATATGAAGACGGCCGACTGGATCACCGCCTATGAGGATCGCAACGTCCAGATAGGGCTTGCGTGCGGCCTGTCCGGGCGAGCGCAGATCGGCAAGGGCATGTGGGCCGCCCCCGATCGCATGGCCGATATGCTCGAGCAGAAGATCGCGCATCCCCGCACCGGCGCGAACACCGCCTGGGTGCCATCACCTACGGCCGCCACCCTGCATGCGACGCACTATCACCGGGTCGATGTTTTCGCGCGGCAGCAGGAGCGCAGGGCGGAACCGGTGGCGTCGCTCGACAAATTGCTGACGCCGCCGCTCGCGCATGGCCGCAACTGGTCGCCCGACGAGATACGCGATGAGCTGGAGAATAATGCGCAGGGGATACTTGGCTATGTCGTGCGCTGGGTCGACCAGGGTGTCGGCTGTTCGAAGGTACCGGATATCCACGATGTCGGGCTGATGGAGGATCGCGCCACGCTGCGCATCTCATCCCAGCACATGGCCAATTGGCTGCTCCACGGTGTTGCCGGCAAGGACGAGGCTGAAGCCGCTTTGTCGAAAATGGCCGCCAAAGTCGATGCGCAGAATGCGGGCGATCCGTTGTACCAGCCGATGGCCGGCCACGAGCAGGACAGCCTGGCGTTCCAGGCCGCACGCGCGCTGGTGTTCGAGGGTGTCGCGCAACCGAACGGCTATACCGAGCCACTGCTCCATCGCTTCCGCGCCCATGTGAAGGCGCAGGAGCAAGGCTGATTTCGGGAAATCCAGTCGGGGAGCGCGCGACGCGTAGAACGGGGCCGGAGGCGGGAGGCGGGAGGCTACGTCGCCGGCCGCTTATTCGGCAATTCGCGCAACCCTGTGCTCAAGTCGATCCGCGAGAGATGCCCTGATCGGCTCCCCTTGCCGCAGCTTGCGCCAGGTATTGTAGCTGATCCCGAATTGCGCGTTTAGGCATTCGTCGGTCTGACCCTTCACGATCGATGTCATGAAGCGCACGACCGCCGGGTCGATTGGCCTGCATCCCGGGCGCGGCTTTCGCTCGCTCAGATGAAGATCGGTCATGTCTCGATATTTACAAACGAAGGACGGCCACGAAAAGCTGCTGTTCCGCATCGTGAAAAGCCGGCGCAAAACGGATCGGGTCGGACCGAATGGTCCGACCCGACCAGTGGGGGGTTACACCTCCAACGCGAGGACTTCGTAGGCGTCGACCGCCGGGACGGTCAGATCGATCGTTCGGCCGGTCTGCTGGAAGGCGACGGTGCGGCCCGCCCGCAACAACTTCGCCGACCGGACGCTCGCACCATCCGGCAATGTCATGCGCACGGCCTGTGCACCGAGCGGCACTGGCTTGCGCATATGGCCGCGAAATGCGTTGGGCCCGTTATAATTAAGCATGTGGAGTGCGTAGCCCGGTCCTGTCTGCCAGGCGATCACCTCCATCAGACCGTCGCCGGTGACGCTGACCGGCGCCTTGCCGTCGAGCAGCCAGTGGATCGTGTTGATCAGCTGACGCCCGAGATCGGGATTATCGAGCCGCCAATAGGTCGCGTCCATATCGCCGGCGAGATAGGCGAGGCGCGCTGCTCCGACCTGCCTCGTCACAACGGCCGGACGGTCGGTCGGCCTGGCGCGAGGATAGACGGCTTCCGGCGGATAGACCGGATAGGGGTCGAGGAAGGTCAATGGCGCGTCCGCGACCGGCTTGACCGGCTGAGTCCAGCTTGGCCCGGCAATCCATTTCGTCTCGTCAAAGCCCTCGGTGAGCGGCCCGCGCCGGCGGATTGACTGGAGGTGGATCGGCGCGAATGAGCCAAGCACCGACGCGCCCGTTCCTACCGGCTCGCCTGCCTTCGAGATGCCGAATAGTCCCCCCAAGGCAAAGTCGGCACGCGGCGCGCCGGCCGCGTCATACAAACCGGTCTGATAGGTCGCGAGCAGCGAGCCGCCGCTTTTGACAAAGGCATTCAACGCGTCGGCCTGCGCATCGCTCATCATCGCGAAATTGGGGAGGATCAGCAGGGCGTAAGGCGCCAGCCGCGTGGCGGTCAGGTCATTCTCATGCACGAAATCTACGGGGATCCGCGCATCGACCAGCGCCGCATAGACGCCCTGCAAATAGTCGGTAGCCTTGCCTTTCGCTTCCTTGCGATGACTCATCGTATTGGTCGGAAGCACAATTGCGACGTTGGCAAGCGACCGCTTGTTATGGAAATGCGGCTCGTTGGCCGCATGCCAGCTCAGGAAGTCGCGGCCGGGCGCCTGCCATCGGCGATCCACCGTGAAACCCTGTTCCAGCCCGAGATGATGGTACCAGACGATGCCGCCTGCGGCGGTGGTTTGTGCCATCCGGAAGGTGGGTTCGAAGGTCGTATCCGCCACTTGGCGCCACATCGTCGGGCCCGATCGCGTATAACTGCCGGTAACCGCCGCGACGGGACGGTCGCCCATCATTGCGTGCGCATATTTTACCTGCTGCGCGTCCTGCCATACCGGCTCTTCGACTGCGGAGCGCGCCTGGTTGTCCGAAGTGTACCAATTGGCTTTGCGTGTCAGCTTCCACTGATCGAGGCCGGAATCCTCCATGCCGCCGGCGACGTTGCAGCTGTAGAAATTGTTCGGATTCCTCGCCGTCACGATGCTGCGATAAAGGTCCGTGAGCTGCGCCGCACTGTCCATCAGTGCAGTCTTGTATGCTTCTGAACGCGGGTCGCCGATCTTGCGGCAATTCTCGCAATAGCATTCCTGCATCGTCGGCCAGCCGTTCATATAGACGCCGTCAATGTCGTAGAGTGCGGTCAGCTCACGCAGGATCGCCGGCTGCTGCTCGGTAAATTGGCCCGAAAACTGGCAGGTGAAAGCGATGTTCGGCGCCGGCGTCTGCAGATTGCCCGCCTTGTCGCGGCGGAACCACAGCGGATGCGCGGCCAACAGCTTCGGATCGGTATATTGGATGTCCGGGCTCATCCGGCCGAATACACGGATCCCGCGCTTTTTCGCGGCAGTCAGGCATTCGCCGAACAGATCACGGCCCCTAAGGTAGTCGCTGACGTGGAAGAATGGCACCTTGGTAGGGTAGAAGGCGACCGGCCCCGATACTGACAGGGCGACGGCCTGCACCTTCGCCGAGGCCCAATAATTGGCCCAGGCCTCGACATCGCCGAATTCGGGATCCCGCTCGTTGAAGTTGGTCTGCCCGATCCGCTTGATCGTCTTGTACCAGGGTACCCCACCACCCGATCCGCCGATCGGCGCCGCCATCGCGGCAGTCGGCAGCAAGCCGCCCAGCAACGATGCGGCCCCCGTGACGCCCCAAGTCGTGAATTCGCGCCTGTTGGCGTCCATCGGATCCTCCTGTTCGTGTCGGCGTCAGTCTGCACGTTTAGCCGGATGCGTTCGCGCTGTTTCGCCCGTCTCCGTCCCACGATGCAAAAAGCGGGCTGGTCAGCGCGGCGTGTAGGTCAATCGCTGGACGCGGCGGCCGGCCACTTCGGCGACATAGAGCGCGCCCTTGCCGTCCGCCGCGATCAGGTGGGGGGCCCGGAATGCCGGCATGTTATGGGTCCCATCAAGGCGGCCGATCACTTGCAGCCTTTGCCGATCGAGCACGACCAGCGCGGCATTGCCGAAGTCCACGACGAACAGATAGCGCTGGGCGGCATCGGCCGACATGGCGATGCCGGAGGCGGTGACCGGGGACGCCATGTTGCGATCGATGAAGACCTGGCGAAGATAATGGCCGGCACGCGTAAAAACCTGGAGCCGCTGATTGTTGCGATCGGAGACGTAGACCAGACCGTCGCGCGACAGTTCGACGCCGTGAACCCCATTGAAATCGGGCGGGCCATCGCCGGTTTCGGGCGTCGCCGGGGCGCCGGCCGGGCGCGGCGCCGGAGCCGGCTGCAACGTCGGCACCGAGCCGAATGCGCCCCACATCCGCCGGAAAGCGCCGTTACGGCTATCGACGACAATCACGCGGCGATTGCCGTAGCCGTCGGCAACGTAAACCTCGTGATTGGCGTCATCCACGAACAGGTCCGCCGGGGCGTGAAAATTCGCGGTATCGGCGTTGCCCCGACTTTCGCCCGGCCGGCCAATCTGGCGCAGGAATTTCCCGGCCGCGGTGAATTCGAGCAGCATGTCGTCCGCCGCCCCGCCATTGGGCCGGGCGTTGCCGGTGATCCAGACATGGCCCTGCGCATCGACCGCGAGGCTGTGCTCCACCTGGGGCCAATCATATCCTATCCCCGGGCCACCAAAGCCTGAAACGAATTGACCAGCCGTATCGAACAGCAGCACCGGCGGCGCGGCCTTGTCCTTCTGATCGGCGGACAATGTGCGCGGGCGCTGCAGTACCCAAACATAGTTCCTGCGATCTACGGCCACCGCGGTCACGTCGCCCATGATCCAACGATCTGGCAGCTTCAGCCAGTCCGTCTGCGCACGAAAGGTCGGCATCGGCAGCGGCGTAGTGGACCGCTCGGCCTGGCCTGTGCCCGCTACCGTCGCCGCTGCGAGGATTAAGATCGCGGCAAGCGTCTGTGGACGCGCAAGCGACCGGCCCCTCAACTCGGGATCATCCCCGGGAATACATATTGCTGGAGGACAACCAGCAGTCCCAGGACCAGCGTCAGGATCACACTGTGCTTGAACGTGCGGGCGAGCACCTCTCCCTCGCGCCCCGCAAGATCGGTGACCACGGTACCGGTACAGATATTCTGTGGCGAGATCATCTTGCCCATGACGCCGCCCGACGAGTTGGTCGCCGCCATCAGGACTGGGCTCAGTCCCAATTGTTGCGCCGCGACGACTTGAAGGTTGCCGAACAAGGCATTGCCCGAAGTGTCGCTTCCCGAAAGGAACACGGCGAGCCAGCCGAGGAATGCCGACAATAACGGAAACAACAGGCCCGCCGACGCAACGCCGATACCAAGCGTATAGGCCATGCCCGAATAATTCATCAGATAAGCGAGCCCGACGATCAGCATAGTCGTGAACGCCGGCAGCCGGACTTGGCGCACCGCCTGGGAAACCGCGGTGATGAATTGCGCCGGCCTCAGCCCGACGACGATAGCCGTAATGAGCGACGCGAAGAGAATGGCGGTGCCCGTCGCCAGTGGCTGGAAATTCCAGACCGCCGCATAGGGTTTGTTATAAGCAGTGATGAAGACCGCATTATGCAATCCCGGCCACTGGACGGCGATCTGGCCCAACAGGTTTATCTTGAGGTGGATCCACGCGATCACCACGACCGAAAGGATCAGCCATGGCGCCCAGCCCTGCCAGCCGCCAACCTTGCGGGAATGATGCGTCACGCTTTCGGGCATCGCCGCGAGCGCGAAAGCGGGATCGTGCGGCATATGCCAGACCCGGAGGAAGCCGAGCGTCAGCGCCAGCGACGTCAGCGACGACAGCACGTCGGTCAGCGCATAGCCGAGATAGTTCGAGCAGATGAACTGGGTGATGCCGAACGAGCCACCGGCAACGAGGAGAACCGGCCAGACACCGCGCAGCCCGCGTGCACCGGCATAGACGGCAGTGACGTAGAAGGGGAGCAGCACTGCGATAAAAGGCAACTGCCGCCCGATCATCGCGCCGAGCGTATGATCGGGCAATTGGGTCACGGCGGCGAGCGTGGTGATCGGCGCACCGAGCGCACCGAACGCCACCGGCGCGGTATTGAACATCAACGTGAACACCAGGGCATCGATCGCAGGGAAGCCAAGCGCGATCAGCAGCGCGCTCGTGATCGCGATCGGGGTTCCGAAACCCGAAATGCCCTCCAGCAGACAGCCGAACGAAAAGCCGATTACGACGAGTACGACGCGCCGGTCATTGGGAAGATTGGCGACGAGCCAGTCGCGAAATGCCTCGAAGCGCCCGGAGATGACCGCGATATTGTAAAGGATCAGCGCGTTGAACACGATCCACATGACCGGCCACAGCGCGAACGTCGCGCCCGCCAGGGCGCTGTTGAGCGCGATCGTCGGCGGCAGCCGCCAGACGAAGATGGCCAGGACGAAGGCGATGGCGAGACCGATGATGGATGCTTGCCAGGCGGGGCGCCGCAGCAGGCCGAGAATGATCAGAACCGCCGCGATCGGTATCGCCGCGATGATGAACGATAACAGCAGGTTGCCACCGACCGGTGCAATAATCTGGTGGAACATGGCCGCCCTCCCCGCCTCCTGATCGCCGCCGCGTCTTTTCCGGCGATCATAGGCAAATGCCGTCGACCACCGCTTCAATACTCGATCCGCCCGGCCGAGGCCGGCACTAATCGATGCGTAGGCCCTGCGTGGCTAAACGCGCGGGAACTGACAAGCACCGCCCCGCAGCCGGCCGATGCTTTCCCGCATCGTGGACGAAGCGCGCCCCGGTTTGGGCCGGCAGGCGATTAACGATCGATCAGGATCACGCGGAAATCGTTGACGTTGGTTCGGGTCGGCCCCGTTACGACGAGATCGCCGAGCGCCTGGAAAAAGTCGTAGGTCAGGTTTGCACGTAACGCCTGCGACGGCGATTTTCCCAGACGCCGGGCGCGCCCGAGCGTGGTGGGGGTGATGAGCGCACCCGCATTGTCCTCGGTCCCGTCGATACCGTCGGTATCGCATGACAAGGCCGAGATGCCGGGAGCCCCGTCGAGCGCCAATGCGAGACTCAACAGATATTCGGCATTTCGCCCGCCGCGGCCTTCGCGATTTCGTACGATCACGGTCGTCTCGCCGCCCGACAGCAGGGCCCAGCGCCCACCTTTCTGCGCGTGATGCAGGGCCAGAGCCGCGTGGATCGTGCCGAGTTCGCTGCTGTCGCCCTCGATATCGCCACCGAGATAGACCGGCGTGTAGCCGGCCGCGAGCGCGATCTGACCCGCGGCCTCGAGCGCGTTGGTGGAACGAGCGACTACGGTCGTTTCCGCCGCATCGAAGCCGCTGGCCGAGGCGTTGGGCGTTTCGTTGGCGGGATCGGCGAGCGCCCGGCGAACATGATCCGGTACTGCTATGCCGTAGAGGTCAAGAATCTTGTTGGCATCCGCCAGTCTGGTCCGGTCAGGCAGCGTAGGGCCCGAACCGACCATCGCCGGCTCGTCCCCCGGAATATCCGAAAGCACCAGCGTGACCACGCGAGCGGGCGCGGCGGCCAGCGCCAGCCGTCCGCCTTTCACGCCTGACAAGTGCGTCCGCACGCAATTTATTTCGGAGATTGATGCGCCGCATTGAAGGAGCTGCCGGGTAATGTCCTGCTTGTCGGCGAGTGTGATGCCGGGAGCCGGCATCGTCAGTAGCGCCGACGCACCGCCCGACACCAATGCCAACAGCTGATCGTCGGGGCCCAAGGCGCGCACCGCCTCCAGGATATGCCGCGTCGCGGCAATGCCATGCTCGTCCGGCAACGGGTGACCGGCTTCAAATACGGTGAAGCCCGGCGGCATCTGGCTCGCGGGGTAGCTATGGCCATAACGCGTGAGCACGATACCGTCGACGGTGCCTCCCATGTGACGATAGGCGGCCCGCGCCATCGCAGCGCCGGCTTTGCCGATGGCGAGGATCAGGGTGCGACCGGGCACCGGCTCGGGCAGGCGCGCAGGTATACACAGATCGGCCGAAACGGACTTCACCGCCACGTCAAACAGCTCAATCAAGAGATCGCGCTGGGAGATCTCTTCACGAGAAGGAATGGGCAGGATTAATGGTTCGGACACCGTTATTCTCAATTCCAGCCGAGCGGCGACTCTGTCATGGCCACGCAGATTCCGCAACGTAGTCGCGAATAAGGCGGCGCTCCTCCAGAGCAAGTGTGCAGAGTTTCCCGCGTGGTGGGATTCCTCGGACCATTTATGATCGGGGCACTGATTATCGGCAGCACCAGTCAAAGCTCCGACTGCAATCTCATGGCCCGGAGGGCAAGGCAGCGACGCCGCGACCGAGTTGCTGGCGTCCCGTCAGGTGAGAAAGGTGGCCACCCGCGCTCGCCCGCCCGCGAGCCAAGTCATATCGCCATCGCGGCGCGAACATAAGCGTGAGCCTCGTCGCGCATCGCAATGGCACCCAGCCAGGAGAAGATGCATGGAAACCACCCGGCGTGAAACCATCATCGGCGCGGCGGCAATAGCTACGCTCGCTGCCGGCGCGAGCACCGCAGCTGCGACGACGGCGGCCGGCCTACCCTGGTATCGCACGGCGAAACGCTGGGGTCAGGTCAACATCACCGAAGACGACGGCAATATGGATATCGGCTTCTGGCGCCAATATTGGCGGGATACCGACACCCAGGCGATGATCCTGAATGCTGGCGGCGTCGTCGCTTATTATCCCACCAAGATTCCCTATCACCGCAGGGCGCTGACATTGGGCGACCGCGATCTGTTCGGCGAATTGGTGAAGGCGTGCCGGGACGACAATATCGTCTGTGTCGCGCGGATGACCAACCTTCCAACTCCGGAGCTTGAAAAGGCACATCCCGAGTGGATGGTGCAGGATGTTAACGGCAATCGCACACATCAGGGGTGCATGAATGGCGGCTTCAGCCGGGAGTTCATTTCCTCGATCATCAAGGAGATTGCCGCGACCTACAAACCGGCGGGCTTCTCGGTGAATGGTGGCGGCGGGCTCAATTACGATCTTTGTTACTGCCAGGTGTGCACTCCGCTCTTCAGGCAAATGACCGGTAAGGACCTGCCACGCGCCAAGAATTGGGACGATCCGGTCTATCGCGAGTGGGTGATCTGGAACGAAGGCCAAGCGATGGCGATGATGAACCGCTATCGTGCCGACGCGCGTTCCGCCGGCGGACCGGATTGCATCTGGGTCGGCCAGAATGGCGGCTCGCTGACGGCGCGCAGCATGGTCGGCATCCTCTCGGCGACGCCGATCGCGATGCACGACCATCAGGCGCGTTCGGACGCGAGCGGCTTTCAGCAGAATCCCGAAGCCGGCAAGCTCACCCACTCCATCCTGGGCTGGGACAGGATCGCGATCGAGGCACAGGCGATCTACGGTCCGCGCCTGACGACCAAGGCCGCACCCGAAGCGCAGATGTGGATGTACGAGGGCATGGCGGGCGGCCTTTCGCCCTGGTGGCATACGATCAGCGCACACCATCACGACAAGCGCCGTTACGCAACGGTCCCGCCGGTCCTGCATTGGGCCAAGGCGAACGAGGTATATCTGCACGACCGTACGCCGGTCGCGTCCGTCGGGCTCGTCTGGTCGGAGGAGAATAATGTCTTTTATGGCCGCGACGACGTCAACGGCAACGTAGAGGCGCCGTGGCGCGGAGTCGTCAATGCGCTCGTCCGCGCGCGGATCCCCTTCACGGTGATCCACGCCGACCGCATCGATAAAGATGCGGCCGGCCTCTCCGCGTTGGTCCTCGCGAACCTCGCGGCGATGACCGACGCGCAGGTCGGCGCCGTCAGGCGTTTCGTCAGCAATGGCGGCGGCCTGTTCGCATCAGGCGACACCAGCCTTCACGACCGGTTCGGCGATGCTCGGCCCGATTATGCGCTGGCCGACTTGTTCGGGGCGCATTGGATCGCAGGAACGAAGCCCAATACGGGCTATGCCACGCCTCCGGCCGAACGTCGCGGCGGCCGCGCGGTAGCGGAGGTGTCGGGCCCGGCCGGAACGCGCGGTGCCGCCGCAAATGAACGCCCGGTCAACGTCAACACCTACGTGCGCTTCACCCCCGAACTGCGGCACAACGTCGCCTACAGCCCGCATCCCGGCGACGAACCGCTCGTGCCGCCAGGCGCCGTCCGCCATCCAATCCTGAAGGGGTTTGACGAGACCGACGTCATCTTCTTCGGTGGCGTGGTACCAAGGTTGCGGATCGCCCCCGGCGCGCAGGTGCTTGCGACCTTCATTCCGGAATCGCCTGTCCTCCAGGCTGAGAATGCATGGTGGCGAACGCCGAAGACCGACATTCAGGCGTTAATCGTGAACACCACCCCGAACGGCTCGCGCATCGTGTTCATGCCGGCGGACATGGATCGCCAATATGCCGCCGACAACCTCCCCGATCAGGGCGACCTGATCGCCAATGCCATTCGCTGGGCGGCAAGGGACCGGGTTCCGTTGGAGGTGCAGGGCAAGGGTCTGCTCGACTGCAATCTGTATCGGCAGAGCCGAGGCATGGTGCTCCACATGTGTAATCTCGTGAGCTCCGCCACTTGGCGCGCTCCGCTGGAGGAATTCATTCCGGTCGGACCCTACAAGGTGCGGGTAAAACTGGACGGCGGCATCTCCGGCCGTACCGTGAGGCTGCTCGTGTCGGATCAATCGGTGCCGGCAACGATCACGGGCAGCTGGGCGGAGTTCGTCATCCCCTCCATCTCGAGCCACGAGGTCGCGGTCATCAGCTGAGGAATGAAGCCTGCGGTGCCTCAGACAATCTGATCGCGGCTCCCGGAGGCGTCGACCGAGTGCAGCGAGTGGATCAGTGCTGGCCAGCGCTGCAGGGCATTGCCGATCTCCGCTGCTGCATCTCTCAACAGCGGCAGGCGGGTCCGCACCAGCTCGTCCTGGGAGATGCGCGAGGTGGAGGTCGAACAATTGATCGCGGCCACCACGCGCCGCTGCGCGTCGAGGACTGGAACCGCCACGGAGACGAGACCATAATCGAGCTCGTCGAGCGCGGAATCGTAGCCGGTCTCGCGCACCGCGCGAAGCCTCGTCTCCAGCGCGCTGCGCGTGGTCACTGTTCTCTCGGTAAACCGCGCCATCACCGCACGATCTAGATAAGCGGCGATGACCGGCTTATCCTGAAAGGCGAGCAGCACCTTGCCGAGCGAAGTTGCATGGAGCGGGAAGCGCGTGCCGACGGTGGCGCTTAGCCTGATCCGCCGATTGGTCGATACATGCGCGACATAGAGGATGTCGTCGCCCGAAAGCACGGCCATCGAACTACTGTCACCGGTCTCGTCGCGTAGCCCTTGCAGCGGCGGCAGGACAATTTGCTCGACGTTCATGGACGACAAATAGCTCGTGCCGAAGCTCAGGACTTCGGCCCGGAGCAGGAACTTGCGGCCATATTGCGCCACATAGCCTAGCTGTACGAGCGTGTTCAGGCAGCGCCGTGCCACCGCCGGACTGAGCTTGGTAAGCTGCGCGACTTCGCTAAGTTGCATTTCCGGATGTTGCGCGTCGAAGGAGCGCAGCACGCGCAGGCCACGCTCAAGCGTCGAAAGATACTCGCTGTCCTTGGGCGGCTTCTCGGTAACGGCCATGGCCCGGGTTACTGACGCTGGCGACACAGGGCAAGTCGCTGCCACTCTCGCCATGCGGCCGTCATTCGGCCGCGGCTTTGACCGATCCTGGATCGGCTAGTGCAACATTATGCTGGCCAAGCGTCGGCGGTGCGGTCACGTCCAGCATCGCTTCGCCGTCGAAAGACACCGGCGATCGGATCGTGCGGAAGACACCATGCGGTCCCGCTGGATCCTCGATGCACAGCTGCAGATGTTTTGCCTGCTCGGTCTCGATCACCTCAGGCGCGGAATAGACCGGTGAATGCGGCACTTCGAGCCGCTCCAGCACAGCACACCATTCGGCGCGTTTGCGGGCGGCGAAGATCGGTGCAAGAAACTCGACGATCTTGTCGTAATTGGCGATGCGCGCCGTTCGGCTGGCAAATTCGTCGCGCCCAAGCATGTCAGGCCGGCCTACCGCCTCGGCAAGATTCTCCCAGAATTTGGGCGGCGAAGACATGTGCAGCGCTATCCAGCCGCCATCTGCGCATTGGAAGACATAGGATTGCGAGACGTTAGGGCGGCTATAAGGCCCCATCACCTGGCCTTCGGAGAAATAGTGGGTAAAATCGTCGAGGTTGAAGTGCGCCATCGCCTCGAACATCGACACTTCGACCAGCCGGCCCCGGCCGGTCTTCTCGCGCTCGTGCAGCGCGGCGAGCACGCCATAGGCGCCGTAAAAGCCAGTGATCGCATCGGCCAGCGCCGGCCCCACCACGCGTGGATTTTCGGGATTTACCAACAACCTCAAAAAGCCGCTTGCGGCCTGCGCGACCGTGTCGAAAGCGGGACGATCCTGATCCGGGCCGCCGGCGCCGAAACCTGAAATCGACAGATAGATCAGCCGCGGGTTGATCGCCTGCAGACGCGCGGCATCCACATTCAATTTGGCGGTGACGCCCGGCCGGAAATTCTGGATGAAGATATCCGCAGTGGCGATCATCCGGTCGAAGATGGCAAGATCGTCTGCCGCGCGCGTATCGAGGGTGACCGACCTTTTGTTGCGGTTATAGGTCTGGAAATGCGGGCTGTAGAAGCCCCCGTTGAATGCACGAAACGGGTCCCCGCCATCCGGCCGCTCGATCTTGATCACGTCAGCGCCCATATCCCCGAGCAGCATCCCCGCCGCCGGACCGGTGATAAAAGTACCCATTTCCAGTACGGTGACGTCCGCGAGCGGCTTGGCCATATTGACGACTCCCTCGCCCTGCGAGTAGAAAATTCGATATACGAAATCAACTTCGTAAATCGAATTTGTCTTTAGCAACGCCACGGCGGCCGGCTGAAAGGTAGCATTTAATGCGGATTGGCAAGCAGGATGCGCCTTATACGGCGATCTGCACATCGGATGCGACCAGCATCACCGTGCGCGGCCACGATCTGTGCGGTGAGATTATCGGCCAGATGGATTTCACCAGCTATTTCTGGCTGCTGGTCACTGGGGAGGCGCCGAGCGAGGTCCAACGCTTCTTCGCTAATGCCGTGCTCGCTGCCATCGCGGAACACGGCTTGGTACCGAGCGTCGTCGCCGCCCGGATGACCTATGCCGCCGCCCCCGAAGCCTTTCATGGCGCGGTCGCGGCGGGTTTGCTCGGCTGCGGTTCGGTCGTGCTTGGCAGTGCAGAGATCGCCGGAAGATTTTACGCCGAACTCGTCGCGAAAGCTCAGCAAGGCGAGACCATTGAAGCCGTCGCGCGGGGCGGCATCAAGGACTTGCGCCGCGAGAAACGTGCGATCCCCGGCTTCGGGCATCCCCAGCACGCCGCCGGCGACCCGCGCGCGCTGTTGCTGCTGGACCTCGCCGAACGGCATGGGATCGTGGGCGCTCACATCCGTATGCTCTATGCGATCCGCGACGCATTGCCCGAGACGCTCGGCCGGCCTTTGCCGATCAACGTCAACGGCGCCATTCCCGCCGTGATGCTCGATGTCGGCTTCCCGGTGGGCGCGCTCAAGGGCATCTCGCTACTTGCACGCACCGCCAGCCTGATCGCGCATCTGAAGGAGGAAAGCGATCGGCCGATTGGGTTCATCATGTCGGGCGCAGCGGCGGCGGCTATCGACTATGATGGCGAGGCGGCCACTGCCGGCCCGAGTACGGAGAACATATAAAGATATCTTTATATGTCGATTGACACGGCCGGTCAGGAGCGTGTTTAGGCGGTGCGTCGAGGTTCTCCGCGCCAGTAACGGCGAGGAGCCAAGACGGGAAGCCGGTGGCACCCGCGAGGGTGGAGTCCGGCGCTGCCCCCGCAACTGTAAGCGGCGAGCGGCGGTCCATTCAGGGTCACTGGCGGCAATCGTCGGGAAGGCCGGGACCGACGCGCTGACCCGTAAGCCAGGAGACCTGCCTCGTCGCGATAACGTTCCTCGGGCGGGGTGCCTCGGTGGATCGCCTGCGCGGCTCCACCCTTCTTAGCGTGGATCTCGACCGCGCATGCGCTCTGTCTTGGTCGTCGCCTGTTACCAGGAGAGACGACATTGACAGTTTTCCGAGCAAACCTTGCCTCAGCGTCGGCCACGGGCACTCGGCGCGAAGCCGCGTGGCGCAAAATCACCCTTTCGTTTATCCGCAGTAAACTTCGTATATCGAACTTGACTTCGCATGACGAAGCGGGGAATTATGCGCAGGTCTTCGGTACGGTGATGCTTTGCCCAAAGAAGCGCGCCCCCGGGTCGAGAGAGGGGCGACTGATGATGAAACGGGTATTCTCGGCGCGAGCCATTTTAGCGGGATCGCTGTCCCTGGCCGCCTTGGCAGCCTCCGCCCCGGCCGCCGCGCAGGATGTTCAGACGTCGCCGAGCAGCGAGGCGGACAGCAACGAGATCGTCGTGACTGCGCTCCGCCGCAACACGCGCCTTCAGGATACACCCGCCGCCATCACCGCCTTCGATGCTAAGGCTATCGAATCCGCCGGCATCCAGCGGCCCGCCGACTTCGTCGCGCTGACGTCCAACGTCCAGCTGGTGGAAACGCAGAACGTCGGCAACGCCTTCGTGATCATCCGCGGCATCACCCAGAATCGCAATTCGGAGCCCTCGGTCGCGGTCGTCGTCGACGGGGTGCAGCAGGTCAATGCCGCCGAATTCAATCAGGAATTGTTCGACATCGAGCAGATCGAAATCCTTAAAGGCCCACAGGGCGGCCTCTACGGCCGCAACGCGATCGGCGGCGCGATCGTCATTACCACGAAGGCGCCGACCGATACGCTCGAGGGCCGGATCATGGCCGGTATCGACAATGGTTTCGGCTATACCGTGCGCGCCGGGCTGAGCGGGCCGCTAAGCGACACGCTCAAATTCCGCGTGTCGGGCTCGTGGCGCGACACTAACGGCTATATACGCAATACCTACCTCGGCGAGGACGCCGATCCAGTTAAGGACCTGTCCCTACGCGCAAAATTGCTGTGGCAGCCGACCGATGCGCTGAGCGTCGACCTGCGTGGCTTCTATTCGAAGCTAAAGACCCAGGCTTTTTATTACAACATCGTCAGCGACGTTAACGACACGCACCTGCCGGTGCGCGTCAACAATGCCGGCATCGATAATCGCACCATCTACAACGCATCGGCGAAGATCGATTACCAGGCCGATTGGGGTTCGATCCGATCCGTCACGTCCTATGACAAGGTCACCGAAATCCTCACCGGCGACGCGTTCGACTTCCTGCCGATCAAGGAATCGCTATTCTACTTCCTGCTGGGGACCGATCTCAATCAAAGCCAATATCTCAACGTCAAAGCGGTGAGCGAGGATCTGCGCATCTCCTCGCCCGACAAGCAGAAGTTGCAATGGTCAATCGGTACCTACCTTATCCATACCGACCGTTATATCTCGACCGGCAATCTGGTCGACACCGGTGCCGGCGTCTTCCCCGTCTATCGCACGCCGAGCACCAACCCGCTCAACCCGCAGGCGACCTTCCTCGCCGACAGCCAGAAGAATTTCGCGTGGGCAGTCTATGGCGGGCTTGGCTATGAATTCTCCGACGCACTGCGGATCGACAGCTCGCTTCGCTACGATCACGACCATCGCCGTAACACCACGCTGACGCCACCCGCCTTCATCCCGGTGGTGACGGGTTTCCCGGCCGGCACCTCCGGCGAAGTGCGCGGCGAATCCTTCTCGGCCTGGCAGCCCAAGGTCACCGTCACCTGGAAGCCCGAGAAGAATTTGACTGTTTACGGCGGCTATAGCCGCGGCTTCCGTTCGGGCGGCTTCAACCAGACGGGTGTCGGTGCGGTCGCGGCGGGGACCGGCGTGGTCGGCGTTGGCGACGTCTACAAGGCCGAGACGGCCGATACGTTCGAGCTCGGCTTCAAGAGCACGCTGCTCCACAATCTGATGACCTTCAACGCCAGCGCCTACACCACGCAGTCCAAGAACGGCTATTTCTTCGTCTTCCTGGCGGCCAACTCGACCCAGAATCTGGGGAATGTGGCGAAGACCCGGCTGCGCGGTTTCGAGCTGGAGAGCACGCTTCATCCCGCGCGCGGCCTGGACCTGAACGCGGCGCTCGGCCTCACCTATTCGAAGATCAAGAGCTTCCCCGATCCCACGGTGATCGGCAACGAAGCCCCGTTCATCTCGCGCTATACGTTCAACCTTGGCGGCCAATATGAATCACGGTTGGGCGACAGCGATATGAAGGGCCGGCTGCGGATCGACTATCGCCGGATCGGGCGCACCTGGTTCGACGTACCCAATTCGACTTCGCGCGACCCCGTCGATCTGGTCGACGCCCGTGCCTCGGTCGAGCAGGGAAAGTGGACGCTCACCGCCTTTGCCGAAAATCTGTTCAACAAGAAATATAACGCGGAATTCTCGCCCGGGGGCTTCGTCTTCAAGGCGCGGCCGCGTGTCTACGGGCTGGAAGGCACGATCAAGTTTTAACGCGCCCTAACCAAGGACGATAAGTGACCCGTATCCTGATCCTCTATTATTCGTCCTACGGCCACATCGAGACGATGGCGCACGCGGTTGCCGAGGGGGCACGCGGCGTGCCGGGATGCGAAGTGGTGTTGAAGCGCATTCCGGAAACAATGGCTGAGGCGCAGGCGCGCGCGGCAGGCATGAAGGTCGAACAGGACGCGCCGATCGCGATCCCGGAAGAACTTGGCGATTATGATGCCATCATCTTCGGCACGCCGACCCGCTTCGGCAATATGGCGGCGCAGATGCGCACCTTCCTCGACCAGACCGGGCCGCTGTGGATGACCGGCGCGCTGGTCGGGAAGGTCGGCAGCGTGTTTGCCAGCACGGCCAGCCAGCATGGCGGGCAAGAAACCACGATTACGTCGTTTCACACGACGCTATTCCACCATGGCATGGTCGTGGTCGGGCTGCCCTACAGCTTTGCCGGCAACACCATCATGACCGAAATCAGCGGTGGCACACCCTATGGCGCGACCACGATCGCGGGCGGGGACGGCAGCCGATTGCCAAGCGGCAACGAGCTTGCTGGCGCACGCTTCCAGGGTGATCATGTCGCCAGAATAGCGCGCAAACTTGCGGCCACATCCCCTGCCGATTGACCGACCCGATAGGAGCCCGACCATGAACGCCTCCCTCCCCAGCCGCCTTCACCACACCGCCTATGTCTGCAAGGATCTGGAAGCGACCCGGCATTTCTACGAGGATATCCTCGGCTTCCCGCTGGTCGCCACCTGGTGCGAGCAGGAGGAATTGTTCGGCAAGGAGCGCACCTATTGCCACTGCTTCTTTGGCCTAGCCGATGGCAGCGCGCTCGCCTTCTTCACCTTTGCCGACGCCGACGATCAGGCCGAATTCGGGCCCGAGCTCCCGCCCAGCCCGTTTCGCCACATCGCGCTCAACGTCGATGCGGCGTTGCAGGCCGATCTGGAGCGGCGGATCATCGAAGCGGGTATCGAGCCGCCGGGACGTTATGTCCTCGAACATGGCTATTGCCGGTCGATCTACGTGGTCGATCCCGACGGCATGATCGTGGAATTCACATGCGATTCGGTACGCGCGGACGAGATCAACGCCGCACGCCTGAAGGATGCCCATTCGGAACTGAAGCGGTGGCTGGCGGGCGATCATCGTCCGAACAATGACGTGCGGCACATCCTTGAAGGCGCGCGGTGAGGCCCGACACGCCCCGAACCCTTAGCCACCGCAATGCAGGGGGCTGAGCCGGCCCCCGTCCGCCGTGTGGTACCGATCATGCGGCATGTCGATGTCGATGTCGGTGACGGCGCGCTCCGCACGCTTGTCGCGGGTGCGGGGCCGGAGGTCGTCATGCTGCATGGTTGGACGCTCGATCACCGCAGTTGGTTGCCGCAGCTGCCGCTGGCCGATGAGTTCCGTCTCGTGCTTCCCGATCGCCGTGGCTTCGGGCGCTCGACGGCACCAGCTGGCCTGGCGGCCGAATGGCGCGATGTCGATTGCCTGGTCGACAGCGACCCGTTCGTCCTGGTCGGTCTTTCGCAAGGCGCCAGCGTGGCGCTCGATTATGCCCGCCACAGGCCGAGCCGGCTGGCGGCGCTGGTCCTCGTCGGGGCTCCGCTTCATGGCGCTGTAGCGCATCAGGACGCGGAGCGGCTTATACCGCGCGATCACTATGCCGAGCTGGTGCGGACGGGACAGCTGGCGGCGATGAAGTCCGACTGGGCCGCCCATCCGTTGGTCCGCGCCAGCCCCGCCGCCGCGCCGCTGCTCGCCGCCATGTTGAACGACTATGACGGACGCGACCTCCTGGAGCGCTCCGGCCCGATTGCGATCCGCCTGGCCGACATTGCCGCGCTGCCAATGCCCGTGCTGGCGATTGCCGGCACGAAGGACACCGAATGGCGGCGACGTATTGCTCAGTTCATTGGCGTCACCGCGCCCCGTGGACAGGCTGCCGTGATCGACGGTGCCGGGCACCTCTGCAATCTCGACAATCCTGGCCGGTTCAACCTGATCCTGGCCGAATTTCTTTCCTCGATCCTCCATTAAAGGGCCCGATCCGCCATGCTCCTCCCTACTTCGCTCGTCGGCTCTTACACCCAGCCCGATTGGCTGATCGACAAGGTCAAGCTCGCCGGCCGCTTCCCGCCGCGCGTGCGCGCGACCGAATTGTGGCGCGTCGCTCCGGAATGGCGCGAGCAGGCATTCGACGATGCAACCATCCTGGCAATCCGCGATCAGGAGCGGGCCGGCCTCGACATTATCACCGATGGCGAGATGCGCCGCGAAAGCTATTCGAACCGGTTCGCAACCGCGCTGGAAGGGGTTGATCTGGACAATCCCGGAGTGGCGCTCGATCGCAGCGGGGAGCCTAACCCGGTTCCTCGCGTGACCGGCAAGATCCGCCGTAAGCATGCGGTGGAAACGCGCGACGTCGCTTTCCTGCGTGCCAATACCGATCGCATGATCAAGATCACCGTGCCCGGGCCCTTCACGATGGCACAACAGGCGCAGAATGATTTCTACGCCGACGAAGCCGAAATGGCCCACGATTATGCCGTCGCCGTCAATGCCGAGATCAAGGACTTGTTCGACGCCGGCGCCGACATCGTCCAGATCGACGAGCCCTATATGCAGGCACGTCCCGAAAAGGCGCGCGCGTTCGGCCTGGCGGCCTTGAAGACCGCGCTGGAGGGCGTCACGGGGCGCACCGCTTTGCATATCTGCTTCGGCTATGCCGCGCTGATCCATGAGCGGCCCGAGGGCTATAATTTCCTGCCCGAACTTGCCGACACCGACCTCAACGACATCTCCATCGAGACCGCCCAGTCGAACCTGGACTGCCGCATCCTCGACAAGCTCACCGGCAAGACGATCATTCTCGGCGTGCTCGATCTTTCGACGCACGAGATCGAGAGCCCCGAGACGGTGGCAAGCCGCATCCGTCGCGCGTTGCCCCACGTCGCTGCCGAACGGCTGGTGATCGCGCCGGATTGCGGGCTCAAATACCTGCCGCGCGACGTCGCCTTCGGCAAGATGAAGGCGATGGCGGACGGTGCCGCGATCGTGCGGGCAGAAATCGCATGAGCGCAGGGCGTTTCCTCACCACCCACGTCGGCAGCCTGCCGCGTCAGGACGATCTGATCGCTTTGATGTTCGCCAAGGAAGAAGGGTTGCCGCTCGATCCCGCTGCCGTCGCAGCACGGATCGAAGAGGCGGTCGACCATGTCGTTACCAAACAGGCCGAGGCCGGGGTCGACATCGTCAATGATGGTGAACAATCGAAGCCAAGCTACGCGACCTATATCAAGGATCGGCTGAACGGCTTCGGCGGAACCGGCAACAGCTATGTGTTTGCCGACGTTGAGGACTTCCCTGGCGTCAAGGCGCGGATCACTGGCGATGCCGGCCGCAAGCATCGCAAGACCCCCGCCTGCAACGCACCCATCACGGTCAAGGACATGACGGCGGTGGAGCGCGACACGCAGACGCTCAACGCCTCGGTTGCGCGGCACGAGGGGCATCAAGCCTTCATGAGCGCGGCCTCGCCGGGCGTGACCGCCTTGTTCTTCGCCAACGAATATTATGACAGCGACGAAGACTATCTGTTCGCACTCGCAGAGGGATTGCGGCACGAATATGAGGCGATCGCCGCCGCGGGCATCACGCTGCAGATCGACTGCCCCGATCTCGCCATGGGGCGCCACACCCAGTTCCGCGATCTGACGCTCGCCCAGTTCCGCGACCGGATGATGCTCAATATCGAAGCACTCAATCGCGCCACGATCAACATTCCGGAAAGTCAGCTGCGCATGCACATGTGCTGGGGCAATTATCCCGGGCCGCACCATTGCGACGTGCCATTCAAGGACATCATCGATCTGGTGTGGCGCGCCCGGCCGCACGCCATCCAGTTCGAAGCGGCCAATCCACGCCATGCGCATGAATTCGAGATGTTCGAGGGCAATGGCGTGCCGGAGGGCAAGGTGCTGATCCCCGGCGTTGTCGAATGCCAGTCAAACTATATCGAACATCCCGAACTGATCGCCCAGCGCATCGGCCGCTACGCCGATCTGGTCGGGCGCGACAATGTGATGGCGGGGGTCGATTGCGGCTTCTCGGTCCACGTCGGATCGGGCGGGGTCGATCGCGACATCGTCTGGGCCAAGCTCGCCGCACTGGCCGAGGGCGCCCGGCTGGCGAGCGCGAAATATTGGTAAGACGACCGCGCTTCCTGTGAACCGACGCGGGACCTGCATCCATGAACGACAGCTACATCCTTACTTTGTCCTGCCTCGATCATCCCGGCATCGTGGCGGCGGTTTCGACTGTGCTCGCCCGCCACGGCGCCAACATCCTTGAGGCGCAGCAATTCGATGACCTGCTGTCGGGACGCTTCTTCATGCGTGTCGAATTCGTCTTGATCGAAGGCGCGCCATATCAGGCGCTACGCGATGCGTTTGACGAGGTGGCCGCCGACCACGATCTGACCTTCAGCATGCGCGCCGCCAGCCATCGCAAGCGCGTATTGCTGCTGGTCAGCAAGTTCGACCATTGCCTCGCCGACCTGATGTACCGCTGGAAGATCGGTGAGCTGGCGATGGAGCCGGTCGGCATCATCTCCAATCACCCGCGCGAGACTTTTGCCCACCTCGATTTCGCCGGAGTGCCCTTCCACCATCTCGCCTTTAGCGAGCCGGGAAAAACGACGCAGGAGGCGCAAATACGGGCCATCGCCGAGGAAACCGGCGCCGAGCTGATCGTGCTGGCGCGGTTCATGCAAATTTTGTCCGACGATCTGGCGGAAGCGTTTGCCGGCCGCTGCATCAATATCCACCACAGCTTCCTGCCCGGCTTCAAGGGTGCCAAACCCTATCATCAGGCGCACCGCCGCGGGGTGAAGCTGATCGGCGCCACCGCCCATTTCGTAACGGCCGAGCTCGACGAAGGGCCGATCATCGAGCAGGACGTGGAGCATGTCAGCCACCGTGACACGCCGAACGATCTGGTGCGCAAAGGCCGGGAAATCGAGCGGCGCGTGCTGGCACGCGCGGTGCGCGCGTACCTCGAGGATCGCGTGCTCCTGAATGGCGGCACGACGGTGGTGTTCGCGGAATAACCGCAGCCCGCTAACGGCCGGCCGCGGCCGCTTCTCAGTTCAGCAATTTGAACCGGATCGCCTGGCCCCCGCCAGGCGCCAGAGCCAGCGTCAAACTATCCTTGCTGGTGACAACCTGCTTCGCAATTTCCAAAGCAAGCGGGTTCGTGCGGTAATCCGCGCCCGGCCCGTCGCGGTAGATCTGCGCTTCATAGCGCCGGCCCGGCGTCAGGAAGGACAATGGCTGCGTCAGCGTGCGCGCGGTCTCGTCGCTCAACGCACCCAGAAACCAGTCCTTACCGCCGCGCGCCAGCCGGGCCACGACGACATAGTCGCCGACTTCGCCCTGCAATGTTCGCGATGTCTCCCAATCGGTCGGTACGTCGCGGATGAACTGGAACGCGCCCATGTGTTTCAGGTAGTTTTCGGGCAGGTCGGCTGCCATCTGGATCGGGCTGTACAGCACGACATATTCGGCGAGCTGGACCGCCAATGTCGACTGCACGCGCCGCGTAAGCTCCGTCTGGCCATGCTCGATGTCGAATATGCCCGGCGTGAAATCCATTGGCCCGCTCAACATGCGCGTGAAGGGCAGGATCACAACATGTTCCGGCGGATTGGTCGGGATACCCCAGGCATTATATTCCTGACCTCGCGCCCCTTCTCGGGCGACCATGTTGGGCCAGGTGCGGCGAAGGCCGGTATCCTTGACCGGCTCATGGGCATCGATCGCAATGCGATGCGCGGCAGCGACCTGGGCTACGTGCAGATTGTGCCGCACGACATATTGGCCGGCGAACCATTGCAGGCCGCCCTGCTCGTCGACGATGTCGCCGCTGTGATGGACATAACCGGTCTTCACGATCGGGATGCCGACCTGCTCATACAACGTCATCGCGGCATCGAGCTGGCGTTCGTAATTAGGGATCGCGCCCGCCGTTTCGTTATGCCCGATCAGTGCGACCCTCAATTTCTTGCCATAGGCGGTGATGCCAGGCAGGTCGAAATCGGGGTAAGGCTTGGTGAAACTGAACTTGTCGCCATTATCGATCCAGGATCCGTCCCAACCCTCGTTCCAGCCTTCGACGAGGACGCCGCTGAAGCCATATTTCGCGGCGAAATCGATGTAGCTTTTGACGTTGGCGGTGTTGGCACCATGCTTCGGCCCGCTGCCCCAAGTGGTGCGGTTGAGATGCATTTCCCACCATACGCCGACATATTTACCGGGTTTGAACCAGCTCTGGATGTCCGCCAGCTTGCTGGGCTCATTGAGGTTGAGTTCGATCCGGCTGTCGGCAAGCGCGCCTGCGCTTTCGCCGACCAGCATCGTCCGCCACGGCGTGGTGAAGGGCCCGGTCTTGTGGGCGAGTACCCCGTCCGGCCAGGGCATCAGCCAGGCGGTGAGCGTGCCGGCGCCGTCGCCGCGCAGCAGCATGCTCGGGAAGTCGACGAGAGCTGCTTCGTGGAAGGACAGGTAAAGCCCGTTCTTGTCGCCGCGTAACGTCAACGGGGTCTCAGCAAGCGTGACCCGGCGCGCGTCGGTCTGCGCGTAGAGATATTCGTCGCGCTCCTGACCGAGCCCTTCATACCACCAAGCCTGATAAGGCCCGACCACGCGAAACTGGCTACGGTCGGCGGAAACCGCGACATCCTGTCCCGCCGGGATCGCGCCATAAGTGTAGCGAAAGCCGATGCCATCATCGAACAGGCGAAAGGTGACGTCGACCTCTTTATTAAAGCGCGTATCGCCAGCCAATGTAACCGTCAGCTCTTCGTGATTATCCCGGATCAAGCGTTGCTCGCCCCATGGCTGTTCCCACGTCACGTCCGCACGCGCGCGACGCGGATTGGAAAGCGCGGTGTATCGAGCGTCGGGTTCCCCCCGGAAGCTCAAGCCCAGGGCGGACGGCGCCAGCACTGTCATGCCATTGCGACTGACCTGATAGAGTGCCTGACCATTTTCGACCCAGACGCAGAGCTCGATCACCTTGCCGGGCGATTGGGCGCATTCGCGGGGGGCGGCATCCGCCGTGGCGGCGATCCCGAACATGACAAACAGGGCAAGGATACGAAGCCTCATCGAGGTCGATCGCTTTCTGGAGGCGCGCATGTCGCTGGTGAAATGACGGCTCATGGCGTTTTCAGGAAGGCCATCAGCAATTGCTGCTTGAGTGCCGCCCGTGCACGCGGTGTCATCCGCCCGAGCGCGCCACGCAGTTCTTCGGGAATGTGCGCGACGGCATCGCCATGGCCTCCGAACACATGCGCGTCGAACATGGCGCGCCAATAAGCGCGCTCGCCCTGCGGCAAATGTTTGAAGGCAAGCAAGGCCGCTAGGAATGCATCGTTTGGCCGCTCGAGCCCGGTGGCGTCGTCGCCCCACCAATAATTGACCATAGCGTTGAAGGGATCGAGGGAACTGACGTGGTGCCACCAATATTTCGGGATGAACAATGCGTCGCCCGGCTCCAGCCACGCCACCTGCGCGGCCGCGATCGCGCTCGTATAATCGGGAAAGCGCTCCAGGTCGGGCCTATCGGGGTCGACCAGCGATAGCGGCGGCGGATTGTCGAGCGGGCCGACGTAAAGGTTGGTTACCTGCTCAGGCGGAAACAGCAGGAACCGCCGCCGGCCCGCGATCACACAGGCGAGATTATGATCACGGTCGTTATGCGTCTGAGTGCGTACCGCGCCCCCGATCCAGAGCCGCGGCTCAACTTCGCGCGGCAATAACGGCATTGGATTTTGGGCGACGAAATCGGGCAGGCTTTCCACCAGCGGCAGCATCTGCATTGCCACGAATGGTGCATTGGGTAACGCCAGGTTGCGCAGGATCCGGTCGAGCGTCTCGCTGATCCTGGCGCGTCGCTTGGTAAAGCTGAATTCGCGCATGTCGGGCCCGTAGTCGAACCGGCCACCGCTTTTGACCGGCGCCTCCATCACCGGCGCGGGCGCACCCCGATCCATCGCTTTGAGGTAACGCGTCAGGGCAGCGGGCGATTGGCGGCCGGCGGTGAGCGCAGGCCAGCGATCGAACAGGCCTTTGAGCACGACTGGCTGCTCGGTTTCGACGAGCGCCGCGAATTCCGCCGGGCTCTGCGCGCCCCGCGACATGACGCGCGGCAAGGCTTCGATGTCACCAGCGCGGACGGTGCGATCGATGTGCACGAGCTCACCCATTTGCGCGCCGCGCGATCTTCTGCAGATATTCGTCGTGCGTCGGCTGGCGCAGCACCTGTTCCTTGATGAAGCCCAGCATATTGCGGAATTGCGACTTCACCATCTCCGGCGAGGTGCGGTCGATTGTCGGCAGATAAGATGCTGGCATGACGCCAAGCCCGACGAACAGAGCGCGCCAACTATCGGGAGTGAAGCTCTCATCCTCATAGGGCGCAATCTCGCCGCGCGCCTGGAACAGGGCTACACTGTGGCTGAGTTCCAGTGACCGCTTTGCCGCCCTTGCGCGTCGCCAGAAGGCGCCGCCGAAGCGATTGAGCGTATAATAAGCCGACTGGAAATCGCGCATGCGCTCGAACGCCGATCGGGTGAGACGGTTATATTCGGTGCGCTCCGCTGCAAAATCGATGCCTGCGGGAAAGAATGACAATAAGCGGATTAGGCCGAGGTGGATCGCATGTAGATCGAGATTGTGGACCGGATCGAACACACAGGCCGCTCCGCCGATCGCCACACAACTCCCTACCCACGCCTGCTCGCGTCGCGCAGGCTCGGACGCCCGCACGATGCCGTCGGCAAGAGGAAGGGATGTGATTGCGGCAGCGCCGCTGAAAGCGGCCGCGTCACTGCAATCCGCACTCGCATAAACTTGCACGACTTGGGTTTGCGCCAGGCACGGATAGATGCCGGCCCAACCCTGCCTCCACGTTCGTATCTCCGCATACGCCGGGACCGACGGGAAGGCCGGCCCGCTGGCCGTAAGCACACGGTCAGCCGCGAAGTAAGCACGCCAACTTTCCCATGCACCGCCGATCAGCTCCCCCGCCTGGCCAGTCGCATCGACAAACAGGTCGCCCTCCACCCTCTGCCCGTCGAAGCGAACAGCGACGATATCTCCGTTAGGCCTGCGAATGACCTCCGCGGATGCAACCTCATAAAAGGTTACGCCATCCTTGACCGCGAGCGTTTTTAGGCTGCGGACGTAAGCGCGCGCGGGCAGGTGATAACCATAATCGCTGCGCCCGTAGCGCTCGCTCTCGTCGTCGGGAATCAGCAGCCGGCCCTGGCGCGCGGCCGCGGCAGTCATCGAGAAATCCTCGAAAGCGACCGGGAGGCCGAGGCCGCGCGCCTTCAGCCAATAAGCGAAGAAATCCTGCCCATCGATCGCGGTGCCATAGGCTCCATAGGCATGCAGGAAGGCGGGATTGTCGCCCTGCCCATCGACGAAATTCTGGCCGAGCGTGAAGACGCCGCCGATCGCGCGCAGCAAGGCGCCCTCGTCGATCCGCAGCTGGCCATGCAGCGCCTCCAGCGGCGGCAGAGCCGCATAGGCGTCCGCCGGAGCGAGCAGGCTCGGCAACTCGACCGCCGTGACGCTGACCCCCGCTGGCGCCAGCGCATTGTGCAGCACGCTGGCTGACAACCACAGGGCCGCATCCCGCCCGACGACGACAATGCGGCGCGTCATGCCGCGCTCTCCAGCGCTGCGCTCGGCCCTGGCCCGGCACAATAGTTCGCGATGAAATCGGAATGTCCGGTCATCGCATCGGCATTGATGCGGACGCGCCGCCGCAGATCGCGCAGCTTGCTGCCCAGTTCATTCAGCGGCAGCCGATCGGCCAGACAATTATAGCCGCGCGGCATCATCCCCTGCCCCGCCAGCACCGCAAGCCAGCTGTCGCGCGAGAACAGGCCATATTTGTAGTCGGGCGCTGCCGCGCTTGCCTCGAACAAGGCGATTTTCTGCGCGAGGCTGTCCGGCACTCGCATAGCGCGAAGATGATCCCACAACGGCTCGCCTTCGCGCCGGTTGGCGTAATAATGAAGGACGAGGAAATCGCGGGTGCGATCGTAGTGAACTTCGAACAGGCGATTGAATTCCGCCGCAAGACGCGGATCGATCCCGGTTGCCCGCGTCGGCATCAGGTTCGCCAGATCGAGGACAGCCGCCTGGATGAGAAAAATGCTGGTCGATTCCAGCGGCTCGAGGAAGCCCCCAGCCAGGCCGATGCCGATGACATTGGCCTCCCATGCCCGCTCGCGCCGCCCGGCCGCGAAGCGCAGCAGGCGGGGCTCAGCTTGCGGCGTCCCGTCGAGCGCTCCGACCAGCGCCGCATATGCCTGGTCCTCGCTTAGAAAGCTGCTGGAGAAGACATAACCGTTACCGGTGCGGTGCTGGAGCGGGATGCGCCACGTCCAGCCGCCGCTACATGCGGTCGCACGCGTGTAGGGCAATAGCGGTTCGGTACGCGCGCACGGCATCGCCAGCGCGCGATCGCACGGCAGCCACTCGCTCCAATCCTGCCAGGGCACGCCCATCGTCCGATCCAGCAGCAGCGAGCGGAAGCCCGAGCAATCGATGAACACGTCACCCGTAACGACGGCACCCGTTTTCATCGTCAACGTCTCGATAAAACCGCTGGCGGCATTGCGGCCAATCTCTGTGACCTGGCCCTCGATCCGCCTGATGCCGCGGGCGGTCGCCCAGCTACGCAGGAAATTGGCGTAGAGGCCCGCATCGAAATGATAGGCATAAGCATAGGTTGAACGGATCGACTTCAGATTCTCGTTCGGAAATTCGAACGCGTTGACCTTGGCTGCGGCGACGGCGAACGAATAATCCTGCAGCGGCCCGACATCCTCGCCCGCCAGCACCGCGCGCGCCCAATGATGCTGAAAATCGACGCCCGCCCATGGTTCGCCGAATTGGCCGAAGGGATGGATATAGCGCTCGGCCGGCCGGTCCCAACCGACGAATTCGATGCCGAGCTTGAAGGTCGCCTGGGTGTCGCGCATGAACTGCGCTTCGTTGATGCCGAGCATATCGTTGAAGGTCTTGATGTGCGGCAGGGTGGCTTCGCCGACGCCGACCGTCCCAATCTCATCGGATTCGATCAGGGTGATGTCGTAATCGGCCTGGAGGAGCAGGCGTGCGAGCCCCGCGGCTGCCATCCAGCCGGCAGTGCCGCCTCCGACAATCACGATCCGCAAGGGCCTGCCGTTCGCTTCCATCGCCGTTTCCCCAAAATCTGCGCCGCCATAGCTAGGCCATGGCGGCGCTAGTCTCCTTGGGAGGATCAGAATTTGGCGCGGACGCCGAACTGGTAACGGCGATCCACCCGGCTCCAGGCGGAATCGCGATAGACAGCCTTGGCCCCGCGGGTCGCGGGAGAGTCGCCGAAGATCTGCTGCTGATACGTCGTCTTGGTGTTGAGCAGGTTCGATGCCTCGACCGACAGCTCGATATATCGGTTGAGCGCGAAGCGCAGTGACCCGTCGAGGAAGCCGGCCGCCTTCTGGAACACTGGCAGGCCGATGCAGCAATCGAGATTCTGCGTGAGGTAACGCGACCGCCAATTATAGGCGACACGGGCGCCGAATGGCCCATGCTCGTACAGCACCACCGCATTGAACGTGTGGGTCGAAATGCCCGCCAGGCGATGCGAGTCGAGCACGTTACCGGTGCCGCCAAGCGACTGCTGGCCGGCCCCGAAGGCCCCCACGTCACCGCTGGACGATGCGGTGAACAGGTTCGAATTGTTGATGCCTGACTGGTGGACATAGGTGTAGTTGAGTTGGGTGCCGACGCCGCTTAGCAGGCCCGGCAGGAAATCGAAGAAGGTCTGGTAGCTCGCTTCGAGCCCCATCAGCTTGCCGCCGCCTTTGTCGTTTTGCGGCCCCAGCAATTGCACCGTCTGGGTGGAACTGCCGTTGGGGATGTCGCGGGTGAACTGGCCGTAGCTGATGCTGCGGTCGAGCTTTTTATAGAAGCCGGTCAGCGTGAACGAGCTGTTGCGACCCATGTACCGCTCGAACGACAGGTCGAACTGGTCTGCCCTTACCGGCAGCAAGGCGGCATTGCCCGAATTCGCCTGGAAGACGAAATTATAGCCGGTGACGTTTGCGGCGGTGTGCGCCGCTGTCGGCGAGTTGTAGACGACGTAGGGTGAGTCTGCGGTGGTGTTGATGATCGGCGCGTTGATCGCGAGCGAGTTGCGCAACAGGCCGATTTCCGGCCGTGACAATGCCCGCGAATAAGCGAAGCGCACGAAATCTTTCTCGTCGAGGCCGAAGCGTATGTTGAAGCTGGGCAGCCAATCCGTGTGCGACGACTTGTAGGTGTTGGCGATGGTCGCGCCATTGGCGAAAGCGCGTACGGCCGACGTCACGTAGCAGCTCACGTTAACGACATTCCCGCCCGATAACGGTGCGGTACAAGCAGGCAAATTGCTAAACGTGGTGGCCGCCGGGAAGGCAACGCTGCCGTCGCTCTTTTCCTTGGTATTCACCGCGCGCACGCCGATATTGCCGACCACGCTCATGCCGAACAGCGTTTTATCGTCGCCGCCGAAACGCAGCATCGCATAGGCGGCCTTGGTCCGCTCGCGTACCCGCAGCACCTCGCCCGGGGTGAAGCAATCGTCCACCGTTGCCTCGGCCCGATCGCAGATCGCCGTATAGCCCGGCAGCAGCGGCGAATTGGTTTTCGCCCCGCTCAGCGAATTGATCAATCCGCCAAAGTCACGCAGCGTATCGCGGTTCAGATAGACCAGTGGGCCGTTGTCATAGACGTTGCCGTTATAAAAATTGCCCAGGCTCTTGGATTCCCAGATGCCCGCGCCATAGCCGGAGAAGGCCGGATGGCCGGCATTGCCGCCGCAATTGCCGGTGTTGGTGGGATAGGCACCGCCGGTCGTGTTGTCGGCGTTGAAGCCCGGCCCGTTGCAGTTCCACGGCGCCGCGATCGGCGTCCAGTTGAAGGTCGAATAGCGCACCGTCTGCTCGCGATCG
Source organism: Sphingomonas crusticola (assembly GCF_003391115.1). NCBI lineage: Bacteria > Pseudomonadati > Pseudomonadota > Alphaproteobacteria > Sphingomonadales > Sphingomonadaceae > Sphingomonas > Sphingomonas crusticola. The sequence continues at coordinate 1,212,794 of NZ_QTJP01000001.1, forward strand.
GCATAACGCACGCCCACCTTGAGCGAGTTCAGCCACCCGCCATTGTCGAATTCATATTCGGCGTCGCCGCGTAGCGCGGTTTCCTTGGCATCATTGTCCTCGACATGGCCCTGTATGAACGGGATCCAATAATTGTGCGGGTTGGCAAGACCGCCAGCCGCATAATTGACGTTCGATCCGGGCAGCAGCTGCACCTCCGGCGTGCCGTCCTTGTTCACATTGTACTGGACGTTCGCCATCGATCCGGCGGTGACGATGATGTCGTTATTATAGGTCGAGGCATCGATGTGCTGGAAGTCGAAGCTGGTGTGCAACCGGTCGGTCACATCCCATTTCAGATTGCCCGAATAATCGCGCGTGCCTTCACGGTGAGCGAAGTTGCGGGCCTCGTTCTGGAAATAGAGGCCGTCGCGCGGATTGTCGCCGCAGACGCCGTTGCCGCAATAATTGACGAACGGCACGCCTGGCACGGCCGAACCGGCATTGATCGCCGCCTGCACGCTCTCATAAGTGCCGCTAAAGCTGCCATGACCCTGCGTCAGCAGCCCGGATTCGAGCATGCCATCGGCACCGAACGTAAAGGCCGGGGATCCCCTTGCCGGCCCAAGGACGGTGCCGGTGCGCGGATTGAATGCCGGCGTGCCGAAATAATTGCCGTCCAGCACGACGTGGCTGGCGCGCTCGAACCAGCCGTTGCGATAGCGCGAGTTCAGATATTGGAAGGTCGCCCGCACGCTGCCGTCCGGGCTCTCATATTGCGCGGCCAGCGCGATACCGCGCCGCTTGCGATCATAATCGACCTGGGAATAGCGGATGCCGTCCGGGATGTAGACGAAGCCCGTGCCGCCGAACGGATTGGCGGTGCAGCCGATCGTCCCATCCGAACCGACGGCGGCTGCGGTCGCGCTGCCGAAGCCTGCGCTGCAATAGGTGTCGATCTTGTCCATGATCACGCTTTCGGTGCGCGTGACGACATGGGACTGGGCGTAATCGCCGAGCAAGCCGAAACGGCCGATCGGCGTGTCCCAAGTGTTGCTGATCAGGCCGGAGAATTCGGGCGTCCAGCGGTGCGAATTATCCCCGTAATTCTCCTTGAAGTTGCCGGTCAGCAGCAGTCCCTTCTGGTCGAACGGCAGCCGCGTGCGCAAATTGACCGTGCCGGCGATACCGCCCTCGATCATTTCCGCCGTCTGGTTCTTGTAGGCGTCGACACCGGCCAGCAATTCGGGCGAGACATCGTTGAACTGCAGGCCGCGCGCCGAATCCGCGGAGAAGCTGTCGCGCCCGTTGAATTCGGTCCGCACCTGCGTGAGTCCGCGGATCAGCACGCCGGTCGGTTCACCCGATGGATGAGTACTGTCGTCGGCCGATTGCAGGCGGTTGACGGTGATTCCGGGGACGCGCTGCAGCGCCTCGGCCGCCGATTTGTCGGGGAAGGCGCCGATGTCGGTTGCGGTGATCGAATCTACGAACGTCTCGGCATTTTTCTTGATGTTCTGCGAAGTCGCGAGCGCGCCACGTACACCGACGATGACCACGTCTTGCGTCGCATCCTCTGTCGCGGCCACACCGGCTGCGGGCGCCGAGCTGGAGGATTGCTGCGTTTGGGCCGGCGCGTCTGCCGCCTGCGCCAGGGCTGGCCCCGCAAGGCCCGCCAGCGCAAGCGCCATCACCGAGGCGCCACCGCGTAAGGATAGTGCGTCGCGGCCATGACGCTGAATTTCGCTGTTCATCATTTTCTCCCCTGTTCCGTCGCCCCTTGTGGAGCTGATCGAGTTTCAGTTCCTCTCGTCACACCGCCGAGGCGGGCGACGTTTTCCAATTCAGTTGGGCGATGGCGTTGCGATGCGCACGAAAAGGCAGCCCTGTTGAAGCCGCCGTTTCAGCCAGGACGCACGCGAAGCGCAGCCGCATTCCCCTTCCCCAAGCCGTCGGCGCTACTTGGCGCCGTCCGTGCCATTCTGGTGCCAAACGGGATTAGCCCCCCCAATCTCCCGTTTGCGTAACTTTGCGTAAATTTGCAGACGGCGCAAGAGGCTTGTTGCAGGTTTTGCGTAATGTCTCGGAAACCGCCAAATGGTACCGCTATCGTCCGGATACTCCGCTTTATGCGAAGGCTTGGCCGAGCCAGCCGCCACACCCGTCGAGAGAATCACGCATATACCGAACGACTGAGTTGCGGCATTTATGCAAAATTTGCATTGAGATTTGCGAGGCTGGGGATTAGCGTGCGTCTATGGCATCAATCCAGACGCCCCGATGGATCGGATCCGGCTCCGACCGCTATTCAGCTGTCGACTATACCGGCCCGATGGGGATTGGGGATAAGCAATACGCAGCCGGCGGCGAGCGCGAGCGACACGGCAGCCAGCCCCAGAGCGAAGATCGCCTGACCACCGGATGCATGGCGCACGAGCGGGCCGAGTATGGTTGCTGCGACCAGCTGGGGCAGCACCAGGAACATGTTATGGATCCCCATATAGACCCCCATTTTGCGCGGGGGCACGGCGGCAGACAGCATGGCGTAAGGCATGGACAGGACCGACGCCCATGCGCAGCCGATGCCAATCGTCGGCAGCCACAACATTGCCGGTTGGGACACGATCAGGAAACCGCCCAAGCCGAATGCGCCCATCAGCAGGCAACAGGCGTGACTGGCACGGCGGCCGATGCGTGCCGCTACTTCCGGAAGGACCAAGGCCACCAGCGCAGCCACGCCATTATACCCCGCAAACAGCAGCCCGACCCAGTCGGCAGCGGCGTTATACGCTACCGAGCCTGGATCGGTGGTCCCGAAGTCTCGCGCCGCCACCGCCGGTATCGAATAGATCCACATGGCGAAAAGGCCAAACCATGTGAAAAATTGCACGATCGCCAATCGGCCCAGCACGGCGGGCATGTGCAGAATGTCCTCGACGATCTCGAGCAGGCCGAGCGAGGTACGTCCCCCACGCCGCAGCCACACCGCCCCCAGTTGCGCAAGCCCGAACATCACGGCGATTGCGGCGAGCACATAGATTTCTCGCTCGTAATGTCCCACCCTCGCGATCCCGCCGATCGCAATCCCGCCGAGAACCCACAGCAAACCGCTACGCACCAGCACGGCCGCGCCCCGGCTGGTCGGCACTGCATGTTCCGCCAGCTCTGGCGCGTCCGCAGCGAGGCTTTCGGGCGGACGTTCAGGCGTGGTCACCACCGTCCATGTAACTGCGACGAGCAAACTCACGGCGCCGATGTAAAAAGCCATGCGCACGGATTCCGGGAGCATACCCGCGGTCGCCTTCCCGCTAACACCGAACCAGTTGGTCAGCACCCATGGCAAGGCGGAAGAGAAGACGGCGCCGATGCCAATGAAGAAGACCTGCATCGCAAAGCCGGCGGTGCGCTGATCGTCGGGCAGGCTGTCCGCCACCAGCGCTCTGAATGGCTCCATCGCGATATTGATTGCCGCAGTCAGCAGCCACAAGGCGAGGCTGGCCGCCCACAAGGTTGCGGCATTGGGCATCAGGAACAGCGCCAGTGCGGTGAGCATCGAACCGCCCAGCAGGTAGGGCCGGCGGCGGCCGAGCGGGCCCCAGGTGCGATCGCTCAGATGTCCTATTACCGGCTGCACCAGCAGGCCGGTGATCGGCGCCGCGATCCACAATATCGCAAGCTCGTCGACGTTCGCACCCAGCGTCTGGAAAATGCGGCTCGTATTGACGTTCTGCAGGCCCCACACGATCTGCACGCCGAACAGGCCGCAGCACATGTTCCAGATCTGCAGCGGCGTGAGGTGCGGCCGGCCGCGCGAGCGCAAACGCGCTTTATCCGTCGCCCCGGGAGCGTCGCTCGCTTGCAAAGCATCCCCTCCGATGCGTACCCCTCTTATTAACGGCAAGCTAGGGCGGCATGGGCAGCGGTAGCAACAACAATACCACGCTGGAGGACCTGGCGAAGCTGGCGGGTGTGTCCGTGTCGACCGTATCGCGCGCGCTCAACGATCAGCCGCTGATCAGCACGCGGACCAAACAGCGTATCTGGGCGCTGGCGCGCGATCACAATTATCCGTTCCGTCATTACATGCCGGCCGGCCCGATCGGGGCGGAGGGATCGATCGCGATCGTGACACCGCATATGCGCGGCCGTCCGCTGCCGCTGTCGCACCCCTTCTTCCTCGAATTGCTCGCGAGCATCGGCGAGGCGGCGCGCGCGCGCGACTGCGACTTCACCGTCAGCCATACTGCGCCGGCAAACTATGATGACCTGGTCCACGCGACCACGACCAGCCGAGCGAGCGGCGTCATCTTCCTCGGCCAAAGCATGCTGCATGAGGCGCTCAACCAGCTTGCGACGACCAACGCGCGCTTCGTCGTGTGGGGCGCGCAAATGCCCGGCCAGCGCTACAGCTCGATCGGCTCGGACAATCTCCTCGGCGGGCGACGCGCAACGCTTCATCTCGCCCGTCTCGGCCGCAAACATATCCTGTTTCTTGGCGGCACCGATCCCGAGGCGATGCAGCGCCGCCAGGGCTATAACGAAGCGCTGGCGGAGAGCGGGATCGAAGCGGACCCCAAGCTGATCGTGCCGGTCGATTTCGAATTCGAGTCCGCTGAAGCCGCCGTCAACCGCCTGCTGCGGCGCCACGTCGCGTTCGACGGCATCGTCGCCTCCTCCGACCTGATCGCGCTTGGCGCGATCCGCGCTTTGCGCCGCGCCGGCCTGTCGGTGCCGGAAGACGTGTCGGTGGTGGGTTATGACGATATGCTGCTCAGCCGCTTGAGCACGCCGGCATTGAGCACGATCCGCCAGGACACGCATGAGGCCGGCCGCCTGCTCGTCTCGCACATCCTCGACGATCCTGCCGATCATTTGCCCGTCTTGCTGCCGACGGATCTGATCGTGCGCGAATCCTGTGGCGGCTAAACCTTCCGGTCCGCGGTCACGCATCAATTTTCACCGTTTCGCTGGCGAAAAGATGCGCTAGGTTCCGAAGACATGCTCGGCGCCTCGCTTCTTCTGGCTTTCCGCGAGATTCGCCGTCACCTGCTGCGATCGGTGCTGACCGTGCTCGGCATCGTCATCGGCGTTGCCGCCGTTATCACGATGGTGACGGTCGGCAACGGCGTCACCGCATCGGTCCGTACCCAGATCGCCTCGCTCGGCGCCAATACGCTGATGGTCGTGCCGAACCAGTCCGGCCGCCAGGCCGGAAGCGCGGCGCCTCGTCCGTTCGAGACCGACGACATTCAGGCGATCGGAGCCCAGATTGCCGGCATTCAGGCCGTCTCGGGTCAGGCCAGCTCGAACGTCACCGCCACCGCCGAGGGCGTCAATTGGCAGACCAGCATCACCGGCACGACCAATGCCGGGATCGGCATCCAGGCGATGTCGATAACGTCGGGACGCATGTTCACGCCCGAAGAGGAAAGCGCCGGCAAGAGCGTCTGCATCATCGGCACAACCGTCCGCAAGAACCTGTTCCCGACCAACGAGCCGGTCGGCCAGGAGCTTCGGGTCGGCAAGCTCGCCTGTCCGATTATCGGCGTGCTCAAGGAGCGCGGCCAGGGTGGGATGGGCAATGACCAGGACGATGTCGTGCTGATGCCGCTCAGGACCGTCCAGCGGCAGATCATCGGCAATACCGACATCTACTGGATCGTGATCGGCGTCGATCCGGCTTACGACAATAAGACGGTTAGCGCCGATCTCGATAAGTTGCTGCGTGAGCGGCGGCATCTTGCGCCGGACCAGAATGCCGACTTCCGCCTGATCGACATGAAACAGATTTCAGACACGGTGTCTGGCACACTCAAGGTGATGACGGGGCTGGTTGCCGCGATCGCGTCCATCTCGCTGATCGTCGGGGGCATCGGCATCGTCAACATCATGCTGGTCTCGGTGACCGAGCGCACGCGTGAGATCGGTATTCGCCTCGCCATCGGCGCGCTTGCCCGCGAGGTGCGGTTGCAATTCCTGACCGAGGCGGTGGTGTTATGCTCGCTCGGCGGCGCGATCGGCATCGCGCTTTCCTTTGGGCTTTCCATGCTGTTGACCAAAATCATGGCGGTCGACTTCGTATTCGATCCGCTCATCAATCTCGGCAGCCTGCTCTTCTCCTCCTTCCTGGGAATCGTATTCGGCTATGTCCCCGCTCAGCGCGCGGCGGCGCTTAACCCGATCGATGCGTTGCGCCATGAATAAGCGCCTGACGGTCATCGGCAGCTTCGGCCTGCTCGCCGGCTGTGCAGCCGGACCGAACTACCAGGTTCCCGATGCACCCGCTTTGGGTATCCCGTCGGCCTTTTCTCCACCGGCCACAGCCCGCTCTACAGGTACGCTGGCCGTGTCGTCCGCTGATCTCACAACATGGTGGAGGCAATTCGACGATCCGCTGCTGACCGATCTGATCGCGCGCGCGACCGCCGGCAATCTCCAGATCGCGCAATCGGTGGCGCGCCTCGCGCAAGCCCGCGAGTCTCTCGTCCAGGCGCGCGGCAGCTTGCTGCCATCCGCCAGCGGCTCGGCGGGCGCGACGCGGAATTTCACGCATGGCGGCTCGTCCAGCATCGTTGTCGGCGGCGGCTCCGGCAATGGCGGGACTGTCATCACAACCGGCGGCTCATCGGGTAGTACGCAGCTCTCACTCGGGCTCGACGCATCGTGGCAGGCCGACATCTTCGGCGGACTGCGGCGCGGGCTCGAAGCCGCGCGGGCGGACGAGGCGGCATCGCGCTTCGATCTCGAAGCAGTGCGCACCTCGATCGCCGGTGAGGTCGCGACCAATTATATTGATGCGCGGCTGGCGCAGGCGCGGCTCAACATCGCGCTCAACACGCTGCGGACGCAAGACGACAATCTGCAGATCGCCGGTTGGCGCGTGCAAGCGGGGCTCGTGTCATCGCTCGATTCCGAACAGGCAAGGGCGCAACGTGCGCAGACGGCGGCTTCGATACCTTCGCTCGAAACGTCCTATGTGCAGGCGGTCAGCCGGTTGGGTGTATTGACCGGCCAGGCACCGGGTGCACTGCGTGCCGAGATGGCGACTGCCCAGCCGATCCCGCGCGGGCCGGAGGCGATCGAGACGGGGATACCCGCCGACACGCTACGCCGCCGACCGGACGTGCGTGGTGCGGAACGCGCGCTCGCCGCCGCCACGGCGCGCATCGGTGTCGCCAAGGCATCCTTGTTTCCGGCCCTGTCGATCAGCGGCAACATCAACACCGCCGCGGCTAGCGTCGGCAAGCTGGGTGACCTGCTCACTGGCGGCCTGTTCGCCGGCCTGACCCAGGTCATCTTCGATGGCGGCCGCCTCAGTTCCCAGGTGCGGTCGGCACGCGCGGGTGCGGACCTCGCCTTCGCCACCTACCGCCAGACGGTGCTGAATGGCCTGGAGGATGTCGAGAACGCCATTCAGGCACTCGAAGCAGCGAAGGCGCGGCAGGCGGAACTCGCCATCGCGCTCGATGCATCGAACAATGCCGCACTCTATGCGCGTAGCCAGTACCGCGCGGGACTCACCGATTTCGTAACCCTGTTGCAGAGCGAGCAGACCTTGCTCTCGGCTCGCGATCAGCTGGCGGCGGCGCAGGCCGATCAGGCGCTGGCGCTGGTCCAGCTCTATCTCGCGCTTGGCGGCGGCTGGCAGCCCGACATGACCCTTGCCCAGACGGGGAACCCCGCATGACCGAACCGGATATCGACGAATTCCTTGGCCAGCCGCCGCGCTCGCGCTGGCGCCGCTGGCGCAAGTGGATCGGCATCGGCATCGGCGTGCTCCTCCTGCTCCTGCTATTGTCGCGCTGCTTCAGGTCGACGCCCCCGGTTCACTATGCGACCGCGCCGATCGAGCGGCACGATCTCACCGTCACGGTCACCGCCACCGGCAATCTGGCGCCGACCGTGCAGGTCAATGTCGGGTCGGAGGAATCCGGCCTGGTCGAAAAGGTCTATGTCCGGAACAATGACCGGGTGGTGAAGGGGCAGCCGCTGGCCTCCCTCGATCTGTCGCGGCTGCGCGATGCACTGGTGCAGAGCCAGGCAAGCTTGCAGGCCGCCCAGGCGAGCGTCGCCCAGGCGCGCGCCACAGTTTCCCAGACCCGGGCCAATCTCGCGCGCCAGCAGCAGGTCTATAAATTGTCGGGCGGTAAGGTGCCGTCGCAAACCGAACTCGACACTGCGCGCGCGGATTATGCCCGTGCCGTCGCCAACGTCGCCCAGGCCGAAGCGCAGGTGGCGCAGGCGCGCGCCAACGTCTCCACCAACCAGACCAGCCTCGCCAAGGGCACGATCTATGCGCCGGTAACCGGCGTCGTCCTGTCGCGTCAGGTCGAGCCTGGGCAGACGGTTGCGGCCTCGTTCAACGTCGCCACCCTGTTCACGATCGCCGAGGACCTGTCGAAGATGCGCCTGCAGGTTAAGGTCGACGAGGCCGACGTCGGTGAGTTGCACGCCGGCGCGCCGGCCACGTTCACGGTCGATGCCTACCCGAACCAGACGTTTCCCGCGACGGTGACACGGGTGGACCTTGGCGCCAACGCCACGCCGACGATCAATAGCGCGGGTACCACCGCTACGGCCACGACGACCGTCGTCGCCTATACCGCCGAGCTGACCGTCGCCAATCCCAACCTGCTGCTGAAACCGGGCATGACGGCCACGGCGAGCATCGTCACCGACAAGCTGACCAACGTCCTGCTCGTGCCGAACGCCGCCCTGCGCTTCACCCCGCCCACCACTACCAAGAAAGGCATCTTCGGCGGGCCACCCCAGGATCCGAAAAATGCCAGCGTATCGCGCGGCGGGCGCCAACAGGTCTGGACGGTCGGGGCCGACGGGGCGCCCAAGCCAATCGCCGTCACGATCGGCCACAGCAATGGCAGCCTGACGGAGGTGCGCGGCGCCGGTCTGCGCCCGGGGCTGCAGGTGATCACCGGGCAGTTGGCAGGCGCGACCAAATAAGGTGGCGGAGCCGCTGATCTCGCTGAGGGGAGTGACCAAGCGGTTCGGGCAAGGCCCCGCCGCCTTCCAGGCCCTGCGCGGCATCGATCTCGATGTAATCGCGGGCGATTTTGTCGCCATCATGGGCTCGTCCGGATCCGGCAAGTCGACGACCATGAATATCCTCGGCTGCCTCGATGTACCGACGTCCGGCGCCTATCTGTTCCATGGCGTGCATGTCGAAAATCTCGACCGCGACCAGCGCTCCTTGCTGCGGCGGCGATATCTTGGCTTTGTTTTCCAGGGCTTCAATCTGCTGGCACGCACCACCGCGCTGGAAAATGTCGAGCTGCCCTTGGTCTATCGCGGGGAAGACCGCCGCCTGCGGCGTGAACGCGGCATGGCCGCTCTGGACAAGGTGGGCCTGGCGGATTGGTGGCATCACAATCCGGCGGAATTGTCGGGCGGCCAGCAGCAGCGCGTCGCGATCGCGCGCGCCCTGGTCACCGAGCCCGATGTGCTGCTGGCGGACGAACCGACCGGCAATCTCGATTCGGAACGCTCGGTCGAGATCATGGAATTGCTGACCGATCTCAATCGGCGGGCCGGCATTACCATCCTGATGGTGACACACGAAGCCGAGATGGCGGCCTATGCGCGCACGATCGTCCATTTCAAGGACGGGCTGGTCGAGAGTATCGAGGCGAAAGGGACATTGGCGGCCGCTGGCTGACCAAAATTGCCGCGATGCGGGCCAGCACGGTTGCCGAACCACAATGTTCGTTGCTACCGGTGTCATAGCCGCAACGACGGCACTGAGGATGCGAGAGGAAGCGGCACATGGCCCACAACATGTCGGGATCTGGGATGATCGCGCTGGCGACGGCCCTGCTTTATCAGGCGCCCGCCATGGCGGCCCCCGCAGGCCTGCTGTTCCATGTCTCGGCGGACCGCGCGCTCGCCGCCGATCAGGCGGGGGGCGACGCCCAGCCCAACTTCCTCAGTCGCGTCGCTCTCGTCCCCGACGGCAAGAGCGGCAGCGCGATCCGCTGGCAGGATGACGGGGTTCTGACGTGGAACGCGCCAGGCAATATCTACGGGCGTCGCGGCACGCTTTCCTTCTTCTGGCGTTCGCGCACCCCGGTCGGGGTCGCGCCATTCGTGCTGTTCCGGGTTGGGTTCGCTGACCATTCGAGCTGGGACATGACGTTCCTGCGGATCGACTGGAACGGCCACGGCTTCGACGCCTTCGTCACCGATACCAATCTCGCCCGCGTCCGCGTCTCGTTCAAGATGGACACGCCGCCTGCCCCCGATGCGTGGCGCCATATCGCCTTTGCGTGGGACGAGACGGTCGGCGTGCGGCTGTACGTCGACGGCAGGGAGGTGGCGCGGACCGACCGGACGGCAGATCTCGATTCCGGACTCGACCAGTTAGGCCTGGCCGGTCGCGTTGTCTCGCCGCACCAGGTTCAGAGCCGCTATAACTTCATGCGCGGCGGCGATTTCGACGAGCTGCGCATTTACGATCACATGCTGTCCGGGACGGACATCGCCGCGCTGTCGAGCCTGACCGAACCCGCAACCGCCCCGCCCGCCGCTGAGCCGGCTGAGCCGGCTGAGCGTGCTGCCTGGCTGCACCGTTACGGTTGGGACCGCGTGTCACCCCCTGTCCTCGATGCGGCGGTTACGCGCATCCGCAGAGTCGAATTCTCAACCGCACGCGACCTCAAGCAGGAAATGCTGAAGGGCATAGACGGGATTGAGGAAACGACCTGGCCCGGCGTCTACAATCGCTCGCGGCTGCCCGGGCGCGACGACTATTTCGAGCTGCCCGACTGGAACACCTATGTGGAAGGCGGCAAGAATTATGACCTGAGCGTCCCGCCCGGCGAGAAGGTCAATCGTATCGAGCTGCGCGGGGCCGCCTACGGCACGCTGAGCTATGACGGCAAGGTGATCGACAAGCGCCCCCGGGGCATCATGCGCTCGGTCACCAGCTTCCCCGAACGCATCGGCGGCATGGTCCGCTTCAGCAATGTCGCGCAGGAAACCCCGATCCAGGAAGTGTGGGCCTATGATGTCGCGCCCGGCAAGGAGCCGGATGGCACCTTCAAGCTAAGCTACACGGTTCGTGCCGACGCCGCCCCCGCACGCGCGCAGCTAGCGCCGCTCACCGGCTTTATCGACGGCCGCTTCCCGCCCGAAGAGCGCACGACCTTGCTGGCGCTGCCGACCAGCGGCAGCCGGGCTGCGGCCGGTGCGGGCGATGCCGCCGGCACCAGGAAGCGGGTCGAGCAGGCGAGCGCTGCGCCGCTGGTTCACATCCTGATCCCGTCCGGCTTCGGCGACGCGCTGCCGGGGGAGGCGCCGGCGCGGGCGTGGAATTATGGCTGGGAGAATGTCCATGACGGGCTCGACGGGGTCGCGATCGACATCCCCGCGATGGACGTCACGCCCGGCAAGGACGGGCTGATCCCGCTCGACATTCGCGTGAAGGACCCGCTCTGGCCGCAGCGCGACATGATTGACGTGCAGGTGTCGGTACGCCCGCGCGAGGCGCGCACCGTGTGGCTCGACCTGCGCGACCGGATTCTGACCGATGATCCGCTCTATCTTAGCATCGCGTCTGCTTCGGCCGATTTCGGCGCCAAGGCGGTCGACGGGATGAACATCCGGTTGGTGTTCAAGGCACGCGAAGCCGCCAAGGCCGAGCACGTCGCCGACCGCTTCAACCAGGTGAAAGACAATTGGGGCTTCCTGGTCGAGGAGCATACCGCGTCGAAACGTGAGGGCCTCTACCGCCGGCTCTACGCCGATATCAGCGATCTGCTGCGGGTCGATCCCGACCATGTCCAGGGCCGGCTTTACTGGCAAGACATCAGCTACAACGCGCAATCCGCACCCGACATGCCGATGCCGCAGCCGACGCCGGGCGTACCGCTATGGGCGTTCCGTCAACTCGAGGATCTCAAGCTCGTTCGCCAGTTCGTTGACTGGTGGATCGACAATCGCCAGGTACCCTATGGCGATTTCGGCGGCGGTATTTCCGACGACGTCGACCTGACTCAGCAGTGGCCCGGCCTCGCGCTGATGGGTGTCGAGCCGGAGAAGATCAACGCTTCGCTCCGTGCCTTGTCCGACGCGGTCTACAAGAACGGCATGCGCACCAACGGGCTTGGCACGATCACCACCGACGAGCTTCACGCTTATGAGGAAGGCCTCAACAGCGATGCGCAGCGGCTCTATCTCAACTGGGGCGAGCCCAAGGCGGTCGAGCGGCTGATGGCGACGGTCAAGGCGCTGACCGGCATCATCACCGTCAACCCCGCCGGCCACATGCACTTCGCCTCCAACTGGTATGGCGGGCGCATTGTCTATCGCGAGGGGCCATGGGAATGGCAGAAGCCCTACAGCTTCACAGTCATGCACGCGCCGATCTTGATAGGCGTCTATAACGGCAACCCGACCGCGCGGAATCTGGTGACGGGTGTGATCGACGGCTGGATGGCGCATGGCAAGCAGGGTGCCGACGGCCGCTGGACCTATCCCAACGAGATCAATTGGCGGACCGATGCCGAGCGCGTCGGCGACGGCGGCGGCGCGACCACGCCGTTGCAGGCGGCATGGGCGAGCTGGCGCTTCACCGGCGATGCCAAATATCTGCGCCCGCTTGAGGGCAGGGTCGCGTCAGGCGGCGCCAGCATCACCAGCGAGATCAACGAGAATCCGGCGGCGGTGGCATCCGGCGAATTGGGCAGACTGGTCGCGGCGAAGCCGCCCAAGGGAGATTTCGGCGCCTATGCGGCGTGGAATGCGAGCGGCGACATCAAGCCGCTCGAGAAGCTGCATGGCGACGCGATCCAGGACAAACTCCGCCACCAATATATGCTGACCGAAGGCCATTGGTGGTCGGACCGCGTGGAGCAGCCCAACGACCTGCTGCAGCGCGAGCGGCTCGGCGGAATCGCGCTCAAGCGTAACCAGACCTATCCCGGCAACACTGTTTCCTGGCGCTTCGACAATGACGGCGCGGCCGAGCAGGTCGCGATTCTGCTGCCGGGCGCCACCCCCGCCCGCTTCAAGGTGGTCGCCTATAATATGAGCGACGTGCCGCAAGCAGCGACCATGTCGACGTGGAATGTCACGGCCGGGCGCTGGCGCATGACGCGCAGTGTCGATGGGGCAGCGGCCGAGAGCGGTGACTTGGACCTCGAACGCAGCGGCGGAGCGCGGGTCAGCTTCCCGCCCCACGCTACCACGATCTACGAGTTCAGCCTCACTCAGGCCGGTACACCGACCGAGCAGCGGCCCGACATTGGCATCGGCACCGATGACCTTGCTGTATCCCGGCGGACGGCGCGGTTGACCATACATAGCCTGGGCGGCGCGGACGCGCCCGCGGGCGTGGCGACAATCGAGGATGCGCGCGGCCGGGTTCTGGCCAGTGCGCCGATCCCCGCGATGGCGGCACCGCGCGATCTGATGCCACAGACCATCAATGTGGCGCTCAAGCTGCCCGCGGAAGGCGGCGGCGGAATAGTGCGGATACGCCTCGCCGACGGCAGCCCCGAGGTGACGCAGCACAACAATCAGGTGTCACTGCCTGACCAGCTTGCCGTGACAACAGGAAAAGATCGTTACAAAGCGCGGTAGCGGAACTCGCGGAAGCGTGCCTCGCCCGCGCCGGCGGAATAAAGGCCCGGACGCAGCATCAGAAAGCCGCCACGGACATTGTGGTGGTAGCCGGACACTTCCATCCCGCGGTCGAAGCGCTGCCAAGTGCGGCCGTCGTCGCCGCTGGTGTGGATCGCGACAATGTGGCGCTTATTGGCAATGCGTAGTTTCATGCGCCGCCCATGCGGATTGGCGGGCCGGCCGCGCTCCATGCCATATTGGTGGGTGACGAAGCGGGTCTCGTCGAAGCCGAGGCCACAATAGAGCACCTCGTCATAGAAGAGCAGCAGACCCGCCGTACCGCCCGGCGCGATCTCGATATCGCATTCGAACTGGTAGGCAGGATCGCCGGCGATCAGCAGCAACGGCGAGCTATCCTTGGGCGCAGTGCCGCTGGCCCTGAGGAGGAGGCTGTTGCGCTCAATCCGGGCACGCTCGCGCTCGGCAGGCCCAGGCTTGAAGAAATTCCATTTGCCGCCGAGCGCCAGTGTCGCAAAATCGTCGGACAAGCGCTGACCGTGCGGCAGCGACGTGCCCCCGCGCGGCTTGGCAATGGGGTGCGACAGATCGCCCCCCTTCATCCGGAACCAGCCGTCGGACGTCCATTCAATCGGATCGAGCAAGGCCTGGCGGCCGAGCGTCCAGAAGCCGTTCTCAAAGCCGTGATAGACCGACCACCAGCTGCCATCGGGTGCCTCGACCAGGGAGGCGTGGCCGCGCGACCACCATTTCTCATCGTCGCTGACCGTGCGGACGAGCGGATTGGCGGGGCATTGCTCCCAAGGCCCGTGGATCGAGCGCGAACGTGCGGCGATGACCATATGGCCGGTGGGCGGGCCGGCGGTGCCGCCGACGGCGGTGATCAGATAGAAATAGTCGCCGTGCCGCTCGATCTTCGGCCCTTCGGGGGAGAAGCTCTCGACGTCCCATTCGGCCGGATAACGCCAGGGATCGTAGACATGCTCGACCGGCCCGACGGTCGAGAGGCCGTCAGCGGCAAGGCGGATGCGGTCGCCGCCCGACAGGAACAGCCAGCGCGATCCGTCCTCGCCGACCGCATGGCAGGGATCGATATGGCGCGGCATGTGGAGATCGATCGGATCGCTCCACGGCCCGTCGATATGATCCGCCCAGATCACCCAAATCGAATTGGGATCGGCCTTGGTAGGGACATAGAGGAAGTAGCGGCCATCGTGCTTGGCAAGGCTGACTGCCCAGACGGAACCGATATTGCGCGTCAGCGCCGCCTTGCGCGGCTGCCAGTTCACCAGATCGCGCGAATGCCAGATCGTCAGCCCCGGATAGGAATCGAAGCTGGAGAAGGTCATGTAATAATCGGCGCCGTCCTTCAGGATGGCTGGATCGGGGTGGTCCCCGCCGATCAGCGGGTTGAGGAACCGTCCGTCGCCGAGGTCGGCGATCCGCTGATTGTCGAAGCCGCGGCGCCAGCCCTCGCTTGCGGAACCGCAAGAGGCGCCGCGGCCCTCCGCCTTCGCCGCTTCCGGCCCGGCGATGGCAATTGCGCCCCCGGCGAGAGCGAGGCGGAAGGCGTCCCGGCGCGTCGTATCCATCAGCGCACCAGCAAGCCGCGGATCTCGGGCACGGCACGCCAAAGCTCCCGCGTCACCATCGCCGAGAAGTAGTCGGCCCCCGCCGTGCCTAAATGCGTGTGGTCGAACGCGCGCTTGGCGCGCGCGATCGGTTGATCGTCGACCTCGTTGACCGCGGCCGTCGCCGGGGCGGCGCCGCTTTCAGGCACCTGCGCCAGTCTGTCAGCATTGGCCGGTCCCATCCCCTGCACCGCCGTCGAGCTCTCCGCATTCAGGTCCAGCAGCGGCACGCGCAGGTCGGCCGCGACCTTGCGGATCGCGTCCGCCCACGGCGCGAGATCATTGTCGAGCTTGCCGTCCTTGAACATGCGCCGGGTCAGCGGGGTGACGAGCACCGGCTTCGCGCCGGCGGCACGGGCTTCCTCGACATAATGGCGGATGTTGACCGGGAATTCGGTGCGCAGGTCGGTCGATCGGCCGGGCTTGCCGGGCTGATCGTTATGCCCGAACTGGATCAGCACCCACCGGTTCTGGTAACCGGGCACCCGCATCTCGTTGAGCGCCAGGGCCCAGGATCCTTCGGCACGATAGCTGCCGGAACTTCGCCCGCCGCGCGCGAGGTTGATGCAGGCGAGGAACGAACTGACATGAAGCGCGCAGAAGCTCGCCCCCCATCCGCTCGACACCGCCATGGTGCTGTCGCCGACCAGGATGATCTTCGAGGCCTTGATGGGCGCGTTGGCAGAAGGTGCCGCTGTAGCGGGGGCGGCTTGCGCATGGGCCGCGACCGATAAGGCCAGCCCTCCAGCCATTGCGAGCATCTTCCGCAACGGGTTGTTCACGGCGTTTCCCTCTGATGTGGTAATCCCCTGGAAAAGAATGCGCCCTCCGCCCGTCGGACGGAGAGCGCCGAGGGGGAGGTTACATCTTGAAGCGCGCAC
Source organism: Sphingomonas crusticola (assembly GCF_003391115.1). Classification (NCBI taxonomy): domain Bacteria; kingdom Pseudomonadati; phylum Pseudomonadota; class Alphaproteobacteria; order Sphingomonadales; family Sphingomonadaceae; genus Sphingomonas; species Sphingomonas crusticola. The sequence continues at coordinate 1,228,881 of NZ_QTJP01000001.1, forward strand.
CCATCAGGAAGGTGCGGCCGAAGTGATTATATTCGTAATTGCGGTTGGCATCGACGTCGACGTAGCGGTCGCGATAGGCGTCGGTGAGGTTGGTGCCCTCCAGCGACAGTTCGAGCTGCTCGGTCAGGCGGTAGCGGATCGACGCGTCGACGTTGGTGATCGAATTATAACCTTCGAACACGTTGCCGGTACCCGAGCCAGCATCGACATAGCCGCTGCGATAGCTAATCGACGCGCGCGCCGAGAATTTGCCATCCTCGTAATACAGGGTGGCATTATAAGCGCGCTTGGACAGACCATAGAGCGTTTCGTCCCGGGTCACGTTGATCAACCCGCCACCCGGTACGATCGCCGGGCCCTGCTGGGTGTAGCTAGCATGGGACGACACGAAGGTCGCGTTGGCGATGCCGCCGAAATTGGACAGGAAGCCGGGCAGGAATTTGAACGGTGCCTGCACTGAAAGCTCGATGCCCTTGAGCGTGGCGCCCGCGCCATTGCCGGTGGTCGAGATCGTCCAGATCGGCTGGGACAGCTGCGCCGGATTGAGCGCAGCGGGTGAAGACGGCACGAGCACCGAAACCGGCAGGCCGGTCGAGGTGAAGGTCGCGCCGGTCTGCGTCACCGCCACCGGGAAGCTCGACACGTCCTTCTTGAACACGGCGACGGAAGCCACCGATTGCGGCGCGAAATACCATTCGACCGCCGCATCGAAGGCAGTCGCGAGGAACGGCTTCAGCCGCGGATTGCCGAAGGTCACCCGGTAGTTGAAGCCGTCCGCCGAACCGCCCGGCGTGACGTTGCCCAGCGCCGGACGGGTCAGCACTTTGGCGATCGAGCCGCGCACCACGACATCGTGGATCGGGAACAGTGCCACGTTGATTGCGGGCAGCCAATTCTCGTAATTGCGCGAGACGTTGACGACGGTACCGCTGTTCAGCCCGTACGAAGCCTGATGGGTATGAACGTAGCGCACACCCGCGTTCAGGGCGTAGTCGAGGCCGAAGATATTGCTCTTGGCATCGATCTGAAGATAGCCGCCCTTCACCTCTTCGGTAACGCCGCGATTATTACCGACGTCGAGTGCAGGTGTCCGATTATAGAGTCCAGTAAACTGGGAAGCCGCATCGATGTTCGGGATCAGGAATTCCGAGGTCGTACCGGAAGGCTGGCCGGCCTTGCCGAGCTTCGCCAGCTCCGACAATGCCGACGTCGCCTGGAAGCCGTAAATCGCCGTCGGGCCGAAGAGCGTCGTGGGCGAGCAGGTGATCGTGCCGAGCACGAGATCGCGCCCGCCATTGCCGCACACGGCGGTATCACGGGTGAAGGCGGTGATGTCGTAATCGAAGCGGCGATAGACGCCGCCGGCCTTGACCGTGAAGCCGTCGACCGCTTCCCATTCGGCACGCAGCTGCGCGGTACGGAATTTGTTGGTGACGTTCGATGGCCGGTCGCGAATTTCCGCCAGCTGAAACACGGCAGGATCGGTGACGCTGGTCCCGTAGGTCAGCACCGGGCTGCGGCTGTCCGTGTAATCATATTTGTAGCCTTGGGCGTCGCGGTCGTCATAGACGATCGTGGTCTCGACGGGGATGTCGGCATTCGATTTGGAGATACCGCCCAGCACGGTGAACCGGAAGCGATCGGTGATATCCTGATCCCAGCTACCGCCGATCTGGTAGAATTCGGTCGAGGATTTGCGCAAATAATGTTCGGTGCGGACCCACGCATCGTTGAGCGTCGCTGAGATCATATTGTTGTCGGCATCATAGGTCGGCGTAAGGACGTTGATCGACCGCTCGTTGGAACGGAGCAGCACTTCAAGCCACTTCTCCTCGCGCGTTTCCTTGAACTTGGAATAGAGGCCGTCGATCGACACCTTGGTCGCGTCGGTCGGCGCCCACTGCACGCTGCCAGTAACGCCAAGCCGCTCGCGATCGTGGCGCACGACGCCGTAACGCGGGATACGCGGGTGGAAGGACAGGGCCGCCTTGTCGCACGCCGCACTGGGGCGATAGGTGCCACCGGTATTGTTGGCCGGCGTGGTGCTGGTTGCGGTGGTGTAAAAGCAGGGCGTGCCGTCGACACTGTCGAACCGCGCCTGCGCCCAGCGGACCGAATTGTTGCCGAGCTCGAGATTGTTGGTCTTGGAATAAGCCGCCGAGACCGACGCCCCGAGCGTTCCATCCTCAGACTTCCACGACAGCAGGCCGGCGACGCGCGGGCCGAAATTCTTGCTGAGATCGTTATAGCTGGCCTGGGCCGAGCCGACGGCGGTGAAGCCGCGTTTGCCCGCGAGCGGGTTGCCGGTGTTGAGGTCGACCACGGCCCCGAGCGAGCCTTCGTCGAGCGAGGCCTCGGCGGTCTTGTGGACGACTATCGAGTTGAACAGCTCGGACGCGAACACGTTGAAATCGAACGCGCGGTCGCGATTGGAACTGGCGCCGTCGGTGGCCGTGGCGATCGTCTCGAGCCCGTTGACGCGCACGCGCGTGAACTGCGCGCCAAGGCCGCGCACCGTGATGGCACGACCTTCGCCGGCATCGCGCTGGATCGAGATGCCGGGGATGCGCTGGAGCGATTCCGCCAAGTTCTGATCCGGGAATTTGGCGATATCCTCGGCGACGATTGCATCGACGGAGGACACCGAAGTCCGCTTAACGTTGATGGCGGCGCCGAGCGAGGCGCGGAAGCCGGTAACCACGATCTCGTCGGTGCCGGTCTCACCCGGAGCGCCGGGAGGAGTCTGCGTCGCTTCGGGATTAGCCGAGGCGCCTGGCGCCGACTGAGCAATATCGGCGGTAGCCGGAGCTGTGGGCGCCTGAGCGAGCACGGGACCCGCAACAATCGCTGCCGCGAGCGCGGCAATCGACGCGCCTGCGCGCGAGATGGATTTGTAACCCCCTTCAGACATGCCCACTCCCTCCTCTGCCGCACCCTTTTTGGGCGCGATCCGTCATTTGACTTGTGGCGAATTAAACGCATCCGGTAACCGGTGTCAATCCATTGGTGAAAACCGCTTCCAGCCTCCGCCTAAAACAGGGCGAGTGGGATGGCGCCGTGCGCGAGAACACGATCATGGAAGCGGCGTAGGCCGGCCCCGTCGCCCCTGCTTATACTCGCGTTGCGCCGTTGCACGATCTCCAGCCAGGTGAGCGCCTGCCCGGCAAAGGACGCGGGCTCGGCAGCCATGCGCGCCACATCCTTCGCGAACGGCGCAAAGATCACGGGATCGCCTTGCAGGCCGCGCAGTGTGTCCAGCGCCTTGTCTGTCGACCACCCAAGATAGTTGACACCGGTATCGACCAGTAGGCGCCCGAGCCGGAACAGCATCCATTGGCAATAGCCGATGGCGGCACGCGGCTCGGCGGCATAGGCGCCGGCCTCGGCGGCGAGCTGTTCGGCATAGATCGCCCAGCCCTCGACGAACCCGGCGGCAGCCTTAAGCCGCAGCGGATGCGGATCAACCGCCGCTTGCAGCGGCGATTGCACCATATGACCAGGCAAGGTTTCGTGGTGGACGACGCTAGGCAAGGACCAGCTGGGCCGCTGGCGGATGGCGTGCAGATCGACATGATAGGCGCCCGCCACCGCCCCGTCCGGCGCGGGCAGCGAGCGATAGCCGGCCTTGCCCGCGCCCTCCTCCGCAGGTGTCATGCGCACGATCGAGACCCCAAGCGACGCGGGCAAAACCCGCCCGAACTGGCTGGGCAGACGCGCGCGCGCGGCAGCCAGCCAGACATTCATGTCCGCGACCGCCCGGGCGCGGCCGGCATCGTCATCGGAATACAGAAAGCGGGGGTCGCGCGCCAAGGTACGCAGTCGTTCGGCGACCGTACCGTTCACCAGCCCCTGCTGGCGCAACAGCCGATCCGCCCGCCGGGTAAATGCCGTGCTGGCATCAAGCGCGCGGCGATGCGCCAGATCAGGTGAGATATCGATGCCGGACTGGAGGCGAAGCTGGAATGCGTAACGTTGGCCGGGGGCGGCCGTGGCGAGACGCCGTTCGAGATCCGCTCCGCGCAACGCGGCGGCGGCATCGAGTTGCACACCTTCCGACAGGCCGGCCGTCTCGATCGCCCGCAGCAGGCGAAGCCGTTCGGCGGGTAGCAAGGAGGCCGCTTCATCGAGGAGGATGCGCGCCCGCCTGTCAGCCCCCGGCGCCGCCCCGATCGCGAGCAGGGCTCCCCCTGCGATCACGGTCCGGCGGTCGATCATGTCAGGTGCCGGGCTGGATGTAGGGCACCGCGGCAAAGAGCAGCCGCTCCTCGCGGCGAGGGTCATCGACGGTCCGCGCCGCCACGTCGAAGATCATCGTCGATCGCGTCTTGAGATCATATTTCGGCCAATGCGGCAGGCCCGGGTGATTGGGATCGCCGCTCCGCGTGAAAGCGAGATAGGCTCCCATGACATGGCCGCTGGCCGCGCGCGCTGCGGGGCCGGTGCCGGATGGCGATCCGGGCGCGTCGATCGTGCCGAACGACAGCGGGATATCCATGCCGTGCGGCGTGCCATGCGCCGGGTTCTGCTGCGAGACAAAGTCGACCTGATAGACGAAGGCCGGTGCGCCCGCCTTGGCGCGCTCTTCCGCCTCGATGACCTGCCCGCGCCAGCTCCGCCCGGCGGTGGTGGCGGAGTAGAAGACCTGGAGCGGCGTATAATTGGGGAAGAGCTGACGATACCGGCTGACGACATATTCGGGCAAGATGTCGATCCGCAATTCGGGCGCGATCCGCTCAGCGAGATTGTCCCAGCTAAGGCCCCGCACCGTCGGGCCGTTCTCGGGAATGAAGGCGCGGGTCTCGTCATGCATGTTGCCGAGCATCATTGGAATGCTCAGCCCCTGCGGGTGGGCGTCGGGATAGAAAGGGTGGCGCAGCAGGATGCGCTGATCGAGCACGGGGCCGAAATAGACGCCGCCGGACGCCAGGATCGGATCGTCGGCGTCCAATCCCTCGATCAGCCGCTCGGTCGGAAGCTCGCGCAGCCGGTCGATGGTCGAGGGCTCGAGCCCGAGCTTCTTGAGATAGGCGCGCGCACGGGCGGTGGCGTTGAGCGGGCCGGAGGCCGTCACCTGTTGCCCGCTCATCGTCACCGCACGGTGAAACAGACCTTTGGCGGCGGGCGTACCCATCAGCGTGGCGATCTTGGCACCTCCACCGGATTGGCCAAACACCATCACCTTGCCGGGATCGCCGCCGAACGCCGCGATATTGTCGCGCACCCATCGGAGCGCGAGGATCAGGTCGAGCTGCCCGGCATTGCCGCTGTCGGGAAAGCGCGGGTCGAGCCGGGCAAGATAGAGATAGCCGAGCGCGTTGAGGCGGTGGTTGATCGTCACCACCACGACATCACCCTGCGCCGCGAGATGGCGGCCGTCGTTGAGCGGCGTCACCACGCTCCCGGTCGAATAGGCTCCGCCATGGATGTAGACCATGACCGGGCGGCGCGCGGCGGGGTTGGGACCGGGCGTCCACACGTTGAGGAACAGGCAATCCTCGCTGGTCGGACCGATGCGGCCACCCTTTTGCGGGCAGGAGGGTGCAAAATCGGTGGCGTCGGCCGGCTCGGCCCATGGCGTCGGCGCGAGCGGCGCGAGGAAGCGGCGCGGGCGCGTATCCTGGCCGTAACGCAAGCCGCGAAAGACATGGAGGCCGTCCTCGATCGTACCGCGCACGGGACCGGCACGGGTCCGCACCACGGACGATGCGGCGGCGGCGCGGAGGCGGACCGGGATCGCCAGGGCGGCGGCACCCGCGAGCAAGGCGCGGCGATCGAACCCGCCCATCATCGCGCGAGCCAGCCGCCGTCCACGGCGAGAATATGTCCGGTCACGTAATCGGATGCCGACGAGGCGAGGAACACCGCCGCCCCGCCAAGATCGGCGGGGTCGCCCCAGCGGCCGGCCGGGATCCGATCGAGGATTGCGCGGTTGCGCACCGGATCCGACTGCAGCGCAGTGGTGTTGTTGGTGGCGATATAGCCGGGCGCGATGCCGTTGACCTGCACGCTTTTGCCCGCCCATTCGTTGGCCAGCAACTTGGTCATGCCGGCGACGCCCGACTTGGACGCGGTATAGCTCGGCACGCGAATCCCGCCCTGGAAGCTCAGCAGCGAGGCGATGTTGATGATCTTGCCGCCGCCCTGCGCGATCATGTGCCGCCCCGCGGCCTGGCACAGGAAGAAAACCGACTTGAGGTTGGTGTCGATCACCGCATCCCAGTCGGCTTCGGTGAAATCCACCGCGTCGGCGCGACGGATGATGCCGGCATTGTTGACGAGAATATCGAGCCGGCCGAGCTTTTCCAGCGTCTCGTCGATCACGCGCTGGACCGGCTCGATCGTGGAAAGGTCGGCGCTGATCACCTCCGCCGTGCGGCCGAGCGCGCGGGCCTGCGCGACGGTATCTTCGGCGGGCGTGCGTCCGACCGCCGCAATGTCGGCACCGGCTTGCGCCAGCGCCAGCGCGATCGCCTGGCCGATGCCGGTATTGGCGCCGGTGATTACCGCTACCTTGCCGGTCAGATCGAAGGGGTTGGTCATTCCGTCTCCTTCTCCCTCCCGCTTGCGGGAGGGGTCGGGGGAGGGGCTGCTATGGTAGCAACCTCACTCCCTCCCCTAGCTTCCTCCCGCAAGCGGAAGGAGAACACTCACGCGAGCTGGCAGATATCGAGCACGTTCATGTCGGTATAATCCTGGTTCTCGCCCGCCATCGCCCAGATGAAGGCGTAAGCGCGAGTTCCGGAGCCCATGTGGATCGACCAAGGTGGCGAGATCACCGCTTCTTCGTTCGCCATGACGATGTGCCGCATCGCCTCGCCCTCACCCATATAATGGAACACGCGGTCGTTGGGGCCGTCGAGTTCGAAGTAGAAATAAATCTCGCTGCGCCGCTCATGGATGTGCGGCGGCATCGTGTTCCAGACGCTGCCTTCCTTGAGTACGGTCAGGCCCATCACGAGCTGGGCGCTATCGCACACGCCGGGAATGACGAGCTGGAAGATGGTACGCTCGTTCGATTCGGCGAGGCTGCCGCGCTCGAGCGCATTGGCGTCGGCGATGGACAATTTGCGGGTCTGAAACGCCTTATGCGCCGGGCAGGAGGCAAGATAGAAACGCGCGCCGGCCCCCGAAAACTGGACGTCGCGGGCACCCATGGTGACGTAGAGGCAGTCCTTGTTGCCAAGCGTGAACGCCTCCCCGTCGACCGTCACGATCCCGTCGACCTTACCGACATTGACGATCGCAAGCTCGCGGCGTTCCAGGAAGGGATGGTCTGCCGCGGACGGCGGCTCGGTCTGGTCGGGCAGTTTGACGCTGCCGGCGCCAACCGCGACGCCGCCGATCACGAAGCGGTCGGCATGGGTGTAATTGAGGACGCATTCGCCCTCGCGAAACAGGCCGCCGATCAGGTAACGATCGCGCAATTCCTCATTGGCGACGCACTCCATCATGTCGGGGTGGGTGGCATAATAGGTCTTTTCGAACATCTTTATCTCTCCCAACCCCGTTGGTAACCGGTGTCAAATTCGAGTGCAAGCGCCGGATTTAGTTCTCCGGCGGCGCAACCGAGCCGCGCTTAACCAGCGTCGAGATGAACATCGAGGGCTCTTCGACGTCATGATCCTCGCCGATCATGTCCCCGATCAGCTTCAGCGCCGCCGATCGGGCCATCGATTCCGTTGGCCAGTGCACCGTGGTGAGCGGCGGCCACAGGCGGGCCGCCAGCGGCGAATCGTCGAAGCCGATGATCGACAGCTGTTCAGGCACCGACAGGCCGCGCTGGCGCGCCGCCAGCAACACGCCCGCCGCCATATCGTCATTGGATGCGAAGATCGCGGTCGGGCGCGGGCTGACGTCGAGCAGGCTCTGGGTGGCGGCGATGCCGCTCTCGAACGTGTAATTGCCGTCGGCGACCAGGCTGCGCGGAAGCTTGATGCCCGCCTCGACGAGCGCGTCTTCGAACCCCTGGCGCCGCTCGCGCGCCGAGCGGAAGCCGTGCGGGCCGGTGATCAGGCCGATGCGGCGATGGCCCTGCTTGATCAAATAGCGGGTGGCGTCGGCGACCGCCTGGCGATCGTTGGAGGCGACCATATGCTGGGGATCGTCGAGCTCGGCCGAGCCCATCCGCACATAGCGGCAGCCGAGATCCTTGCAGACCTCGGCCAGCTGATCATTTTCGGAAATGGGCGGCAGCAGCACGACGCCGAACAGCCGCTGGCGCGCGAGGAAATCGCGCACGTCGACGAGCATCGTCGCGGAACCGCGATCAACCGGGCGGACGATCATCTCGAATTCCGTGTCGCGCAATGCGCGCAAGATACCCTGCTGGACGTTAAGCACGGTCTGCGCGCTGGGATTGTCGTGGACGAGACCGATCAGGAAGTTGCGGCGCAGCGCCAGCGCGCGCGCCTGCGGATTGGGCACATAGCCGGTCTCCTTGATCACCGCCTCGACCCGGTCGCGCGTGTCGTCGTTGAGCAGGGGCGAGCGGTTGATGACCCGGCTCACGGTCTTTTTGGACACGCCCGACAGGCGCGCAATGTCGTTGATCGTGGGTTTCGCCATATGGCTTGTTCCGCTCCCTTGGTGCACAGCATAACCATGCGCTGGGCCCGTGTCCCATCGATCTTTGCGGCCAATCGTTATCGGCCGGCTTGCGGTTGACACCGGTTTCCCTTAATCGAATCGCAAATGATTTGGGGAGTGAGGGGCGGGTGACGACGGCTGTAAGCAGCGATTTGCGCAGCATTGCCCGGAGGTTCGTGGCGGCGCGCCGGGCGGGGGAATCACCGATCGACTATCCGGGATCGATGCCGCGCGCGCTGGACGAGGCTTATGCCATCCAGGATTTCGCGCTGGCCGAGGATGGCGATCGCATCGTCGGCTGGAAGGTTGGGCGCATTGGGGAGGCCGATCTGCCCCATTACGACGTCAACCGCCTCGCCGGGCCGATCTTCGCGCGCCATGTCTTTCAGGATCAGGGCACCCCCCTGCAGATGACGATCTTCGCCGGCGGCTTCGGCGCGGCCGAGGCCGAATTCCTGCTCCGCATCGGTGCCGATGTCTCACAGGACAAAGTGAGCTATACGATGGATGAGGCGGCCGCTTTGGTCGACGCCGTGCATGTCGGCATCGAGATAGCGAGCTCGCCCTTCCCTGGCATTAATGTGCATGGTCCGGCGGTAACGGTGTCCGACTTTGGCAACAACAATGGGCTGATCGTCGGCGCAGAAATTCCCGACTGGCGCACCAGCGGCTTCGAACGCTGGCCCGTGAGCCTGCTGATCGACGGCGCGGAGGCCGGGCGAGCGACGACCGAGACGATGCTGGACGGGGCAGTCGGGGCTGTGCGCTTCCTGCTCGAGCTGCTGGCGCGGCGCGGCATCGCGATTCCGGCCGGGACCTGGGTTTCGACCGGGGCGGTGACCGGCGTCCACGAAGTTCGCCCGGGGCAAAATGTGGTAGCGCGCTTTGGCGATAATCTGGCTATCACCTGCACTATCGAGGCGGCAAAGACCGCATAATCAGGCGGAGAGAACCAGGATGGCGACGAACGGCACCGAGCACCCCGAAGTTGCGGCTGCGGTGGAGCGGGTTGGACGTTACCGCTGGGTGATCTGCGCGCTGCTGTTCGCAGCGACCGCCATCAATTATATCGACCGCCAGATGATCGGCGTGCTCGAGCCCGATTATCTCCGCCACGAATTCCATTGGACGCCGGGCGATTATGCGCAGCTCGTCTTCACCTTCCAGCTGGCCTACGCGATCGGCTATCTCGGCTTTGGCCGGATCGTCGACTGGATTGGCGCGCGGATGGGCTATGCGGTCGCGGTCGGCGTGTGGACCTTGTTCCACGTCCTGCATGGCGGCGTCGGCTCGATCACGCAGTTCGCAATGGTGCGGTTCGGGCTCGGCATTGGCGAGTCGGGCAATTTTCCGGCGGGCGTGAAGGCGGTTACCGACTGGTTCCCGCAAAAGGAGCGCGCGCTCGCCATCGGGGTGTTCAACGCCGGATCCAATGTCGGCGCGATCCTGACGCCACTGATCGTGCCCGCGATCACGCTCGCTTACGGCTGGCGGATGGCGTTCATCGTCACCGGCATATTGGGCGTGCTGTGGGTGATCGCCTGGTTGCTGCTGTATCGCGATCCGCAGAGCCACAAGCGCGTCGGCGCGGCCGAGCTCGCCCACATCCGCCAGGATCCGGCCGATCCGGTCGTGAGGGTCAAGGGCCTGTGGCCAAAGCTGCTGACGACGCGCGAAACCTGGGCCTATGCGCTCGGCAAATTCTTCATCGACCCGATCTGGTGGTTCTATCTGTTCTGGCTGCCGCCCTATCTGCACGACACCTATCACCTCAACCTGGTCGGCTTCGGCCTGCCGATCGCCGCGATCTACTTATTATCGGATGTCGGCAGCGTCGCCGGCGGCTGGCTGTCCGGACGCCTGATGAAGGCGGGGATGACGGCCAACAAGGCGCGCAAGCTCACCATGCTGATTTGCGCTTTCTGCATCCTGCCGGTGGTGACGACGCAATATATCGACAGCGTGTGGATCAACGTGCTGATCATCGGCATCGCGGCGGCAGGCCATCAGGCCTTCTCAGCCAACCTCTATACCGTGCCGTCCGATACCTTCCCGCGCTATGCGGTGGGATCGGTGATCGGAATTGGCGGCACGGTCGGCGCGATCGGGGGGATGCTGTTCTCGCTTTATATCGGCAAGATATTGGATGGTCTGGGGACCTATTCCGCCATCTTCGCGGTAGCGGGCGGCTCCTATTTCGTCGCCTTGCTGTGCATCCATCTGCTCTCGCCACGGCTGGAGCGGGCCAAGATCACCGCCGGATAACGCCACGCACGCCAGCCTGCCGGTAAGCAGGCCGCGTGCGGTGGATGCTAGACCAGGCCGTCCCCTTCAAGCCGGACAACCGGCACGAACTGCCCGGGAAGGGCCGGCGGCAAAGTCAGGGTGGTCGCATCCGGCTCTTGCCGGATCTGGACGATATCGCCCCCGAGCAATGAGGCGCGGGCGATTCTGGCGCCGTTGAGTGCGCGCCGACCGAGTGACGGCACGCGCACCGGCCGCTCCGGCCAGGCCAGCAGTGCCATGTGCAGCACGCCGTGCTTGACTGTGAAGCGGACATCTTCGGGCTGGAAGCCGGTGACCTTGCCCTCGCCGAACGCGCCGCCTTCGAGCCTGGTCGGCCCTTCGCCGTAGATGCGCCACGGCCGCGATCCGTGGATCGCCGCCCCGTTGATCGCCATCCAGGCGGTAATGCCGGCGACGATCTTCTCTTCTTCGCTGTCGATCGTTCCGTTCCCGCGGACGGGGATCGACAGCAGCAAATTGCCGTTCTTGGAGACGACGTCGCACAGCCGCTGGATGACCTGGAGTGCCGGCACGTAGCTTTTGTCGACGAAGCGCTGGCGGTTATAATGCCAGTCGCCGATGCAGGTGCAGGTCTGCCACGGCTCCGCGCGCAGATGATCGCTATAGCCGCGCTCGATATCCTCCATCAGCGCGCCACGCTGATCCTGGGTCAGCTTCTTGGCGGTGACGACAACGTCGACCTTGCCATGCCATTCGGTCGACTTGGCATAATAATGGGCGAGCGCCTCCAGCCCGGCAGCGCCGAACGGCACGCCGGTATCGTCGAGATAAACCATGTCGGGCCTGTATTTCTCGACCAACTCCTGCTGGCGCGCGAGCCAGTTGGCGACGAAGCGTGCCGGCGCGGGCGGCGCGGTTTCGATCCACTGGCCGTCATGCGCGTCATGCCAGGCATCCATCGCCTTGATCGACGTGATGCCGTCGGGAGCCGCATACCAGGGACCGGTGTAGAGTTCCTGCGGGTCGAGGCCTTCCCACCATGTGCCCTTGCCGTCCGCCTTGGTCAGCTTGAACGCGTCGTAGCGCTCGCCACGGCGCGGCCCCTCGGCGTCATAGCCATAGGCCACCTGCCACCAATGCCAGGCGTGCGAGCTATGATTGCTGACACCGAAGCGCAGCCCAGCCCTGCGCACCGCCTTTTCCCAGGTGCCGATAATGTCGCGCTTCGGCCCTACACGCAGCGTATTCCAGGAATGGTGGCTGCTGTTCCAGGTGTCGAGATTGTCGTGGTGGCTGGCGATGGCCATGAAATATTTGGCGCCGGCTTTTTTATACAGCGCGATCAGCGCTTCCGGATCCCATGCCTCGGCCTTCCACGCTCCCTCGATCTCTAGGAAGCCGCGGTCGGCCGGATGGCCGTAATGTTTGAGGTGATGGTCGTAAAAAGGATTGCCCTGGACGTACATCAGCCGCCCGTACCAATCGCCGGCCTCGGGAACGCATTGCGCGCTCCAATGCGCCCAGATGCCGAACTTGGCGTCGCGAAACCAGTCGGGCGGCGTGTAGGCACGTGTCAGCGACGCCCAGTCGGGTGCGATTGCAGCGGCGGCTCGCGTCGCCATCGCGGCAGCAGCGGCTGCCATGAGGCCGCGGCGGCCGACCTTCATGCCGCGGAGGCCGCGCGCTCGGGGCGATGGACGTAGCCGGCGAGCGTCGCCTGCTTCATCTCGATCGAGAAGCCGGGCGCGGTCGGCGGCCGGTAAGCGGCGTCAACGACCTCGCACGGGTCGACAAAATGTTCGTGGAGATGATCCACATATTCGGCAACGCGACCGTCCGTCGTGCCGGAGAAGCAGAGATAATCGATCATCGAGAGGTGCTGGACATATTCGCACAGGCCGACGCCGCCGGCATGCGGGCACACCGCCAGCTCGGCCTTGGCGGCCATCAGCAGCACCGTCAGCACCTCGTTGACCCCCCCCAAACGACAGGCATCGAGCTGGACGATATCAATCGCGCCGCGACTGATGAATTGTTTGAACAGGATGCGATTCTGGCACATCTCGCCGCTTGCCACCTGGATCGGCGCCACCGCCTCGCGCACCGCGCGATGGCCTTCGACGTCATCAGGACTGGTCGGTTCCTCGATGAACCACGGGTCAGCGAACGCCAGAGCCTGGACGCGCGCAATGGCCTCCCCCGTCTCCCACACCTGATTGGCATCGATCATGACCTTGACGTCGGGACCGACCGCCTCGCGCACGATCTGGAGCCGGCGTCGATCATCCTCGGCATCCGCGCCAACCTTGATCTTCACATGGCGAAAACCCTGCGCGATTGCCTGCGCGCAGAGATCGCGCACCTTGTCATCGGAATAGCCCAGCCAACCGGCCGACGTCGTATAGCAGGGATAGCCGCGCGCCTTGAGCGTCGCGATCCGTGCCTCCTTGCCGGCAGCGCGCACCTCCAGCAGCGCCACAGCCTCGTCACGCGTGATGAAATCGGTCATGTACCGAAAGTCGATCTGGGAGACGATCTCGCCAGGACTCATCTCACCGATATATTGCCACAGCGGCTTGCCCGCCTGCTTGGCAAGCAGGTCCCAAACGGCGTTCACGACCGCCCCGGTGGCTAGGTGAATCACGCCCTTTTCCGGACCGATCCAACGCAACTGACTATCTCCGGTAAGGTGCCGCCAGAAGCGCGCACCGTCAGCCCGGATCCACTCCAGCTCGAGCCCCTCCACCAGGGGCGCCAGCGCCCGAATAGCCGCGCAGCAGATATCGTTGCCGCGCCCGATGGTGAACGTAAGGCCATGGCCGGTCAGATCGGGCTGATCGGTGTCGAGGATGCAATAAGCCGCCGAATAATCCGGATCGGCGTTCATCGCGTCCGATCCGTCGCGCGCCAGCGCGGTTGGGAAGCGCAAATCGAATATCCGAATGCCCGTTATTCTGGTCATCGAAGCGCCGTTGCGGCCTCACCATGGTCACCGACATGGGGAAGCGCTGCGATGCCGGGATGATATTTCACTGTCCTCTCCCCGGGGTCGCGGACTTAATCCGCCGTTTTTCGACCCGCGCCACAAAACTCTGTTCGTGGGTGAGCACGGTTTTCATATGTGTAAATGGTAGCGATAGCAAGCGCTACCGCATCAGATTCGGCTATCGCTGTCGATCAACTGATCGGAAATGGCGGCTGCTGAGGTCTGCACCTTGATCGCCGCTTCCTCTTGACTGACCTGCGGCCCAAGCTTCTCCAAAAAGGGCACCGTCAACGCGGCCGCAGCAACGCCGCCGCGCATAACCGGCGCCGAGATGTCGGTGACTCCCGCGACGAACCGGCTGGGCGTCAGCTCGACATGACGTTGGCGAATCTCGTCCGCATGTACGCGCCAGTCGGCGAGTTCCTTATCGCTGAGCGGCGGCGACAGCATCTGCTCCCATCGCCGGCGAACATCCTCCGGCTGGAAAGCATAGAGCACGGCGCCCGATGCCGCCTTCACCAAAGGCCGACGATATCCCACCCGCACCGAAAAACCGAGCTGCTCGCTCGATTCCATCCGCGCGACCACCACCATCTCGCCGAGCGTATGCAGCGCGAGGTGGCAGGATTGCCCAACATCGAGCGCAAGCTGGCGCATCACGGGCAGCGCGACTTCGACCAAGCTGTGCGTCTTCGGGCGCTGCATGCCGAGGGAAAACAGCCGATCGGTGAGCAGATAGCCATCGGCGGAGGGATCCTGTTCAATATAGCCGCGGAATTCGAGCACCTGCACCATCCGGAACAGTTCTCCATGGGAGCGGCCGAGTTGATTCACGATCGCTGTCAGCGTCATCGGCGCGGACGATGTCGCGAGCAGCTCAAGAATATCGAGCCCCTTTTCAAGCGCCGGTGCCTTGTAGCGGCGATCGTCGTCGAGGCTGGCCATGTCATTCATTCGCGTCCCCTACGGCGCACGTCGTTGCAACGTAGATAGGCTTGCGCAGGTACTCAGGGCAACCGGACGATCACCGTGGCACCTTGACGTTGAAACGGTGAACATCGCCCGCAAAGTTGATCGTGACGAGGACTTCGGGCGTCTTGGCACGTCGTAGTTTCTCGGTGATGACCTGTCCGCCATCCGCGGCGTTGGGCCGAATTGTGATTGGCTTCAACAGCACGGCGTCGAGTGCCGCGGCGTTGCTCGGCCGGCGCTGCGCCCGATCGATCGAGGACGCCGGCACGCCGCCCGTCACGCCGACCGAGCTTCCGGTGAAGCCCGAAACGTCGGTTTGACCAGTGCTGGTGATCGGCAGGGCGGCAGTCGTGTGCGCCTGGGCGGTTTCATCGCTGGCGATCGCGGTACCGGTCCGTTCCGTGACCAGGGCATCGCGCGTCATCAGTGCGATGGGCGTCTCGCCCGCCGTGACCGTCACGGCATCGGGACCGAAGGGCTGGGGTGCCCCGCTGAGGTTGAGGATTACGATCTTCAGCACCAGCCGCCGATCGTTGAGCATGGGGTCGGCCACCAGATGGACCTCGCTCCTTGCGGTACGCGAGACGAGGCCGGCAGCCGCGTCGCCGCTAACAATCTCCTGTGCGGGCATCGATGGCGCAGCAAGCGCGACCGCGGTGGCCAACACTAAGGTTCGGATCATGGTTCGCTCCTCCTCAGGCAGCCCGCGCCTGGGCGGCGCGGCAATGGCGTTCGATGAAGGCGGCGTGGCCGGGCATACCATCGGCAGTGCGCGCGATGACGTTGCGCATGCCCGACAGGACCGCCTGCGTTTCGCGGGGATTCACGATATCCGCGAGCGGATCATAGGTGTCGGGGCTGATGCCCTGCCCGAGCATCACGGCAAGCCAGCTCGCCTCGTGGAACAGGTCCTTCTCGCGCTCAATCAGGCGGCCGTTGAGCCGGAACATCTCCATCTTAGCCGCGAGCGTCGGGGGCGGCTGGATCGTCATGCAATGGCGCCAGAAATCCGAATCGTCGCGCTCGGTCGCCCGATAATGGAGCACCAGGAAGTCGCGTATGCTTTCGAATTCGCGCGCTATCTGGCGATTATATTCGGCGGTCACGGCAGGATCGAAATCCCGATCGGGGAACCAGGCAAGCAGCTTGGTGATGCCGCTCTGGACGAGATGGAGGCTGGTCGACTCCAGTGGCTCGAGAAAGCCCGACGACAGGCCGAGCGCGATGACGTTGCGAGCCCAGCCCTGCGCGCGCATGCCGGTGGTGAAGCGCAGCTTGCGCGGCGCGCCGGTGGGGGCGCCTTCCAGCCCCGCCAGCAGAATGCGTTCCGCTTCGTCATCCGCCATGAAGGCGCTGGCATAGACGTGGCCATTGCCGGTGCGATGCTGGAGCGGGATGCGCCATTGCCAGCCTGCACTGCGCGCGGTGGCGCGAGTATAAGGCGGCAAATCCGCCAGCCTGGCGCTGGGGACGGCGATGGCGCGATCGCATGGGAGCCAACGCGTCCAATCCTGATAGCCCACCCGCAGTTTGTCGCCGATCAGCAATGCGCGAAAGCCGGTGCAATCGAGGAACAACTCACCCTCGATCCGCTGCCCGCTTTCCAGCGTGAGTGCCTCAACGAAGCCGGTCGCGGCGTTGAGCGCAACGTCGGCGATCTTGCCCTCGACGCGCGTCACGCCGCGCGCTTCGGAATGGGCACGCAGGAACGCCGCATAGAGACCCGCATCGAAATGATAGGCATAGGAAAAAGTCGAGAAGACTGAGTGCGGATCGGCCGGCGGCCGATCGAACTTGTTCTTGTAGGCGGCAGCCTCGGTCAGCGAATAAGCCGACAGCGGTGCGGGGTCGCCGTGAGCGCGGGCGCGCAACCATTGCTGATGAAACGGCGTCATGCCGAAATCGTCGCCATAGCGGCCGAACGGATGGAAATAGCGGTGGCCCCGGCGATACCAGTCGACGAATTCGATACCGAGCTTGAACGTGCCCTGCGTAGCCTTGACGAATGCGGTCTCGTCGATGCCGAGCACCTGATTGAAGGCCTGGATCGGCGGGATCGTCGCCTCCCCTACCCCGACGGTGCCGATCTCCTCCGACTCAATGAGCGTGATGCGGCACCTCGTGCCTTGCAGCGCTGTCGAGAGAGCCGCCGCGGCCATCCATCCCGCGCTGCCGCCACCGGCGACAACGATCGATCGCAGCGCCCTGGGGTTGCTCATGCCGCCACCGGCGCCGGGCAGGCCCGATCGACAAAGACGGTATGGGGCGGGATCCGCTCCGCGACGCGCGCGATCGCCTCGCGACGTTGCGCCATGCCACCGCGCAGATGTTGGAGCGTGAGCTGATCGACGATCGGATCGTAGCGGCGCGGCAGAACCTTGTTGCCGAGGAAGATCGAGACCCAACTCGGCTCCTGATAGGATTCCTCCGAATAGAGCGGCACGCGGCCGCAGGCCTGCCAGATCGAAATCTTGTGGGAGAGTGTGTCGGGGATCGCCATCGTCCGGCAGTGCTGCCACATCGGTTCGGGCCGACGGCTGCGGCAATAATGGAGGATCAGGAAGTCGCGGATGCGCGCATATTCGTTCGCGGTAACACGGTTATATTCGCTCGCGATCACCGGATCGAAATCCATGTCCGGCAGATATTCCACGAGCCGCGCAAGGCCGGTCTGGATCAGCTGGATACTGGTCGATTCCAGCGGCTCCATGAAGCCGGCCGCGAGGCCGAGCGCCACCACATTCTTGTACCAGAATTTCTCACGGTGGCCGGTGGTGAAGCGCAGCAGGCGCGGTTCGCCGAGCTGTGCCCCATCAAGGTTGGCGAGCAGCAGCGCCGTCGCCTCCTCATCCGAGGTGAAGGCGCTGGCGTAAACATGGCCATTGCCCGTGCGGTGCTGGAGCGGGATGCGCCATTGCCAGCCCGCGGGGCGCGCGATCGAGCGCGTGTAGGGCGTGAGCGGATCGCGGCGTGCGCTCGGCACAGCGATGGCACGGTCGCACGGCAGCAAGGCAGACCAATCCGCATAGCCAACGCCCAGCGCCTGGCCGATCAACAGGGCGACAAAGCCGGTGCAGTCGATGAACAAGTCACCCGCAATCCGCCTTTCGCCCTCCAGCCGGAGCGCGGCAACGCGGCCGGTTTCGGGATCGAGCTCGACATCCGCGATGCGGCCTTCCTGGCGGGTGACGCCCCTGGCTTCGGCATAAGTACGCAGGTAGCGCGCATAGAGGCCCGCATCAAAATGATAGGCATATTTGAAGAAGGCGGCCTCGCCGCTCTGCTGCTGGACCGCCTCGGGGGGCGCGAAACGGTCGCGGCGCGCGGCCGCATAGGGCATCGACCAATCCTCGATCGGCGCGGGATCGCCCAGCTGATGGAGCTTGAGCCAATGATGGTGGGGCGACACGCCCTGAATGGCCTCGCCATAGTCACCGAAGCCGTTGAAATGAACGTTGCCGATCTCGCCCCAGTCGCAAAACTGGATGCCGAGCTTGAACGTCCCCTGCGTCGCCGTGACGAAATCCTTCTCGTCGATACCGAGCACGCCATTGAACTGGGCCATCAGCGGTACCGTTGCCTCGCCGACGCCGATGGTCCCGATCTCGTCGGATTCCACCAGCACGATTTGGGCGACGGGAGGGGGCAGGAAGCGTGCCAGCAAAGCGGCCGCCATCCACCCCGCAGTGCCGCCGCCGGCAATGACCACCTTACGGATCGGCGCTGCGGCCATTCATCCCCCCAGGGCCTCCGCCCTGCCTTCCTTCATAGCGGCCAACCCCTTCAAAAAACAGGCGTCGCCGGATGCTTCGGGACGCCCAGGGGAGGAAAGAACCTAGAAGACGCCACGGATAAGGAACGCCACCTTCCGATCGGTGTCGGTCCAGCTGTAACGCGGCTTCAACTTGGGATCGCCGACATCAAGGAAGGTGCGCGCATTCAACAGGTTGGTTGCCTGCACGCCCACCTTGAGATGCTGGTTGAGCGAGTAAAGAATTGAGGCATCGAGCTGGCCGTATTTTTCCGACCAGACCGGGAAGTTGATGTTCGCCGCCGAGGTCGTCAGCAGGAAGTGCGAACGCCAATTATAGGCAAGCCGCGCCGAGATGCCGTATTTCTCGTAAATCGCGGCGACGTTATAGGATGTCCTGGACAGCCCCTCTAGCGGCAGGCTTACGCCGGCATTCGTAACCTGATTGGCGTCAAACACGTTGACGGCGGTATTCTTGCCGCCGCTGCTGTCGACGAACGTGAAATTGCCTTGGAAGCCGAGGCCTGAGAGCGGCCCCGGCAGCATGTCGAAGAACTGGGTATAGGCCAGTTCGAAGCCCTTGATCTTGCCGTGCGAGCCATTGGTCTGCTGGGTCACGTCGAACGTCAGCGTTTGGCCGTTGCTGGTGTAGGTCTGCTGCGATGTCCCGGCGAAAATGTAATCGCTGATCGCCTTATAGAAGACGGCCAGTGTCAGGCTGTTCGATCGGGTCGCGCCGAAATACCATTCGAGGCTAGCATCGAACTGATTCGATCGGGTCGGCTTCAAATAGGGATTGCCCGCGGTGCCGGTAAAGGCCGTCGTCGCGCCGTTGACCCCCGTCCCGTTGGCGATGCCGGTCGTCGCATCGAACGAGAAGGACAAGTTGGTAAAGGCATTGAGCTGCGAGAAGGTCGGCCGCACGATCGCCTTGGCCGCCGCCAGGCGCAGGTAAAGATTGTCCTGCAGGAAGAAGCGCACGTTCAGGCTGGGCAGGACGTCCGTGTAGGAGCCCTTCGCAGTCTGCGTAAGGCCGCCGATATTGCCTCCCGAGAAGGCAATGGCCGAAGCCAACAAGGCGCAGTCCTGCGCCGTCACCAACTGCCCGGTGCGAGGTCCGCTGCCGATTACGGTGCCGACGGCGCAGTTCGGTGCAGTGAGCGTGCCCAGACGGATGGCGGAGCCATCGGCGGTCGTCTTGGTGCCGACGACCCGAACACCGATATTGCCGTCGAAGTGGCCGATCGGGCCATCTTCTTCGCCGAAGCGCAGCAAGGCATAGGCTGCCTTGGTCTTTTCGGTCTGGTTGTTGATGCCGCCGCTGACATTATCGGCGGCAGGCGCGGCCAGCGAATAATCGTCGCTGAGCGGGACCCAACCCCAGCCGCCGGACTCGGTATTCTTGAGATAATTATAGGCGTTCGCGGTGCCATGGCTGACGAGTGAGGCGCTCGGGAACCACCAGGATCCGCCGGATTGCACCTTGCCGCGGAAGAAATTCTTATACTTGAATAGATCGGACTGCGCCGGCAGGCCGGCATTCTGATGCGCGGCGTCGAAGCCGGTCTGGTTGAGATAGACCGGCGCTCCGGTCGCACCCCAATATTGTTCCGACAGCAACGCCCAATTGTAGCCGGTCTGGCGCGTGGTCGCGTTGCGATCGGTACCCCGCACACCCAGGCGGAACGACTTCAGGAAGCTGTCGTCGTCAAACGAATATTCGGCATCGCCGCGATAGGCCCATTCGTGCGCATCGTTGTCTTCGATATGGTCCATCGCTGAGGACCAATAATAATTGCTCTGCTGCGACCAGGCGGTCGAGCCGCCGGTGGGCGTGATTACCAGTTTGGGCTTGTTGCCGGACAGATCGAAGTCAATCGTGGCCGTCGTCGGGGTCTGATCGTAGGCGGTCATGCTGACGACCTGCGCGCTCGACTTGATATACTGCACGTCGGCGCCGAATGCCCAGTGATCGGTCGGCGTCCAACGTACATTGCCGGAGAAATCGCGGGTCTTGTTGGTCTGCTGACCCGAGCGCGTGTCGGGATTGAGCTGGCGATTGTTGATCACGCCCGAGACGAGCTCGTTATTGTCGCCAAAGACGTAAGTGGAATTGTCCGGCTCGGGCGATGCATAATCGCCCATCGCATGTTCGAGGTCGTGCGGCGTCGCCTTGCTGAGCAACGCTTCGCCGGTGATCACCAGATTGTCGGCCGGCTTCCACTGGATCGAGCCGTCGAAGGCCGTGCGGCGCTGCTGCCAGTCGATCTGGCGGAAGCCCAGGCTGTTGGGAATATAGACGTTGGTGCCAGTGGCGAGGCCATCCTGCGGCCGCCCGAGCGTCGCACGATCGAAACGCCCGTCCGAAATCTGATCGGTGCGGTTGCCGGTATTGCTGATGCTGTAGGATAGCAGAATGCCGATCTCGCCAAGGCCGGTCGACCAGCGGTTGCTGCCGAGCACGCTTCCCGACCAGAATCCCTTCTTACGGAGATCGGCGTAGTTATAGTCGCCTGAGAAAGCGAGAACATGGCCGGGCGCATCGAACGGCTTGCGGGTGCGCAGATTGACGATGCCGCCAATCCCGCCCTCGATCAGTTCGGCCGAAGGGTTCTTGTAGACGTCGACGCCCGCGAGCAGGTCCGACGACACATCGCTGAAACTGAGCGCGCGGCCGTTATTGGCTGAGAATACGTCGCGGCCGTTCAATTCCGACCGCACGAACGACAGGCCGCGGATGAATACGCCGCCGCCTTCGGACGACAAGCGCGCGGGATCGCGATTGTCGTTGGTGCGCTGGAGCGTGACGCCCGCAATGCGCTGCAAGGCTTCGGCGACGGAACGGTCGGGCAAGGCGCCGATGTCCTGCGCGGTGATCGAGTCGATCACCTGCTCGGCGTTGCGTTTGCGCGCGGTCGCGCTCTGTACCGAGGCGCGGATGCCGGTGACGACGACCTCGCCTGCGGTGTCCGTGGATAGCGACTTGCCTTCGGTAGGCGCGGTCGCGACCAGCCCTGCTCCCCCGGTGGTTGCGCTGGTGGGTGTGCTGTCGGCCGCGGTTTGCGCTGCGGCCGGTGCCGCCAGCATCATCGCGAGCGTCGCGGTGGACACGCCGAACAGACGCGCCTTGGCTCTCGCGCGCCGACGAGCGCTAATCCAGCAGTCGGTATCACCCATCATTCACCCTCCCGTACGCCGTCTTCCAGACGATCATTCCAGAATGGAGCGTTTAGCACTGATGAAAATGGTATTCAACTGTGCAAACAGCAAGCGTGAAGTAGGGGGGTAGAGCCGCCGGCAAACGACGCTTGTTGATTTCGGATTATCGCGTGGCGGTCGCCGCCCCCGGGTCAGTCGATCGCGCGCTGTAGCGCCGCCTCCACAACCGAAGCCATGCGCGCATAGCCATTGGCCAGCGGGTGCAGCCCATCCCGGGTAAGATCGCGCTGCAACAGCCCATCACGGTCGACCGTGACGCGATAATAATCCGCCAGAACATAACCGCGGCGGCGACAGAAGGCAGAGAGCCAGGCATTGAGTTCGCGGATGCGCTTCGGGTCGCGCTTAGCCAGCATATCGCTGGCGTTACCGCTATAATTATTGACGGGCAGGATCGCCCCGAACACGACCTTGATGCCATGGGCATCGGCCATGTCGGCCATGGCTTCCCAATTGGCTTCGATGCCGGCATCGCTCTCGCGCTGGAGCGCACCGTAAATATCGTTGATTCCCGCAAGGATGACGACAGCATTCGGCTGGAGCGCGATCACGTCCTGGTGAAAGCGCAGTACCAATTGAGCGGTTACCTGGCCGCCGATGCCGCGGTTGATATAAGGCTTGCCCGGAAAATAGCGGGACAGGTCCCACAGATCGGTGATCGAGTCGCCGAGGAAGACGACTCGCTTCTCGCCCATGCGGGGCGGCGGCAGCGCCCGATCGGCGGCGGCATAGAGATAGGTCTCGCCGAAATCGCGGTGCATGGCTGACCAAAGCTTGGTGAGATAATCGGCTTCCCAATGGTTGGTGGGGCGATCCTCGGCGAAGCTCTGCCGCTCGGGCGAGCTTTGATAATAAGCCGGAACCGCCGCGGCGGCGAGCAGCAGGGCAATCATATAGCCGCCTCGGCAAACACCTTTTTGCGCGCGGCGAAGCGGGTGAACAATTGCGGCCATATGGCCGGCGTCGCGGCGGCGGGCAGGTGCGCGCCGAAGCCGTGGCCGGCTTCGTCAAACAGGTGCATTTCGGCGGAGCGATGTTGTTCGAGCAGGGCCTGGTAGAGTGCAATGCTGTTCGCTACCGGCACCAACCCGTCATCCGAGGCGTGCACCAGGAAGACGGGCGGGGTCGTGGCATCGACCCTCCGCTCGACGGAGCGATGGAGCCGGGCCTGTTCGGCCGCATTCGCCCCCAGCAGATTGTCGCGCGACCCGCCATGGGTGAACGGCGCGGACAGGCTGACCACCGGATAGATCAGCCCCGCCACATCGGGCCGCGCCGGCAGGTGATCCGCATCGTCGACGGCGGAATAAACCTGCTCGGTATGACGCGTAGCCAGCGATCCCGCGAGATGGCCGCCGGCCGAGAAGCCGAGCACAGCCACGCGAGCCGGATCGATTGCGAACCGGGCCGCATCGCGCCGGATGACGCGCATCGCGCGTTGCGCATCCTGCAAAGGCACGTCCGCCCGGCCCGCCCAGCCTTCCGCCGGAAGCCGATAGGACAGGATGAAGGCGGTCACGCCGAGCGCGTTGAGCCAGCGCGCCTGGGCCGTGCCTTCGTTGTCGTAAGCGAGGAATTGGTAGCTCCCGCCGGGAATGACGAGGGCCGCCGAACCGTTCGGTTGCGCAGGACGATAGACCGCTAGCTCGGGCCGCGAAATGCCGTAGATCCAGCGATCTGGATGCGCGGGATCGTGCGATTGATCTTCGATCCGGCGGGTGATCGCCGTGCCGATGTCGCCCGGCGGCTTGCCCGGCCAAAGTGCGATCCTTTCCTCAGCCATCGTCGCGTTCGCGCGGTGTGCTTGCACCCCTCCGAGCATCAGCGCCGAGCCCGCCCCCAGCAATGTTCTTCTCGAAAGCTCCATCGTCCATCCTCACTAAGACTAGGCACACTTCTGCCCTTCTCCACCGCCGATTATGAAGCGATATGCACACATGAAAACAGCTTTTATATTTCACAATGGTGTTGGTACGGTTATCGTTTCCGCGGACCGCCAACAATCAAGAGCGGGTAAGGAGGGTTGGGTGACACGATCCGGCGTCCATAAAGATGGCTGAACCGGGCAGTGTCGTGAGCCGACGTGCGCTCGTGCTGGTCACCGGCTTATTCTTACTCTGGGGGGTCGCCAACAATCTGAACGACGTGCTGATCGCGCATTTCCGGCATGTCTTCATCCTTAGCGACTTTCAGTCCGGCCTGGTCCAGTCGGCCTTCTATCTCGGTTATTTTTGCTTCGCGGTGCCCGCCGCGCTGACGATGGCGCGCTTCGGCTATAAGACGGCGGTGATCGCCGGCCTTGGCCTGTTCGCGGCCGGCGCAGCTTTGTTCTGGCCAGCAGCGCTCGCCTCCAGTTACCCGTTCTTCCTGTTCGCATTGTTCGTGATCGCGAGCGGCCTCGCCTTCCTCGAAACGGCGGCCAATCCGATGGTGGCAAGCCTCGGCCCGCCCGCGAGCGCGGAACGCAGGCTCAATTTCGCGCAGGCGTTCAATCCGCTCGGGTCGATCACCGGCGTCGCCTTGGGCGCATGGCTGATCCTGCCCGGGGCCGCTGTCGCGGACGGGGGAGGAGATCCCCTGCGCAACGTGCTGCTTCCCTACAGCCTGATCGTGGTGGTCGTGCTGCTATGGGCGGTCTTGCTGGCCTTCACCCCCTTCCCCGCCGTCGCAACCGAGGAGCGGCGACCGCATCCCTTATCCGAATATGCGGCATTGCTTCGGCGCCCCCGTTATCTCGCGGGGGTGTTCGGCCAGTTTGCCTATGTCGGCGCGCAAGTCGGCGTGTGGAGCTATCTCATCCGTTATGTCGAGGCGGCAGTGCCGGGGACCGGGCAACGCCAGGCGGCCTGGCTGCTGACGCTGTCGCTCGCCCTGTTCATGCTCGGCCGCTTCGTGGGTGCCGCCTTGTTGACGCGCGTGCGCGGCGCACCGCTGATGCTGGCGTTCGCGGCCGCCGATGTCCTTCTCTGCGTGGTAGCCGCATCCGCCGGCGGTGCGGTTGGCGTGGCGGCGCTGGTCGCGACCAGCCTGTTCATGTCGATCATGTATCCCACCATCTTCGTGCTGACGCTGCGCGACCTAGGCCCGCTGACCAAGAGCGGTGCGGCGATGGTGGTGATGGCGATCATCGGCGGGGCGGTGTTCACGGCATTGATGGGCCTGGTATCCGACCGGACCCATTCGATCGCATTCGCAATGCTGGTGCCAGCCGGTTGCTTCGTCGTGGTCGCCTTGTTCGCAGCGCTGCATCTGCGCGATGGCCGCCACGCTTGATCGACGCGCACGTCCATATCTGGCGGCTGGGCGGAAACGGCTGCACATGGCCACCGCGTGATCTGGCTGCGATTCATCGCGATCATGATCTGCGCGAGGTGGAGCGTCTGATCGCGGGCACTGGCGTCGAAGGAATCGTGCTGGTGCAAAGCCAGGAAAGCGGGCTCGACACGGAATGGCTGCTGGCTGAGGCCGCCGACGCGCCGATCGTGGCAGGCGTGGTTGGGTGGATCGATCCGGCGGAGGAGGACGTGGCAAGGCGGGTCGCAGAGCTGGCGGAGTTGGGACCGCTGGTTGGGCTGCGGGTGATGGCGCAGGATCGCGTGCCTGATTGGCTCGCGGCGCCGCAGCTCCATGGTCCGTGCGCCTGCCTGTCCGACCGAAATCTCGCGCTCGATCTGCTGATCCGACCGCAGCATCTTGCCGCCAGCATCGCACTAGCCGCGCGCTTCCCGACGCTGCGGATCGTGATCGACCACGGCGCCAAGCCGCGCATCGCCGAGCAGGGCCTGGCGGCATGGCGCCAAGCGATGGCACCGGCCGCGGATCGTCCCAACCTGTTCTGCAAGCTTTCCGGGCTGGCCACCGAGGCGCCGCCCGGCCGGCCGTTGGCGGAGCTGGCACCTTATGTCGCGACACTGCTCGACCTATTCGGGCCGGAGCGGCTGATCTGGGGGAGCGACTGGCCTGTGCTCAACCTGGCGAGCGATTATCGCGCCTGGCTCGATTTCGCCCGCAGCGCCATTCCCGAGGCGGACCGGGCAAAGGTGTTCGGGGGCACTGCCAGCCTCTGTTATCGGCTCGATCGATGAGCGGACTGGTCCTGCCGCGGCTGGGCGTTGGTACCGCCGCGATCGGCAATCTCTATGCGGCCGTCTCCGACGAGGTGGCGCACGCCACGATCCGGGCCGCTCTCGATGTCGGTATCACCTACTTCGATACCGCGCCTTATTATGGCTTCGGGCTGGCCGAGCGACGGCTGGGTGCGGCCTTGGGCGATGCGCAGGTGGTGATTTCGACCAAGGTCGGTCGCCTGCTCGAACCGACCAGGGCGAGGGGTTCGCGCCATGGCTACGTCGATGCCGACCCCTACGAGCCGCGCTTCGATTACAGTGGCGATGGCATTCGACGATCCTACGAGACCAGCCTTGCCCGGCTGCGCCGCGACCGCGTCAATATCCTGCTGGCGCACGATCTCGGGCGGCTGACGCATGGTGCCGATCATGCACGCCAGCTGCGTGACTTCCTCGACAGCGGTTATCGCGCGATGCGCGATCTCAAGGACACTGGCGCGATCGACGCGGTCGGCATCGGAGTTAACGAGGTGGCGGTCTGCCTCGAGCTGATGACCGAAGTCGATCTAGACGTCATCCTGCTTGCCGGCCGCTACAGCCTACTCGACCGCAGCGCGGCAGACGTGCTGATCCCCGAATGCGTGCAGCGCGGGATCCGCCTGATCATCGGCGGGCCTTATAATAGCGGTATTTTGGCGCAGGACGATTTGAGCGGCGCGAGCCCGCTCCGCTTTGATTATGCCTGGGCTCCCGATCGCCTAGTCGCGCAGGCGCGTACCCTGTCGGCAACCTGCGCCAGCTTCGGAGTGAACCTGTCCGCCGCGGCGCTGCAATTTCCGATGCAGCATCCCGGTGTTGCGACAGTGATTGCGGGCGTGGCGGGGATCGATCAGGTGCGGGATCTTATCGAGCGCGCGCAGACCCCGGTTCCGGCCGAGCTGTGGGATGCACTCGCCGAGCTACCGATGGAGACGATATTATGAGGGGACGGCTGGCGGGAAAGACCGCCCTCATCACGGCTGCAGGCCAGGGCATCGGCCGCGCCTCCGCCGCCTTGTTCGCGGCCGAAGGCGCGCGGGTGATCGCCACCGATCGCGAGCCGGGCGCGCTCGATGGCCTATCCAACTGCGACTGCCGGGGTCTCGACGTCACGAACGGCGACGCGATCACAGCGCTGGCTGCCGATCTCGGCCAGATCGATATCCTGTTCAACTGCGCCGGCGTGGTTCATGCCGGCTCGATCCTCGAGTGCGACGAGGCGACGTGGCACAGCGCGCTCGCGCTCAACATGACCGCCATGTACCGCACGATCCGTGCCTTCCTGCCCGGGATGGTGGCGCAGGGGCGCGGCGCGATCGTCAACATGTCCTCGATCGCCAGTTCGGTGAAGGGCATTCCCAACCGCTTCGCCTACGGCGCGAGCAAGGCCGGCGTGATCGGCCTAACCAAGGCGGTTGCCGCCGATTTCGTCGACAAGGGGGTGCGCTGCAACGCGATCTGCCCCGGCACGGTCGATACGCCCTCGCTTCAGCAAAGGCTGCGCGACACGGGCGACTATGATGCTGCGCGCGCCGCCTTCATTGCACGCCAGCCGATGGGGCGGCTGGGCCGCGCCGAGGAGATTGCGGCGCTCGCTCTGTATCTTGCCGGCGACGAATCCGCCTTCACCACCGGTGCCGTCCACGTGATCGACGGCGGCTGGATCAATTAACGTGGTCACGCAGCGCCACGTTCTGCTGATCGATTTGGCCGACGACGCAGCTGCAATAGCGCGCTACGAAGCCTGGCACGCCGCAGGCGTAGTGCCGCCCAAGATTACCGGCTCGATCCGCGCCGCCGGCATCGTCGCGATGGACATTTACCGTAGCGGCAACCGGCTGGTGATGGTGATGGAGACCGAGGCCGGCTTCGATGCTGCGCGCAAGGCAGCGACTGATGCGGCCGACCCCGCCGTGGTCGCGTGGGAACGCTGGATGGACGAGGTGCAACGGCCACTGCCGTGGGCTGCTGCCGGCGCCAAGTGGACCGAAGCCGCGCGTATCTTCTCGCTGGAGGAGCAAACACCGGTCTAGCGCTTGCGCGCGACAGCCTTCTCCGGCAATTCGCCTCGCCGAGCCCGGCAGGGCAGCGGCGGGAAGGTTGGCGGTCAGAGACGATGGAAGCGCCGGTCTTTTATGATCCCAGCGGCCGCCGGCGGCGCTGGTCGATGCGCATCTTGCTCGGGCTTATCCTGGTGCTGGTCGCCGCCGCGTTCGGGTTCGGCGCCACCATCCTCGACGTTCCCGCGCCCGATCCGCTCAAGGTAGGGCTCGAGCGAGAACAGCCGCGTTCGCTCAAGGCGCAGGTCGGGCATCTCCGCCGCAAGGCGGGCTCGGTCACGGCCTGGCTTCCGGGCTCGCGCGCGAAGCCGGCGCAACGCCAGGCGATCGTCGGCTTCTACACGCCATGGGACGATGCCAGCCACGCCAGCCTTGCCGCCCATATTAGCGAGCTGGACTGGCTTGTACCTGTCGTGGGGACCGTCACCGGCGCCAATCACGATTTCGCTTATGTCCAGGACCGGGCGCTACGGTCCATTCTGGCGAGCCAGCAACGCCGGCCGGCATTGCTGCCGATGATCCAGAATGTGCGTGGTGGCGTGTGGGACGGACCCAATGCCGCGCTGTTGTTGCGCTCGCCTGCGGCACGCAAGGCTTTGCTCGACCGCATCGAACCGATCCTGGTGCAGCAACATGCCGCCGGCGTGTCGTTCGATTTCGAACAGCTGCCGCCGTCTGCACACCCCTTCTATCTACGTTTCATTGCCGAGGCCCGTGCCCGCTTGGCGCCAAAGAAGATGCTGGTGACACTGCAGGTGCCGGTCGACGATGCGGAGTGGGACCTGAAGGCCTATGCCCGCGTCGCGGACAAGATTTTCCTGATGGATTACGACCAGCATTATCCCGGCAGCGAAGCCGGGCCGATCGCAGCCCAGCCCTGGTTCGTCCAGCAATTGCGCGCTGCGATCAAGGCGGTGCCTCCCGGCAAATTGATCGTCGCGATCGGCAATTATGCCCAGGATTGGCCGGATGGAAGAACCGACGCCGACAGCATGTCCGTACAGGAAGCGTGGCTGATCGCGCATGACAATGGATCGCAGACCCGCTTCGATCCGGCGAGCGGCAATGCCACGTTCGACTATAAGGACGATGACGGCACGCTGCGCCACGTATGGTCGCTCGACGCGGCGAGTGCCTGGAACCAGCTGCGCGCGATCAAGGTATCCGGTGCCTGGGGCGTTGCCTTATGGAAGATGGGCGGCGAGGATCCAGGTGTCTGGGACGATTTCCGCGCGATCCGCGCAGGCATCGCGCCGCCCACCTTTGGCGCGCTGGAGCCGCGCGGCAACACGCCGGAGGTTGTCGGCCAGGGTGAGATCGTCCGCGTCACCGACGTGCCCGGCATCGGTATGCGTACCGTCACGGCGGACCGGCGCGGGTTGATACGCGACGAGCATTTCGCCGCCTATCCGACCCCCTATGTGGTCGCGCGGACCGGCTACAAGCCCAAGCAGATCGCGCTGACTTTCGATGATGGCCCCGATCCGCGCTGGACCCCGCAGATCCTGGATGTTCTCAAAGCGAAGCGCGCGCCCGCCACTTTCTTCGTCATCGGCGAGAATGCGCTCGCCCATCCGTTCCTGCTCAACCGGATCCTCAACGAGGGGTCGGAACTCGGCAATCACAGTTACACCCATCCGGATATGTCGCTCATCTCCCCGCGCGGAGCACGGATCGAGCTCAACACGACCCAACGGCTGGTCGAAGCCTATACCGGCCGCGCGATGCGGTTGGCGCGCATCCCTTATTTCGGCGATGCCGAGCCCACCACCGACAACGAGCTGCGTCCCGTGCTCGAGGCCCAGAATGCAGGCTATCTCAATATCGGCCTGCACGTGGATACGGAGGATTGGCAGCGCCCCGGAGTTCAGGCGATCATCGATAATGCGCTGGCATCGATCCAGGCCGGCGAGGACATGGACCCGTTGGCCGATAACAAGTCGCGCAACATCGTCCTGCTCCACGATTCCGGCGGTGACCGCGACCAGACGGTGGCGGCGCTGCCGCTGTTGATCGATACGCTACGCGCGCGGGGCTATTCGCTGGTGCCGGTCTCGGCATTGGCGGGCCTTACCCCTGCGCAGGTCAATCCGCGGATCAGCGGATCGGACCTCTTGGCCGTGCGGTTCGACGTGTCGATCTTCCTGCTGCTGGCAGGACTCGATAATCTTCTCAAATATCTGTTCTTCACCGCGATCTTCATCGGTACCGCGCGGGCCGTGCTGCTCGCCACCCTGGCCGTGCGCTCCAATCTCGCGCGCAATCGGCCGGTACCGCCAGCGATCGATCCGGATAGGTTCGTGTCTGTGCTGATCCCGGCCTACAACGAGGCGCGGGTGATCGAGCAATCGGTGCGCGGCGTCCTGGCCAGCGAGCAGGTCAGGATCGAGGTGATCGTGATCGACGATGGATCGAGCGACGAGACCAGCGCGATCGTGGAGCGGGCCTTCGGCGGCGATGCCCGGGTCCGGCTCCTCACCCTGGAAAATGGCGGCAAGGCGCGCGCGCTTAACGAAGGATTGAAGCTCGCCACCGGCGAGGTGATCATCGCGCTGGATGCCGACACGCAATTCGAGCCGCTGACGATCGCGCGGCTGGCGCGCTGGTTCGCGCATCCCAACATCGGCGCGGTCGCCGGCAACGCCAAGGTGGGCAATCGCATCAATCTCGTCACGCGCTGGCAGGCGGTCGAATATGTCACCGCGCAAAATCTGGAGCGCCGTGCGCTTGACCGGTTCGACGCGATCACGGTCGTGCCGGGCGCGGTCGGTGCGTGGCGGCGGACCGCGCTCGACATGGTGGATGGCTATCCGCACGACACGCTGGCCGAAGATCAGGACCTCACGATCGCGATCCAGCGCATGGGCTGGCTGGTCGAATATGACATCGATGCGGTCGCGTGGACCGAGGCGCCCGAGACGTTCGGAGCGCTTGCGCGCCAGCGTTTCCGCTGGGCGTTCGGCACGCTGCAATGCCTGTGGAAGCATCGCCGCATCTTGCGCGAACGGCACCCCCCCGGGCTGGCTCTGGTCGGCATTCCGCAGGCGTGGCTGTTCCAGATCGGTTTCGCGCTGATCTCGCCGCTGATCGATCTCGCCCTCGGCGTGAGCATCGTCGCCACCATCCTGCGGGTCGAACAGCATGGGTGGGCCCAGACCCAGTCTGACGTGCTGCGCATGGCAGTCTATTGGATCGCCTTCACCGGCATCGACGCGATCTGCGGCTGGATCGCCTACCGGCTCGAGCCGCGCGAGAAACGCTTCCCGCTTTTCCTGCTGCTGGCCCAGCGCTTCGTCTACCGCCAGATCATGTATTCGGTGGTGGTGCGTGCGGTCACGGCCGCCGTGCGCGGGCCGTGGGTCGGCTGGGGCAAGCTCGAACGATCAGGCCGGGTGACCGCAACGCAAGGTTAGCCGGGACCGAAAAAATAAAAAACACCAGAAACGAACTTGATGAACCGCGATGTACGGCGTCCCGATAGCCAGTCGCGAACGCACGTACGGGCCGCTCTAACCTCCCGCACAATCCGCTCGCCGAGAAATTGGCAGACATGAGAAAGAGCCGAAAGCGCACGCGCCCGAACGAAGCGAACTTCGTACGTTAAATGCGTACGTCTGTCAAGGTTAGCCCCCGCGCGCATGCACGAGGTTCGCCGCCCCAGTGCAGAGCTACGGCATGGCCAGTCCCGTTTACTACCGGTGAGGCCGCGCGCCTTCCCCGCAGGGATCGCGCTCGATCTGGATCGTGGCGTGGCCGATGCCGAAGCGTTGTTCGAGAAGCGCCGCCACTCTGAGCCTTACATCCTCACCATCCGCATCGTCGGTAATGGCGATGTGCACGGTTCCGTTGACGTCGCTGATCGCCATCGACCAGACGTGGAGGTCGTGGACGTCGCACACGCCGGCAAGGGCCGAAATTTCCGTCCGGATATCACCAAGATCGATGCCCTTGGGAACGCCCTCCAGCAGCACGTTGGTCGTATCGCGCAGCAGTGCCCATGTGCGCGGCAATACCCATAAGGCGATGCCGATCGCGACGATCGGATCGATCCATAGCTTCCCTGTGAACCGGATCAGGATCGCGCCAAGGATCACCCCGACGGAGCCGATCGCGTCGGACCAAACCTCGAGATAGGCGCCCTTGACCGCCATACTCTCGCCCCGGCCGGCGACGAGCACCCGCATCGAGATGACGTTGATGATCAGGCCGAGCACCGCGACTGCCAGCATACCGTTCGCGGCAACAGGCTCTGGATCGCGGAAGCGACCGACAGCTTCGGCCAGCACATAGGCCGCGGCCGCGAACAGCAAGAAGGCGTTGAAGGTCGCCGCCAATATTTCGAGCCTTTTGTACCCGAACGTTCGCTTGTCGTCGGGCGCTCTTCCCCCGATCCGAACTGCCATCAGCGCGATTGCCAGCGCCGCCACGTCGGTCAGCATGTGCGCCGCGTCCGAGAGCAGCGCCAAACTGTTGTACAGGAAGGCGCCGACGAGCTCGATCACGAGTACCGAGCTTGTAAGCAACAGCGCCGCCGTCAGCGCGCGACCGCTCGCCCCGGTCGTGTGATCATGGTGGCCCGACCCATGGCTATGGTCGTGATCGTGGTGGCCGTGCCCTTCGCTCATGCGCGGCCCTTAGAGGAGCGGCCGATCAAAAAGAAGGAGCGATGGCCGATCTGCGCTCCGCCGATTGCGATTGGAACAGGCCGGTCAGGAGCGCATAAGCAAAGCATAAATGCGGAGTCTGCCGACGTGATCCTCTACTTCTTCGCTGCGATCGCATTGTTGGCGATCCTGATCGTCTTTTCCGGCATCAAAGTCGTCCGTCAGGGCTATCAATATACGATCGAGCGGTTCGGCCGCTTCACGTTCGTCGCCCGGCCGGGCTTCAACTTCCTCGTGCCCTTCTTCGATCGCGTCGGCCGGCGCGTGAACATGATGGAGCAGGTGCTCGACATCCCGGGACAGGAGATCATCACCAAGGACAATGCCATGGTGGCGGTCGACGGGGTCGTCTTCTTCCAGGTGCTGGATGCCGCCAAGGCCGCCTATGAAGTGTCCGAAATCTACGTCGCGATCATGCAGCTCACTACCACCAACCTGCGCACCGTGATGGGCTCGATGGACCTCGACGAGACCCTGTCCAAACGCGACGAGATCAATGCACGGCTGTTGTCGGTGGTCGATCACGCGACCGAGGCGTGGGGCGTCAAGATCACCCGGGTCGAGGTCAAGGACATCCGCCCGCCCGCCGACATCGTCAACGCGATGGGCCGCCAGATGAAGGCCGAGCGCGAAAAGCGCGCGGTCATCCTCGAGGCCGAAGGCAGCCGCGCGTCGGAAATCCTGCGCGCCGAGGGCCAGAAGCAAAGCCAGATCCTGGAGGCCGAAGGGCGCCGCGAGGCGGCCTTCCGCGACGCCGAAGGCCGCGAGCGGTCTGCGCAGGCCGAAGCCAAGGCGACGCAGATGGTGAGCGAGGCGATCGCGGGCGGCAACGCGCAGGCGATCAATTATTTCATCGCGCAGAAATATGTCGAGGCGATCAGCCAGTTCGCGACCTCGCCCAACGCCAAGACCATACTTTTCCCGGTCGAGGCGACGCAGCTCATGGGGACGCTCGGCGGCATCGGCGAGATCGCCAAGGAAGCGCTCGGCAAGCAGGATGCGCCTTCGACGCCTGCTCCGACGCGCGCCCCGGGGCAGATCCCGATCACCAAAGGCTGAGCGATGGGCGACGCATGGCTGTGGCTGATCGCGGGCGTCGCGCTGGCGATAGCGGAGTTGATCGTCCCGGGCGTCTTCCTGATCTGGCTGGGCGCGGCGGCGCTCGTTACCGGCACCGTCACGCTCGCTTTGCCGCTTGCCGCGCCGGTCCAGTTCGCCGTGTTCGCGATCTCGGCATGCCTCGCCGTGCTTGGCGGACGAAGCGTCATGCGGCGCTCGCCGATCATTTCCGACGATCCCTTGCTCAACGAGCGGACCGCGCGGCTGATCGGCAAGCGGGTGATGGTCGTCGAGCCCCTGATCGGGGGCGAAGGCCGGGTCCGCGTGGGCGATGGCGTGTGGTCTGCCATCGGGACCGATGCGCCCGCCGGTACGCTGGTCGAAGTGATCGGCGCCGATGGCGGACGACTGGTAGTGGAACCGATCCCGCCGCAAACGTGACCGCGGTTGAGCGGCGTCGGCTAAGCGGCTATCGCCCCGCCGTACACGCAGCTGAACCGTGCGAAAGGCGAGAATGACGGCATCGATCGCGCTCGTCGACGACGATCGCAACATCCTGACCTCGGTGTCGATTGCGCTCCAGTCGGAGGGCTTCGCCGTGCGCATCTATACCGATGGCGAAACCGCGCTGAAGGCGCTGACCGACAATCCGCCCGATCTGGCCGTGCTGGATATCAAGATGCCGCGGATGGACGGCATGGAGCTGTTGCGGCGGCTGCGCGAGAAGAGCCCGCTGCCGGCGATTTTCCTGACGTCGAAGGACGATGAGCTGGACGAGGCGCTCGGGCTCGCGCTTGGCGCCGACGATTATATCACCAAGCCGTTCAGCCAGCGCCTGCTGATCGCCCGCATCCGCGCGATCCTCCGCCGGGTCGAGATGCGGGGTAAGCAGGATGGCGAAGACGGCGCGCCGATCGCCGAGAAAATCGTGCGCGGACGGCTGGAGATGGACCCGGCGCGTCATCGCGTCACATGGGATGGCAAGGACGTGACGCTGACCGTCACGGAGTTCCTGATCCTCGAGGCGCTGGCGCAGCGCCCGGGCTTCGTAAAATCGCGCGACCAATTGATGGACACGGCCTATCAGGACGATGTCTATGTCGACGACCGCACGATCGACAGCCACATCAAGCGATTGCGGCGCAAATTTCGACAGGTGGACAACGATTTCAAGGCAATCGAGACGCTCTATGGCGTTGGCTACCGTTTTTCTGAGGAGTGACGACGGCGAGGCGCGGTGGCGGCTGTCGCTCACCGGACGTATCCTTGCAGTCAACATTTTCGCGCTCGTCGTGCTGGCCGGCGGCTTCTTCTATCTGGATTCCTATCGCACCCAGCTGATCCAGGAACGCAGCGACCGGATCGGGACCGAGGCCAAGCTTACCGCCGCCGCGGTGGCAGTGACGCCGCCGGCCGCCGTGCAGGGATTGTTGACCCGGATGGGGGCCGCCAATCAGACGCGGCTGCGCCTGTACCGCGGCGACGGTCCGCCGACCGACAGCTGGGCGCAGGGCGGCCCGACCTACACGCTGCGCGACCCGGCCGAAGAACCCTGGCGGCGGCACGTGGCACGCTTCATGGACCGGGTGATCGACAATATCGTCGGTGCGGAAGTCCCCGAGCGCTTCATCGAGCCTCCGGTCGATCGGCTCGGCGCCTGGCCCGAAGCCGTCCAGGCGCAGAAAACGGGTGCGGTCGCGACGGCAATCCGCCGCGCGCCGGCGCGGACGCCGATCATATCCGCGGCTATGCCGGTTCGCGGGGATAATGCGGGGGTGCTGCTGCTTACCAGCGACCAGCGCGATGTGATCCGCACGGTGCGGGCCGAGCGGTTCTGGCTGGGCATCGTTTTATTGCTCACGACCGCTCTGTCGGTGGCGCTGTCCTTGTTCCTGGCGCGCACCATCGCCCGTCCCCTGCGCCGGCTTGCGCTGGCTGCGCATCGCGTGCGTCTCGGCCGTTCGCGCGAGGTCCAGGTGCCGCGGTTGCCGTCGCGCCGCGACGAAATCGGGACGCTCGCCCGGGCGCTATCGGACATGAGCCAGGCACTCCGCCAGCGGATCGACGCGACCGAGGCCTTCGCGGCCGATGTCGCGCATGAGATGAAGAACCCGCTCGCATCGCTTCGATCGGCAATCGACAGTCTGGAACTGGTCAAGGATCCCGAATTGCGCGAGCGCCTGCTGGTCGTGATCAGGGACGATGTGCGGCGGCTCGATCGGCTGATCACCGACGTCTCCGAAGCCTCGCGCATGGATGCGGAGCTGTCCCGGGCACGGTTCGAGTCGGTCGATATCGGCCATATGATCGAGCAATTGGTCGAGGCGCGCGAGGCGCGCGGCCTTTCCAACGGCATTCGGCTCGCCTTTGGGCGGCCGCATCGCGGCAGCGCCGTCGTGTTCGGCGACGGCCAGCGGCTGGCACGCGCGATCGAGAATCTGATCGATAACGCCATTTCCTTTTCGCCGCCCGGCGGCCTGGTCCAGATCACCGCCATGCGCGACGGTCAGCAGGTGGTGATCCGCGTCGAGGATGACGGGCCGGGCGTGCCGCCCGGAGAGCGCCAGGCGATCTTCAACCGTTTCCATTCGATCAGGCCCGAGGGCGAAGTGTTCGGGCGCCATTCGGGCCTGGGCCTCGCTATCGCCAAGGCGATCGTCGAGGGCCACACCGGAACGATCTCCGTGACCGATCGCGAGGATGACAATCGCGGCGCCCGCTTCTCGATCCGCCTGCCCGCGGCCGAAAAATGACCACGACGCTGCATGCCAGCTGCGTCGCGATCGACGGACGCGGCATATTGCTGACCGGCCTATCCGGATCGGGCAAGTCGGACCTGGCACTGCGCCTGATCGACCGCGGAGCGACATTGATCGGCGACGACGGCATCGTGGTCGAAGCGCGTGACGGCCGGCTTCATGCGCGCGCTGGGCCGCATATCGACGGCCAGCTCGAAATACGGGGGCTGGGCATAGTGGCGCTGCCCTCAGCCCCCGAGGCCCCGCTCGCTTTGGCAGTCGCGCTCGACCAGCCGGTGCCGCGCATGGCTGATGAGTTCCTGCCCGTGCGCGTCTTAGAAGGCCTCACCCTGCCCGTGATCGCGCTTGCCCCTTTCGAAAGTTCGGCGCCAGTCAAGGTTGAGAAAGCTTTGTTTCTCTATGGCTTACCCGCATGAGTCGGCCGAGCCGCATATTATTGGTGACGGGCCTGTCGGGCGCGGGACGAACCACAATCCTCAAGACGCTTGAGGATATCGGCTGGGAAACGGTCGATAATCTGCCGCTGAGCCTGCTCGACCGCTTGCTGTCGAGCCCGCCCGCGCAGGGAGCGCCCGACATCGAACGGCCGCTGGCGCTCGGCATCGACAGCCGCACGCGCGGTTTCGACGCGCAGGGCATCCTGCGGCGGGTGGCGGCACTGCGCGCGGCTCAAAGCCAGGATATCGAGATCGTCTTCGTCGATGCCGCCGACGCCGTGCTCGCCCAACGCTTCTCCGCTACCCGCCGCCGCCACCCGCTGGCTCTCGATCGCCCAGCCGAGGACGGGATCGCCAGCGAGCGCGAACTGCTCGAAGCTCTCCGCGGCGCCGCCGACCATCTGATCGATACGAGCGAGACCAACACAAACACGCTGCAGCAGGACATCCGCCGCCGCTTCGGAGAGGCTGACCAGAACGCGCCGACACTCGCCGTCACCTCGTTCAGCTATGCCCGAGGTCTGCCGCGCGATGCCGATCTGGTGCTCGACATGCGGTTTCTGCGTAACCCGCATTGGGACGAGGCTCTACGCCCCGGCACCGGCCTCGATGCCGCCGTCGCTGCCTATATCGCGCAGGATCCCGCCTATGCGCCCGCGCTCGACCAGATCGAGCAGCTGCTGCTGACGCTGCTGCCGCGCTACCAGCGCGAAGGCAAAAGCTATGTGACGATCGCGTTCGGCTGTACCGGCGGGCGCCACCGCTCGGTTCATGTCGCCGAAGCCGTCGCCGGGAGGTTGCGCGCGGCCGGTTTTTCGCCCACCATCGCGCATCGTGACCTTATTCAGAAGCAATTGGGCGCGCGGGAGGGGAAGCCGGACGATGGCAGTGGGGCAGTCGTGGCGGTGAACAGATGATCGGATTGGTGCTGGTAACGCATGGCCAGCTTGCGGCGGAATTCGTGCG
The DNA here is from genome assembly GCF_003391115.1 of Sphingomonas crusticola. Lineage (NCBI taxonomy): Bacteria > Pseudomonadati > Pseudomonadota > Alphaproteobacteria > Sphingomonadales > Sphingomonadaceae > Sphingomonas > Sphingomonas crusticola. The sequence goes on from NZ_QTJP01000001.1 coordinate 1,266,693, forward strand.
TGCGATGGAGCATGTGGTCGGCCCCCAACAGGGGATCGAGGCGATCTGTATCGGTCCCGAGGACGATATGGAGGCGCGTCGCGCCGACATCTCGCGCGCGGTGGCCGCGGTCGATCAGGGCCGCGGCGTCATATTGCTGACCGACCTGTTCGGCGGCACGCCCTCCAACCTCGCCATCTCGTTGATGGAACCGGGCCGGATCGAGGTCATTGCCGGCGTCAATCTGCCGATGCTGATTCGGCTGGAGGGCGCGCGCAAGATGATGAAGGTTCAGGCGGCGGTTGCTGCCGCCCGCGAGGCGGGACGCAAATATATCTCGGTGGCGTCGGAAGTCCTGGGCGCTGCTGCCGCATGACGGTCGAGCGAACCGTCACCATCACCAATCGGCGGGGGCTGCATGCGCGCGCCAGCGCCAAGTTCGTCACGCTTGCCTCTACCCAGCCGACCGTCGTGGAGGTGGAGAAGGATGGCTCGAAGGTCGCGGGCACCTCAATCATGGGCCTGATGATGCTCGGCGCGGCCATGGGCGACAGCGTCACCATCAGCGCCGAAGGTGAAGGCGCCGACGCCGCGGTGGGCGCGCTGTGCGAGCTGGTCGAGAGCAAATTCGGCGAAGAGTGAGCCCCCGCTTCCGGTTGCCGCTCCAAGCGATCACATAGTTCCGCGTTCGGATAGCCGGGCAAGCCGGCCGCAATCGCGCAAAACCACCCTTCCGCGCCCGCCAGCGATCAGCCCCTCGGCTCTCCATCGGCTCATGATGCGACTCACGGTCGGCAGGGTAGCTGAAGTGAGTTCGGCGAGATCCTGGCGCGACAGAGGCAATTCACACCCGTCGGCTTCCGTCCCGTAGGCGCGCTGCGCCATGCGCAACAGGGTGCGCGCGAGGCGCTGTTCCACCGGAACGCTCGCCACTTCCTCCAACCGCTCGATCAGCTGTTCGGCATAATTGGCGACGGTGCGCAGCACGTTCGCCGCCAGCACGGGATTTGCGTCCATGAGCTCGCGCAGGATTTCGATCGGCCAGGCCAAGGCCTCGACCGGGGTCAGTGCCGTGGCCGTGGCGTGATTGCGCGCGTCCGATGCCGCACCCAAGGTTCCGAGCGGCGCGCCGCGGCCGAGCAAGGTCAATGTCAGCGACATGCCTTCCTCGGATGCGCGCCAGACCTTGATGCGGCCCTTGGTGATCACGAACAGCTCGCGCGCGGCTGCACCCTGTTCGAACAGCGACTGCCCGGCCGCGAATTTGCGCACGGAGGCGCGGCGCTGCACGGCGTCGGCTTCGTCGGGCGCCAATCCGGCGAAGAGCGGGCTCCTGCTCATTATAACGTCCAGCTGGCCCGTGGCTTCTCGAGCCACTCCGCAACCAGCCATAATGCCAATCCGATTTTGTGTCGCCTACTTGTCCTGGCGCAAAGACAGGACGGCCGCCCGGGAGTAGCAGGCGGTGTTCGGTCCCCCCCGGCGATGTCACCCCAAAGCGGCGTCGCTTTACCGAGCAGACATGGATACCGCCCGTCCGCCTGGACCTCTGCGCGGTATGAGTGCAATCCTCCAAAAACCCGCTCGTCTGGCGCAGGCCCGGCCCATGTTCCCGCCGCGAGACTTTGCAATCGGCCCGAGCGGCCTTGCCGCCGCGCCGGCGCGGTCCTAGCTAAGGGCATGGCCGAGGCGCTCCCCTTCCCCTCCCCGATCCCGCTGATCGACGGTTTCGGCCGCCGAATCAGCTATCTGCGTATTTCTGTCACCGACCGCTGCGACCTGCGCTGCCGTTATTGCATGGCGGAGACGATGCAATTCCTGCCCGCTGCGCGGCTGATGACGATCGACGAGATGACGGCGATCGCCGAGGCCTTCATCGCGCGAGGCGTTCGGCGCATTCGCCTGACCGGGGGTGAGCCGCTCGTGCGACGGGGCGTGACCGATCTGGCCCGCGCGATCGGTCGTCACCTGGGCGACGGCCTGGATGAGCTCACGCTCACGACCAACGGTACGCGGCTCGCTAGCGAAGCCCGGGCGCTGGCCGAAGCCGGTGTCAAACGCATCAACGTCAGCCTGGACAGCCTCGACCCGGACCGCTTCCGTCACATCACGCGCACCGGGGATCTGGCCAAGGTCCTGCACGGCATCGAGGCTGCCGCCGCGGCAGGCCTGCGCATCAAGATCAACATGGTCGCCCTCAAGGGGCTGAACGAAGGCGAGATCGAGCCGATGCTGCGCTGGTGCGCGGCGCGCGGTCACGACCTGACGCTGATCGAAACCATGCCACTGGGCGATGTCGAGGGCGACCGCACGGATCGCTATCTGCCGCTCGACGGCGTCAAGCGGGCGCTCGAAAATCGTTATACCTTGGTCGCCTCGCCCGAGCGGACCGGCGGACCGGCGCGCTATTTCCGCATTGCCGAGCTCGACGCAAAGATCGGCTTCATCACGCCCTTGACCGGCAATTTCTGCGCCGGTTGCAATCGCGTCCGCCTGACCGCCGAAGGCCAGTTGTATCTGTGCCTCGGTCGCGAGGACCGGATCGATCTGCGCGCGGCCTTGCAGGAAGGCGGCCGAGCGGCGCTGAACGCGGCGCTCGACCGCGCAATGGCGGCCAAGCCGGAGAGGCATGGTTTCACCATCGACGCGCCGACCCCCGCCGTAGCCCGCCATATGAGCGTGACCGGCGGATGAGCGGCGAACGTAAGCTCGCGCTTGCAGCCTCAACCGGGGAAGCGGCCCAGGCGGCGGCGAAGGAATTGAAGCGCCGCTATGAGTGGGTGCCGGCTGCAGAGGCGGAGATTATGGTCGCACTCGGCGGCGATGGCTTCCTGCTGCAGACGCTGCACGCGATGCTGGACCGCCATCGCGCTTTGCCGGTGTTCGGCATGAACCTGGGCACGGTCGGCTTCCTGATGAACGAGTGGAGCCCGGACCTGCTCGAAAACCGGCTGATCGCGGCCAAGCAGATCAAGGTCGCCCCGCTCAAGATGGAGGCCGTCACGATCGACGGGAAGCGGGAGACGCTATCGGCGATCAACGAGGTTTCCCTGCTGCGCGAGACGCGCCAGACCGCGTGGATCGAGGTGAGCGTCGACAATCGCGTGGTGCTGGCGGAACTGGTCGCGGATGGCGTGCTGGTCGCCACGCCGGCGGGCTCGACCGCCTATAATTTCTCCGCCCATGGACCGATCCTGCCGCTGGAGAGCGCGCTGGTGGCGCTGACCCCGATCAGCCCGTTCCGGCCGCGGCGCTGGCGGGGCGCGATCCTGCGCGACAGCAACCGTATCAAGTTCCGCGTGCTCGACCCGATCAAGCGCCCGGTCAGCGCGGTCGCCGACCAGCGCGAAATCCGCGATGTCGCGAGCGTCGAGATCATCGTCGACCGGGCCAGCCCGCTGACCTTGCTGTTCGATCCGGAACATGCGCTCGACGACCGGATCGCGATGGAACAGTTCGCCATCTGAACTATGGCGTGCGAAGCGCTTGCCACCCGCGAAACCCCGCTGCTATAGGCCGCGCCTTCAACGGCCCCTTGGGCCTGTTCCCCGGTAGCTCAGTGGTAGAGCGTTCGACTGTTAATCGAATGGTCGCTGGTTCGAATCCGGCCCGGGGAGCCATCCTTTTCTCGAAATTTCCGATCGACGAACCCGGCGGCGTGCGCCTCGCGGCCCGGGTCGGACCATGCCGCTCGCCGATCTGCCCGGCAGCGGACGGGGCATGGCGAAGGCGAGCCAGCGCCGCCCGCACGCCACATCCCTTGGCTAAGGCCGCGAAATCTGCTGTCTTTGGCGGAGCCGTCGCCTCCCCTATGGGGCCGGCAGCGCGGCCACGTAAACCGCTCGACAAGATTGATTTATCATATAAATTGCTGGGATAATCGCGCCGCGGACGATGACGGCGCTCTCGGGAGGGGCCGGCCGATGCAGATGAGCGCTATCGATATCTCCGTGGTAATTCTCTACGCGATCGCCATTTTCGGCCTCGCGCAATGGGTGTCGCGGGATAAGCCGGGCGCAGGGCCCAAGAACACCACCGACTATTTCCTGGCATCGAAGAACCTGCCGTGGTGGGCGATCGGCGCATCGCTGATCGCCGCCAATATCTCGGCCGAGCAGATCGTCGGCATGGCCGGCTCGGGCTATGCGATCGGGCTCGCCATCGCCTCCTATGAATGGATGGCGGCGGCCACGCTGCTGATCGTCGGCAAATTCTTCCTGCCGATCTTCCTGCGCAACGAGATTTACACGATGCCGCAGTTCCTCGAGCGGCGATATGGGAAGAATATCCGGACGCTGATGGCGATCTTCTGGCTCGCCCTCTACGTCTTCGTCAACCTGACCTCGATCATCTGGCTGGGTTCGATCGCGGTCAACAAGGTGGCGGGCGTCGACCAGAATATCGCGTTGATCGCGCTTGGCGCCTTCGCCTTGCTCTACCAGATCCGCGGCGGGCTGAAGGCGGTAGCGCTGACCGACATCGTCCAGGTGACGCTGCTGGTGCTCGGCGGTCTGATCATCGTCGTGCTCACGCTCGGCAAATTGGGTGACGGCGCGGGTATCCTCGCCGGCTGGCACAAGGTCACCGCGGCCATTCCCGATCACTTCCACATGATCCTGAAGAAGGGCGATCCGCATTATATGGATCTGCCCGGCCTCTCGGTGCTGATCGGCGGCATGTGGATCGCCAACCTCAGCTATTGGGGGTTCAACCAATATATCATCCAGCGCGCGCTCGCGGCCAAGAATATCGCGGAGGCGCAGAAGGGCGTGCTGTTCGCCGCTTTCCTGAAGCTGCTGATGCCGCTGATCATCGTCGTGCCCGGCATCGCCGCGGTGCTGATCGCGCCCAATCTCGCCAAGCCGGATGAAGCCTATCCGACGATGATGCGCCTGCTGCCGACCGGGCTGCTGGGGCTGGTGTTCGCGGCGTTGATCGCGGCGATCATCGCGTCGACCGCGTCCAAGATCAATTCGATCGCGACCATTTTCACCCTGGACGTTTACGCCAAGATGAAGGGCCAGCGGAGCGACGCGGAGGATGGCAGCGCGGCGCATGGATTGCGCGAACGCCATCTCGTGCTGGTCGGCCGCATCGCCGCCTCGGTCGCGATCGTGATCGCCATCCTCATGGCGCGGCCGTTGCTCGGCAAATCGGATCAGGCCTTCCAGTTCATTCAGGAATTCACCGGCTTCTTCACGCCGGGCATCACGGTGATCTTCCTGCTGGGCCTGTTCTGGAAGCGCGCCAACGAAGCCGGCGCGATTGCCGCGGCAGTGTCGTCGGTAGCCCTGTCCTGGCTGTTCAAGCTGATATGGGCGTCGCTGCCCTTCATGAACCGTATGGGGGTCGTATTCCTGATCGCGGCGGCATTGGCGATCGTCATCTCGCTGGTTACGCGGCAGCGCGAGGACACCGACACGATCGAGACCGGGGACGTGGTCTATGCGACGCGCACCGGCTTCAATGTCGGCGCCATCGCCGTGGTGCTGATCCTGATCGCGCTCTACGCCACCTGGTGGTAGGACGCGGCGTGGCAGGGAAAAACGCCGAGGCGCTGAAAAGTCCGAGGGACGGCAGCCGTAACCTGACGTTTGGCATGCTCGAGGATTTGGGGCGCGCAATCGTCACCGGCCATTATGAGGGCGAACGCTTCCCGACCGAAGACGAGCTGACCGCGCGCTATGCCGTCAGTCGCACCGTCACGCGCGAGGCGGTGAAAATGCTGACCGCCAAGGGTCTGCTGAAAGCGCGGCCGCGGGCCGGCACCACGGTGCAGCCACCATCGGCGTGGAGCGTGTTCGATCCCGACGTGCTGCGCTGGCTGCTGGAGCGCAAATTCTCGCTCGATCTGCTGCGCCACTTCAACGAGCTGCGCAGCGCGATCGAGCCGCAGGCGGCAGCGCTGGCGGCCGTTGCGGGCCCGAGCCCGGCTTACGACGCGATCGAAGCCGGCTTGCAGCGGATGGAGGCCGCCGAGCGCGGCGAAGACGATACGCTGGAAGCCGACATCGCCTTCCACATCGCGGTGCTCGAAGCCTCGGCCAACCCCTTCTTCCTGCAATTCCGCGACATGGTGGCGACCGCGCTGCGGACATCCATCCGCTTCACCAACCGGTTCAAGGGCCGCGCGGCGGACGTCCCGGCGCACCGCGCCGTCTTCACCGCGATCCAGGCGAGCGATCCCGTCGCCGCGCGGGCCGCGATGACGGCGATCATCGGCGAAGTGATGGACTTCATAACGACCGCCGGAACGAAGCCCTAGGCTGCGCCCCGACGCCAGTTTCAGCGCGCGGGCTGCGCTCGCAGGCTACGGAATATCTCCGCTTCGCGTGCTCGATAGGGTTGGCCGTCCGGCTGCACCAGATCGTGGAACCACACGACGGGCTGTTGCAGCGTATAGGGCCGCTCCCAGCTGTCCCACGGCAGGTTCGTCTGGATCCTGCCCTTTGCGAAGCCCCAGTTGATCATGCCGACATTCTGGCGCCGTGCGATCGGCAGCACCGCATCCACCGTCGATCCTGCGCTGCGTGCCATCCACTCGGTGCAGATGATCGGCCGGCCATAGCCTCGGAGCTGGCTCACACGCTGCTCGAACTGCTCGGGCCAATCGTAATTGTGGAAGGTGATCACGTCCGACTGCTCGAGCTGGATGCGCTGGATCGGATCGAGCTTGCCGGCATTGGCTGGAGACCAGTCGCCTCCTGCCCAGACGCCGCTGGTCAGCGGTTGGATCGGGTTCTTGCTCCGCGCCCAGCCGAAGATCCGCGGCAGCAATGCCGTGATGCGCGCTCTCTCCTGCGCCAGCTGCAAGCCGTTATAGCTGCCGCCACCGCCATTGTCGGGCTCGTTCCACATGTCCCAGGCCAGCACGCGATTGTCCTGCGCGAAGGTGCCGATGACATCTTCGACATAGGCCTTGAAGCGGCCGTCCTGCTTGGGGTCGACCAGATCGGTGCGGCTCGGCCCCTGCACCCAGCCGGAATTGTGGACGCCGGGAATGGGCGGATGCTGGGGCCCGATCTTGGGATCGGGATCCCAGCAGCTGTCGAAAAACACGAAGACCGGCTTGATGCCATGCCTGGCGGCGATGGCGAGGAATTGATCCATGCGCTGCTTGAAGCCGGCGGGATCCTCCTGCCACGCCAGATCGTGGAGGAAGACGCGCATCGTGTTCATGCCAAACTGCGTCTGGGCCCAGCCCAATTCCTTGTCGATCTGCGCCGGATCCCAGGTCGCGGCTTGCCACATCTCAAGCTGGTTGATCGCGCTGGCCGGAATGTAATTGGCGCCGGTCAGCCAGGATTGTTTGGCGTACCAAACGTTCGCCTGCGCCGCGGACCAGCGCGTGTCGGCTGCCTGCGCCGACGATGCGGCGAGAGCTACCGCGCTGACCGCGATCCAGAAAGTCGCCTTCATGTCTCTCTCCCTCAGCGCGCCGGCGCGGTCGAAAAGCGCAGCACGATGATGTTATGATAGGTTTGGCCCGGGTCGAGCCGCACGGAGCCGAACGCAGGCTGATTGGGCGTGTCCGGGAACATCTGCGGCTCGATCACGATCGCATCGCCCTGGCGGTACAAATGACCGGCCTTGCCGGACGAGGTCGCGTCGAGGAAATTGCCCGAATAGAATTGGACGCCCGGCTGGTTGGACAGCACTTCCATCACGCGGCCATGGACCGGCTCCTCGACGCGCAACATCAGGCGCGGCTGGGCGGCGATCTTACGATCCACGACCCAATTATGGTCATAGCCCTTACCGAACCGAATCTGCTCCTCGGATGCGTCGCGCACGCGCGCCCCGATCGGCGTCGGCTTGCGGAAATCGAATACGGTGCCCGCCACCGGGCGGAGTTCGCCGGTCGGAATCGCGCCCGCATCGGTCGGTGTGTAATAATCTGCCGGGATGGTCAGCAAATGGCCCATGGCACCAAGCGGCGAGCCTTCGCCCGCAAGATTCCAATAGGTGTGGTTGGACAAGTTGACGACGGTCGGCTTGTCGGTCGTGGCGGTATAATCGATCGTCAGCTGGTTCTTCTCGTCGAGCGAATAGGTCGCGATCGTGGTGAGAGTGCCGGGATAGCCCTGATCGCCGTCGGGGCTGACGTAGCGCAGTGTTACGCTGGCCGAGGGGCCGCTTTTGACCGAGACAACCTCCCAGATGACCTTGTCAAAACCCTTGCTGCCGCCGTGGAGCGAATTGACGCCGTCGTTGACGGGAGTCTGGTACGTCTTGCCGTCGAGTACGAACCGACCCCTGGCGATGCGATTGGCGACGCGCCCGACGGTGGCGCCGAAGAATTGCGGCTTCGCCAGATAAGGTTCGATCGTGGAATGGCCGAGCGCGACATCGTCCATATGGCCGTCACGGTCGGGAATGATCAACGACTGCACCGCAGCGCCATATGTTATGATGCGCGTTTTCATGCCGGCGGCGTTGGAAAGCGTGATCGCTTCGACGTCACGCCCGTTGGCCTTGCCGAACGACGCGCGGGAAACGTCCGCTGCCGATGCGGCGGAAGCGGCACCGGCCGTGGCCAGTAGGGACATAATCAACCTCCAACGCGACATCTCTCTTCCTTTCGGCCGGCGATCCGGCTCAATTTGACGGCAAATTTGTATGATAATAAGTCTGCCCAAACAATAGCGTCTCAACTGTTTAACATGCTCTGTCGATATCACAGGATCAAATGACCCATGCCCGCAGCTGCCTGGGCGTCGTGCCGAGGTTGAGGTCGGAGGAATGATACGCTCATAGGGCAAACCAACCGGCAGGTGATACACGCCGCCATTGCCCGACCGCGATCCCCATAAGCGTCCGAGCAGGTCGATTGCGCTGTTGCGCATCGCCCCCTAATTACCCTGACAATTCTAATATAATTGTTGCGGGGCTGGAATGGGCGGCGCGGGACTGGTCACGATCGATTGGGGCACAACCAATCGCCGCATCTTTGCCCTGGACGGGGCTGGCGAGGTCATTAGCCGTGAGGCGGACGCGCTGGGCGTGACGGCGGTTCGGCCGGGCGGCTTTCCCGGAATGATGCACGCATTGCGCGCGACCCATGGCGATCGGCTGTTTCTGCTAGCGGGCATGATCGGCTCGAACCGAGGCTGGATAGAGGTGCCTTATCTGCCCTGCCCGGTGACATTGGCCGATCTCGCCGAGCAGCTCGCCTGGGTCGAACCTGGCCGCACGGCAATCGTCCCCGGAGCATGCGTGTCGGGAACCGGCAGGGTCGACGTCATGCGGGGCGAAGAGGTGCAGATGCTGGGCGCCGCGGCCGCGGGCCTTGTGCCTCCGGATGCCGGCCTGTGCCATCCCGGTACCCATGCCAAATGGGCACAGCTCAAGGGCGGCGCGCTCGTCGACTTCCGTACCGTCATGACCGGCGAATTGTTCGCGCTGCTGCGCACGCATTCCATCCTGGCCGCGCAGATGGACCGGCCGGTGGTCGACGGTGAGGCCTTTCGCGACGGCGTCCAGCATGGCTTTTTCGAGCGCGCCTTGACGGCAGATCTGTTCGGAACGCGCGCGCAGATCCTGTTAGGCCGGCTCCAGCCGCAAGACGCGGCCTCCTATGTCAGCGGCCTGCTGATCGGGGCGGATGTGGCAATCGGACTTGAAATTGTGCCCGCCGGGCCGGTCGCGCTGATCGGCGATCCGGCCTTGACCCGCCTCTACGGTGCGGCGCTCGACCATATCGGCCGGGACTATCGCGAGATTGACGGGGAACAGGCGTTCCTCGCCGGTATTAGGGCTATAGCGGAGAAGCTTGCATGACGGCGCTCGAACTCTTCCGAGACAAGCTGGCGGAATGCCCGCTCATCGCCATCCTGCGCGGGGTCAGGCCCGACGAGATCATCGCGATCGGCGATGCGCTGGTAAACGCCGGAATCGGCATCATCGAAGTGCCGCTCAATTCGCCCGATCCGTTGCGCAGCATCGAAACGCTTGCCCAGCATCTTGGCGAGCGCGCCATCGTCGGCGCGGGAACGGTGCTGACCGTCGCCCAAGTCGGGCAGGTTGCGGCGGCCGGCGGGCGCATCATCGTCTCGCCATCCAGCGATCTCGAAGTCATCGCCGCCAGCGCCGCCGCGGGTATGGTATCCGCGCCCGGCTACTTTACCCCAAGCGAGGCCTTCGCGGCGCTCAAAGCCGGCGCGCACATCCTCAAGCTGTTTCCGGCCGAAGCGGCGACGCCCGCAGTCGTGCGTGCGCAGCGCGCCGTGTTGCCGAAGGACGTCCCGTTGATCATTGTCGGCGGGGTGAAACCGGAAGCGGTGAGCAGATGGTTGGAAGCAGGCGCCAACGGCTTCGGCCTCGGATCGGCCTTGTACAAGCCTGGGCAGACGGCGGAGCAGGTCAGCGCACAGGCGCAGGATTTCGTGCGGGCTATCAGGCTTGCAGGTTCGCAAGGTCCTCAGGCCGGTTGACGTTCGGGATAGGGGCCCCGGCCTCGAGCGGCGTAGCGCCGATCATGGCGGCCCACCGTCGGATCGACCGGTCTCCACCCTGGGACAGATGCCGCTCCAGCGACATCGCTAAACGCGTTGGCCAATATCCAAGGATCGGCGCCTCGACGACGTAGGCGGCGCCCCCCGCGCCGGCCAACCGTTCGATCAGGCCGGCCGGAAGTATCGGCATGTCGCATCCGATCGAAATGACGGCAGGATAATCGTGCAGTGCGGCGTGACGCAGCGCGCCGCATAATCCGCCGAGCGGGCCGAGATCGGTGGCCGGCCAATCGGCAATCGCAGTCCTGCCCGCGATCGGCTGCGCGCGTCCGCAGACGATCGTTTCCGCGACGAAATCCTGAAGCGAGGCACCAGCATGCGCGATCAGCGCCTGGCTGCCCAGCATGGCCAGCGCCTTGTCGCTGCCGAACCGCGACGACCTGCCGCCCGCGAGGATCGCGCCGAGCAGCCTCATCCGCGATCCAGCGGGGCAAGCGCCAATACGGCATCGGACCGTGCCAGCACGATCAGACTAAGCCCACAGGATTGGGCACGCTGGATCGCCAGATCGGTCGCCGCCGAAATCGTCACCAGCATCGGGCAATCGGCGAGTGCGGCCTTCTCGACCAGTTCATAGGAGCAGCGCGACGAAAGCAATGCGAAGCCGCCATCCCAAGCAGCGTCGGCGCGCCGCATCGCGCCGATCAGCTTGTCGAACGCGTTGTGCCGGCCGACATCTTCGCGCACGCGCAGGATGCGTCCGTCGTCCGCACACTGGGCCGCGGCATGAACCGCGCCGGTTTCGCGATTGAGCGGCTGCCTTTCGCGCAGGTCTGCCAGTGCGCGGAAGATGGCGCTGTCTGTTGCGTTTGCGGTTGCCGTCACTTCCGGCAATGGGCGCAAGGCTTGTTCCAGATTCTCGATGCCGCACAATCCGCAAGCGGATTCCGAAATCCGATGGCGCACGCGCCCCAGCAGCCTTTCGCTGCACGATGGTTGCAGCGTGACGCGCAGGACATCACCGTTGAGGGTAGAGTGGTGCTGGATGTCGACAATGTCCGCCAGCCCGCCGATGAGGCGTTCGCTGAATGCGAAGCCAACGGCGAAATCGTCGAGGTCGGCGGGACTTGCCATCATCACGGCATAGCCGATGCCGTTGAACTCGATCGCGATCGGCCGTTCGACCGCCACCGAGCGCCCGATCAGGGAGCGGTCGCCCTCTGCAGCGATCCGGCAAAAATCCACCTGCCTGAAAGTGCCGCCGCCGCTCACTTTGCCTGAACCCGCATTCCCATCTGCGTGCGATATTCTATGCTAGGCGCACGAGCCAGCAGCTAGCTGTGGCAGGTTGCGGCCGAGCAGGAGAAATGTGGATGCGGATGGTGAATGCGGCGCGGCTCATGGCCACAGCGATGCTTTCGGCGGCCAGTGCCGTCCCCCTCGCCGCGGCGCCGGTGGCGATGCCGGCCAATGCCGCGGCCGGCGCGAACGACTGGTGGAAGAAAGCCGTCATTTACGAGCTCTATCCGCGCAGCTTTGCCGACAGCAACAATGACGGCATCGGCGACATAAAGGGTATTACGGGCCGGCTCGATTATCTCGCCGATCTCGGCATCGACGCGATCTGGATGACGCCGATGTTCCCCAGCCCGCAGGCCGATTTCGGCTATGATGTGGCGGATTATAATGGGGTCGACCCGCAATTCGGCACGGTCGCCGACGTCGACGCGCTGATCGCCAAGGGCAAGGACCGCGGCGTCAAGCTCATCCTCGATTTCGTGATCAATCATTCCTCGGACCAGCACAGCTGGTTCCGGCAATCGCGCGCCAGCCGCGACAATCCCTATCGCGATTTCTACGTCTGGCGCGATCCGAAGCCGGACGGCAGCCCACCCAATAACTGGACATCGCTGTTCGGCGGTTCGGCCTGGGACAAGGACCCCAAGACCGGTCAATATTATTACCATTTCTTCTATCCGCAGCAGCCCGATCTTAACTGGCGCAACCCCAAGGTCGAAAAGGCGATGTTCGACGCCGCCGAGTGGTGGCTGAAGCGGGGCGTCTATGGCTATCGCCTCGATGCGGTGGGCACCATGTTCGAGCGCGCGGATCTCAAGGATAACCCGCCCGCACCCGGCACCGACGCCTTCGGCCTGCCCGAACAGAACCGCATCAACAATACCGAGCAGCCGGAAATGCACATCGCGCTGCAGCGCCTGCGCCAGCAGGTGATCGATCGCTATCCCGGACGCGTGCTGATCGGCGAGACCTATGTCGCGACCGCACCCGAGCTCACGCGCTTCTACGGCGCCCATAATGACGAGCTGCAGATGCCGATGTTCCTGAGCCTGATCGGGGTGCAGCCGATCACGGCCGGTGCACTCAGGCCGCGGATCGAGGCGGTCGAGAACAACCCCGTCGGCGGCTGGCCGACCTTTGCGCTCAACAATCACGATCAGCGCCGCGCGCCGAGCCGCTACACATTGCCCCCCGGCACGAGCAGCGATGACATGGCCAAGATCACCGGTGCGATGCTGCTGACGCTGCGCGGAACCCCGATCCTTTATTATGGCGAGGAGCTGGGGATGGTGAACAATGATCCCCAGCGTGTTGAAGACGTGCAGGACATCATCGGTAAGAAAGGCTGGCCGAAGGAGAAAGGCCGCGACGGCGAGCGCACCCCGATGCAATGGGATGCCAGCACCAATGCCGGCTTCAACAAGGGGGCCCGGCCGTGGCTGCCGGTGGCTCCTGACTTTACCACCCGCAATGTCGCTGTCGAAAAGGACGATCCCGCATCCGTGCTGTCGCTTTATCGAACGCTGATCGCGGAGCGCCGCATCAATCCCGCTTTGGCGGGGGACATGGCGATGGTCGACCGCGCCAATCCGGACGTCCTGTCCTATGTCCGCAGCGGCGGCGGCAAGCGCGTGCTGACCCTGCTTAATTTCTCGGCCAATGCGGCGGACGTGCCGCTCGCCCGCGCGGGCGGCGGCAAAACAGGCCGAATCATCGTCCAGAACCGCGCCAGCATCGATGGCACCACGATCCATATCGCACCGCTCGGTGTGATGGTCGTGGAATTATCCTGAGCACGGAGGGTCGAACGTTGGACAAGCCCGTCCTGGTGGATCTTTCGCACAGCATCGAAGCAGGCATGGTGACCTACAAGGGTCTGCCCGCGCCGCTGGTGTGCGACTATCTGTCGCGGGAGGCGTCGCGCGCGCATTATGAGCCCGGCACGGAATTCGCGATCCAGCGGATCGAGATGGTCGGCAATACCGGCACCTATCTCGACAGCCCGTTCCATCGCTACGCAGACGGCGCGGATCTGGCGGGTCTGCACCTCGACCAGCTTGCCCATCTCGATACTTTGGTCGTGTCGCCGGACCTGAGCGAGGGGATCGCGATCGAACCCGCGATGCTGACCGGCCTCGATTTCGCGGGCAAAGCCGTATTGCTCCACACCGGCTGGGACCGCCACTGGCGCACCGACCTTTATTTCGAGAACCACCCCTATCTCACCGAAGCCGCCGCCGGGGTATTGGCGGACGCCGGCGCGGCCCTGGTCGGCATCGATTCGCACAATATCGACGACACACGCGGCCGGACACGACCGGCCCATTCAATCCTGCTCGGCCGCAACATCCCGATTTGCGAGCATATGACGAACCTCGCTGCGCTCCCGCCGACCGGCGCGCGCTTCTGTGCCGTGCCGCCCAAGGTGGCGGGCTTCGGGACCTTCCCGGTTCGCGCCTTCGCTTTGCTGCCTTAACCGTTCAGCTGCTCTTCGAGCTGGTCGAGCAAGGGGCGCTGGCTGACGAGCATTTTTTCGCGCGCTTCCGCCATCGTAAACCATGCGGCGCGATCCACCTCGGGAAAGCTCCGCATCGCGCCCGACTTGGGCGGCCATTCCATTTCGAAATTCGTGCTGGCAATCGCATCCGCATCGAGATCGCCCTCCAGCGCAAAAGCGTCGACCAATTTGCCCGCCGCCTGCCGCACGCGGCCAAGCGGACGCGCCGTGCCGGTGGGGGAGACGCCCAGCTCTTCCTCGAACTCGCGCAATGCTGCTTCCAGCAATTCCTCGCCCTCGTCGATCTTACCCTTCGGGATCTGCCAGGCACCGGCATCCTTGCGCCGCCAGAACGGGCCGCCGGGATGGACGAGCAGCACCTCCAAGCCATTGCTTCCCCGCCGGTAGAGCAGGATTCCCGCGCTATGTTCGGCCACGGTCGGGCAATCGGGCAGGAGGAAAGCCGCGCATCACGTCAGGTGGGGCAATATTTTGTCCATCGTCAGGGGATAATCGCGGATGCGAGCACCAGTTGCATTGTACACTGCATTGGCGACCGCCGCACCTACCCCGCAAATACCGAGTTCGCCGATACCCTTGGCCTTCATCGGCGACGATTTATCGTCCACCTCCTCCAGGAAGATCACCTCGAGTGCCGGAATGTCGGCATGCACCGGCACATGATATTCGGCGAGATCGTGGTTCACGAAATAGCCGAAGCGTGTGTCGACGACGCATTCCTCCATCAGCGCCGCGCCTATACCCATGGTCATCCCGCCGAGGCATTGGCTGCGCGCAGTCTTGGGGTTGAGGATGCGGCCGGCGGCGGCCACCGTCAGCATGCGCCGTACGCGCACCTCACCGGTATCGCTGTCGACGCCGACCTCGCAGAAATGCGCGCCGAAACTCGCCTGGGCATATTTGTCGGTGAGGTCGCCGAACTTTATCCCGCCTTCGACCGCGATCCCTTCGGTTCCGGCCACCTGCGCCAGCGGTACGGAGCGGCCGCCCGAGCGCACCGTCCCATCAGCAAAGGTCACGTCTGAAACGTTGAATCCTGCTTTCTGCGCGACCTGCTGGCGCAGCGCCTCGCACGCGGCATAGACGCCGGCGGTCGAGCTGTTGCCGCCCCACGAGCCGCCCGAGCCCGAGGAAGTCGGGAAGGTGGAATCCGCCAGCCTCACTTCGACCTGACCGATCTGGACGCCCATCATCTCGGCCGCAGTCTGGGCGATGATTGTGTAGCTGCCGGTGCCGATGTCGGTCATATCGGTTTCCACCAGCACCGTGCCGTCGGATTGCAAGGTCACCCGCGCATTGGAATCCATCGTCAGGTTGGAGCGGAAGGCGGAGGCGACGCCGTAGCCGATCAGCCATTTCCCGTCGCGCGTCCGGCCCGGCTCGGCCTGGCGCCGCGACCAGCCGAACTTGTCCGCGCCGGTGCGCAGGCATTCGACCAGCTTGCGGGTCGAGAATGGCGTCTCGGGTCCCTTCTCCGGATCATATTGCACGTCGTTCATGATGCGCAGTTCGACCGGATCGACGCCAACCTTTTCCGCCAGCTCGTCCATCGCACATTCCAGCGCGAGCAGGCCGACGGCTTCGCCGGGCGCGCGCATGGCGTTGCCGACCGGCAAATCCAGATCGACGAAACGCAGCGCGGTCATCCGATCCTTGCCGCCATAAAGCTGCTTGGTCTGCCCGGTCGCGGTCTCGACCGCGCCGTCATGCTGGTTGCCGTTCAAGCTCTCATGCCCGATCGCCAGTAGCCGCCCGTTGGCCTCCGCTCCGAAACGCAACCGCTGGATCGTCGCCGGGCGGTGCGTCGTATTGTTCATGATCTGTGGACGCGCGATCGCCAGCTTGACGGGACGGCCGAGCTTGCGTGCACCGATTGCGGCAAGCGTCGCGTCGGCCTGAATCCACAATTTGGCACCGAACCCGCCGCCCACGAAAGCGGAGACGACGCGAACCCTGTCCTTGGGAATCAGCAGCGTGCCCGCCAGATCGCGCACCGCCCAATTGACCATCTGGTTGGACGTCCACACCGTCAGCCGGTCATCGTCCCAGCGCGCGATGGTGGCGTGCGGCTCCATCATCATGTGGCTCTGGTCGGGCGTCGTGTAGGTGACGTCGAGCTTGATCGGCGCGGCCGCATAGCCAGCGTCGAAATCGCCTGCATGGCTGTCCGGCGGACCCTGCGCCTGTTCGTCGCTCGGCCGGTAGGCGTTCGGTTTTTCCTGCTCCAGATCGAACCGGCCATCTTCGACCGCATAAGAGATGCGCACCAGATGCGCGGCGTCGCGCGCCTGCTCGAACGTCTCCGCCACGACCAGAGCGACCGGCTGGTGGTAGTAGCTGATTTCCGGGCTCACCAGTTGCGGGGCGAAATCCCCCTTCTTCGGGCCCTGTTTTGGCGCGTTGAGATGCGTCATCACCAACAGCACGCCCGGCGCCGCCTCAGCCTCGCTCGTGTCGATCGCGGAAATGCGCCCCTTGGCGATGCCCGAGGTGACGATGTAGCCATAAGCCGCGTTCGGCACCTCGGCATGATATTCATAGGCGTAAGGCGCATGACCGGTCACCTTGCGCGGCCCGTCAACGCGATCGTGGGCGACGCCCACCACGCGGCCATGGTCGATCGGATTGGGTCCGGCGGGCTGGTCGAAGCGAAGCTGGCTCATGCCCGTTCCTCCCGCAGCACCGCATTCAGCGTCCGTCGCGTCAGAATGGTCTTGTAAGCGTTGAGCGGGGTAGTCCGGGCACCATCGAGCGCAACCTCGGCGATCCGCTCCGCCCCCTGCTCGCGTTCCGCTGCCTCGACCCGCCACGGCTTGTGTGCGAGACCGCCGAAAGCGAAGCGCTGGAAGCCGTCGCCGATCACCGCCGCCACCGAGACGTTAGCGAAAGCGTAGGAGGCTCGGTCGCGCACCTTGCGGTAGATATGCTTGCCGCCAAGGGGCCTGGGCAGCACCACGCCGGTGATCAGTTCGCCCGGCTGCAGCACCGTTTCGATATGCGGGGTGTCGCCGGGAAGGCGGTGGAATTCGGCCAGCGGAATGGTGCGCGCGGCACCGCTCGGGCTGATCGTCTCCACCGTCGCGTCCAGCACCCGCATCGCGACCGCCATGTCGGACGGCTGGGTGGCGATGCAGGTCTCGCTCACGCCCATGATCGCATGGTTGCGGCTGAAGCCGCCGATCGCAGAGCAGCCCGATCCGGGCGTGCGCTTGTTGCAGGGTTTGGACGTGTCGTAAAAATAGGGGCAACGCGTCCGCTGCAGCAAATTACCGGCGGTGGTGGCCTTGTTGCGTAACTGGCCGCTCGCGCCGGAGAGCAAGGCGCGGCTGAGCACCGCATAATCCTTTCGCACCCTTTGGTCGGCGGCGAGATCGGTGTTGCGGACATGCGCCCCGATGCGCAGCCCGCCGTCGCCACTTTCCTCGATCCGGTCGAGGCCGAGATGATTGACGTCGATCAGATGGGTCGGCGTCTCGATCTGCAGCTTCATCAGGTCGAGCAGGTTGGTGCCGCCGGCGATGAACTTGGCGCCCGGCTGCTGCGCCGCGGCTGCAGCCGCGGCCTGCGGGCTGGTGGCGCGTTCATAGGTGAAAGGCCTCATGCCTCCTGCACCTCGCGAATGGCGTCGATGATGTTGGGATAAGCGGCGCAGCGGCAGATATTGCCGCTCATCCGCTCGCGCACCTCCGCATCCGAAAAGTCGACCTGCATCAGGTCTTCGGTCACGTGGCTCGGAATGCCGTCGGCGATCTCGCCCAGCATCGCCACCGACGAGCAGATCTGGCCGGGAGTGCAATAGCCGCACTGGAAGCCGTCATGCTTCACGAACGCCGCCTGCATCGGGTGGAGCTGGTCGGGCGATCCCAGGCCTTCGATCGTCGTCACCTCTTCGCCGTCATGCATCACCGCCAGTGATAGGCAGGAATTGATCCGCCGCCCTTCGACGATGACCGTGCAGGCCCCGCACTGGCCGTGATCGCAACCCTTCTTGCTTCCGGTCAGGTGAAGATGCTCGCGCAACGCGTCGAGCAAGGTCACGCGCGGATCGAGCGTGAGCGTTCGGGGGTTGCCGTTCACGGTCAGGCTGAGCTGCATCGTCGGTGTCATGCGGGCGTGCGTCTTTCAGATAGCGGGTTGCCTGGCGAGAGCGGCGCGGCAGCGACAGCCGCGCTTCCCGTCACAATTCCGCCGGATCACGTTGTTGGAATCGATCAAGGCAGCTCCCGCTCGGGTGGGAACGCGCCTAACGTAAAGCGGGTCCGCGCTTATTGCCATCGAGCGCATCGATCGCGCTCGCCGCGAGCAGGAAGGCGCCTACGCCGTAAAATTGCGTGTCCGACGCCGCCACCCTGTCCGGCTGATCGCTCACCTGCTGGACCCAGCCGAGACGGCCATCCGGCTGGATCGCGCGGACGAGCGCCGCCCAGCCCTTGCGCACCGCCGGCTCATAGCCTGCGCGATCGAGCAATCCCGCCTCGATCCCCCACGCCAGACCGTAGGTGAAGAAGCCGGTGCCGCTGCTTTCGGGCGGCGAGTTTTCCGGCGCGAGCAAAGATGGCGGCCAAGTCCCGTCGGGCTTCTGGAGCGGGACCAGCCGTGCCGCCATCTCACGAAACAGACCTTCCATCCTGATGCGGTCGGGACTGTTTTTGGGCAGCAGCGGGATGGTGCGCGCCATGCCGGCAATCACCCAGCCATTGCCACGCGCCCAGAACAATTTGCGGCCCTGGGCATCGCGCCGTTCGAAGAAGCGGCTGTCGCGATAGAAGAGCCGCTCTTTGGGATCGTAAAGAAAGTCGGTGGTCGCCCAGAATTCCTTCAGCGCGAACGCCGCGTAGCGCCGGTCGCCGGTCTGCCGGCTCATCTCGATCCAGCCGGCCGGCGCCATGAACAAAGCGTCGCACCAGCACCAGCGGGTCAGGCATTCGGTCGCGTCGTAACTGCCGGGTGGCGAATAGAAGGCCAGCGTCGTGCGTGGCGGATGCGCCAGGATATAATCGAATTTGGCGCGCGCCGGCCCTCGTGCCGCCGGCCCGGCCCCGTTCTTGACCGCCCACAGGTAAGGCTGGAGGATCGCCTGCGCATCCGCGTGATAAGGCCGCGCGTCGCTCGCCCAGCCGTTGGACTTGCCCATGGCCAGCAATGCGTCGCGGAAGCGCGGCTGCGGATCGCGATCAGCCAGCGCGGTCAGACCGATCCAGAAGGCGGCGCGCATCCAGGATCGCGCATCGGCCGTCTCCTCGACGTTGCGCGACATGCCGTCTGTCTGATGCAGGCGGGCCAATTGCCAGTCGGCAAGCCGCTCGGCCGCAATGCGTGGATCCACCGCTTGCGCCGCAACGCGCACCGGCAGCAGCGTCAGCGCCGCCATGAGCCCGTATATCGCTGCTCTGGTTGTCATCGCACCTCTCCGTTATGGCCTGTGGCTATCAGCCCCGGGCGGCAGGGTCATGCCCGAAAAAGAGCTGAGCGGGAGGCTATATGGTCCGTCGTCTTGCCTTGCTTGCGGTACTGCTGGCGTCATCGGCGCATGCCGACCGCCTTTCACCCCCGCCTACCCGCGAAGCCCAGGCACGGGTCCAGATCGCACCCTATCGCTACGACGACGTGCTGTGGGAAAATGACCGGACCGCGCATCGCATTTACGGCCACGCGCTGGAGGCCGCGGAGCCGCCGTCGGGCTCCGGGATCGACGCCTGGGGCAAATCGGTCCGCTGGCCCTTCATGGACCGTCAGCTGCGTTCGGGCGACCAGCATGCCGAACATGGCGAAGGGCTGGACTTTTACGACGTGCGCACCGGCCGCGGTGCCGGAGGGCTGGGCATCTGGTACGACAATAAATTATGGACCTCGCGCAATTATCGCGTCGTCCGCATCCTCAATCCCGGGCCCAAAGTCGCCAGCTTCGAGGTAAGTTATGCGCCCTGGCCGGTCGATATCGTGCGCAACGTCCGCGAGACGCGCAGATTCACGCTCCCGCTCGGCACCAGCTTCACCCGGCTCGTCTCGACGCTGCAGTCGAGCACGGCGGGTCCGCTGGTGGTTGGCATCGGCATCGGCAAGCACACTACCGGCCCGGGCAGGGAAGATGTGCTCAGGGACCCGGCCCACGGCTTCTTGAGCGTGTGGAGCCTACCCGCCGAAGGCAAGGGATCGATGGCGGTGGCGATCCTGTTCGATCCGAAAAGCCTGGTCCGCATCACCGAGGATGCCGACAATTATCTGATCCTCCTGCGCCAACGGCCCGGCGTGCCGTTCGTCTATTATTCGGGCGCGGCCTGGGATGGCGGACCCGACTTTCATGATCGTAATTCCTGGACCCGCTATGTCCGTGCGCAACGGCCCGATTTCGATCCGCGCCACTGATTTGCCGTGCCGCCCCGGCGGTGCTTAAGAAGCCGGGCAGAATCGAAAGGGCCGCCCGTTTTATGTCTCCCGCCAAGCCGATCGTCTTCTTTGGCGAGATCATGCTGCGCCTCTCGCCGCCCAACCGCGAGTTACTGCTGCAATCGGCGAAGCTGGACGTGTGGGTCGCCGGTGCCGAGGCCAATGTCGCGACCGGCCTCGCGCGGCTCGATCATCCCACCCGGATGGTGACGGCGGTGCCGGCGACGCCGTTGGGCGACGCGGCCGTGCAGGCGCTGCGCTCGCATGGTATCGACGTTTCGGGCATCCAGCGCCGCGACGGGCGCATGGGCCTCTATTTCGTGACGCCCGGTGCCGGGTTGCGCGCCACGGAAGTGATTTACGATCGCGCGCATTCCGCTTTTGCCGACGCCCCGCCCGAAATTTGGGACTGGGATGCCGTCCTGGGCGATGCCGCCCGGCTGCATCTGTCCGGCATCACGCCGGCGCTCGGGCCCAACGGCACCCAAGCGGCGCTGGCCGCGGCGGCTGCCGCGACGCGCCTGGGCGTACCGATCTCGTTCGACGGCAATTGGCGTGGCAAATTGTGGGAGGCCTGGGATGGCCGCCCGCGCGAGACACTGTCCCAACTGGTGGCGCAGGCGGACATCATGTTCGGCAACCATCAGGATGTCGCGTTGCTGCTCGATCGCCATTTTTCCGGCGACGGCGAACAGCGCCGGCGCGAGGCCGCCGAAGCCGCTTTCATGGCTTTCCCCGGCCTCAGGCTGATTGCGTCGACGGCGCGCCATGTCGAGGATAGCGACCGCCATCGCCTTGCCGCGCGGATCGATACGCCCGAACGTGGCTTCCAGACCGACGAGCTCGCCATTTCCGGCATTGTCGATCGGATCGGTGGCGGCGACAGCTTCGCGGCGGGCGTGCTGCACGGGCTGATCGAAGGCCTGAGCCTGGAAGACGTGGCCCGCGCCGGGCTGGCGCTGACCGCGCTCAAACATAGCCTGCCCGGCGATGCGAGCCTGTTCACCCGGCGCGATATTGCCGCTTTCCTCGAGGGCGGGCTCGACGTGCGGCGCTAGCCGCGCGTTATTGCGAAGACCGCCTCGCCGCGAGCGTCATTGCCGTCCCGGCCAGGGCGGCCAGGCCAAGCCCTGTCACCACCCGGTGTCGCGCCGCCCACGTGTAGAGGCTGAAGCTGCGCCCGGATTTGATGCCCGATCGCACGCGGCCTTCATTGGCAGGCGCCGACATATTGTCGCTGGGCGTCGGCGGCCGGCTCGGATCGGTCAGCGCCGGAATCAGGAAGCGCGCCAGATGGTCGAGCAATCCGGGGAAATGGGTCCCGATCAGGACCTGCAAGCGCGGCACCCCGCCGATCGTGATCTCCCGCCGCGGATGCTCGGCCCCCTCCAGGATCGCCTGCGCGACCAGATCGGGATCGTAGACCGGCGGCGGGATCAGCGCCTCATGTCCCATATGATTGGCGGCATGCTGGCCGATCGGGGTATCGATTCCGCCCGGCTTCACCAGCGTGACCGAAACCGGGACCTGCTCCGTCACCAGCTCGATCCGCAGCGAATTGATATAGCCCTTCACGGCATGTTTCGACGCCGCATAGGCAGCCATCACGGGCGATGGCAGATCGGATGCGATCGAGCCCACCGTTATCAGCGCCCCACCGGATGCGCGCATGTGTCGAAGCGCCGCGGTCGCACCGTTGACCACGCCGAAATAATTGGTGCGGAAAAGCTGCTCATGTTCCGCGATCGGCGTGTCGCGCAGCATTGCGTAGATCGCCACGCCGGCATCGTTGACCCAGGTGTCGATCCGGCCGAACCGTGCGATCGCCAGGGCCGCGGCAGCCTCCACCTCTTCCGGCACGCCGACGTCGGCGACCGCGAAGGCAGCAACGCCCCCGGCCTGCTCGATCTCCGCGACGGCATTGGCGAGCGCGGCCTCGTCGCGCGCGACCAACACCACCTTGGCACCCGCGGCCGCGGCCATTTTCGCGGTGTCGAGGCCAATCCCCGAACTGGCGCCGGTGATCACCATGACCTGTTCGTGCAGCGGACGAAGATGATAACGCATTGAGACTATTCTCCGGGTTGCGGGCTACCTGCTTTGCACTGTCGCGTTCGCTGTGACGCGCCCTGGCGGCCACCGGCGCCCCCGACGCAACTCGTTGAGGAAGCTGCGAAACGGACCGCGCCTTAGGGGCGTTCCATCACGCGGCACGGGCCGCCGAAATAATCTGCACAAGCGCGCGCTCGCCGCTAAGAGGCGCCGATGCCCGCAGCCGTCCCGCCCCCCGCCGCCCCGACCGAGATCGTGGCTCCCGCCACCGAATCTTATACCGAAATTGTCGTCACGGGGCGGGGCCTGGCGCAGGTGGCAGGCGATGCCGCCTATGACGTTGTCACGATCGATCGGGCACGGCTGAACTCGACCGCCAGCGGCAGGCTCGAGGATGTGCTGCGCGACGTCGCCGGCTTCCAGCAATATCGGCGGTCCGATGCCCGTTCGGCGCATCCCACCAGCCAAGGCGCGACGCTGCGCGGACTTGGCGGCAATGCGTCGTCGCGCGCACTCATCGTGCTCGACGGCGTGCCGCAGATCGATCCGTTCGGCGGTTGGGCGACCTTTACCGCTTTCGATCCCTCCCGCCTCGGCGAGATCCGCGTTACGCGCGGCGGCGGCAGCGGGATTTACGGGCCGGGCGCTCTCGCCGGCACGATCGAGATCGACAGCGCCGGGCCGGAGCAATTGCGGCCGGCAACCGCCTCCTTCGCTTATGGCAGCCGCAACGCGATCGATGCCGACGCCTCCCTGTCGAGCACCGCTGGGGCGGGCTTTGCCACCGTGTCCGCAAACTATCAGCGCGGCGATGGCTTCATCCCGATCGTCGCCAGCCAGCGCGGCCCGATCGACCAGCCGGCCGCCTACCGCCAGGGCTCGGTCAACGCGCGCGCCATCTTTCCCGTGTCAGGCGAAACCGAGCTCCAAGCTAACATGCTGCTGATGCGGGACGAGCGTAACCGCGGCGTACCCGGCACCGAAAACGCCACCACGGGCGCGGATGCCAGCTTGCGGCTGGTCGGCCGCGGCCGCTGGGGTTTTGAGGCGCTGACCTATCTCCAGCTGCGCAAGTTCAATTCCGGCTTCGCCAGCGCCAATGCGGGCCGGACCGCCGCCACCCAGACCCTCGACCAGTTCAACGTGCCGGCGACCGGCGCCGGCGGGCGGATCGAACTGCGTCCGCCGCTCGGCGGCAATCTCGAGCTGCGCCTCGGCGCGGATGCGCGCTATACCGAGGGCGAAACCGAGGAATATTTCACCTATGTCGCCGGTGCCCCGACGCGCCAGCGTGAGGCGGGTGGGCGTACCACCACCGCCGGCGCCTTCGCCGATCTGAGCTGGCCGCTCGACGACCGCCTGATCCTCACCGGCGGCGGCCGCATCGACCGCTGGTGGATCACCGACGGGCGCCTGCGCGAACGCACGCTGGCCACCGGCGGCTTCGTGACCAACACGGATTACGCCGATCGCAGCGGCACCGAAACGACGGCCCGCGGCGGCATCGCGTGGAGGCCGGCGCGCCATTGGCACGCACGCGCGGCCGCGTACCTCGGCTGGCGCCTGCCGACGCTCAACGAACTCTATCGTCCATTCCGCGCCGGCGCTGATGCCACCGCCGCCAATCCCGCGCTTCGACCGGAGCGGCTCAAGGGGGTCGATGCGGGTATCGACTGGACGCCCTTCGCCAACACCAAAGTAAGCGGCACGATTTTCCACAACGTTCTCGATCAGGCGATCGGCAATATCACGCTGGGCGCGGGGCCTGGTACCTTCCCAGGCGTCGGCTTCGTCGCAGCGGGCGGCGTCTATCGCCAGCGCGGTAACCTCGACGCGATCCGCTCGAACGGTGCCGAATTCGAAGCGCATGTGACGGATGGCCAATGGCGGTTGTCCGCCTCCTACGCTTATGTCGATGCCAGGGTGCGCGGCGAGGGTCTTTCGGCAGCGCTCGACGGCCTGCGCCCCGCCCAGACGCCGCGCCATCAGCTTTCGGCGACGCTGGGCCGCGAGGAATTGTGGGGCCTCTCGGCTTCCGCCACGTTGCGCTACGTGGCTGGGCAATATGAGGATGATCAGAATAGCCGCACCGACAAGAGCGCAACCACGCTCGATCTGACGGCGGGCATTCCCATCGGACATAATCTGTCGATCGAGGCGCGCGCCGAAAACGTCACCAACGCCCGGATCGAGGCCACCGTGGCCTCCGACGGCACCATCGAACGCGCGACGCCGCGTACCTTGTGGCTGGGGATCAGGTTCGGCGCCTAGCGGGCGCCCCGTTCGTCACGGCACCGTTTCGGTTGCCAAGTGTTGTGTCCGGGTCGGACCCATGTCCGAGCTTAGGAGAGACACGATGAAAATGAACATTCTTGCCAGCGCGGCCGTGTTGGCGATGCTGGGCGCGATGCCGCTCACCGCGCAGCCATCGGGCGGGTGGAACAGCGCCTCGTCAGGGAATTGGGATCGCGACGCCTTCTGGCGCGGCGCCCCGGCAGACCCTCGCCAGCGTATTCAGTTCCTGCAGCAGCGGATCGATCGCGGCGTGGCCGATGGCAGCCTTAGCCGGCGCGAGGCACGCAATGCCCAGCTGGAGCTGAACAACATCCGCCGCGATGCCTTGCGCCGTGGCTGGAATTCAAGCCGTAGCGTGGCGATCCAGCAGCGGCTGGATACGCTGAGTCAGCGCCTACGCTGGCAGCGTCACAATGGCGATTCCGCCTATGGCCGCAATGGGGCAGGTTATGCGAGTGGCGGTGCCGGTTACTATGCCGGCAACGATCCGCGTTTCCGCACCAATTACGACGCTTCGCGTTACTATCGTGACGGGCCCAATTATTCCGAGCGCCGCCTGTCGTCGCAGGACGAAATCTATCGCGGCTCGGACGGTCGTTATTATTGCAAACGCAATGACGGCACGACCGGTCTGATCGTCGGCGCGGCAGGTGGCGGCATCCTCGGCAACGTGATCGACGGTGGACATAACCGTACCGCCGGCACCCTGATCGGCGGTGCACTCGGCGCCCTGCTTGGTAAGTCGATCGAGCAGAATAACGACGTTCGCTGTCGTTAAGACCAGAAATGTGGGTGCCCGGCCATATTCGGCCGGGCATTCACGCGCTTACTTCGCCCGTTAGCGGGTGAAAGCCCAAGGCCTTGGCGACCGCCGCATAGGTTTCGCTGGCCAATCGTTTCCGGTCGATCCGCGCGCCGTCCAGCGGCGCCAGAAAATGCAATGTCACCCGCACCGGCGCCGGGCGGTTGAGCATACGCTTCAGCTCGCTGGTGAAGCCCGCACCGTGCGGCCAGGCGATCTCGCCTGCCCGCGCACCATAATCGACCGCGAGCGGCTGCACCGTGACCCCGGCCTCGTTGGCCGCGGCGAACAACGATGCCCGAAACGGGGTCAAGCTAAGCCCGTCGCCAGTACCGGCCTCCGCGAACAGCACGACCGGACGACCCTCGGTCAAGGCCACCGTTACCGCATTGGCTTGCTTGCGCGCTTCGCTGCGCTTCTGACGCGCTACGAACACACTGCCGCCAACCTTGGCGAGCCATCCGATCAGCGACCAGCCCGCGATTTCCGACTTGGCGATGAAGCGGGCGGGCGTCGTTCCGCCGATCGCGGGAATATCGAGCCAGGAAATGTGATTGCCGGCATAGAGTACATTACCGGTCACCGGCCGACCAACGACCTTAATCCTAAGGCCAAGCAGCCACCCGACACAGCCCAGGAAGAAGCGCACCATGACAGCGCCCCGCCCGAACAGTTGCAGGATTGCCCAGGCCGGCAGGCATACCAGCAACAGCCCGGCCATACTCAGCACACGCCCCACCGCCCTCGCGGACATTATGCTGTCTCAGTCCTGTCGGTCGAGGGAGACGCCGTACAGCTCCATGCGGTGATCGACGAGCCGGAAGCCCAGCTTCTCGGCAATGCGCTTCTGCATCGCTTCAAGCTCAGCGTCGACGAATTCGATCACCTTGCCGGTTTCGACGTCGATCAAATGATCATGATGCTCCTCGGCCGCTGCTTCATAGCGCGCGCGGCCGTCGCCGAAATCGTGCCGTTCAAGGATGCCCGCATCCTCGAACAGCCGTACCGTTCGATAGACGGTCGCGATCGAGATACCCGGATCGATCGCCGCGGCACGCGCATGCAGCGCCTCCACATCGGGATGATCCTCCGCCTCGGACAAGACGCGCGCGATCACCTTACGCTGTTCGGTGATGCGCAGACCCTTGTCGGCGCACAGAGTTTCCACATCGATCTTGCGCGTCATACGTGCATGCTAACGGCTTTACCGCGCCGTTGAAAGAGCGACGGGCCGATCCATGTCGATCGGCCGCGCCAGCGTCAGCGCATCCCGGGTCGTGCCGTCCGCTCCATGATAATAATCGCGGCGCCTTCCGATCTCTCCGAAGCCCGCGCCCCGATACAATTCCAGCGCGGGATTATCGTCACGCACTTCGAGCAACAGCCGGTGCGCGCCCTTGCCGGCCGCGATCGCGACCGTCCGTTCGATCAGCGCGCGCCCGACACCATGCCCGCGCGCATCCGGATCGACCGCCAGCAGCAGCAATTCCGCCTCGTCGATCAGCAGCCGGCTGAGGGCGAATCCGGCGGTATGCCCGCTTTCCTCGGCAAAGCTGAGCCAGACGCCCGGCAGCGACAGCATGCCGAGGCATTGGCCGGCGCTCCAGGCCTCGCCGTAAGCGGGGTCGAACGCGCGCACCATCACTTCCATGATGGCGCCGATATCGCCTTCATTGCCCTCGCGCAGGATAGCGCTCATCGCGGGAGAGCCGCATCGGGAGGCCGTCCGTAGAGCGGCGTCGGCGGCAATCCCGCCAGCCCGGCCGGCAGCAGGATCGCATCGGCGGCGTTGGGGAAGCGCTCCTCGGCATGGCCATGGCCCCGCGCTTCCACCAGGGCTAGCGCGCCCGATCCAAGGACAAGATCGTCGGAAATTTCCACGCCCGCCTCGGCTGGCGGCAGCGAGCGCATCGCAGTGATCGCCGTCAGCGGCGCCAGCGCGAAGCGCTGCACGAACACTTCGCCATGCCCCCCGGTAATCGCCACGCCGATCTCGTCCCCCGGTGCGGTGGCGGCAATCAACGCGAGCGCACTGAAGCCGGCCACCTCGACCTGCCACGCCAGCGCCAACGCGCGCGCCGCGGCCAAGCCGACACGAATACCGGTGAAGCTGCCCGGTCCGCAATCAACCAGGATCAGGTCGGCGCGCGAGGTATCCGCCGCCGCCAGCACCTCGCCGATCATCGGCACCAGCCGCTCGGCGTGACCGCGCCCGACGATTTCATGGGCGGAGGCGC
Organism: Sphingomonas crusticola; assembly: GCF_003391115.1. NCBI lineage: Bacteria > Pseudomonadati > Pseudomonadota > Alphaproteobacteria > Sphingomonadales > Sphingomonadaceae > Sphingomonas > Sphingomonas crusticola. The sequence goes on from NZ_QTJP01000001.1 coordinate 1,294,716, forward strand.
GCACGACGGCACCGTCGAGCAGCGCCACCGAGCATGCGGCGGTCGCCGTCTCGATCACCAACGTCGTCATGTGCTTAGAGTAGCTGGTTCGCTTCCTCGAAGTCGAGGCGCGGCAGGCGCTCGAAGATGCTCGCTGGATCGCCATGGCCGAGCGTCGAGATGAAGTTGGTCTTGTAGGCCGTGCCGCCGAAGAAGGCCTCGTTGACCTTATGGGTGTCGAAACCCGACATCGGCCCCGTATCGAGCCCGAGCAGGCGTGCGGCGATGATGAAATAGGCGCCCTGCAGCGTCGAATTGCGGAAGGCCGATTCCTTGATCAGGCCATCATTGCCGAGGAACCAGGCACGCGCATCGGTATGGGGAAACAGCTTGGGCAGCCGCTCATAAAATTCCATGTCCATCGCCAGGATCGCGGTCACCGGCGCTTTGCGCACCTTGGGTGCATTCTGGGCCGAGCAGAAGCCGGCAAGCTTGTCCTTGGCCTCCTGGCTGACGCACCATATGATCCGCAGCGGCTCCTGGTTCGCCGAGGTCGGACCCCATTTCAACAGGTCCCAGAGGGCGCGCAGCTCGGCCTCGGTGACCGGCTCGTCGGTGAAGCCATTATAGGTGCGGGCGGTACGGAAGACGCGGTCGAGAACCTCGTCGGAAAGCGGAGCAGCCATGATTTCCCTTTACGCAGCGCGGACTTCGGTAACCTCGGGCACGTAATGTTTGAGCAGTTGCTCGATGCCCTGCTTGAGCGTCGCGGTCGACGACGGGCAACCGGCGCAGGCACCGTGCATCGCCAGATAGACGACACCCTTGTCGAAGCCGCGATAGACGATATCGCCACCGTCATTGGCCACTGCGGGGCGGACGCGCAGCTCGATCAGCTCCTTGATCTGGGCGACGATGTCCGCATCCTCCGGATGCTCGGCAAAGGCTGAATCGTCCGCGATATGAATGTCGCCGGCACTACCCGCCCTGAACAAGGGGGCCTGGCTGGAGAAGTGATCCAGCAGCACGGTCAGCACTTCCGGCTTGAGGTCGCGCCAATCGGCGCCCTCGCCCGCCGTCACCGCCACGAAATCGCGGCCGAAGAACACGCCCGCCACGTCGCCCAGCGAAAACAAAGCTTCGGCCAACGGCGAGGCCTCGGCCTCATCCGCGTCGGCAAAATCACGCGGCGGGCCGGCCTCGATCACCGGACGGCCGGGGAGGAACTTGAGCGTCGCCGGATTGGGCGTGGTTTCGGTCTCGATCAGCATGGATGCCATGTGGGCCGCGCGACGTGGCAGATCAAGCGGCGCCGTGCAGCTTCAAGACAGGTCATTGCGAGGAATGCAGAAACGAATTGCTTACTGCTTGGCGGACTTCATGCCGCTCAGCCGCGTCATCAGGATGGCGGCGCGTTTGGCCTGCCGCGGGAAGCTCGTGAGATCGGCGGTTTCGCCGGCGGCATGCGCGCCATTGCCGGCGGCGCCGGTGCCGACCAGGCCATCCGTATAAGGTGCGACGAAGGCGATATCGCCGGCGCCACGCTTCATCGGATCGAGCTCCGCCATTTCGGGAAGGCCCAAGTCGCGGTTGACGCCGTTGAGCTGCGCCAGCAGCGCCCGGCTGCCCGCGGTCGGCGCCATGGCCGGATAGCCCTCGCTGAAGCTGATCTCGGCACCGGTGCCGGGCAGATGATCGGCGACGATCGCGCGCATCTTTTCCTCGATCCGCATCGCCTGATCGTTCGACAAAGCCCGGATATCGCCGGTGGCATATCCCTTGCCCGCGATGATATTGGCCTTGCCCTGCGCCGTGCCACCGACTGCCTCCTCGGTGGTCGCGGAGGGGGTGGCGGTAACCCCGCCGAGCACGATGCCGACGCTATAGGTCAAATTGGGCTCGCGCAGCTCGCGGCGGAAGCTGTCGATGATCCGCGCCAGTTCATAATTGGCGCCGAAGCCGTCATTGTCGCTGAAAATTCCGGCCGAATGACCGGTGCGTCCGGTGGTGGTCAGCGTCCAGGTGATCGAGCCGCGCCGCGCGATCGAGCCCATGTCCTGGCCGCCGTCGCGCGTCAGCCCTTCAAACTCCAGCGCAGCATCGGCCCATTTGCCCGCCTCGATCATGTCGTGCCGCGCCAGCGCGACCGGATGGCCCGCGCTTTCCTCGTCACCCGACAATATGATCCGGATGTCGGCCCGGGCGAGCGTCCCGGCGGCCTTCATCGCGCGTAGCGCCGAGACCATGATCACCAGCCCGCCCTTCATGTCGGACACGCCAGGCCCCACCACCGTGTCGCCGCGCCGCTCCATCTTCTGGAACGGACTGTCCTTCTCGAACACGGTGTCCATATGGCCGATCAGCAGGATGTGCTTGCCCTTGCCCTTATGCTCGGCGACAAGATGGCCGGCACGGCCGGTTTCTTCCATCGGCACCCAGCGTACGGCGAAGCCGAGCGGCTCCAGTTCTGCCTGCATCATTCCCGCCACCGCGCACACCCCTTCGAAATTGCGGGTGCCGCTATTCTGGTCGACCATCCGCTGCAGCAACGCGAAGTCGCGCTCCTGCGAAGCGTCGACAGCAGCGGCGATACGCACCTCGGGCGGAGCAAGCGCGGCACTGGCCGCATCGGGAACGATGATAGCGAGGAGCGCAGCGGCGATCAGCTTCATGGGGTCTCCTGGCTTTGCCGCGACCGACGGGACAAAAGGTCACTTCTTGGCGGGGTCATCCACCTGTAAAGTATATTGATATTTCATTTTGCCGTCCGCCACGGCCCAGACATCGCCGGATGAAGCGATCGCGACGCCCAGCGGCACGCGGCTGGCGAGCGAAATCCACACATGGATTTCGGTCGGCTGCGGATCGAGCACATGGGTAACGAAGAACATGAGCGGGTTCGGAACGGCTTTCTTCAGATCCATGGCGATGCAGGAATTTGTAAAGGGGCGCGACCCTGCGATCGATCCGTTGGCGGCGACATCGATGCGGTAGTGACCGCCGAGCGGAAAGCTGCTGATGGTCGCTTGCGGGGCCAGCACATAGACCGGCACGATCCCGTCGATTGTCGCCGGAGGCAGCACGACCGTGTTGAGCGCCCCCTTGCCACACTGCCGGACGCCGACCTTATTCAACGTCTCGGGCGTCATCACCGCCGCGCGCGCGTCAGCCATGCGACGTTCAATCGCGGTCATCCCGCGATCGTCGTTGGCGGAGACGATGTGCTGCGAAAGCACCTTGCGCCCCTGCATGTGCGCCACAAACACCTTGTAAGGCTGGTTGCCGTTCAGACCATAGAAGATGGCAACGGTACCGGCATTTTCCCGCTCGACAATCCAGCCGCGCACGCCGGCCTTGGCGGGATCGGGCATTGCCGCCACCAGGGCGTCGGTCGCCCCCCAGGCGGCCTGATCGAAATCGTAAAGATCGCGCCCGATCCGCTCCGCCTGCTCAACGGCTGCCAGCTGCGCGGGCGCTCGGGCGATGACTTTCGTGGCGGGCGCAGACGAAGCGGACGAAAGTCCGGCGAGCAAGAGCAACGTCCACATGATCACAGGCTAAACGGCCTGTCCTACCATGTGCAACCCTCGGAAACATTCACCGCGTGCGCGTCGGGCGCGCGCTAACTTTCCTCGATATGGCGCTCGTCCTCCGTGCTTAGCGCCAATTCGTGGAAATCCAGTTCCTCCTGCAGCACGATGAACGCATCGGCATCCACCTCATGCGCGCCGCGCAGCTCCTCCAGCCGTTTGCGCTGGCGCCGCACGGCGAGAAGCCCGAGCTTGCGCCGTTCCTTGAACGGCACGGAGTCGCGCGGCTTGGCGACCGCCGCGCGCATCGTCTCAAACGTATAGCGCCAGTAATCGGCGGCAGGCCCGGTACGATCCGCCAGCGTCGCCAGCCCCGCTTCGGCCAATTCGGTCCGGGCCTTGTCGAGTTCGCGCTGCGCGCCTTCCTCGCCATCCAGCCGCAGCAGCCGCACCAGGGGCGCGAGCGTCAGCCCTTGCAGGACCAGGGTCGCGAGCACGACGGCGAAGGCGGTCAGCACGATCAGGTCGCGCTGCGGAAAATCGGCCGGCAAGGCGAAGGCAGTGGCCATCGTGATCAGGCCGCGCATACCGCACCAGCCGACGAGCACGCCATGCCTGATGGTTGCCGGCTTGAACTCGCCGCGCAGGGAGACGAAGCGATTGGACAAGCGGTTGTAGATCAGCACCCATATCAGCCGCACCAGGATCACGCACAGGATCACCAATCCGGCGAATCCGGCGGCCTCGTAGAGCCGGTCGAGCGGCATGCCCCCGACGATCCTACGAGCCTGCATTCCCATCAGCAGGAAAGCGAGTACGTTGAGCAGGAAGACGACCGTCTCCCACACCGCAAAACTGTGGACCCGCACCCGGGCCAAGGTCTGCAGCCCGGCCGAACGCGCGACCGTCATCGCGAAGGCCACCAGGCACAGGACGGGCGACAGGCCGAGCCGCTCTGCGATGATCCACACCCCGAAGGCGGTCAGGAATTCCAGCAGATTGCCGCCGAGCGTGCCGCTCACGTAGCGCTGGATGCGCTTGGAGCACCATGCCAGCGCGATGCCGAGCAGGATCCCGCCCGGTGCGGCCAGGCCGAGCCGCAGTGCGATGCCGCCATCGATGCCGCCATGGCTCTGGATCGAGATAGCGGCGCTGAAAAGGAGCAGCGCGAGCGCATCGTTCAACAGGCTTTCGCCCTTGAGCACGGCCACCGACCGGCGCGGCATGCTGACGGTTCCCAGCACCGCGGTCGCCGCCGCGGCATCAGGTGGTGCGACGATCGCGCCCAATGCCAGCGCCGCGTAGAAAGGCAATCCGGCAAACGCCATGCCGAGCCAGGTCACGGCGCCCGCGGTCAGCAGCACCGCCACCACCGCCAAGGCGAAGAGCGGCCGCCATAGCCGCCACACCGCGCCCACCGGAAAATCATAGGCGGCGTCGACCAGCGCCGGGGCGATGAACAGCGCCAACGCGATATGCGGATCGAGCGCGATCGACGGCGTCCCCGGGATCAGCGCCAGCACCACGCCCGCGGTGGCGAGCATGGCCGGATAGGGAATGGACAAGCGTCGGGACACCTGCAGCAGCAGGATCGATGCCAGCACCAACGCCAGCAAGCTTTCGAAGAAGCTCATGACGCGGTGTAGCCGCAGGATCGTCCCGGCTCAAAGCGGGATCTGCCCCGCGCTTGCGGGACACAGAAGAGGGGTTCGGGACTGGATTGCTTCGCTACGCTCGCAATGACAATTTGCCGCAGCGTTCGCGCCGCGGGTTGGCACCAGCCAATTGATCGCCTTCGCAACACCGCCACAGTCAGCGGCACCTCAGCCAACCGCCTTGATTTCGCAGGTGCAACAGACTATCTGACCCTCAGCACCAACGCATTCGTGTGTTCGGGCGAGCAGCGTGAACTTCCGCCATATGCGGGTCGTGCTTGCCGTGAGGTGCTGTAGCCAAGGGCTCCCCTTTCACGCGGGTCGTCTCGATGAACCCGCTTGTCGGCCGTCGGACATCTGTGTCCCGACGCATCGGCACGCGCACCGAAAGTGCATAATGACCAAATTTTCCGACCTCGGCCTTGCAGCGCCGCTGCAGCAGGCGCTCGCCGCCAAGGGCTATGACAAGCCGACGCCGATCCAGGCGCAGGCCATTCCCGCCGTCATGGAAGGCCGCGATCTGTGCGGCATCGCCCAGACCGGCACCGGCAAGACCGCCGCGTTCGCGCTGCCGTCGCTCCATCGCCTCGCCGCCGAATTCAAGCCGCGTCCGCCCAAGGGCTGCCGCATGCTGGTGCTGGCGCCGACGCGCGAGCTCGCCAGCCAGATCGCCGAGAGCTTCACCGCCTACGGCAAGAATCTTCGTCTGTCGGTGATGACGGTGTTCGGCGGCGTGCCGATCAACCGCCAGATGCGCCAGCTGCAGGCGGGCGTCGATATCCTGGTGGCGACGCCGGGCCGCCTGCTCGACCTGATCGACCAGCGCGCGCTGACGCTGCGCGATGTCGAGATCCTGGTACTCGATGAAGCCGATCAGATGCTCGACCTCGGCTTCATCCACGCGTTGAAGCGCATCCACCAGCTGGTGCCCAAGAAGCGCCAGACCCTGTTCTTCTCGGCGACCATGCCGAAGACGATCTCCGATCTCGGCGACAGCTTCCTGACCAACCCGGTCAAGGTCTCGGTCGCCCCTCCGGCGACCACCGCCGAGCGGGTCGAGCAGTTCATCACTTACGTCAATCAGGCCGAGAAGCAGGCATTGCTGACGCTGACGCTGAAGCGCGAGACGGTCGAGCGTGCGCTCGTCTTCACCCGCACCAAGCATGGTGCCGACCGCGTGGTGAAGCATCTCGTCGCCGCGGGCATCCCGGCCAATGCGATCCACGGCAATAAGAGCCAGCCGCAGCGCGAACGCGCTCTGGCCGAATTCAAGTCCGGCCTCGCCCCGATCCTGGTCGCGACCGATATCGCCGCGCGCGGCATCGACGTGTCGGGCGTGTCTCACGTCTTCAACTTCGAAATTCCCAACGTGCCCGAGCAATATGTCCACCGCATCGGCCGCACCGCGCGCGCCGGCGCCACCGGCCTCGCCATCTCCTATGTGGCGGATGACGAGCGGGCCTATCTGCGCGGCATCGAGAAGCTGACCCGCGTGCGTCCGACGATCGTGCCGCTGCCGGAGAATTTCCTCGCCGAGCAGGCCAAGCTGCCCAAGCCGGCCAAGTCCGACGACCGCCCCGACCGCCCGCACGGCCAGCGTCATGGCCAAGGCCAGCGTCGCGACGGCGGCGGCCGTTCCGACGGCGGCCGTGGCGGTGAACGTCCGGCCGGCGGTGCCCCCAAGCGCCACTTCGGCCCGCGCAAGGGTGCTCCCGGCGCCCATCGTGGCGCGGTGCGCAAGACGACTGCACGCTAAGACTGATTGCGTGGGGAGACGTGTTCTCCCCCACCATCGTCACCCCGAACTTGTTTCAGGGTCCATCGTGCCTCCGCTAGCGGAGTGGCTGTGACGCGATGGATGCTGAAACAAGTTCAGCATGACGAATTGAGGCAGGGCGGCTAACCGGCTTCCATGGCGCTCGACCTACTCGAACTCACCAAAGCCCTTATCGCTTGCCCAAGCGTAACCCCCGCCGATGCGGGCGCCCAAGGCGTGTTGGCGGAGGCGCTTCAATCTATCGGGTTTGCCGTACACCGCTTCACGAGCGGCAGCGCACCGGACGGCCCGATCCAGAATCTGTTCGCCATCCGCGGCGCCGGCGCCCCGTTCCTGGCCTTCGCCGGCCATAGCGACGTGGTTCCGCCCGGCGACGGCTGGACCGGATCCGCCTTTACCCCCCGTATCGAGAACGACCTGCTCTACGGCCGCGGCGCGGTCGACATGAAGGGTGCGCTCGCCGCCTTCGCCGCGGCGGCGGATCAGCTCCGCGACCATTCCGGCACGCTCGCCTTGATCGTCACCGGCGACGAAGAGGGACCGGCCACCTACGGCACCGCCGCGATCATCGATTGGATGCAGGCGCAGGGCTACACGCCCGATATGATCCTGGTCGGCGAACCGACATCGTCGGCGCGGCTTGGCGATACGATCAAGATCGGGCGGCGTGGATCGGTCAATATGTGGATCGAGGTGCCGGGCACGCAGGGGCATGTCGCCTACCCTCACCTCGCCGACAATCCGATCCCGGCACTCGCGCGCATCGTGACGAAATTGTCGGAGCTGGAGCTGGACCGGGGCAATGACTGGTTCCAGCCGTCCAACCTCGAGGTTACCGACGTCGATACGGGCAATGGCGCGACCAACGTCATCCCCGGCGCGGCGCGCGCGCGTATCAACATCCGTTTCAACGATCTCCAGCGCGGGGCGGACCGGGTCGAGCGCGTCAGAGCGATCGTCGCGGCCGAGGCGCCGGCGGCTAAAGTCGAAGCCCGTATATCGGGCGAGGCGTTCCTGACGCGACCCGGCGAATTTTCAGCGCTGATCAGCGATGCGATAGCCGAGATTACGGGTGTGGTGCCGGAGCTCTCGACCACCGGGGGCACGTCCGACGCGCGCTTTCTGTCGAAGCTGGCGCCGACGGTCGAGTTCGGGCTGATCAACGCGACCATGCATAAATTGGACGAGGCCGTCGCCATCCCCGATTTGCGCGCGCTGACCGAAATCTACGCCGCGATCATGCGCCGCGTCTTCGCCGCAGGATGAGGTAGAGCGCACCCGACCCGCCATGGCGGGGGTGGGCGTGGCGCACCGCCGCGATGCGGTCGCGATAGCCGGAGGTGCCGAGCCAGTCGCCGATACTGGCGCGAATCAGGCCGCGGCCCTTCGCTTCCGGCTTAGGCGGCTTCCCCGTGATGACCACCAGGACGCGGACATCGTCGGCCACCGCGCGGGCGAGGGCATGTTCGAGTGCGGATTGGGCACTGACGAGAGTGTGACCGTGGAGGTCGATCGTGCGCTCGGGTGCGACGCTGCCCTGGCGCAGGCGGCGGTCCCAGCCGCCGTCGAGCGTGTCGGTGGGAGGCCTAACCTCCGTTCGGGTCGAGCGCGGCCGAGACGGATTCTCGAGCGGAGCGAGAGGCCTCGGCTGCGCTCCCCGGGATCCCTCGACTTCACTCGGGGCGAATGGAGAGGATGGCGACGCGTCGCCCGGCGCAGCCCCCCGCCCATCCAGCGGCGTGACGGTCGCCGCGACGCGCGCCCACAGCGCGCGTTCTTCAGCGCTGAGGCGCGGTCCCGCCGGCATCGCGCTGCTCTTCCTGCATTTCGTGCCGGAGACGCGCGAGCGTGCCGCGCGGCACAAGGATCAGCATCTGCCCATGCGCCGACATGCCGCCGGCAGTGATGCGCGCGACCACGCCGGCACCCCAGAAGGTGTCGACGCGATTGGCGCCCTTGATCGCGCCGCCCGTATCTTGCGCAACCCACAGGCCGGTCACTTCCGGGCGGTCGGCGGACAGCCACAACGGAGCGCCCAAGGGAATGAAAGCGGGGTCGGCAGCGACGCTGACATGACCGACGACCGGTGCACCCATCGCACCCAGTGGCCCCGCGCCGGTCAGTTCGCGGAAGAAGACGAAGCTCTTATTCGCTTCGAGCAAAGACTGGGTCTGATCGGGATGGTCCGCCATATATTGCATGATGCCCTGCATCGACGTGGCGTAGCTGGTCCCGGGGCCGATCAGCCCCTGGTCGCGCATCATCTTGCCGATGCCGGTATATTCGCGCCCATTTTGCGAATCATAGCCGATCCGCATGACGCTGCCGTCGGGCAGGAGCAGCCGGCCCGAGCCCTGGATCTGCAGGAAGAAGAATTCAACCGGATCCTTGGCCCACGCGATCTCCAGGCCCTTGCCGGCGAGCGCGCCGGCATCGATCGCGGCGCGATCATAATAAGGCACCAACTGCCCGTCCTGCATCCGGCCGCGTGCCTTCTTGCCGGTAGCGATGCCGCCATTGGCGAGGCCGCTGTCCATCTCGACCAGATCGGGCGGACGCTTGTAGACGGGGACATCATAGCCGGGATCATGGGTGCGCGAGCCGGCAATCTCGGGCTCGTAATAGCCGGTGGCGAACAGCGCGCCGGATCCGACCAGCAATGTTTCGAACTGGCTTTGAAAGAAGGCGACCGGATCGGCGTCGGGAACGCCGGCCGCGGCGCAGGCCGGCGCCCACGCCCCAGGCTCGGTCAACCCGCTCACATCCTTGCGCTTCATCAGGGAGCGGCAGGAGGATTTGAACGCGGCCAAGGCAGCACCGGCCTGATCGGCAGTGAGATCCAGCGAAGAAACGGGCGGTCCAGCCGAAACGCCGGCCTCGGCCGCGGTTTTGGGCTTGGGGGGTTCGGGCGGAGGGGCTGGCCTAGCCGGCTGCTGGGCGCTGGGCGGGGCAGCCACGCTCAGCGGCTGACGGTGGGGCGTGGTCGAGCAGGCGGCGACCAACAGGGCCGCAACGAGCGCGAATCCAGCGCGGCTGAACGAACCTCCCCTCATCGGAAGGTCAGGCCGCCTCGTCGGTCTCGGTGAGCATCCAATTAGGATTGGTCGACTTGATCGTGCGGCTGAAGGTCCACACGTCATGGGTCGGCACCGCATCGGTCAGCGAACCGGCGACGACATTGCCGTCGCGGTCGCGCGTCACGGCCGCGACATCCGCTTCGAAGCGGATGCGGATATGGGCAACGCCATTTTCGACATTCGCGTCTTCGATCTGCGCCTGCTCGATCGAGATCAGGCGGTTGTCCAGCGTCTCGCCTTCCGCCTCGCGCGCCTGGATGGCGTGGGCGAAGGCGCCGGCAACATCGGCGTCGACCAGCTTGTCGAGCGTGGCCTGATCGCCGCGCCAATAGGCTTCGAGCACCATGCCGTAGGCCGATTTGGCGCCTTCGACGAAGCGGGCAACGTCGAATTGGGGATCGGCGGCGGCAATCGCGCGCAATCCGGCAGCCGCGCTGGCGGAAGCGGCCGGCTCCTGACCCACTGCAGGCGCGCGATCAGCATCGGGCGCCTTGACGACGACGTTACGCACGGTCGGCACGCTCTCCGGCTTCGCCAACGTCTGTTCGTGACCCGTGCGCTTTCCGAGCACGCTCCACAGCCGGAGCGCGACGAAGACGAATACCAGGGCAAGAACGATCAGCGTGGTCACCCGACCTCCAGGATTAAGCGCACCCAACATAGGGTGCCGCCCGCCAATCTGCAAACGGCGCGGCTGTAAGACGCGGCGCCGCGTCCCGGGTTCCGCATTGCCCTCTCCGGGTGGTGCTGCTAGCGGCTGGCCGCCCGCGGACCCCATGCAAGCGGTCCGCTCCAGACATTCAGGACTGAAACACCTTATGGCCGAGGACGATTTCAACGCAGCCCCCGAAGGCGCGCTGCCCAACGGAGCGGATAATGCGGCGCAGATCGGCCTGATCGCGCAATATGTGAAGGATCTGTCGTTCGAGAATCCGAACGCGCCCGCCGTCTATCAGGCGCAGGTCCAGCCGCAGATCGACGTGCAATTCCATATCGGCGTCGGGCCGGTGGCGGACGACGTGCACGAAGTGACCATGAAGATCGAGATCCGCGCGATCGGCGAGGCCAATGCGACGATGTTCGCGGTCGAGCTGGTTTATGCCGGCCTGTTCGGCGCGCGTAACGTCGATCCCGAGGCGCTTGCGCCGTTCCTCTACGCGGAAGCACCGCGCCTGCTGTTCCCGTTCGCGCGCCGAATCGTCGCCGAAGTCGTGCGCGACGGCAATTTCCCGCCCTTGCTGCTCGATCCGATCGACTTCGGCGCGATGTATCTGCAGCAGGCGCAGGCCGCGACCCAGCTGGCCGAGGGCGAGCCCGCCGGCGAGGCGTAAGCGAGAGCCGGGGGGAAAGCCGATGGGGCTCGCCCGCTCGCTGGGCTCGGTCGGCGGTCTGACCCTGGTCAGCCGCGTGCTGGCGCTGGTGCGCGACACGCTGCAGGCGACCTATGTCGGTGCAGGGTTTGCGTCGGACGCCTTCTACGTCGCGTTCAGGCTCCCCAATATGTTCCGCACCTTGTTCGCGGAAGGGGCGTTCGCGGGGGCGTTCGTGCCGATGTTCAACCGCAAGGTCGGCCCCAATGGCGAGATCGCCGTCGGCATCCGCTTCGCCGAGCAGGCGCTGGCGGTGCTGTTTCCGATCCTGCTGATCATGACCGTGCTGATGATCGCGGCCGCCTGGCCGCTGACCTGGGCGCTTGCCGGCGGTTTCGATCGCCAGCATCCGACCCACGACCAGTTCGCCTTCGCGGTCACGCTGTCGCGCATCACGATACCCTATCTGATGCTCATCAGCCTCGCGTCGCTACTGGGCGGGATCCTCAATTCGCTCGGCAAATTCTGGATCAACGCCGCCGCGCCCGTGCTGCTCAACGTGGCGATGGTGGGCGCCTTGCTGTTCTTCCACGGCGACAATTCCTATGCGACCGCCCGCGCGCAGGCGATCTCCATTCCCATCGGCGGCGCGCTTCAGCTCGCCTGGCTGGTATTTGCCTGCCAACAAGCGGGCGTCAGCATGCGGCTGCGACGGCCGCGACTGGATGACGATGTGCGCCGGCTGATCAAGCTGATCCTGCCGGCCGCCGCCGGCGCGGGTGCATCGCAGATCAACCTTGCCATCTCGACCTCGCTCGCCGGCGGCCTGCTCGCGGCAGGCTCGATCTCGGTGATCAATTATGCGGACCGGTTGAACCAGCTTCCGCTCGGCATGATCGGCATCGGTCTCGGCACGGTATTGCTGCCGACCATATCCCGCCTGCTCACGAGCGGGCGGGAAGCCGAGGCGATGGAGACGCAGAATCGCGGCATTGAGATTGCCCTGTTCCTGACGCTGCCGGCGACCGCCGCCTTCATCTTTGCGTCCGAACCGCTGGTACGCGGCATATTCCAGCACGGCGCCTTCCACGCGGGCGACACGATCCGGGTCGCCTGGGCGCTGAGCGCCTTCTCAACCGGCCTGCCCTCCTACGTCCTCGTCAAGGTGCTGACGCCGGGCTTCTATGCGCGTGCGGACATGCGCACGCCGGTGCGCTACGCGATCATTTCTGTCGGCGTGAATATCGTCCTCAACTTCATATTGATTCCCACGATCGGCACGGCCGGACCGCCGCTGGCGACCGCCATATCCTCGAGCGTGAACGTGGCGATGCTGTATTGGACGTTGCGGCACCGCGGCCATTTTGCCCCCGATGCCCAGCTTCGCCGCCGCATCCCGCGCCTGGCGCTGGCGGCGCTGCTGATGGGCGGCGTGCTCTATTGGCTGGGGCCAAGCGCCGATCCCTATCTGACGCGATCACTGGCCGTGCGGGTTACCGCGCTGGCGGTCCTGTGCGGCGGCGGCGGGCTGGTTTACGTCGTCGCCTGTTTCCTCACCGGCGCGTTCCGGCGCGAGGATCTGAAGCTGCTCGCCCGCCGTCGCTAAGCCGTTACGGCACGCGAACCATCATATTCCTTGCCCGCTTTGTCGCCTTCAAAGGCACCTGCCAGGCCCGGATGCGTTATTAGGTGCGCTAGAACATGGAGGGAATACCCATGCGTAATCTTATGATTGGCGCGGCGATCGCGATGGCCCCGGCCGCGTTGCTCGCCCAAAGCACCACCACCACGTCGACCACCACGCCGGCGACGCCGCCGGCGACCAGCTCGACGACGACCACCACGAGTGGCGACCCGGCGCTGCCGTCAACCTCATCGACGACCACCACCACGGCCGATCCGGCGCTGCCGGCGACGTCCGCCACGACGACGACCACCACCGGTGATCCGATGACCAACACGACCACGACCAGTCAGAAGACCACCACCGACCCGGTCACCGGCACCACCAAGACGAAGACGAAGACCAAGACCAAGCCCTGGTAGGCTTCGGCTGATCCGCGGGCCTGCGGGCTCGCGGATCACACTGCTTTTTCGCTAATGCGTCTTGGGCTAAGCCCGGGCGATGCCGCTGCGCCTGGCCCTGCCAATCCTGTCCTTTCTGCTCGCGTCCCTGCTGCCGCAGGCCGTCGCCGCCCGCCTGCAATCGGGCGAGGTCCACGTGTGGGAAATGCAGGAGATACGCTTTGAGGCGGCCCGCCTTTATGCCAATCCTTATGCGGACGTCGATTGCTGGATCGAGCTGGAAGGGCCGCACTTCAAAAAGCGCGTTTATGGCTTCTGGGATGGCGGGCGCAGCTTCAAGGTGCGTTTCGTCGCGACCGAACCCGGCGCATGGCATTGGGTGTCCGGCTCCAACCGACGCGATGATAGCGGGCTCAATGGCGGCGCCGGCAAGCTTAACGCGGTGGCCTGGACGGCGGCCGAACTCGGCGAGAATGCCAACCGGCATGGCTTCGTTCGTGCCGACGGCAAAGGTCATGCTCTGCGATATGCCGACGGCACGCCCTTCTTCCTGACGGGCGACACCTGGCTCGCCGCCTCGACCTGGCGGCTTCCTTTCCGCGGCGCAACGCCCGCGCCGGACTATATTCCCGCCGAAGGAATCAGCTTCGAGGAGGCGGTCGCCTGGCGGAAGCGGCAGGGCTTCAATTCGATATCCTTCATTTCCGCCTTTCCCAATTGGGCGGCCGACAATCACGGCGCCACCTTCGCCGACAAGAAGGGCGTGTTCCTGCGCAATGCGTGGGAGAAGTTCGGCACCTGGGCGCCGAACGCCCAGATCTCGACCGCCGACGGCGCGCTGACCACCGCCAAGAATATGGAAGATGAGGCGGGCAATGTCGCCTTCGCGATCGCGCCGGACCATGACGGCATGGCCGATTTCGACCGGATCAATCCGGCCTATTTCCAGAGCCTCGATCGCAAGATGCACTATCTAGCAGGCCAGGGGTTCGTACCCTTCCTGGAGCCGATCCGGCGCGATGCCGCGCCGGCGTGGAAGGCCTATTTCGATTTTAACCAATCCTACGCGCGCTACGTCCAATATCTGATCGCGCGTTACGGCGCATACAACGCGATCTTCAGCGGCATCCATCTCGACTGGATTCCGAAGGACCTCAGCCTGACCGCCGACGATTTCAACGCGGCGCTGACCTATCATCTGCGCAAATATGGTCCGCCGCCGTTCGGCCAGCCCGTGACCACCCTGATCGATCGCTCGACCTTCAAGGCGTTTGGCCATGGCGACCATGCGCCGTGGCTGACAATGCATACGGTCGGCAACAATCCCCGCAATCATGCGATCTACGGATCGATCGAGGAGCTGTTCCGACTCCAGCCGCCCTATCCCGCCGCCAATCTCGAGCCTTATTACACCGGCTGGAACCACGCCATTAACCGCCCGGGCGGTGAGACGCCGGAGGAGAATAGCGACCGCGACAATTATTTCGCACGGGCGATGATGTATGGCTCGGTTCTGTCGGGTGCGCTTGCCGGCCATGTCCATGGCACCGCCGCTTACGACGTGACCAGCACCGGCGAAGCGGAAGGCTGGCGTCCCTATATCTGGACGGCGCTGCGCTACACGTCCGGCGCCCAGATGCAGTATCTGAAGCGCTTCGTCCTGTCGGAAGGGGCGCGCTATCAGGCGCTCGAGCTGGCCAGCCAGGACATTCGCCCGCGCAGCACGACGCAAGCCCACGGCGATGGCCTCGACGGTTGGTCGTTCATGATGCGCACGCCGGCGAAGGATTTCGCGCTGCTCTATTTCGAGCACCAGGCGCTGCGGCCGCAATTGGCGGGTTTCACGGCGAAGGCGCGCTACACTTGGCTATGGTACGATACGCGCAATGGCGAATGGTCGAAGCCGGTGACCGTGCGCGCCGACGCTGCCGGCCAACTCTCGGCCCCCGCCTTTCCGGCCGGCGGATCGACAGGCCAGGACGTGGCGGCCAAGATCCTCGCCGCACCGTGACCTGCTTGACCTGACCGCGCCGCTGCCCGAAGGCGCCGCATCATGCGCACCCTTTCCGGCATCCAGCCTACCGGCAACCTCCATCTCGGCAATTATCTGGGGGCGATCCGCAACTGGGTCCGCATGCAGGATGCGATGGCCAAAGATGGCGGGGAGTGCTTCTTCTTCCTCGCCGACCTGCATGCGATCAGCCAATATCAGGATCCGGCCGAACTCCGCCGCGGCATCCGCGAGATGGCGGCGGCATTGATCGCCTGCGGTGTCGATCCGACCCGCGCGACCTTGTTCCGCCAGCGCGACGTGCCGGCGCACAGCGAGCTTGCCTGGCTGCTTAACGGGACGGCGCGGGTCGGCTGGCTCAACCGCATGACCCAGTTCAAGGACAAGTCCGGCAAGAATCGCGAGGGCGCGTCGGTGGCGCTCTATACCTATCCGGTGCTGCAGGCGGCAGACGTGCTGCTCTACCAGGCGACACATGTGCCGGTCGGCGACGACCAGAAGCAGCATCTGGAACTGGCGCGCGACATCGCGACCAAGTTCAACACCGATTACGGCGTCGAGCTGTTCACCCTACCCGAGCCGATCATCCCGCCGGCCGCTGCGCGGATCATGTCATTGCGCGACGGCGCGGCGAAGATGTCGAAATCCGATCCGTCGGATATGAGCCGGGTTAACCTGGCGGACGATCCCGACCTGATCGCGCAGAAGATCCGCAAGGCGAAGACCGACCCCGAACCGTTGCCGGACGATCCCACTGTGCTGGATGCACGGCCGGAGGCGAAAAACCTTGTCACGATCTATGCGGCGCTCGCTGACGAAACGGTGGCGGACGTGCTGGCGCGCTTTGCCGGGCAGGGATTTGGCGCCTTCAAGCCGGCACTGGCGGAACTGACAGTGGAGAAGCTGCGTCCGATCGGTCAGCGCTTCGCCGAATTGCAACGCGACGCGCCCGAACTCGACCTTTTGCTCAAGGTCGGCGCGGAAAAAGCGGCGGCAGTTGCCGCACCCACCCTTGCGGGCGCATATGCGGCAATGGGACTATAAGCGGGAATGCGACCGGCGGAGCAACTGATCGCACTTTCGCAACGTTCAATCGCGGTTCACTAACAAGAGCTTAGCTTCGCGTTTCGAAGCTTTTTCGGGACAACAGACAATGTCTTTCCGCCGCACGATCCTCACCGTTGCCGCCCCTTTCGCATTGCTGCTCACCAGCGCGTGCGCCACGTCGTTCCGGGCCGACGTTTCACGCTTTCAGATGATGCCCGCGCCCCAAGGGCAGAGCTTCGTCGTGCAGGCGGCCGATCCGCGCAAGCAGAACGGTATCGAGTTTCAGAATTACGCCCAGCTCGTCAGCTCGCGCCTGACGGCGCTGGGCTATCGCCAGGCGGAAGGCGATGCCAAGCCGACCTTCGTCGTGTCGATGGATTATGGCGTCGACAATGGCCATGAGAAGATCGTCACCACGCCCGGCATCGGCCCGTCGTGGGGCTGGGGTCCGTACGGCTCGTGGGGCGTCGGCTATCGCCGCGGCTTCCGCGGCGGTCTGTACGGCCGCGGCTTCTATTATGGCTGGCAGGATCCGTTCTGGTACGATCCGTTCGGCTATCCTCAGGTCAACAGCTACACCTATTATGTCAGCCAGCTCGAGCTGAAGATTCGTCGCACTGCCGATGGCCAGGCCCTGTTTGAAGGTCGCGCGCGCGCTCGTTCGACCGATCAGGCGCTGCCCCGTCTGGTTCCGAACCTGGTCGAGGCGATGTTCGCCGGTTTCCCGGGCCGCTCGGGCGAGGACGTGATGATCACCATCCCGCCGCCACCCAAGGGCGGAGAAGCGCCCGCGCCGGCAACGATCCGCCCGACGCGCAACCGCTAAGCCGTCTCTCCGGCATCGGCAGCGCGCCTTGCACGGAGCCTGATCCACGTCGGCGGTGGAAGCGTAGGGCGCTTCCACCGCCGACGATCAGGCTCTAGACCCGCCCGATGCCGCGCGAGATCACTGCTTTTTCCAACCCGCTGATCAAGCGGGTGCGCGGCCTGCGCGACAAGCGTCACCGCCGCGAAGAAGGGCTGTTCCTCGCCGAGGGGCTGCGCATCCTCGCCGAAGCCGAGGAAGCGGGCACGCTTCCTGAACTCTTCTTCTATGCCGTCGACAGTGCCCGCCATCCGATCGTGCAACGGCTGATCGGCAAGGTCGAGGCGCAGGGTGGCGAGGCGATCGAAACCAGCCGCGACATCCTCCACAAACTGTCCGGCAAGGACAATCCGCAGGTGGTGCTGGGCGTGTATCGCCAGTTCGACACCAGCCTCGCGCGCATCGATCGCACCACGTCAGGCATCTGGCTGGTGGCGCAGGCGATACGAGACCCCGGAAATCTCGGGACGATGCTGCGCACCGGCGACGCGGTCGGCGCCGGCGGGCTGATCCTGATCGACGACACGGTCGACCCGTTTTCGGTGGAGGCGGTGCGCGCGAGCATGGGAGCGATGTTCACGCAGACGATCGCACAGGCATCATGGGAGGAATTTCTCCCCTGGTTGCGCGGCGGCGAGGGGCAGTTGGTTGGGCTGAGCCTTGAGGCGAGCGAGGATTATCGCAGACCAAAATATGCCCCGCCTACTTTCCTGCTGGTCGGCAACGAAGCGCAGGGCCTGCCTGCCGATTATGCCGCAGCGTGCGATGTCCGCGTCAAGATTCCGATGCTGGGCAAAGCCGACAGCCTCAACGCCGCCATTTCCTGCGCGGTCATGGCCTATCAGGTGCTCGCCCAGCGCAAGCCGCTTACCGGAGGACAGGGCATTTCCGCGCGATGACCGGCCTTGCCCCGCTCCTAACAGGCGAATTGCCGTACGTCAGGCGCCGTATTTCTTCTCGCATGCCGCAACGAAAGCGGGCGGCTGACCCAGCTTGGTGGCGGTAGCCAATGCCTCGGCGCGCTTGGCATTAAGCTCGTCGCCATTGCCGATGCCGGCCGCGCGCAAAGCTGGGGTCATCGAAACGTCGAGCTTGCCGGTGAGCACCCCATAGCGGTTGGCCGCCTCCGCATAGCTCGACCCTTGATCGGCGAGCGCCTTGCGCAGGAAATCGGCCATCGCATAGCATTCGAGCATGGCGTCGACCGGCTTGGGCGGCAGCACCGGCTGCGCCACCTGCGTCGCCGGGAAGGCAGTCGCGCAACCGGGGCGCAACGTCTGCCATTTGCCCTTGATGGTCGTGTCGAACAAAGCCGGCATCCGCTTGGAGACGGCATTGACCTTGTCCTTGTCGAACGACTTGCCTTCGGATGCGTAGAGCATCGCATAATGGAGGATGCGTCCCTGCGCGTCGGCCGGCAGGTCGCCCTTGAAGCCGGCGGTCTCGCGTTCGCTGGCCGCTGCGATCACGCCGCAAGTAGCCGCCAGCTCGACCGGATCCGCCGGCAGCTCCGCCGTCTTCTTACCGCAGCCGACCAGCAGCATTGCCGCCATCGCCGTCGTCGCCATCACCTTGCGCATGCCCACCTCGAACTCGTTTCGCTGCCGCAATATACGCCCGGAAGCCGGTTCGGTTGCCAAAGCCCTTCCCCCCGCGCCGCAGAGCGGTAGGTTGCAGCGATGCATCGTTACGATCGACCGCTCATCGCCGTCGCTCTCTGCCTCGCCGCGCTGGCGGGCTTTGTGGATGCGCTCGGTTTCCTCAGCATGGGCGGCTTCTTTGTCTCCTTCATGAGCGGCAACACAACGCATTTGGCGGTGGCGATCGGATCGGTTGACCCTGCGCCGGCCTGGCGCGCCGCAACGCTGATAATCGCCTTCATCGCCGGCGTGATGGCGGGCACACTCGTCGCCCACGCCGTGCCGTTTCAGCGCAAGCCCGCGGTGCTGGCGGCGGTGACATTGCTGCTGACTGCCGCCGCCCTGTGCCACATGCTGCAATTCGATCAGGCAGCGCTGCTGCTGACCGCCGTAGCCATGGGGGCAGAGAATGGCGTTTTCCAGCGGGACGGCGAGGTCACCATCGGCGTCACCTACATGACCGGCACGCTGGTCCGCTTTGCCCAGCGCGCGGCGTTGGCGCTGGTCGGGGGCGATGGCCGGGGATGGCCGTCTTATCTGCTGCTATGGCTCGGCTTCATCGCGGGCGCGCTAGTGGGCACAGGCATCTTCCTGCTGACGGGTCTGAACGCGCTGTGGATCGCAGCCGGCATTTGCGCGGTCATGACGGCAACGGTCGCGCGGCTGGTCAGGATTCGCTGAAGCGGCGCCATGCTGTAACCGGCCGCTGCCGATCACGCTGCATCGAGCTGGGACGCTTTGCCGCTGCCTAAATGTGGATCGGCTTGCCAGTGACCGCCATCGCCGCTTCCTTGATCGCTTCCGAATGGGTCGGATGGGCGTGGCAGGTATAGGCAATGTCCTCGCTGGTGGCGCCGAACTCCATCGCTTGCGCGGCCTGGGCGATCATCGTGCCGGCGAGCGTGGCAATGATCCATACGCCGAGCACGCGATCGCTTTCGGCGTCGGCGATGATCTTCACGAAGCCGTCGGGCTCGTGATTGGTCTTGGCGCGGCTGTTGGCCAACATCGGGAATTTGCCGACCTTGACCGGCCCGCGCTCCTTGGCCTGCTCTTCGGTCAGGCCGACGCCCGCAATCTCCGGCGTGGTGTAGACCACGCTGGGAATGACGTCGTGGTTCACGATGCCGGTCAGGCCGGCGATATTCTCGGCGACGGCGATGCCTTCATCCTCGGCCTTGTGCGCAAGCATCGGGCCGGGGACGACGTCGCCGATCGCCCAGATGCCGGGCACGGCCGTTCCGAAATCGTGATCGATCTCGATCTGGCCGCGCTGGTTGACGGCGAGACCCGCCTTGTCGAGCGCAAGCCCATCCGTGTTGGCGCGGCGGCCGATCGCGACCAGCACCACGTCCGCCTCGATCGTCTCCGCGGTGCCGCCGGCCGACGGCTCGACCGTCAGGACCGCGCCCTCGCCGGAGCGCTCGACCTTGGTGACCTTGGTCGACAGGCGAAGCTCCATACCTTGCTTCTTGAAGATCTTGTTGGATTCCTTGCGGACCTCGGCATCCATGCCCGGCAGGATCTGATCGAGGAATTCGACCACCGTGACCTTCGCACCGACGCGGCGCCAGACCGAGCCGAGCTCCAGCCCGATCACGCCGCCGCCGATCACGACCATATGCCCCGGCACCTTCGGTAGCTCCAGCGCGCCGGTCGAATCGACGACGACCTGCTGATCGATCTCGACACCTGGCAGCGGGGTCACTGACGAGCCGGTGGCGATGACGATATTCTTGGCGCGGACGGTACGATCGCCGATCCTGACCGTGTCCGCGCTTTCGAAGGCGGCATGGCCCTTGAGCCATTCGACCTTGTTCTTCTTGAATAGGAATTCGACGCCGCCGGTCAGCTGCTTGACCGCGTCGATGCGCTGGGCGTGCATCGCGTCGAGATCGAGGCTCATGCCGTCGATCTTGAGGCCGAGCTTGGCGAGCTTGCCCGAAGCGGCTTCGTCATAGAGTTCCGAGGCGTGCAGCAGCGCCTTTGACGGAATACAGCCGACATTGAGGCAGGTGCCGCCCAGCGTCGCGCGGCTTTCGGCGCAGGCGGTCTTCAGCCCGAGCTGTGCGGCGCGGATTGCCGCGACGTATCCGCCGGGACCGGAGCCGATCACCAGGACGTCGAAATCATAGTCCGCCATTCAAAACTCCGTTCGCCCCGAGCTTGTCGAAGGGCTGACTTTCTTGGTTCCGTTCAAGGAAGAAGTACGCGGCGTCGACAAGCTCAGCCCGAACGGAATGTAGGTATCCGCGTCGAAACTTACAGGTCGATCAGCAGGCGGGTCGGATCCTCGATCGCGTTCTTCAGCGCGACCAGGAAGGTCACCGCCTCGCGGCCGTCGATCAGGCGATGGTCGTAGCTGAGCGCGAGATACATCATCGGGCGGACGACGACCTGACCGTCACGCACCACGGGGCGCTCCTCAATGCGGTGCAAGCCGAGCACGGCCGACTGCGGCGGGTTGATGATCGGGGTCGACATCAGCGAACCGAACACGCCGCCGTTCGAGATGGTGAAGGTGCCGCCCTTCATCTCGTCCATCTTGAGCGTGCCGTCCTTGGCGCGCTTGCCGAAATCGCCGATCGTCTTCTCAATCGTTGCGACCGACATGTCCTGCGCGTCGCGGATCACCGGCACGACCAGGCCGTTGGGCGCGGATACCGCGACCGAGATGTCGGCATAATCGTGATAGACGATCTCCTCACCTTCGATCGAGGCATTGACCGACGGGATATCGCGCAGCGCCTGGCAGGCGGCCTTCACGAAGAATCCCATGAAGCCAAGGCGCACGCCATGCTTCTTTTCGAACAGATCCTTATATTTGGTGCGCGCGGCGATGACCTCGGTCATGTCGACGTCGTTGAACGTCGTCAGCATCGCGGCGGTATTCTGCGCCTCCTTGAGCCGCTTGGCGACGGTCTGGCGCAGGCGCGACATACGCACGCGCTCTTCCTTGCGGCCACCCGCGGTGGACGGTGCCGGTGCGGAGACGCTCGCGGCAGGGGCGCTCGCGGCAGCCGCGGGTGCTGCCGGTGCCGGTGCCCTGGCGGCCGGCGGCGTGCTCTGGGCCGCGAGCAGCACATCGTCCTTGGTCAGGCGGCCGTCCTTGCCCGTGCCCTTGATCCTGGAGGGGTCGAGCCCGTGCTCCAGCACCGCGCGGCGAACCGACGGCGACAGCGTCTGACCGCCCGTACCGCCTTCTTCCGCCTCGTCATGATTGCCGTATCCCACCGGCGTTGCCTCGCCAGCGGGCGCTGCCGCCGGTTCCGGCGGCTGGGCGGCTTCGGCCTGGCCGACTGCGGTGCGGTTCTCGACCGCAGGCGTCGCGCTGGTCTCGGCGGTGGCGCCCGCCTGGATGCGCGCGATCACCGCGCCCACCGCAACCGTATCGCCTTCGCTGGCGACCAGTTCGGCAAGCACGCCGGCGGCGGGCGCGTTGACCTCGACCGCGACCTTGTCGGTCTCCAGGCTCGCGATCGGCTCGTCGGCCTTCACCGCCTCGCCCGGCTGCTTGAGCCACTGGCCCAAGGTCGCTTCGGTGATCGATTCGCCCAGGGTCGGGACGATTACGTCGGTCGCCATCAGTCTTCCTTATATTTTCGATGTGTGGCCAAGCGCTTCGGCGACAAGCGCCACCTGCTGGCTGGCATGCTTCTTCATGAACCCGGTCGCGGTCGAGGCCGAAGCCTTGCGCCCGGCATAGACCGGCCGGATGCTCTTGCCAGCGAGCCGCGCCGCTTCCTCGATCAGGCATTCGACGAAGAACCAGGCGCCGTTATTCTTCGGCTCCTCCTGAGCCCAGACGATCGTCTCGAGGTGCGGCATCCGCGCGATGCGTGCGGTCAACGCGTCCGACGGGAAAGGATAAAGCTGTTCGATGCGCACGATCGTCGTCGCCGTATCCCCAGCCGCGTCGCGCGCCTCGGCGAGATCGTAGAATACCTTGCCCGAGCAGAGGACCAGCCGCTTCACCGCCTCGTCGGCCGGCCCGTTGGGGTCGCCGAGGATACGCCGGAAGTGGCTGTCGCCCAGGAATTCGTCCACGCTGGAAACCGCCGCCTTGTGCCGCAGCAGCGACTTGGGCGTCATGATGACGAGCGGCTTGCGGAACTTGCGCAGCATTTGGCGGCGCAGGATGTGGAAATAATTGGCGGGCGTCGTGCAATTGGCGACCTGGATATTATCCTCGGCGCACAACTGCAGATAGCGTTCCAGACGTGCCGACGAATGCTCGGGACCCTGTCCTTCATAGCCATGCGGCAGCAGCATCACGAGCCCGTTGGCGCGCAGCCACTTGGATTCGCCGGCGGCGATGAACTGATCGATCATCACCTGCGCGCCGTTGGCGAAGTCGCCGAACTGGGCTTCCCACAGCACGAGAGTGTTGGGCGACTGGCCGGCATAGCCATATTCGAAGCCGAGCACGCCGAACTCGCTCAACGGGCTGTCGAGCACCTGGAAGCGGCGATCGAGTGCCGACAGCGGAATATATTTGTGGCCGTCAGTCTGGTCGACCCACACCGCGTGGCGCTGGCTGAAGGTGCCGCGGCCGACATCCTGCCCGGACAGGCGGACCGGATAGCCGTCGAGCAGCAACGTCCCGAAGGCGAGCGCCTCGGCGGTGGCCCAATCGAAGCCCTGGCCGCTGTCGAACATGCCGCGCTTGGCTTCGAGAATGCGCGCAAGCGTCTTGTGGACGACGAGGCCGTCGGGGACGGTGGTCAGCTTCGTGGCGACCGTGTCGAACGCGTCGCGGGTGACACCGCTGGCCGCGGCGCGGCGTTCGGTCACAGCTTCGCGGGGCGCGGCCAGACCGGCCCATTCGCCTTCGAACCAGTCGGCCTTATTGGCCTTGTAGGTCTTGCCCGCCTCGAATTCTTCTTCGAGATAGGCGACGAAATCGCCCTCCGCCTTATCGAGCCAGGCCTGGTCGATCTGGCCCTGGGCGATGAGGCGCTCGGCATAAAGCTTTGACACCGGCGGATGCTTGCGAATCTCTTCGTACATCAACGGCTGGGTGAAGCCGGGCTCGTCGCCTTCATTGTGGCCGAAGCGGCGATAGCACCACATGTCGATCACGACGTCGCGCTTGAAGCGCGCGCGGAATTCGGTGGCGACCTTGCACGCGAAGGTCACCGCTTCGGGATCGTCGCCATTGACGTGCAGGATCGGCGCCTGGACCATCTTGGCGATGTCCGAACAATAAGGCGACGAACGCGCGAATTGCGGGCTGGTGGTGAAACCGACCTGGTTGTTGATCACGAAATGGACGGTGCCGCCGGTATTGTAGCCGCGCAGGCCGGAGAAGCCGAAGCATTCCATGACGATGCCCTGGCCGGCAAAGGCGGCATCGCCGTGGATCAGGATCGGCAGCACCTTGGCGCGCTCATTATCCTCAAGCTGGGTCTGCTTGGCGCGCGACTTGCCGAGCACGACCGGATCGGCCGCCTCGAGGTGGGACGGATTGGGCGTGAGGCTGAGATGGATCTGGTGACCGTCAAACTCGCGATCGGCGGACGTGCCGAGATGATATTTGACGTCGCCCGAGCCGCCGACATCCTCCGGATTGGCCGAGCCGCCGGCAAATTCGTGGAACAGCACACGATACGGCTTCTTGAGTACGTTGGTCAGCACGTTGAGGCGCCCACGATGCGCCATGCCGATCACGACCTCCTGCACACCGGCCTGGCCGCTATATTTCAGCACCGCCTCCAGCGCGGGGATCATGCTCTCGCCGCCGTCGAGGCCGAAGCGCTTGGTGCCGACATATTTGCGGGCCAGGAATTTCTCCCATTGCTCGCCCTCGATGACCTTGGTCAGAATCGCCTTCTTGCCTTCCGGCGTGAAGCTGATTTCCTTGTCCTTGCCCTCCATCCGGTCCTGAAGGAAAGTGCGCTCCTCCACGTCCTGGATGTGCATATATTCAAGGCCAACCTTGCCGCAGTAATTGCGGCGCAGCACGGCGATAATCTCGCGCACGGTCGCGCGCTCGAACCCGAGCGTGCCGTCGAGCACGATGGGGCGATCCATGTCGGCTTCCGTAAAGCCATGATATTCCGGCTTCAGGTCTTCGGGGGTCTGCTCGGCCACAAGTCCCAGCGGATCGAGATCGGCGAGCAGATGGCCGCGTACGCGATAGGTCCGGATGAGCGTCGAGGCGCGGATCGAATCGAGCGCGGCGGCCACAATGTCGGCAGGCTGCGCGGCCGGACCTGGAGCAGCCGTAGCGGGAGCCGCACCGCCGGCATCTGGCTTACCGGCGCCACGCTTCGGTCCCTTGGCCTCGACCTCCATCTGGGTCGGATCGAGCCCCGCGGTCAGCGCATCGGTGTCACTGGGCGGCCAATTGGAACGCGCCCAGCTAGGGCCGGAGACGGTCGCTTCCAGCGCCTTGAAATAATCGCGCCAATCGGGTTCGACCGACTGCGGATCGGCGCGATATCGCCGGTACAGCGCCTCCGCGAAGGAAGGACTTACGCCCTCCAGTTCGTCAAAGCCGATACCCTCGATACCCATCGCACGTCCTTGTTTCGCTTCGCCGTCGGAATAAAACGCTCCGTCGCGGCGGGCTCCCTATCAGGTGAGCGCTACCAACCGGTTAATCAACCCTTGAGCAGTTCGGAAAGCGTCGTTCCGAGTTCGGACGGCGACGCCGCGACGCGGATGCCCGCTTCTTCCATCGCCGCGATCTTGCTGTCGGCGCCGCCCTGGCCGCCCGACACGATCGCACCGGCATGGCCCATGCGGCGACCCGGAGGCGCGGTGCGGCCGGCGATGAAGCCGACCATCGGCTTCTTGCGGCCGCGTTTCGCCTCGTCCTTGAGGAACTGCGCGGCTTCCTCTTCGGCCGATCCGCCGATCTCGCCGATCATGATAATCGACTGGGTCGCGTCGTCGGCCAGGAACAGTTCCAGCACGTCGATGAAATTGGTGCCGTTGACCGGATCGCCGCCGATGCCGACCGCGGTCGACTGGCCGAGCCCGGCATTGGTCGTCTGGAACACCGCCTCATAGGTGAGCGTGCCGGAGCGCGAGACGACGCCGACCGAACCCTTGGAAAAGATGCTGCCCGGCATGATGCCGATCTTGCATTCGTTAGGCGTCAGCACCCCCGGGCAGTTCGGGCCGATCAGCCGCGACTTGGAGCCGGTCAGCGCACGCTTGACGCGCACCATGTCGAGCACCGGAATGCCCTCGGTGATGCAGACGATCAACGGAACTTCGGCATCGATCGCCTCGAGGATCGAATCGGCCGCGAACGGCGGCGGCACGTAGACGACCGAAGCGGTGGCACCGGTCTGCTCGACCGCTTCGAGCACGGTGTCGAAGTTTGGCAGGCCGAGTTCCTCATGGATCGTCCCGCCCTTGCCGGGGGTAACGCCGCCGACCATCTGCGAGCCATATTCCAGCGCGGCCTTCGTATGGAAGGTACCGGTCTTACCGGTCATCCCCTGGGTGATGACCTTGGTGTTGGCGTTAACGAGAATGCTCATGCGAAAATTCGTTCCTTCGGTTCCCCGGCGAAAGCCGGGGCTCAGACTGACTGTTGGAACTGGGCCCCGGCTTTCGCCGGAGAACAGTTAACCGAGGCTGCTGTCGATCCCCTTACAGGCCTCAAGCAATTCCTTTACCGCGTCGACCGAAACCTGAAGGTTGCCCTTGGCCTCATCGTTCAGCGCGATCTCGACGATCTCTTCCACGCCGCCGGCGCCGATCATGACGGGCACGCCGACATACAGGCCGTCGACGCCATATTTGCCATCGACATAGGCCGCGCAGGGCAGGATGCGCTTCTGATCGTTGAGATAGGCTTCGGCCATCGCAATGCCGCTCGTCGCCGGGGCATAATAAGCCGAGCCGGTCTTGAGCAATGCGACGATCTCGCCACCGCCGCCGCGCGTGCGCTTGACGATCGCGTCGATCCGCTCCTGCGTCGACTTGCCGAGCTTGATCAGGTCGGGAACCGGGATGCCGTTGACGGTCGAATATTCCACCACCGGCACCATCGTGTCGCCATGGCCGCCGAGCACGAAGGTGTTCACGTCCTTGACCGACACGCCGAATTCCTCGGCAAGGAAATGGCTGAAACGGGCCGAGTCGAGCACGCCCGCCATGCCGACCACCATGTGATGCGGCAGGCCGGAAAATTCGCGCAGCGCCCACACCATCGCGTCGAGCGGATTGGTGATGCAGATCACGAAAGCATTCGGCGCGTTGGCTTTGATGCCCTCGCCCACTGCCTTCATCACCTTGAGGTTGATGCCAAGCAGGTCGTCGCGGCTCATGCCGGGCTTACGCGCCACGCCCGCAGTGACGATGATGACGTCCGCGCCGGCAATGTCGGCATAATCGTTCGAGCCAGTAATCTTGGCATCGAAGCCCTCGACCGGGCCGCATTGCGAGAGGTCGAGCGCCTTGCCCTGCGGCACGCCTTCGACCACGTCGAACAGGACGATGTCGCCCAGTTCCTTCTTGGCGGCGAGATGCGCCAAGGTACCGCCGATATTGCCCGCGCCAATAAGCGCGATCTTCTTCCGAGCCATGCGACCCCTTCCAGGCTGATCCAGTGCGCGTGAGAGCGGTCGCAAGGAGGCAACCGCGGAGCTGCGGGGGCCGCTTAGACCCATCGCCTAAGGCGTTCAACCGTCCAGAGGCTCAAGATCGCCCGGATTCGGGCATCAGGCGATTAATTTTGGCCCGGAGAGGTCAATCCGCGGCGAGACCGTGACCTTCGGCGAGATAATCCGCCGATTGCATCTCGATCAGGCGCGACACGGTGCGTTCGAATTCGAAGGCGCCATCGCCGGTGGGGTACAGGTCCCGGGGCTCGGCGGCGGCAGTCGCGAGCAACTTGACCTTATGCTCGTAGAGCGCGTCGATCAGGACCTTGAAGCGCGCTGCCTGATCGCGCCGGTCGGGGCCCACCACGGGAATGCCGACGATGATGACGGTATGGAAGGCACGCGCGATCGCCAGATAATCAGGCGCGCCGCGCGGCTCGCCGCACAGGCGCTTGAAGGAGAAGACCGCGACGCCCTTGAGCGCCTTGGGCACGTGTAGCACCCGCGCGCCGGGTACCTTGAGTTCGCACGACGGGACGTGGATGCGGTCACCAGGCGGATAATCGGTCAGCCGGAAGAAGGCGGCGGATACCGCCTCGGTCGCCGAGTCGCCGAGCGGCGTGTACCAGGTGGGGAAACCGGCGAGCCGATCGAGCCGGTAGTCGCTCGGCCCGTTGAGCGGCATCACGTCAAGCTTCTGCTCGATCAAGGCAATGAATGGAAGGAACAGGTCGCGGTTGAGCCCTTCCTTGTAGAGATCCGAAGGCGGGCGGTTGGACGTGGTGACGATTGTGGTGCCCGCGTCGAGGATTGCGGTGAACAGCCGGCTCATGATGGCGGCGTCGGCGGTGTTGTTGATCACCATCTCGTCGAAGGCGAGCAACTTGGCCTCGGTGGCGATGGCGGCGGCGACGGGCGGGATCGGGTCGCCCTCTTCCCTGGCTCGCTCGGTGCGCAGCCGATCATGCACGTCGAGCATGAATTCGTGGAAATGGACGCGGCGTTTGGGGCGGACGTGCGCGCATTCGTAGAGCAGATCCATCAGCATGGATTTGCCGCGGCCGACCCCGCCCCACAGATAGACGCCGCGCACCGGCTCCGGCTGGCGGCCGAGCATGCGCCACAGGACGCTGCCCTTAGTGGGTTGCGCTTCCAGTTCCTGGGCCAAACGATCGAGGCGCGCCGCGACCTTGCGCTGGTCGGGATCGGGCTTGAGCTCGCCGGCGGCGATAAGCCGCTCGTAGCGGGCGAGGACGGTGGTCATGCTCCTACCACCGTTCGTGCTGAGCTTGTCGAAGCACTGCACTTCTCTTTGATCTGAAGAAAGAACAGCCCTTCGACAAGCTCAGGGCGAACGGACAGTAGAAAGCTGAACCACGACCGCGCCGGAGACGATCAGAGCTGCCGCTCCATTTCCATCTTCTTGATCTCAGCGATGGCGCGCGCGGGGTTGAGTCCCTTGGGGCAGACGTTGGCGCAGTTCATGATCGTATGGCAGCGATAGAGGCGGAAGGGATCTTCCAGCTCGTCGAGCCGCTCGCCGGTCATTTCGTCGCGGCTGTCGGCCAACCAGCGATAGGCCTGGAGCAGGATCGCCGGGCCCAGGAACTTGTCGCTGTTCCACCAATAGCTCGGGCAGGCGGTCGAGCAGCAGGCGCAGAGGATGCACTCGTAGAGGCCGTCGAGCTTCGAACGATCCTCCGGCGATTGCAGCCGCTCCTTGCCCGAAGGCTCGGGCGTGACCGTCTGCAGCCACGGCTTGATCGACGCATATTGCGCGTAGAAATGGGTGAAATCGGGGACGAGGTCCTTGATGACGTCCATATGAGGCAGCGGCGTGATCCGCACCTCGCCCTTCACATCCTCGATCGCGGTGGTGCAAGCGAGGCCGTTGCGCCCGTCGATATTCATCGAGCAGGACCCGCAAATGCCTTCGCGGCAGGAGCGGCGGAAGGTGAGCGAGGCGTCGACCTCGTTCTTGATCTTGAGCAGAGCGTCGAGCACCATCGGCCCGGTCTGGTCGAGATCGAGCTCGAACGTGTCGTAGCGCGGATTTTCGCCCGCCTCCGGATCGTAGCGATAGACCTTGAAGCTGCGGACGCGCTTGGCGTCCGCCGGCGCCTTATGCTTGCGCGGCTTGCCCGTGATCTTGGAATTTTTCGGGAGTGCGAACTCGGCCATGTCTTACCTCTTGGCCGGCGCTGATAAAGCCATGTGTGCAGGTGCGAAAGCCCTTAACCGGCATGCGCGATATTTGTGCGCCGGGAATGGCTTAGCCGTTGGCCCGGCGCCATCCGCCAAGCACGACGATCAGGAAGGTCGCCATGCCGAGCAGCGCGACGATCCCCCCGATCATCGCGAGCAGCTCGCCCGGCTTGTCATGGCCGGTCAGGAGGAGCGCGATACCCAGCGGCAGGATCGTGGCGCCGAGGCCCGAAAAGATGAAGTTGATCCAGGCGAGCCGCCGCGGGGCGCCGCGATCCAGCGCATAGAAGCCGCCCATTACCGCGAGGCTGAGCCAGCCGACCAGATTGAGATGCGCGTGCGCCGGATGGGTGGTGAAGTCTTGGGCCGCACCCAGGAGAATGCCCCACACCATACCGGTGAGGCCGCACACAGCGGCCAAAGTGAAGAAAGCATAGGAAATGCGCGGCATCGAACCCCCTCCAGATCGCGGGGCGGCCCAACCACCCGATACTTATCATAGCCGAAACGATTACCGCGCTCAACGCGGTTGCCCGGCGGGATCGGGCAGGATAGCTGCGTCGCCCATGACGGCACCCACTCCGCACATCCGCATCATCGGCGACAATCGCGTGCGGCTGTGGGGGCTGACCCCGCATCAGCGAATCACCCGGATCGCCGGCAAGGCGGGTCTCGCGCTAGCCGCGCCCGAGGGCGATGGCCCTTCCTTGCTGATCAACAGCGACTTCGCTTTCGACCCGCAGTGGATCGGCTTCATGCTGGGACATCCCGAGACGGTGCTGACGGTCGACGGCGTGCCGGCCATGGCGCTCACTGCGGATGCAAAGGCTGCGGACGCGATGGCTGGCGGCAAGTTGCCGGCGCTCACGGTCATCCGGTCGGAGGACCATGCGGATTTCTACAATCAGGCACTGCGCAAGCGCGAGAAGCCGTTCCTCGAGCGGCTGACCCCGGCAGCGGTGCCCGGCATCGAACGGCAGAGCTATTACGGCGCCTATAAGGGCGTCACCGACATCCTCACCAAATATCTGTGGCCCGAAATCGCGCTGGTGCTGACCCGGCTGTGCGCGCGGATCGGGATCAGCCCCAACATGGTGACGACGGTCGGCGCGCTTGGCTGCGTGCTGGCGGCAGTCGCCTTCTGGTTCGGCCACTATTGGCTGGGCATGGCCGTCGGCTTCGTCTTCATGGTGCTCGACACGGTCGACGGGAAGCTCGCCCGCTGCACGATCACGTCGAGCTATTGGGGCAATATCTTCGATCACGGCATCGACCTGGTCCATCCCTTATTCTGGTGGTGGGCGTGGGGCGAGGGATTGTCGGCCTGGGGATTGGCGCTGAGCCACGACGATTTCGTGTTCGTGATGGGCGTGATGGTCGCCGGCTACGTCATCCAGCGCGTGATCGAAGGCATCTTCATCCGCCGCTTCAAGATGCACATCCACATCTGGGAGCGGTTCGATTCGCAATTCCGGCTGATCACCGCCCGGCGCAATCCGAATATGGTGATCCTGTTTGTCTCGCTCCTGTTCGGCAGGCCGGACGTCGGCCTGAACGCGGTCGCGTGGTGGACGGTGATCAGCTGCGCGATCCACTTCGTGCGGCTGGCGCAGGCGGAATGGGCATACCGTCACGGCCGTCCGATCACGAGCTGGCTGGATGAACCGGCATGAACGCGACCATCCAGAAATTCGGCTATCCGGCGAGCCTGGTCGCGGAATACATGCACTGGGTGGTGCTGCTGCGCCCCTCGCAGCCGACGCTCGGCTCGCTGATCCTCGCCGCCAAGTCGGACGCGACCGCTTTCCCGAATCTAAAGGCGCCAGCCTTCGCCGAGCTGGCGACCGTCACCGCTCATCTGGAGGGCGTACTGAAGCAGGCCGTGGCGCCGGCCAAGATCAATTATCTGATGCTGATGATGGTCGATCCCCATGTCCATTTTCACGTCATCCCGCGCTATGAAGGCGGGCGTGGCTTCAGTGGGATCGAGGTGGCCGATGCGGGTTGGCCCGGCGTGCCGGCGCTGGGCGAGGCGCGTTCGCTCAGCCCGGACGAGGCGACGAAACTGATCGGCTGGCTGCGCGGCTGGTGGCCGTCAGGGGGACGTTGAGGCCCACCGTTCGGTCATTGCGGCCGCGGCCTCGAGATCGGGCGGGAAATCGACCTCCTGCCATTCCAGCCCCTTGATCGAGACGGTGCCAACCTTGCCGGTCGGCGCGAGCGCGTCGATCGCCTTGAGATACCAGTTCTTGGTGCCGGCCGCCGTGCGCATCATGGCGTCGATCTGGTCGCTGAACAATCTCGGCCCCTCGCCCTGGAAGGCGAGCATGCCGATCGATTCGGCGTCGGTCTCCTCAGCCGTCAGCGTCTTACCGATCGCGGCCAGCCGTCCGCCCTCGCGTCGGACCTTCATGTCGTCCGAGTCGTAATCGTCCTTCTCGTCGATCGTCACCGTGATCGGCGCGGTAGCTCCGGCAAGCAGACGCTTCACGATCTCGGCCGACACGATCGTGTCGCCGTTGATGATGATGAAATCCTCATTCATCTCACCGCGCATCATCCAGCACGTGCCGAGATTGTCCGCGACATGGTAGAAGGGGTTGAACACCGCGCGTGCCCGCACGTCGCTGCGCAGCGCGAGCTGGGCTTCGACCTTCTCGGTGCGAAAGCCGGTCGCCACCACGATCTCGGCGACGCCGGCCGCGGCGAGCGCGTCGATCTGCCAATCGAGCAGGGTCTTGCCCGCGAACGGGATCAGGCATTTGGGCTGATCGGCGGTAATCGGGCCGAGGCGGGAGCCCTGGCCGGCGGCGAGAATGATGGCGCGCTTGATGATCATGGCGGCGCTTTAACGGTTGCGAACCGCGCTGGCCACATGGACGCCGCCGCCGCGCAGGCCTAGGGGCGCCGCAGATCATGCGAAAGATGTTCCGCAATACCTACCGCCCCTGGCTCGAGCGGCTCCGCGCCCGCGGGGCCGCGCGTAGCGGCACGCTCGGGCGCGTGGTGGAGAATGCGGTATGGCTGCTGAGCGGCAAGGCGGTCGGCGCGATCCTCAGCCTGATCTACCTCGGCATGGCGACACGGACGCTCGGCCCCGACGCATTCGGGCAATTCGTGCTGATTCTCGGCGCCGGCCAGGCGGTCAGTGCGATCGTCACCTTCTCCACCTGGCAGGTGGTGGTGCGGTACGGCATGGCCCACCTCCAGGCGGGCGACCGCGGTGCCTTGGGACGGCTGCTTACCTTCTGCCTGGCACTGGACGCCGGCGCGGCGGTAGTGGGCTGCATCCTGGCGACGATCGGGGTCGTGCTGCTCGGCCCCCGCCTCGGCTGGGACGCGCGTCTGTCGCGCGATGCCCTATTGTTCTGCTTTGCCGTATTGCTGTCCTTCCGCTCGACCGCCGTCGGCATTTTGCGTCTGCACGACCGGTTCGGGATCGCGGCGGCAGCCGATGCGGTGACGCCGGTGACACGCCTGCTCGGCGCGCTGGTGGTGGTCATGATCCACGCCTCGGTCACCGGCTTCCTGATCGCGTGGGCGGCAGCGGAGATGCTGACCGCAACCGCGCATTGGATCGCCGCCTTCAATGCCACCCGTGCCGGCCTCCAACCGGCCCCTTGGCGCGGAATGACCCAGGTCGGCCGCGACAATCCCGGCTTGTGGCGCTTCGCCTTGGTCACCAATATCGGCGCGACCTTGCGGGCGTTCAGCGGCCAGATTTCCGTGCTGCTGGTCGGACTGGTGGCAGGACCGGCCGCTGCCGGCGGCTACCGCCTCGCCTTTCAACTAGGCCGTGCGCTCGCCAAGCTGTCGGATATGCTGGCGCGATCGATGTTCGCCGAAATCGCGCGCGTCCATGTCGTGCGCACGGCGCAGGAGCTGCGCAAACTGTTTCTGAAGTCGACACGCTTCTCGCTGATTGGCGGGGCCGTCATCATCATCCTGCTGCTGCTTATCGGCAAACCCGCGCTCGGCCTGGTGGCAGGCAAACATTATGTCGCCGCTTATCCGCTGTTGCTGATGCTCGGCACTGCCGCCGCGCTCGACCTGGGCGGGACCAGCTTCGAGCCCTCTTTGATGGCCACCGGTCGCGCCAGCCTCGCATTGCGCCTACGGCTGGCCGCGACAATCCTGCAGATTGTGCTGCTGGTGGCCTTCCTGCCGACCTACGGCGTGACCGGGGCCGCCGCCGCGACGCTTGCGGCGTCTTCGCTCAGCCTGGTCCTGTTCGGCGCCGTCGCCTGGCGCGCAATCTACCGCCGCAAGGACGACGTCAGTACACCCGTGCCTTCGGCTTGATATAGTCGATCTCGTCGGTCAGCGTGTAATCGTGGACCGGGCGGTAATCGATCGTGACCGCGCCCTTATCGAACCACGTGATCGTGTGCTTCATCCACTCATCGTCGTGCCGCTCGGGATAATCCTCGTGCATGTGCGCGCCGCGGCTTTCATGGCGGTTGGCGGCCGAATGCATCGTCACCACCGCCTGCGGCAGCATATTGTCGAGTTCGAGCGTCTCGATCAGGTCGGTATTCCAGATCAGCGAGCGATCCGTGATGCCGACGTCCTGCATGCGGGCATTGACCGCGTCGATCCTGCCCATGCCCTCGCGCAAGGTCTCGGTCGTGCGAAAGACGGCGCAGTCGGACTGCATCGTGCGCTGCATCTCCAGCCGGATCTCGGCAGTGGGTGAGCCGCCGGCGGCGTTGCGATAATGGTCGAGCCGGGCCAGCGCCTTGTCATCGGCTTCGGCCGAGATTTTGCCATGCTTGGCATTGGGCTGGACCAGCTCGGGAATGCGATGGCCGGTCGCACGCCCGAACACGACCAGATCGATCAGGCTGTTCGAGCCCAGCCGATTGGCGCCATGAACCGAAACGCAGGCCGCCTCCCCGACCGCGAACAGGCCGGGCACGACCGTATCCGGATTGCCGTCCTTCAAGGTTACGACCTCGCCGTGATAATTACAGGGGATACCGCCCATATTGTAATGCACCGTCGGCGTGACCGGCAGCGGCTGGCGCGTGAGATCGACCCCGGCGAAGATCTTGCCGGTTTCGGTGATGCCCGGGAGCCGCTCCGCCAGTACCTTGGGATCAATATGATCGAGGTGGAGGTAGATATGGTCCTTGTTGGCGCCGACACCGCGGCCCTCGCGGATCTCCATCGCCATCGAGCGTGACACGACGTCGCGCGAGGCGAGGTCCTTCGCCGACGGCGCGTAACGCTCCATGAAGCGCTCGCCCTCGCTATTGGTGAGATAACCGCCCTCGCCGCGCGCGCCTTCGGTGATCAGCACGCCCGCGCCGTAGATACCGGTCGGGTGGAACTGGACGAATTCCATATCCTGCATCGGCAGGCCGGCGCGCAACACCATGCCGCCGCCGTCGCCGGTGCAGGTGTGGGCCGAGGTCGCCGAGAAATAGCAGCGGCCATAGCCGCCGGTTGCAAGCACCGTCGCATGGCTGCGGAAGCGATGGATCGTGCCGTCTTCCATGCACATGGCGATCACGCCCTTGCACTCGCCGCCTTCCATGATGAGGTCGAGCGCGAAATATTCGATGTAGAAATCGGCGTCATACTTCAGGCTCTGCTGATAGAGCGCGTGGAGCATGGCATGACCGGTACGGTCGGCGGCGGCGCAGGTGCGCTGCGCGGGCGGCCCCGCGCCCATATTCTGCATCATGCCGCCAAAGGGGCGCTGATAGATCTTGCCCGCTTCGGTCCGGCTGAACGGCACGCCGGCATGTTCCAGCTCGTAAACTGCGGCGGGCGCCTCGCGGACCATATATTCGATCGCGTCCTGATCGCCGAGCCAGTCGGAGCCCTTGACCGTATCGTACATGTGCCAGGTCCAGTGATCCGGCCCCATATTGCCGAGCGACGCGGCGATGCCGCCCTGGGCGGCGACCGTATGGCTGCGGGTCGGGAAGACCTTCGTGATGCAGGCGGTCTTCAAGCCCTTTTCGGCGATGCCCATCGTGGCACGCAGGCCCGAACCGCCGGCGCCGACGACGACCGCGTCATAGACATGGTCGATAATCTGATAGGCGGCAGGCATCAGGCAACGGCTCCCTGGAAGGCGACCTTCAGGATCGCGAAGATCGCAAGCGTAGCGCCGCCAATCGCATAAAAATTGAGCAGCACCAGCGCGACGACGCGGCTGAAATCATGCTGATAATCCTCGATCACGACCTGCAGGCCGAGTCGAAGATGATAGAAGACGGAGATAACCGCCAGGACCAGCGGCACGCTCGCCCACGGCGATGACAGCCACAAGGTCAGGGCGCGATAGTCCCACAAAGGCAGGCGGAACAGCGACACGACTAGCCACGTGACGAGCAGCAGATTGCTGCCGGCGGTCAGCCGCTGGTGCCACCAATGGTGCGAGCCATGCTTGGCGGCGCCCAGGCCGCGGACGCGGCCGATGCTGGTGCCCGTACCCATCAACGTGCTCCCAGATAAAAGACGCTGCCCCAGACGAGCAGGGTGAGCAGGAACGAGACGAGCATCGTTGCCAGGGCACCGGTCTTGTTGACCTTGAGCTCATAGCCCGCGCCGGCGTCGAGCAGCAGGTGGCGGACGCCCGAACACAGATGCTGCAGGAACGTCCAGGTCAGGCCGATAAGGACAAAGGCAGGAATGAAATTGAGCAGGCCGCTGCGGTCCGATGTCATCAGATCGACGAACTTGGCATAGCTCGCCTGGCCGCCGGCCAGCGCGGTCAGCCACCAGACCAGCAAAATGCCCCCTCCGATGGCATTGGCCACGCCGGTCGCGCGGTGGAGGATCGAGACCAGCATGTGCGGGCCCCATTTCCAGATGCTAAGGTGCGGCGACAGCGGCCGCCCGGGATTGCGCGCCATTCGGGCTAAGTTCCCCAGGAGAGAATGATCCCAGCCCTTTAGCCCAAACATGCCGCGTTGCAACGTCGCTCGGCATAGGCGTTCGGGGGTTTTATCCCGGGGCTTGCGGTTGCGTCGCGCGAAGCGATTGCCCCCAGCCCGCGGCGCATGACGCTGCCCGCGCCCAAAGCCGGCTTCCATCTCGGTCGCGCACACTTTAGGCGCGCGCCATGACCATCAACATTCTCGCGACCGGCACCAGCCGGGGCATCGGCGCAGCGATCGCGGCGGCGTTCGACCCAGATGACGTCCGGATCGTCGGGCATTCGACCGGTGGCGGTGCAGGGCGCATCGCCGCAGATCTCGATGGCGCCGGAGGGGCCTCTCTCCTGTGGACCGAGGCACTCGAACAGCTCGGCGACCGGATCGACGTGCTGATCAACAATGCCGGCATCTTCGAAGCCGCGCCGCTCGCGCTTGCCGACGACCAATGGCTTGCGGCCTGGGAGCGGACCATGCGGATTAACCTCACCGCGTCCGCCGAACTAAGCCGGCTTGCCATTCTTCATTTCCAGCAGCGCGGGAGCGGCGGGCGGATCGTGAACGTCGCCAGTCGCGCCGCCTATCGCGGCGACAGCCCGGCACACTGGCATTATGCCGCATCGAAGGCCGGCATGGTCGCGATGACCAAGACCATTGCCCGCGGCTATGCCCGCGACGATGTTCTCGCCTTCGCGGTCTGCCCCGGCTTCACCATGACCGGCATGGCCGAGGAGTATCTCGCCAGCCGCGGCGGCGAGGCGCTGCTCGCCGATATCCCGCTCGGGCGGGTCGCGCAGCCGGAGGAAGTGGCTGCGACGGTGCGGTTTCTCGCGCTCGAGGCGCCGCCATCGATGACCGGGGCGGTGATCGACATCAACGGAGCTTCCTATGTCCGCTGAATGGCAGACGCAGACGGCGGAAAGCTGGAAGGTCACGTTGCCCTGCACCCGCGCCGAGAGCGAAAAGCTGACCGCGAGCGAGCCCGATTTCGGCATCGAACCGCCGCCGGTGCTGATGACGAGCGAGCCCGATCCGGCGCGGCCCGAACATTGGCAGCTCGACGTCTATCTCGGCGCCGAGCCTGATGCGGATCTGCTCGAGTCGCTTCGGCAGCTGGTGCCAAGCGCCGCCGCGGTTGCGCCGATCGTCGAGCGAATCGACGATGCCGACTGGGTCACGATCAGCCAGGGTTTTCTCGAGCCGATCCAGGCCGGCCGCTTTTACGTCCATACCGCGGCCCATGCGGATCGGATTCCGGCCGGTGCGGTCGCGTTTCGGATCGAAGCAGGCCGCGCCTTCGGCACCGGCCATCATGAAACCACCGCCGGCTGTCTGCAGGCGCTCGATGAATTGGCAAAGGCGGGCCGCAATTTCGGGCGGATCGTCGACGTCGGGACCGGATCCGGTCTGCTTGCCTTCGCCGCGCGCGCCTTGTGGCCGCAGGCGCAGATCACCGCATCGGACATCGATCCGGTTTCGATCGACGTCACCGCGGAAAATATGGCGATCAATGCCATTCCGGTGGACGCGATCGCGCTGATCGCCGCCGACGGCCTCGACGATCCGGCATTGCAGGCGCGCGCGCCGTTCGACTTGATCATCGCCAACATTCTTGCCGGTCCGCTTATTGCGCTCGCATCGGACCTAATTGCCACACTGGACCAAAATGGGACGATCATCCTGGCGGGGCTGCTGGCAAGCCAGTCGGAGGATGTGCTAGCGGCCTACACATCAAGAGGAATGGTGCCGTCCGCGCGGATAGACAGCGGGGACTGGTCAATCCTGACGCTCGTTCAGGCATCGTAAAGAGTGCTTGAGCGAGGTGATGTATATTGGTAATACAGTCGGACGCCGGCGCGAAGGGGATTGCGCGCTGCCGCGTCAGGGATGGGACGGCGAGATGAATATGGAAACGAGTTTTGGCGGCGATCCGGCCGAGTATGTCGCGCTGGACGAGGCGCGTAGCCGCCGGAAGCGGATATTGATCATCGTCGCCGTACTGGTCGCCGTTGTCGCCGCCTTCGTTGCGTGGAAAGTGGTGCACAAGGCACCGCCAGCCGCTGCCACCGACACCTCGCCCAGCGTAACGGTGATTGTTCCGGGTCGGCATTCGGTCACCGCGGAAATCCCTGCGGTCGGCAATATCGGCGCTCGGCGCGATATGCCGGTTGGTGTCGCTGGCGAGGGCGGCGTCGTCCGCGCCGTGCTCGTCGAGCCGGGCACATGGGTCGCCGCCGGCCAGGTATTGGCGACCGTCGATCGTTCCGTTCAGGTGCAGCAGGCGGCTTCGCTCGCGGCATCCATAAATCAGGCGCGCGCCGACGCCTTGCTCGCCAAGTCCAATCTGGATCGGGCCAAGGCGCTGGTTTCACGCGGGTTCGTGTCCAAGGCGGACGTCGATACGAAGCAGGCGGCGCTCGATGGCGCCAATGCCCGGGTCGCGGTCGCGCAGGCGCAATATAAACAACAGCAGGCGCTGATTGGCCGCCTCGACATCCGGTCGCCAACGCGCGGACTGGTGCTCACGCGCGCGATCGAGGCGGGGCAGATCGTGGGCGGTGGATCGGGCGCGCTTTTCCGCATTGCCGCGGACGGCAAGATGGAATTGCAGGCGCGCCTTGCTGAAGGCGATCTGGCACGGGTCCGTGTCGGCGCGCCCGCAACCGTGACGCCTGTCGGCACCACGCTGAAGATTGTCGGCACGATCTGGCAGGTTTCGCCAGTAATCGATCCCGCCAGCCGCCAGGGAACGGTGCGGATCGAACTTCCTTATAATCCTGCGCTGCGGCCGGGCGGTTTCGCCGCCGCCGAGATTGGCGGCGGCCGGGGCGATGTGCCGCTGCTGCCCGAAAGCGCCGTGCTGAGCGATTCCAAGGGCAATTTCGTCTACCTGGTGGGGCCGGACAACAAAGTGCGGCGGCGCGACGTCAAGATCGGCGACGTCGACGATCGCGGCGTCTCCGTCCTGAGCGGGCTTACCGGATCGGAGCGTGTCGTCGCATCGGCTGGCGCCTTCCTCAACGAGGGCGACAAGGTAAAGCCTAGCCTGCAGCCGAGCCCTCGCTGAGGAAGCAAGCCATGAACTTCCGCAACATCTCCGCCTGGTCGATCCGCAACCCGGTTCCCTCGATCGTCTTGTTCGCGGCGCTCACGCTGGCGGGCCTGGTGTCATTCATGCGCATGCCGCTGAACCAGGATCCGGAGATCACTTTCCCGGGCGTCTACGTGCAGATATCGCAGCCCGGCGCCGCGCCGACGGAGCTCGAAACGCAGGTAACGCAGAAGGTCGAAGCGGCGGTCCGGAACCTCGAGGGCGTCGAGGAGATCAACTCGACCGTGTCGGAAGGCAGCTCCGGCACCTTCGTTCAGTTCAGCATCCAGACGCCCGTCGATCGCGCCACGACCGACGTTCGCGACGCCATCTCCCAGATTCGCGGCAACCTGCCCGAAGGCATTATCGAGCCGCAGGTCCAGCGCGTGAACATCAATGGCGGCAGCCTCGCCAATTTCTCGGTGCAAGCCACCGACATGACGATGGAGGAGCTTTCCTGGTTCGTCCAGGATACGGTATCACGGCGCCTGCTGGCGATCCCGGGCATGCAGCAGGTGCAGACGCATGGCGCGGTAGATCGCGAGATTCGCGTTATCCTCGATCCCGCCAAGATGCAGGGACAGGGCGTCACCGCGAGTCAGGTCAATCAGCAGCTCTACGCGATGAACATGAATGCGTCGGGCGGACGCGCCGAGATCGCCGGTGCGGAGCAGTCGGTGCGCGTACTCGGCAATGCCGTGGATGCCTTCACGCTGGGCCAGACCCAGATCCAGCTCGGAAACGGTCGCTCGGTCCACCTGTCCGATATCGCCGACGTGCGCGACGGCTATGGCGAGCGCCGCAGCATCGCCAAGATGGAGGGTAAGCCCACCGTCAGCTTCGGCGTCATCCGATCGCGCGGCGCCTCCGACGTTTCAGTGTTCGAGGCGACCGTCAAGGAACTGGCCAAGATCGAAAAGGAATTTCCCAAGGTCCATTTCATCCAGCGCTCGAACTCGGTCGTCTACACGCTCCGCAACTATCATTCGGCGATGGAAGCGATGATCGAAGGCGCGCTATTGGCCGTCGCCGTCGTCTTCATCTTCCTGCGCGACCGGCGGGCGACGCTCATCTCGGCGCTGGCCATTCCCTTATCGGCGATCCCGACATTCTGGATCCTCAGCCTGATGGGATTCACCTTCAACTTCATGACTCTGCTCGCGCTGAGCCTCGTCTCGGGCGTGCTGGTCGACGACGCGATCGTGGAGATCGAGAATATCGTGCGCCACATGCGCATGGGTAAGACCGCCTATCAGGCCTCGATCGACGCGGCTGACGAGATTGGACTCGCGGTGGTCGGCACCACTTTCTCGATCGTGGCGGTATTCCTGCCTGTCGGCCTTATGCCCGGCATTGCCGGCCAATATTTCAAGAATTTCGGCTTCACCGTTGTCGTCGCGGTTCTGATGAGTCTCGCCGTCGCACGTCTCATCACGCCGATGGTCGCGGCCTATTTTCTCAAGGCGCATGGCGAGGCCAAGCATGGCGAAGGCTGGCTGATGGACCGCTATATGCAGGTGCTGCACTGGACGCTCGACACCGGGCGCTCGGCGCAGGCCGCGCATACCCATGGCTTGAAGCGTTACTTTGCGTGGACGCTGGATCACCGTTGGTGGACGATGGGCATCGGCCTGATCGCCTTCATCATGACGATCATCGGCTATGCGACGCTGTCCTTCACCTTCATCCCGCCCGCCAACGCCGATACGTCCCACCTGGAAATCGCGATGGCGCCGGGGACGACGCTGGAGCAGACCGAAGCGGTCGCCGATCGTGCGACCAAGATCCTGCGCGCCCAGCCGGAAGTGGCAACCGCCGTCGAATATATCGACGTCGGCTCGGCCGAAGTCGTGATGACACTCAACCGCGACCGCAAGGTGACGAG
The DNA here is from genome assembly GCF_003391115.1 of Sphingomonas crusticola. Taxonomy (NCBI): domain Bacteria; kingdom Pseudomonadati; phylum Pseudomonadota; class Alphaproteobacteria; order Sphingomonadales; family Sphingomonadaceae; genus Sphingomonas; species Sphingomonas crusticola. The sequence goes on from NZ_QTJP01000001.1 coordinate 1,336,267, forward strand.
CACCGAGTTCGAACGCAGGCTCCAGCCGATGCTGGCCAACATTCCCGATGCCCGCATCAATTTCCAGTCGCAGGGCGGCGGCGGCGGCAGCAATCGTGACATCTCGATCATGCTGGCCGGCGACGACCCCGCGGCACTGAACAGCTCGGCGAACATCGTGGCGGCGCAGATGAAGACCCTTCCCGGCCTTCGGGCGCCACGCGTCGAGGGCGATCTGCCACGGCCGGAAATCACGATCACGCCGCACCTCGACCTGGCGGCCGACCTTGGCGTCACCACGTCCGCGCTCAGCCAGACGATCCGCATCGCCACGCTCGGCGAGATCGACCAGAATGCCGCCAAATTCTCTCTGTCCGATCGCCAGATCCCGATCCGCGTGATGCTCAACGAAGGCAGCCGCCGCGACCTTTCGACCATCCAGAATCTGCCGGTGCAGACGCGGATGGGCACGACGGTCCCGCTCAAGGTCGTGGCCGACATCGGCTTCGGCGCGGGCCCATCCGAAATCCAGCGCTTCAACCAGGAGCGTCGCGTCGTCATCAGCGCCGATCTTGCGCCGGGCGCGATCTCGGGTGAGCAGCGCGCCAAGGTCATGGAACTGCCGGCGATGAAGAATCTGCCACCGACGGTGCATTTCACGGCGGCGGGCCAAGCCAAATGGCAGGCCGAGATGATCACGAATTTCATGATCGCGCTCATCGCCGGCGTGCTGCTGGTGTTTGCCGTGCTCGTCCTGCTCTATCGCCGGGCGATCCCGCCTCTCGTCAACATGGGTTCGCTGCTGCTGGCGCCGCTCGGTGGTGCGATCGCACTCCACCTGGCCGGCATGCCGACATCGCTGCCCGTGCTGATCGGCATCCTGATGCTGTTCGGGATCGTCGCCAAGAACTCGATCCTGCTGATCGATTTCGCGATCGAGGAGATGCGCCATGGCCGCCCGACGTTCGAGTCGATCCTCGATGCCGGCCATAAGCGTGCTCAGCCGATCGTGATGACGACGGTCGCGATGGTCGCGGGCATGATGCCCACCGCATTGTCGCTCGGGGGTGACGGATCGTTCAACCAGCCGATGGCGGTGACCGTGATTGGCGGGCTGATCATGTCGACCATGCTGACCCTGCTGATCGTACCGGCGGGCTTCAGCCTGGCGGACGGGGTCGAGAAGTGGCTCGGCCGCAAGCTCGGCGGCGCCCTCACCAATGGCGGCGAAAGTGCGCTGCCACCGGGCCTTCCGCATCCCGCAGAGTGAACCTTCCGGGGTGACGGCGATTGTCTAAGCGACATGACGCCACCCCGGAATCCTCAATGACCTTACGCGAACGCTTTCATCCGGCGCAGGGCGGCGTGCGTGGAATGCGTATCGTCGCAACCGGATTGCTGGTGGCGATGGCCGCCTTGTTTTTTACCGCCGGTGCGCTGGTCCATCTCCATCCTTTCTGGGGTTATGTCCGCGCCTTTGCGGAGGCGGCGATGGTCGGCGGCCTCGCCGACTGGTTCGCGGTGACCGCGCTCTTCCGCCACCCGCTCGGCCTGCCCATCCCCCACACCGCGATCATCCCGCGCAACAAGGATCGCATCGGCGACAGTCTCGCCGCCTTCCTGCGTTCCAACTTTCTGGTGCCGCGCGTGGTGGCGCGGCGCATGGCGCGGCTCGATGTGGCGCGCGCAATCGGCCGCGTGCTGGCTGCCCCACCGCGTGAGGGCGCCATGCGCGCCGGCGCGGGAAAGCTCGCCGAAACCCTGCTCGAAAGCCTGGGTGACGAACGGCTTGGGCAGTTGTTCAAAAGTGCCGCGACGCAACGGCTCAAGGCGCTGGAGATCGCCCCGCTCGCGGGACAGCTCATGGCAGCAGCGATGGCAGAGGATCGCCATCGCCCCATGATCAACGCGGCGATCCTGTGGGCCGGCCGCACGCTCGACAGCAACGAGCACCTCTTCCGCCAGATGATCCACGAACGTGCGGGATCGATCCTGCGCTGGACGGGGCTAGACGAAACGCTGTCGACCAAGATCCTCGACGGACTGTTCCGTCTGCTGGGGGATATGGCCGAGAATCGCGACCACCCGCTCAGGCTCAAAGCGGAAGAGGCGCTGGGGAACCTCGCCGATCGGCTGCAAAATGACCCCGAATTGCAGGCGAAGGTCGCCGCCTTCCGCGATTCGGCCCTCGCCAATCCCGCCGTCGGAGCCTGGCTCGATGGCATGTGGCAAAGCGCGCGCGCGGCAATGCTGCGGGCGGCACGCGATCCCGAGTCGGTCGCGGCCGGCCGCTTCGGCGAGGCGATGCGCCAGATGGGAACAACGCTGCAGGAGGATGTGCGCGTCCGCATCGCCGTCAACCGCTTCGCCCGCCGCGCGACCGCCGCCTTGGTCGCTTCTTACGGCGACGGGATCGTAACCCTCGTGTCCGAAACGGTTCGCAGTTGGGATGCGCACACCGTCACCGACCGGCTCGAAAACGCGGTCGGCCGCGATCTGCAATATATCCGCATCAATGGAACCGTGGTCGGCGGGCTGGTCGGCATCGCGATCCATATCGTCGAGACGTTCGCATGATGAACGCGGGCCGGCGGCGACATGGCCGCATACACCGGATGAGCCTCGAAAGTCGGAACGTGTAGGCAGCCCTGCCAGCTTTGGATGCCGCAAGAGACCGCCGTTGCATCGCGCGAAAAGCGCCGCTAAGCCGCGCTCCGCTGGTGCCGGGGCTGTAGCTCAGATGGGAGAGCGCTGCAATCGCACTGCAGAGGTCAGGGGTTCGATTCCCCTCAGCTCCACCAGCACTTTCTTCCCATCCTTGCGCATATGCCGCACTTGCCGAATAGGACTGCGGTGAACCCGCTGCGTTATCTCCTTGCCCCATGGTGGGTCGTCGAGCTCGCCACCGGCGCAAAGAGCTTCCGCGACAATCCGCTGATCGGCTCGCGCCGTCTGAACGCGCTCGGCCTCCACGCCAAACGGGTCGCGCTTGCCTATCGCATGGCCAACTTGCGCAGGCGACGGATGGCGCAGCTTATCGAACCGGCGGAGCGGGAAGCGTTCCACCGCGACGGCTTCGTATCGATATCCGGTTTCCTTCCGGAGCCGGCTTTCGCGGCTCTGCAAGCGCAGGTGTTGGGCCATCAGGGCGCGGCACGTGAAATGGTGCAGGGCGATACCATCACCCGCCGGATCGCGCTCGATCCCCCGGCCCTGGCCGCGTTGCCCGCCGCCCGCGCCTTGCTGCGCAATCCGCGCTGGCAGGGGCTTATCCGCTATGTCGGTAGCTACGACACCGAGCCGCTGGTCTATATCCAGTCGATCCTCACCCACCGCCACGACGCCCCGCCCGACCCGCAGACCAAGCTCCACGCCGACACCTTCCACCCGACGGTCAAGGCATGGCTGTTCCTGACCGACGTTGCCGAGGATGAGGGTCCGCTCGTCTATGTCGCGGGCTCGCACCGTCGCGACACCGCCCGCCTGGAGTGGGAGCGCCGGCGCAGCATGGAAGCACGCGACGGACCCGACTTCCTGTCCGGCCGCGGCTCGCTGCGGATCGACGAAGAGGAATTGGCCGCGCTTGGGCTGCCCAAGCCGACGATATTCGCGGTCAAGGCCAATACACTGGTGGTCGCCGACACCAGCGGCTTCCACGCGCGCGGACCAGCGTCCCGGCCGTCGCTGCGCGTCGAGATGTGGGCCTATGGCCGCCGCAACCCGTTCCTCCCATGGACTGGGCTGGACGTGACCGGGCTGCCCGGCCTGGCCGAACGCCGCGTGCCGTTCAACTGGCGGCTGCACGACCGGCTGAGCAAGTGGCTTGGTCAGCCCTGGGCCGCTGTCGGCCGTAAGCGCCCAACGGACGAATGAGCCCGCCGCTTTCCTTGAGCGTGCCCCACTTCCCGTGGGCAATGGCCAATATGGTGGCGCGCGACGGCGGCTTTCGCGATCCCTTCACAGGTGCGCCGACCGGGTTGGACGAGGCGGCGGCGGTCGTGTCCCACTGGCGGCGGACCGTCGATGCCAACCGCGATATTGTTGTCGCCTGCGGCATGGCCTGGTGGAAGCGGGCGCGGATCGCGCAATTTCTCTGGGCAGACGATCGGCCGCCGCTGAGGTTCGAGGAAGACACTGCGGCAGCATTGGCGGCAGCACCCGACGGCAAGGCGATCGCGGTATGGCCGTCGCGCATGCCCCCAGGGCTAGGCGAACAAGCTGGTGACCGTTTGGTTCAGGTAGAGGATGGCTTTATCCGATCGATCGGGCTTGGTGCGGATCTCCACCCCCCATTGTCGATCGTGGTCGACCGCACCGGTATCTATTACGATCCCACCCGGCCGAGCGATCTCGAGACCCTATTCGCCACAGCCGACTTCACCGACGCATTGTGCACGCGCGCGGCGGCGCTGATCGACACGATCGTAACCCGCGGCATCAGCAAATATGCGAGCGAAGCGCCTCGCGAGAGCGCCCTGCGCACGCGGCGCACCGTCTTGGTGCCAGGCCAGGTCGAGGATGATATGTCGGTGCGGCTCGGCGGCGCCGGCATCGCCAGCAACCTCGAATTGTTACGGCGTGCGCGTGCCGCCGAACCCGCCGCCTGCCTGCTGTTCAAGCCCCACCCGGACGTCGATGCAGGTCATCGCCAGGGGCGCGTCCCCGACGCGGCATTGCTGGAACATGCCGACGAGATCGTGCGGGGCGAGGCGATGCCGTCGCTGCTGGCGCGGGTCGATGCGGTTCATGTGCTGACCTCGCTTACCGGCTTCGAGGCACTGCTGCGCGGGCTGGAGGTGATCGTGCACGGCCAGCCTTTCTTCGCCGGCTGGGGGCTGACGCGTGACCTTGCCCCACCCGTGCCTCGGCGTGGACGGCGGTTGACGCTGCAGCAACTGGTCGCGGGAACGTTGATCCTCTATCCGCGCTACCTTGATCCGGTCACCGAATTGCCCTGCCCGCCGGAAGTCCTGCTGCAGCGCTTCGCCGATGGCTGGCGTCCCAGAACGACCTGGCTGATCCGCCTGCGTCGATGGCAGGGGCGGCTCGCCAAGGCATTCGGCACCATTTCGCGCTAGCGGACCCCCATCGCCTTCATCAGGGTCGCGGCCATGTCCTCGGCTGCAAGATCGCTCCGCACCCCCGGTTCCGCATCGGACCCCCAGATAGCATAGTCCGACCGGCGGTCGGATGCGCCGGGCGCCTGGAATGCGCCGGCGAGGCTCGGCTGATGATCGCCGTAGAAGACCAGCCAGCCGGGCGCCCCGGTAGCGGTGATCGCCTCACGCAGGATCGGGATCATCGCATCGGTGGATTGGAGATGCTTCAGCCAACGGCCGATCGCAGCAGCGTCGGGCAGGTCGCGCCAGGCTTCGGGCAATGCCGCCGGCGGCAGCGCGTCGTGCTCCTCGTCCCACGGACCGTGATTTTCCATGGTAATGGCAAATACCAGTACGCGCGGGCCATGTTCGCGGACGTGCCGGGCGACGCATTCCGCGACCGCCACATCGCTGACATAAGGGCCGTTGCGGGCGGCACCGGCAAAACCTTCGATGCCGATGAATTGGTCGAAACCGAGCAGGGGCATGACCTTGTCGCGATAATAGAAGCCGGCGTCGTAGGGATGGACGCAGATCGTGCGATAACCGGCGGCGCGTGCCTGATGCGCCAGCGACGGCAATGGCACGCGCGCGAAATGCTCATAAGGATTGTAGCGGTCTAGCCCAACTTCCTCGGCACTCAGGCCGGTCAGCACCGCGAGCTCCGAGCGGATCGTATTTGCGCCCCAGCAGGGCACGGCGAGCTTGCCGTGGCTAACGGCCTCGCGCTGAAGCTGGGCAAAATTCGGCAGATGCCCCGCCAGCGCCAAATCCAAGCGACGCGCATCGACGAACGATTCGCCCTGGACGATGAGGATCGGACCGTTGGCGGGCAGCGCCGGCCAGCTTCTTGCCTGCGCGGCGCGCTGCCGTTCGGGCCGTTCGGCGCGGGCAAGGGTCGCCTGTACGATACAGGCCGCGAGCAAACCAAGCCGGGCGGCGTCGATCGACGGGTCGCGGCTGATCACGAGCCGGTCGTAGAAGCGCCGCATGGGCCTCAGAATCGCCGGCATTGTCGGAACCACGAAAAGGGCGCGGCCGATCGCGATCGCCACCAGCGCCAGCAGACCCGCTTCGAGGAGACCGATGTGCCAGAGCGGCGGCTCGAGATCGATGATCCAGACGATCGCGAGCAGGATGACCAGCACCGCCATCACCATGCGTGCCGTGCCGACGAATGCCAGGTACAGGCGCGGGTGGCGCACCACTTCGATCAGCTCGGCGCGGTCCGCGAAGACCACCGGCTCATCAAGGACCGCGCGTTTCACCCGGTCGGCGACCCCCATGCCGGCGCCGAGGCAAAGCACAGCCAGCCCTGCAAGGACAGGACGCCCCGTCGGCAGCAGGAATAATGCGAATCCGGCGACAAACGGGAAAGCATCGATCAGAAGGACCGCCACGCGGCCGGGCTCGGGACGGCCCAGCAAGGGCGCGCCAACTAGCCGTCGCAGCCCGAGCCATGCCGCCAGGCTAATCCCAATTCCCACGAGAAGATGAAGCATGGAGCCGGTCTAACGCCCCGGTTCGATGCGAAAACGAAAGCCGCGCATGATACGGTCGCCGATGGCCGCCGGCATCAGATCAGCAGCCTGAGATCCAAGCGCAAGCAGGCGCGGGACAATGATGCGCGCCCTTCGCGCATCGAGCCCTTTGCGGACCGCAGCCACCATCTTGTCGAGACTGAGCATGAACGGAGTCGGCCCCTTCCATCGATCCGTCATTGGCGTATCGAAAAATCCAGGGACGACAACCGTTACCATCACCCCTTGTGGACCCAATAGCGCGCGCAGGCCCTCACCATAAGCGCGTATGCCCGCCTTGCTGGCGCTGTAGGCAGGGCTGTAGGGCAGCCCGCGTAGCGCCGCGGTCGAGGCGATCACCGCCACATGGCCAGCCTTGCGCGCGATCATTCGCGGCAGCAGCGGTTCGACCGTGTGGATTGTACCGAGCAGGTTGGCCTGGACCTGCATTGCAGCAAGCTCGATGCCCTCCGGGCGGTCACCCTCGCCCGTACCGGCCGAGACGCCTGCCGCGGCGATAACGAGATCAAGAGGCCTTTCGAGGTCGCGTTCGATCAGCCACGTGCCAAAGGGTTCAGCTTCGCGTACATCAAACAAGCCGGTGACGACCGTGGCGCCCAAGGCGCGACAGGCCATGGCTGTGGCTTCAAGTCGCACAGCGTCACGCGCGGTAAGCACCAGATAGACACCCGGGGCAGCATAATTTTTAGCGAGCCCGGCACCGAGACCGCTCGACGCGCCGGTGATCAATATTGCAGAGATGCGCTTCACCCCCGCGCGGCGAGGGGCGCCACCGCCGGCACGCGGACAGGCGCGGGCATCCGCACCACCGACGTTTTAGGTTCTACCGACTCAAGGCGCTTGAGCGCACCTTTAACCAGCATGGATAATCCCTCGTCGCTGAAGTATCCGCCATGGATCAAGCAGCGATCGATCAGGACGCGGCGAAACGCCTCGTAGACTGGCAATTCCGGCGGGACCGGCTTCACCCAGAAAGAATCGAGACCATTCTGGTGCGTAATGCGTGGCATGTCATAAACCGCATCGCCCAGCACGATCGTCGGCACGCCGCAGCGCAGTGAGAGAGTGCCGGTCGTGCTGTTGACCGTCACCAAACCGATTGCCTTGCAGACCAGCGAGTCGATATCGACCGATTCAAGGAATAGCAGGCGGTCTGACAGGCCCAGCTTGGCAGCTACCGCAAGCGTTCGCTTTTCCCAATCGACCAGACCGTTATCGAGGGGATGACCCTTTACCACCAGCAAGCTGTTGGCTGGCGCATTCTTGGCGAAGGAGCCGAGCACGGTTTCGATCGCGTCCTGCACTCCCACGAAGTTGGAATGGACCCGAATTTGATAGTCGCAATCCAGCTGCAGCGGGAAAACGAAATAAGGCCGGCCGTCGGCACGGAGCCGATCCAGCGTCGCAGCAGAACGGCGACGCTCGGCCGGGCGACGCAGCAATCGCAGCGCCCAACCTGTATATTCGGTGAGGATGTGCCAGGGCCGGTGCGTGCGATAACCCGGGAATAAGGGGGCCATCACGAGCGAAGCGATATTGTATGCAAGGTCTTCCTTCGCGCGGCGGTTGAACGAAGACGGCACCGGCGGAAAATCGGGCACGGGCGGCAAAGCGCGAGCGGCTTCCAGATAATATTCGGGCGAGCGGGAAAGGCGCGAATGGCCGTTGACGCCGCCTGCCTCCAGCGTCACGAAATCGGGACGGACATAACCTTCCTCAAATACGTGAACCTTGACGCCCACCTTACCCGCCACCGCAATCGCGACACTGTGTAGCGGCCGGCAATCGCCAAAGAGCAGAATGTCGGTAATGTTGCGGCGCGCGAGTATCTTGGCAAGAAAGCGCGGCCATTTGTCGAGCGTCCCGCGATAGTCGATCGCACCAGGAAGCTGCCAATATAATTTGTCGCCGCCGTTGAAGTTGACGCGGTGGACGCCATTGCCCGCTGCCGCGAGCGCCTCACCCAATCGTGAGAAGAATGGTCCTGCCAAACCCTGAAGAAAAAGGAATTCTTTGTTCGCCACGCGCCTCACCTGACCATCCGACCCTGTGGCGCGGCGCGCCCAAGCGGCCCCGCTCCTTTGCACCCCTGTTGCGTTCGATACAACTGGTCGATCGCTCAACTACCGAACGGCGCGCACGGTTCAACCGTTCCCGAACCGTGATAGGAATATGCCCATGCGCCAGTAAATGTTGCATTGCAAACGCATGGCGGCAGGATTGGCGGCGCTTTGCCTTGTCCCTCCGCGTCGCTCCGCTATAGCCCTTAAGCGCGCCCTGACAGGCTTCGGGCGCGCCGGAGTTTCGTTTGAACAGATCGCGTTACGAGTTCGACATGTCCGGCGCAGGCGCAACTGGCGCCGCGGCCGAGCCGATCGCAATCGTTGGCGCGTCGTGCCGTTTGCCTGGTGCGAGCGACGTCGAATCCCTGTGGACGATGTTGCTCGCGGGGACGGACGCGGTGGGTGAGATTCCCGACGACCGTTGGAACAAGGCGCAACTATACCATCCCGACAAGGGTCAGCGCGGTAAGGCTTATACCTTTGCTGCCGGCGTGCTTGGCGATGTCAGCCAGTTCGATCCGGCCTTCTTCGGCATCTCACCACGAGAAGCGACGCAGATGGATCCGCAGCAGCGACTGCTGCTGGAACTCGCTTATGAGGCAATCGAGGATGCCGGCCTGGACGCGGCGCGGCTTGCAGGCGAACCGGTCGGCGTTTTCATTGGCGGATCGTCATGGGACTATCTGAACCTCAACGTTGGAGATCCCTCGACCACTGACGCTTATTCGATGATCGGCGTCACCTTATGCTCGCTTTCGAACCGCATTTCTTATGCGTTCGACTTGCGCGGCCCGAGCTTCACCGTCGACACCGCCTGTTCCTCTTCCTTGGTTGCACTGCACCAGGCGTGTGAGGCCATCCGGGGAGGCCAGATCGGCATGGCGATGGTCGGCGGCGTCAGCCTGCTGCTCGCGCCCCAGTCTTACGTTGGCTTTTGCGCCGCCTCGATGCTGAGTCCAAAGGGCCGCTGCCATGCCTTCGACGCCCGCGCCGACGGCTATGTGCGTGCCGAGGGCGGCGGCATCGTCATCCTCAAGCCGCTCGGCCAGGCATTGGCGGCGGGCGATCCTATCCGCGCCGTCATCCGCGGCACCGGCGTCAATTCAGACGGGCGTACTACCGGCCTGTCCCTCCCAAATCGTGAGGCCCAGGCCGCCCTGCTCGATCAGGTTTATAACCGTTTCGGATTAGATCCTGTCGATCTTGCCTATGTCGAGGCGCACGGCACCGGCACGCCGGCGGGCGATCCGATTGAGGCCGGCGCGCTCGGAGAGATATTGGGCAGTCGCCGGCCAACGCCGCTGACGATCGGATCGATCAAGACGAACATCGGCCATCTTGAAGCCGGCAGCGGCATGGCGGGCCTGTTGAAGGCCATGCTCGTCGCCGAGCGCGGCACCATCCCCCCCTCGCTCCATTGCCAAACGCCCAATCCCAATATTCCTTTCGGGGAACTCAACCTTTCGCTCGCGCCGGAGGCTGTGCCGGTGAAAAAGGGGCCGAGGCCCTACCTGGTCGGCGTCAATTCATTCGGCTTCGGGGGCACCAACGCGCATGCTGTGCTCGAGGCGCCGGACCCGCAGCCATCTTTGCACACGGAGCCGGTTGAGGCGTTGCCGCCGTTGCTGCTGTCGGCACGTTCGGACGGTGCGTTGCGCGCCCTTGCAGGATCCTGGCGCGCGCGCATCGCCGGAGCCTCAGCCGAAATTCTGCCGAGCCTGATCCGTGGCCTCGCGCTCAAGCGCACGCAGCACAAAAACCGGTTGGCCATTCCGGCGGATTCTCAGGCCGCGCTGCTTCAGGCGCTCGATTCATTCATCGAAGGCAAGCCGACCGCGTCGGCAGCGACCAACACGGCGGTGGCTGGCAAGATCGCCTTCGTCTTCTCCGGCAATGGCAGCCAGTGGGCCGGAATGGCCGCGGATGCAGTCGCGGGTAGCGCGTCGTTCCGCGAGGGATTGGCCAAGGTCGACAAGGCACTGACGCCCCATCTCGGCTGGTCAGTCGCCCAGCACCTGGAGACGCCGGACGCGGATGCTCTGCGCAATACAGATATCGCGCAGCCGCTGCTGTTCGCGGTCCAGGTCGCGCTGGTTCTCGCCTTGCGCGAGCAGGGCGTGGAGCCGGATGCCTGCATGGGTCATAGCGTCGGCGAAGTCGCGGCGGCGTGGGCAAGCGGTGCGCTCGGCCTGGATCAGGCGTCGCGCGTGATCGCGGTGCGCAGCCGCAGCCAGCAGGCGCAGCATGGCGTCGGCGCGATGGCGGTTCTGGGCATGGACGGCGACGCGGTGGCCGCCACCCTCGCCGGCTCGTCGGTCGAGGTTGCGGCCCGCAACAGCAGCCAGGCAACTACGGTCGCCGGCACGATCGACGGTATTGCCGCTCTCGAAAGCCAGGCCCAGGAAAAGGGCTGGCGTTTCACGCGCCTCGATCTGGATTATGCCTTTCACTCGGCGGCAATGGATCCGATCGCCCCCCGCCTGGCGTCCGACCTCTCCGGGCTTGCGCCGACGCAGACCAGCACCGCTTTTTATTCGACCGTGACCGGCGGTCCGCTGGACGGCGCGGCGCTCGACGCCGGCTACTGGTGGCACAATGTGCGTGAGCCCGTGCTGTTCGCGGACGCGGCGCGAGCGATGGTTGCGGACGGCGTTCGTATCTTCGTCGAGATCGGGCCGCATGCGGTGGTACAGGCTTACCTGAACGACGCGTTGCGCAGCGCCGACAAGGAAGGCCGCGTGCTGCCCAGCCTGTCACGCCGGACCAGCAAGGGCGATCCTATAGCGGGGCTGGCCGCACGGATCCACGCCGCAGGTGGCGATATACGCGACAGCATCGCCTTTTCCGGACCCGCTATTGTCCGCGGGCTTCCGACCTATCCCTTCCAGCGGGAGCGGTTCTGGGTAACGCGTACCGAGGAAGCAACCGACCGCGTCACCCTTCCGTTCGAGCATCCTCTGCTGGGGGTTCGCACGGGGGATGAGCCGGTCGAATGGAGCCGGCATCTCAGCCTCGAAACCCAGCCTTGGCTGGCGGACCACGCGGTCGGCGGCGCGGCGGTCCTCCCGGCGGCGGCGCTGATCGAGATGGCGCTCGGTGCGGCGCGCGCGCGTCATGGAGGCGCGCCTGCGCTCGACCTGCTGGATGTCGAGATCGGACGGGCCTTGGTGATCGAGCCCGAAGTCATGCGCGAAGTGCGCTTCCGCGTCGGATCGGCAGCGGGCGATTTCACCATCGCGTCGCGGCCGCGCCTTTCGGAGGAGCCGTGGACCGTCCACATGTCTGGCCGCATCGCGGCTGCCGATGCGGACGATGCGGCGGCAACGCCCCCCCAGGGCAAGCCGATCGCTCAGGTGGGTGCACCCGCCCTCTATAGTCTCGCTTCGAAAATGGGGCTTGAATACGGGCCTACCTTCCAGGTCGTCTCCGCAATCGACGTGTTCGCCGGCGAGCAGGCGATTGCCCGGCTGGATGCCGCGGCCGACATCGGCAGCGGTTTCCTGCTGCCGCCCAACGTCGTGGACGGGGCGCTGCAGGCACTGCTGGCGCTCGCCGCCGATCGGCTCGGCAGCGAGACGGGCGTGCTGCCGTGGCGGTTCGGACGGGTCAGGCTGCGCAAGGCCAACGGCGCGTCGCCGGCAGCGGCCTTGCTCAAGGTGACCCGCGTTGGCCCGCGCTCGGTTCGCGCAGACATCGTATTGATCGATGCAGCCGGGGATGCCGTCGCAGACCTGCTCGATTGCTGGTTCGTGCGCGTAACGCTTGGCCGCAAGGCAACGGCCGACGAGCAATTCTTCCATCTCGCTCATGTGGCGAGTGCCGATCCGGCCGGCAGCGCCTCGGCCGTGGCGGGGCTCCCGTCGCTAAACCTTTTTAAAAGCGGGGCCGATACGGCAGCGGCGGAAAGCCGCCTGCTGGCCGATGCGTTCGCGACGTCGGCGACGGTCGAAGCGCTCCGTGCGCTGGCCGCGGGGGATCGATTGGTCCCCCAGGCCCTCCTTCGCGACGGCGCCATTGCAACCGCCAGCCGCCCCATTCTTGACCGCCTGCTGCGTTGGCTGGCTGCCGACGGGGTGGCGACTCAAGCCGACGATGGCTCGTGGAGTTTCACCGACGAGGATCTGCCCTCGTCCGATGCGATCCTTCGGACCCTTCTGTTCGACCAGCCGCGTGCCGTCGCCGAAATCGCCATGCTCGCATTGGCGGCCGAGACGCTCCCGGCCGTGCTGACCGAAGGGCCGGGCCGAGCACCAGTTATACCCGCAGCTTTGTGGGAGCAGATATTAGAAGCTTCGCCGGCCGGCGAAGCCGCGGCGCAGGGATTGGCAGAAGCGCTGGCGACGGTGACGGGGGCCAATGACAAGCCCGTTCGTATTCTCCAGGTCGGCGCTCGGCGTGGCGGATCCACGCGAATGCTGCTGCGCCGGTTGGGTCATAATGCATCTTTGGTGGCTGCGGGCGATGGCGAAGATCTGCCTGCGCTGAGCCAGGCGCTGCAGGGCCTGCCTGCTGTGCGGGCAATCGCCTGGACGCCTGGCGAGACGCTCGATGAGCCGCCGTTCGATGTCATCGTCGGCCTACACAGCTTTGCGCTGGGGGGCTGGGGAGGACGCGAACTCGATGCTCTTCAGGCAGCGCTTGCTCCGGGCGGCGCTTTGCTGCTGGCAGAGCCCGCGCCGAGCCGCTTATGGCAGTTGCTCCGCCCCGATGCGGCGCCGCTGGCGGACACCGCGCGCTGGCGAACGCTGCTCGAAGCCGCCGGCTTTGCCGAACCAGCCTCGCAGCCGCTGGCGAGCGCTTTGTGGCCGGTCGAGTTGGTTTCGGCGCGGGGACGCTCGGCTGGCCAGCCTGTTGCCGTCGAGACCGAAATCCGGATCGCAGGCCCGCACAGCGAGCTAGCTACGGCGATCGACAGGGCGTTGACCGGGCATGGCGCGCTGACTGACCGGGGCGATGAACGTATCGGCCGCGTCGCGATCATCATCGACGCCGATGACGCGCTACCGGCAGCGCTGGCCCAGGTCGCGCAACTTTCGACCTTGCCGGCCGACCTGCAACACGAGATCACGCTGATCACGCGCGACCACGGAATCGGCGCGGCGGCGCTGGCGGCGTTGCGCCGCGTACTCGCCAATGAAGCACCGCACGTCGGCGCCCGGCTGGTCCAGCTCGAACCAGGCTTGTCGCTGGAACGGGCGGCCGAGCATGCGGCGATCGAGATACTGCGGCCCGATGGCGAGCAGGAGATTGTCTGGACCACACAGGGCCGCCAGGTTCCGCGTGTCCGTCGCGGTCTGCCGCCGGGCAAGGAATCCTCCCCAACGGCGCTGCGGCTTGCGATCGACCGACCCGGATTGCTCGATTCGCTCGGCTGGGCCGAGGCCGCGCCCGTCGCGCCGCGCGAGGGCGAAATCGCGCTGCGGATCGAAGCCGCTGGCCTGAACTTCCGTGACGTCATGTGGGCCATGGGACTGCTGCCCGACGAGGCACTGCTCGATGGTTTTGCCGGCCCGACAATGGGGCTCGAATGTGCCGGCACGATTACCGCCGTCGGTGCAGGTGTCGACAATTTTGCGCCGGGCGACCGGGTCATGGCGTTCGCGCCTGCCTCGCTATCCACCGAAACGGTGACGGCGGCCCACGCCGTCATGCCGATGCCGGCAGGAATGAGCTTTGCGGCGGCGGCAACGGTGCCGGTTGCCTTCCTCACTACCGTCTATGCACTCGGCCAGCTCGCGCAGCTTGAGCCGGGTGAGACGATCTTAATCCATGGCGGCGCCGGGGGTGTCGGCCTGGCGGCGATCCAATATGCCCGCCATCGCGGCGCCCGCATCTTCGCCACCGCGGGCTCGCCGGCCAAGCGGGCATTGCTGAGAAGCCTTGGCGTCGAGGCGGTGCTCGACAGCCGCTCGCTTTCCTTCGCCGATGACGTGATGCGATTGACCGACGGCGCAGGGGTCGATGTCGTGCTCAACTCACTCGCAGGCGAGGCCATGCGCCGCAGCCTGGCGTTGGTGAAACCGTTCGGGCGCTTCCTTGAACTTGGCAAGCGCGATTTCTACGAAAATAGCAGCGTCGGCCTGCGTCCGTTCCGCCACAATGTCACTTATTATGGGATCGATGCCGACCAGCTGCCCCTGCGCCGGCCAAAACTTGCCGCAGCTCTGTTCCAAGAAATCACGAGCCTATTCGCCGAAGGCGCATTGCGGCCTCTGCCGCACCGGACGTTCGATTTTGCCGATGCGGAGGATGCGTTCCGGCTGATGCAGAGCTCCGGGCATATCGGCAAGATCGTGCTTACGCCGGGCACGACGCTACCCCGCGTCGTGCCGGCGCCGAAGCCGTTCCACGCGCGCGACGACCATACTTATCTTGTCAGCGGCGGCCTTGACGGCTTCGGGCTGGAAGCCGCGCGCTGGCTGGTACGCAACGGAGCAAAACATCTCGCGCTGGTCAGCCGGCGCGGGCCGGCGACGCCGGGTGGCGACGCGGTGCTTGCCGAATTTGCTGCGGCAGGCGTCGACGCCCGCGCCTATGCCGCCGACATCGCGGACGAGGCGGTGCTGGGGGACGTTCTGGCGGAGATTCGCGGCGACCAGGCTCCCCTGGGTGGCATCGTCCATGCGGCGGTTGCGATGGATGATGCGCTGCTCGGTGCGCTTGACGCAGACCGTTTCGCCCGCGCCTTACGCCCCAAGCTCGCCGGCGCAGAGGCGCTCGATCGGCTCACGCGCGGCGATCAACTCGATCTGTTCCTGCTCTTCTCGTCCGTGACAACGGCCTTCGGCAACCCCGGGCAGGGCAATTACGTCGCGGCCAATGCCGCGATCGAGGCGGTAGCCGAACGACGTCACGCTGAAGGCTTGCCGGCGTTGGCGGTACAATGGGGCCCGATCGGCGATGCCGGCTATCTGGCACGCGAGACGCAGGTGAGCGAGATGCTGTCGCGACAATTGGGAAGCGCGCACCTGACTGCCGCCGAGGCGCTCGACACTTTGCCGGCAATGCTGGCAACCGGGGCGCCGGTGATCGGCATGGCAACGATCAGGTGGGGCTCGCTCCGCCGGCAATTACCGCTCATGGCCACCCCGCTCTTTGCCGAGATGACTGGCGGCACGGCCGATGAAGCAGCCGAGGTCGATCTCAAGGCTTTGTTGGCCGAATGTTCGCCCGAGGAAGCACGCGAGCGCATCACCGTCCTGCTCGTCGATGAAGTCGCGCGAATCATGAAATTGGCGGCGGATCGCGTCGAACCGCAGCGTGCATTGGCCGAGCTTGGCATGGATAGTTTGATGGCGGTCGAGCTGCGACTCGCTGTCGAGCAGCGCTTTGGCATTTCAATCCCGCTGCTGGCTCTGTCGGAAGGCGCCACGCTGACGGCGATGGCCGGCCGCATCGCGCGCGGGCTGGGCAGCACCGAGGCGCCGGAGGACGAACGTGCGCAGATGGCGGAGCGCCTCGCACGGCACGAGGGGGCCATGATCGAAGGACCAGCCGACGGCGCACAGAGCCCAAGCGAGCCCACTTTTGCCGCCGCTGCCGCTACCTCGCCTTGATCCTGCCTTAGGGCCGTGCCACCGCTCGTTCCGATGAGTGATAAATTTGGTCTCAGCGGCGATGCCAAGGCGAAGCTGCTCGCGCGTCTTTCGAACCGTGCCCCGGCGCAGCAGGAAGAGCGCGCCCGCGTCAAGCCATCCTTGGGACGGCCCGAGGTCGTCGCAGACCTCAACATGGTCAAGCGTGCGGGGGAGGCCCTGGCCATCCGCAACCCCTATTTCCGACCGCACGAGGGCGTTGCCGGCGCGCACACCGTCATCGACGGCAAGAGTTACGACAATTTCGTCTCTTACAATTATCTTGGCCTAAACGGCGATCCCCGCGTCAACCAGGCGGCAAAGGACGCGATCGATCTTTACGGTACCTCGGTATCAGCCAGCCGGATCGTGTCGGGCGAACGGCCCATCCACCGTGCATTCGAGCAGGCGCTGGCGGAGGTCTACGAGACCGAGGACGCGATCGTCCTGGTGTCGGGGCATGCGACCAACGTCACGGTGATCGGCCATCTCGTCGGACGCGACGACCTGATCCTGCATGATTCGTTGAGCCACAACAGTATCGTCCAGGGCGCATTGGCGAGCGGCGCGCAACGCATCGCCTTTCCACATAACGACATGAATGAGCTGGAGCGTTTGCTCGGCGCGTCGCGCGACAAGGCGGCACGCGCCTTGATTGTGGTCGAGGGTCATTACAGCATGGACGGGGACGTGCCCGATCTCCCCAGGCTGGTGGCCATCGCCAAAGCCTATGGCGCGCACCTGATGGTGGATGAGGCGCATTCGCTTGGGGTGCTCGGACAACGCGGCCACGGTATTGCCGAGCGCGCAGGCGTCGATCCCGGCGACGTCGACATCTGGATGGGCACGCTCAGCAAGACCCTGTCCGGCTGCGGCGGCTACATCGCCGCATCGGCCGAGCTGATCGATTATCTCAAGAACAGCGCCCCCGGTTTCGTTTATTCGGTCGGTTTGCCGCCGCCGGTTGCCGCCGCCGCGCTTGCCAGCCTGGAGATCATGCGGGCCGAGCCGGGGCGAGTGACCAAGCTTCAGGCCAATGCCAAGCATTTCCTTGATGCCGCTCGCAGTCGCGGCCTCGATACCGGCCCATCCATCGGCGCGGCGATTGTGCCGATCATGACAGGCAGCTCGATTGTGGCGGCGCGCGCGGCCGATCGGCTGTTCGACCTCGGCATCAACGTTCAGCCGATCATCTATCCGGCCGTGCCCGAACAGGCAGCCCGCCTGCGCTTCTTCCTGTCGTCGCTTCATGAGGTCGAGCAGCTTGAGCGCGTTGCCGCCGCGGTCGCGCGCGTGCTGGCCGAGGTCCGGGCCGAGCGGATCGACCTCGGTGCATTGGCGAACAGACTAGCGGCCGAGTGAGCGAGATCATACTCGATATCACGCGCCTGCTGTCGCGCGTGCTGCACCCCACGCCCACGGGGGTCGATCGGGTCGAGATGGCCTATGCGCGAGGATTGCTGGCCGAGGTTCCCGATCGGCTGCGCTTTGCCGCGGTTCATCCCAGCGGAATGTACGGAAGGCTGCCGACCAAGGCCGTGAGGCGCTTCCTGGACGTCACCGAGCAACGGTGGCGGGACGAAGGCCTCGGCCAGGCATCGTTGCGGCTATTCGCGGCAAAGGCCTTGCTGTCGCTGCGCCCGCGCCTCGCCAAGGCCAGCGCGAAGAGCATTTACCTGCAGCCATCGCCCAACAATCTGATCAGGCCCGCGCTGATGCGCGCCATTCTCAAGCGCGAGAATGCGCGGCTAGTCTGCCTGGTGCACGATCTCATTCCGATCCAGTTCCCTGAATATGCCCGTCCCGGAGGCGCGGCGTTGCACGAGCGGCGCATGGCGACCGTCGCAGCTTTGTCCGACGGTGTGATCGCCAATTCCCAGGCGACCCTCGACGCGCTTCAGCCGACGCTCGACCGCGCGGGGCGCAACCCGCGCACGGCGGTGGCTTATCTCGGCGCCGAATTCGCGCAACCTACCTTCGAACCGGCCTCCGACCGTCCCTATTTCATCTGCGTTGGGACGATCGAACCGCGCAAGAATCACCTGCTGCTCCTCCACCTCTGGCGTGCCATGGCCGAACGGCGCGGGGCGCATGCGGTGCCGAAGCTGGTACTGGTCGGGCGGCGTGGTTGGGAAAATGAGCAGGTCGTCGACATGCTCGAGCGCTGCCCGGTGTTAGCCGATTGCGTTGAGGAGCATGCCGGTCTGCCGGACCGGGAAGTTCAGGGCCGGATTGCGGCGGCGCGCGGGTTGCTGCTCCCGTCCTTCGCGGAAGGCTATGGCATGCCGGTTGCGGAGGCGCTCGCGCTTGGCGTGCCCGTAGTGTGCAGCGATTTGCCCGCGCTGCGGGAGGCGGGTGGCGACGTGCCCTTGTTTCTCGATCCGCTCGATGGCCCGGGCTGGCAACGGGCGATCGACGATCTCACCGCCACAGACTCGGCCGAGCGCCGCGCGCAGATCGACAGACTCGGCAATTGGCATGCACCGACATGGCCGCAGCATATCGCCATCGTGCTGGACTTGTTGCATAAGCTCGAACGATGAACGTCGTTTCAGCAGACGCGCCCGCGCCGCGCGGCTCTTTCCTGACAGCGCTCCGCGCGCAAATGCGTGTGCTTGGCGCGCTGATCCTGCGCGAACTCCATACCCGCTACGGCCGCGAGAATGTCGGCTATCTGTGGATGTTCCTCGAGCCAATGATGCTCGCCACGGTCATCGGCCTGATGCATTACGAGACCGGTCACGCCGTTTATGGGGCGGATATCAAGCCATTGCCGTTCGGCGTAATCGGCTACACCACCTTCATCCTGTTCCGTGGTATCGTCAGCCGTGCCGAAGGTGCGCTCGAAGCCAACGCCCCGCTGCTTTACCACCGTTCGGTGACGGTGCTCGACATCGTCTTCTCGCGTGCCCTGCTCGAGTTTGCGTCGGTGTTCTCAGTTTTTGCGGTCCTGATGACCCTGATGGTATTCAGCGGCCTGGCCGATCCGCCTGCCCGGCCACTCTATCTTTTCCTCGGCTGGGCGCTGATGTGGTGGTTCTGCGTCGGCCAAGCCCTGGTCATCACCGCCATCACCTATGAGCGGCGCACGCTCGGACGGCTTGTTCATCCCTATACCTACTTCATGACTGGCCTGTCGGGTGCCTTCTACATGGTAGGCTGGCTGCCGTCGGGCATTCGCGAATGGGCGGAGTGGCTGCCGACCACCACCATCTTCGAGACGGTACGATATGGCTGGTTCGAATCGGCCAACGACGATTACGCCTTCTACGGCTATGTCTCAGCCTTCTGCCTTCTTCAGACTTGGATGGGGATGGTGCTCCTGCGCATGATGCGCGAAAAGATTCATCTCTCGTGACTGGCGCCATCGGCGGCGGGATGTGCCCGGTCAGCGGATCAGTTAGGATCAGCAAATGAACATGCATGGCTTCATGACTCCCGCCGGCCAGGCGGACGAGCAGGAGATCGGAATGGCCGGCCGCGCCTGGGCCTGGATCGTCGAACGGCGATGGCTCCTCGGCGTCGTGGTTCTGCCAACCTTGTTGGTGGCGCTCTACCTGTTCGCCTACGCGTCGGATCAGTACGAATCCGAGGCGCATTTCCTGGTGCGCAGCTCAGCAGGCTCGGTGGCACCGGCCGCCGGCGTAAGCGCCGTCATTGGAATGGTGACCGGTTCGAGCGGAGCCTCAAACGAGGCGACGAGCGTGGCCGATTATCTGACGTCCCATGACGCGGTCGAGCGGCTGCGGCATGAGGATCGACTGGTAGACCGGTTCCGCAGGCCGGGCGTCGATTTGCTCAGCCGGCTGACGCCGGCCAATCCCACGCCCGAGCGGCTGCTGCGCTATTTTCGGAAGCAGGTGGCGGTAAAATATCATAGCGATACCGGCATCACGGTGGTCGAAGTGCGCAGCTTCAATCCTCAGGACAGCTATGACATTGCACGCAAGCTGATCCAGATCGGTGAAGAGCGTGTCAACATGCTCAACACGCGCAGCTATACCGACGCGATCGACAATGCGCGGCGCCAGCTTGCCGACGCCGAGGCGGCGCTGGCCATTTCGAATTCCCAGATGACTGCATTTCGCCGCAACCGCGGTGACATCGATCCGCAGGCATCGGGCCAGGCGCAGCTCGGTATCGTTTCCAATCTGACCAGTCAGGTTGCGCAAGCGCGCGCCCAGTTGAACGCGATGGGCGGCATGATCAGTCATTCGAGCCCGCAATATCAGGCGCTGGCCGCGCATGTGGCGGCGTTGCAGGCGCAATTAGGCGCGCAAAATGGCCGCCTCGCCGGCGGCAGCAGGGCGATCGCCAACGACATTAGCGGCTTTCAGGCGCTGGAAATGCGGCGCGGTTTCCTAGCGAAACGCTACGAAGCGGCCGCCGCGGGCCTGGAGAGGGCTTTGCAACAGGCCCAGGAACAGCAGCTTTACCTCGTCCGCGTGGTAGACGCCAACATGCCCGTAAAGGCGCTCTTTCCGGAGCGGTGGCGGATCCTGCTCACGGTCGTGATCTCCTTGCTGCTGGTCTATTCCATCGGCTGGCTGATCGCCGCGGGCGTCCGCGAACACGCGGCTTGACCCAAGGGCGCGCCCCTCGCGGGCGCGCCTGACCGCTATGTCGTCACTCAAGCATCCGGACAGCCCCACGCGACCCGCCGCATTCCTCGACCGGGATGGCGTGATCAACGTCGATCACGGCTATACCTTTCGGCCCGAGGACCTCGAACTCACGCCGACGGCGGCCGAGGGCATCCGGCTGCTCAACGAGGCAGGCTATCCGGTGTTGGTCGTCACCAACCAATCGGGCGTCGCGCGCGGCCTGTATGGAACAGCCGATGTTGAACTGTTCCACCGCCGCATCAACGAGGAGCTCGCCGGGCAGGGCGCGCGCATCGATGCCTTCTATTATTGCCCCTACCATCCGGACGGCATCGTCGCCGATTTCGCGTTCGAACATCGCGATAGAAAGCCCGGCTCAGGGATGATCCTGCGCGCGATGCGTGAATGGAACATCGCTCGCGACGGCAGCTTCCTGATCGGGGACAAAGCGAGCGACGCTGAAGCTGCGGCGGGCGCCGGTATAGCTTCGCTGTTGATCGCGCCGAACGAGGGGGATCTTGCTGCGGCCGTGCGCGCCTTCCTTCCCAACCCAGGTGATGGTCGCACCCAATCCTCCGCCACGCCAGAGTCAGGGACCTGATGCTCAACGACTATGTCGCCTGGATCAGAGATTTGGCCTTGCCCACTTGGGCCGACCGGGGATTCGACGCCGACGCCGGCCGCTTCCGTGAGCGGCTCGATCATGTTGGAGCGCCGATCGCCGTACCCCATCGGGCGATGGTGCAGGCACGCCAGATCTTCGTGTTCGCGCACGCTGCCGAGTGTGGCTGGTCAACCGAGGGTACGCAGCTGGCCGAGCGGGCGATGGCTTCGTTGGAGCGCGATTTCGCCGAACATGACGGTGACGAGACGTCGTTTGCTTTCTCGATCGATCCTGCCACTCGCGCGATCGTGTCGCCGGTGCGCGATGCTTACGCGCACGCCTTCGTGCTATTCTCCATCGCCGCGCTCTACCGCCTCAACGGCAATGACCGGTTGCTCGAACTGGCCGATCGGACGGTTCGCTTCGTTGAGCGGCGACTGACCGATCCGCTCTATGGCGGGCTGTTCGATGCCCTGCCGGCGCCCGGGGAGAAGCGACAAAATCCCCATATGCACCTGCTCGAAGCCTATCTTTTCCTTGAGCGCGCCGCACCGGGGCGAGGCTATGTCGAGCGCGCTGCCGGATTGGTGGCGCTGTTCAGGCAACATTTCGTCGCCAACGAACGCCTGCTCGAATATTTCGCCGAGGATTGGAGCGTTTCTGCGCGTGCGGTTTGGGAGCCGGGCCACCATTTCGAATGGGTCTGGCTGCTGGGCGAATATGCCGCGCTTTCCGGCGAGGACACTACCCGATGGGCCGATGCACTCTACGCCTCGGCAATTGGCCAGGGCCTCGCCGGCGGGCTTATTGTCGACGAGATTTCGGCCGGTGACGATGCGATTCTGAAAAACTCTCACCGCGTCTGGCCGCATACGGAAGCCATCAAGGCGGCGGCGACGCGCCATGCCGCCGGCGATGCGGATGCGCATCGCTTTGCGGACGCGATGGCGGCAGGGTTGATCGGCACCTTTCTTGACCGGCCGTTCGCCGGCGGATGGACCGATCACGTGACCGCGGTCGGCCTGCCGTTGGTCGATTATGTGCCGGCGAGTTCGCTCTATCACCTCGTGTTGGCGGGCAGCGTCGCGGCAAAAGGCTTTGCAGCGGCGCCTACGCTTGCCAAGGCAGAACGATGACGACCTATCTCGACCATCTGTCCGACTATCGCGTTGCCGTGATCGGTGACGTCATGCTGGATTGCTATATGTCCGGCACGGTCAGCCGCATCTCCCCCGAGGCACCCGTGCCGGTGATGCGCGTGACCGAGGAGCGCGCGGTGCCAGGCGGCGCCGCCAACGTCGCCGCCAATCTCGCCAGTTTGGGGCTGGGCGTTAATCTGGTCGGCCTGGCGGGACAGGATGGCGCGCGCGAGGAGCTGATCGCCTTGCTCGGGCGCATGGGCGATATCGACTGCCGTGGAATCGCCGCAGTCGCCGGCCGGCGCACCACCCGCAAATTGCGCGTAATCGGCGCGCATCAGCAGATTGTACGTGTCGACCATGAAGATGCGATCCCATGCTCGGCCGAAATCGAGACCGGCTTCCTCGAGGAGGTCGGAGGCGCGATCGACGCGGCAGACGTCGTCATTCTTTCGGATTACGGCAAAGGTGTGTGCTCGGATCGTGCCATTCGCACGGTGATCGAGCGGGCCGCTACCGCCGGCAAAAAGGTGCTGGTCGACCCTAAACGGACGGATTTCACCGCCTATCGCGGCGCCTTCGTCCTCACGCCGAACCGCAAGGAATTGACCGATGCCACCGGTCTGCCCTGTGAAACAGACGAGGAGGCCGCCATTGCAGTGGCGCGGGCGCAAGAGATGTGCGGCGCCAACATCCTGCTGACCCGTTCGGAGAAGGGTATGTCCTTTTTCCCGATCGGGGGGACACCCCTCCATCTGGCGACTGTTGCGCAGGACGTGTTCGATGTTTCGGGTGCGGGCGATACGGTGGTTGCGGTGCTGGCCGCTTCGGTGGCCGCCGGCATGCCGTTCCAGGACGGCATGCGCATGGCCAATCACGCGGCCGGTATCGTGGTCTCCAAGCTGGGAACCGCGAGCGTGACGCGCGAGGAATTGGCCGCATCCCTCCTCGCTGAAAGCACCACGTCGGACATCAATGACGGCCGCCTGCTCGATCGCGAGGCACTGGTAGCCTTGCGCTGGGCGTGGGCGCGCGAGAAGCTGACCGTCGGCATTGCCAATGGCTGCTTCGACCTCATCCACCCGGGCCATATTTCGCTGATCGGACAGGCGGCGGCGAGCTGCGACCGCCTGATCATGGCGCTCAATACCGACGCTTCGGTCAAAAGGCTTAAAGGCCCATCACGTCCGATCCAGGACGAGACTGCGCGCGCTGCCGTGATGGGTGCGATCAAGGGCGTGGCGGCGGTGACCTTGTTCGATGAAGAAACCCCGCTCGAACTGATCGAGGCGCTCCAACCCGACGTGCTGATCAAGGGCGCGGATTATACGATCGACCGCGTGGTCGGTGCTGATATCGTGCATAAGCGGGGCGGGCGTGTCGTATTGGCGGAGATCAGTGAAGGTCAATCGACGTCACGATTGGTTGCCGCCAGTGCCACTGGCGGCTGAGCCACGCCGTCCGAGCGTACTGGTCCGCCGATATAATGAGAGACAATATCCCAGGTAGAGCGCGCGCCGCGCTACACCGCCTTAACCGCATAGAAGAAACCATTTCCGTGCGGGGGCGTGAGGTCGAAACTAATAAAGCCTGCGTCCGTCAGAGGCTGGATCAATTCCCTTTGGGTTCGACCCTCGAATACGCGGTGCCACTCTACCATGAGGGCGGTTATTTCGCTGAACAGTCCAGCTTTGGCCAGCGACTGAAAGACGGGGAATTCCGAGCCTTCACAGTCAATCTTCGCGATGACCTGCAACCCCCGCGAGCGCGCCGAGGCGATGATCGGGCCCAGCACCGTCGCCGCGTCTCGGACTGAAAGGTTGGTCGGCGTCCCTCCCTCTTGATCGCGCGTCGATCTGGCGCCCGAGTCACTAGTCTCATGGACAAGAAACGTCGTATCCTCGTTTTTATCAGACAACCCGAAATTATTGGTTTTAATCTTTGAGGCCAGGGCTGGATTTAAAGATAGATTGGCAAGTCCTCGTGCATATGTCGAAGGAAAAGGCTCAAAGGCGTGGACCTCGCGCACTTGGGGCTTAGCCGCGAAGATCAACGAGGCGAGGCCAATGTTCATCCCTACATCGATGATGCAAGTATTTTCGGCGCTGATAACATTATAAGCACTTTTGAAAAATAATTCGTCGACAAAATTAACATCATCATAGCAGCGTGCGTTGAAGAAGACTCCGTTAACGCTCAGCACCAGACTGCCCGACAATATCTCTATATCGACGTTGTGATCGTATAGGTACTTCAACATTGGGCGGTGGAGCGTGAGTAATTCTGACTCTTCCCTGACATTAACGGGAGGTAGCACCCCATTAACACGCGCTATAGTCGGGTTGCTCGCGACCAATAGAGGTACCGAGCCGTTCACGTGAACGCGATATTCGAAAGAGTCGCTCGCCTCGTGTACCGTGAACGGCAACACGATCTTCGCCTCCCCGGCAGCAAGCTGAGAGGCAAATACGAAATCGAAAGCCGCCTCGATCTTGCCTTGCTCGGCAACCACATCGACTATCGCGCACACCAAGTCGCGATGGGGAACGAAGCCCCCGCTCGCAGCAATCGAGAACTCAACGGTATAATTGCCAGGCGCCAGGCGCTCATACGGACCGTACAAGGCGCAACCAGCTACTCCCTCCTGGGTCAAGATGTAGTCGCCGCCGTCGACCTGCACGCGGGATCCGATCAGAAGATTGAGCACGAAATTCCCTTGGTCAACATGAAGTGGGAGGCGGAAGCCCGAAAAACTGAGCCAGATCGGCGATCTAAATGCTAGGCGGTGCCGATGGAAGGGCTTTGGCTCGCGGCGCTCAGGAAAGCATGACGCGACTCTTTACGCGGTGCTCTGTGAAGGCGCCAAATCACTGCGCTAACAGCCGGGCGAGATCGGTTAACGTCGCCTCTGTGCCGCCAGATCGATTTTTAAACGACGAGCTTCGATATTGGATGAACGCTATGGCGCGCCCGCGGGGCTGCCTTGCAAGGAAGGGCCGATCATACAAAAACGGTGAACTCGTCGAGGCGCACCGATCCGCCCTTCCATGCTTGCGGTCCGTGTCTCAAAGGGCCAGCTGCCAGTCCGGCGTTTTGCAAAGTGACGGGCTGACCTGATCGAAATCAGGCTATGTTCGCTTGACATCCTGCTACCGATATTGCGACGAGCCGGGGTCGGATGGCGTGATCGAGCGACCGGCCATGTGCTCCGACAGGGGGATTGAGTTCTTGTTTGGCAGGATCGAGCGGGCATGGCGTCTCGTCGGACGGCCCCGCGCGGATAGACAGGTCGCGGCGCAAATGGTCGCACGCGCCAACCGCGTGCGCGATGATGGTCGTTTCGAAGAGGCAGCACTGTTATTCGAAGAGGCGCTGAAACTGCGCCCGCGCCACAGCGGGTGGCGCGTACAAGCCGGCCATATGCGTAAGGAAGCCGGCGATCTGGAGGCAGCAGAGCAACATTATCTGCTGGCATTGCAGGCCCGGCCTAAAAATGCCGAGCTCGCGCTGCAACTGGGCCATTTCTACAAGACAGCGGGCGATCTTGCGCTGGCCGAAACCCATTATCGTCGCGCCCTGTCGCTCAGACCTGGCTGGGACTCGCCGCTTAACGAATTGCTAGGCTTGAAAAGATCAGGATGGCGCGGTCGGCAGACTGTGGCGGCGAGCGAAGCTCCGCGTGGCCTCGAATATATTCATCCCACCCTCAAGGAAGAGCTCGCGCAATTCGCCGATGATGCGGAAACGTTGTCGCGCGCCGCCGCGCTCGACCGGCTGGTACCCAAACTCATCCCAGCCAGACCTAATGATCTGCTTCATGAACATGCCGAGACAATTGATGTTCGCCGGCTCGGGCGGATGGAAAGCGGCTTTTGGGGGATCCGCAGGACACTTCGGGGCGTGCAGGCGGTCCGCGGCTTCGGCATCGCAAAGGTGCCGATCGTCGAGATCGAGATCCTGCTGAACGGAACTCGCATTCACCGCGGCCCGCCCGAGGGAGCCTATGATCTGCAGTTCGAACGGGACCGCGATCGGGTGAAAAAATATCCGTTCAACTTCTGGATAGACTTCACCCCATTTTCACATGGCCTCCATGCTTGCGAAGTGCGGCTGATCGACGCCGCCGCGGACACCCGATCCTTTCACGACCACGTGGTGATCGCAGCTCCACTCAAGGAGGAGGATTACCCGCGCTCAGACGGGATTGTGGAGATAGATCCGGCCGATCCGCGCTCGGTGGATCAGCAAATCCGCGAACGCCCCAGTATGATCCGGGACGCCCGGCGCGTCACCTTTCCCGCTGGCGTACGTAATATTTTGGCCATGCGAACGGATCAGCTGGGCGATCTTGTCGCCTCAATTCCCGCATTGCGCCGGCTGCGGGAGCTGTGTCCCGATGCCCGCGTCGTCGGCCTGCTGACCACCGCCAATGCGGATTTGGCCAGGACGCTCGGGTTGTTCGACGAAGTCTTGATCGCTGATTTCCCTGACGATCCGGTCCAGCGCCGCCGCGTGATGACTTTGGGCGCCCAGGAAGCGCTCGGACGGCAGCTTGCCGCCTATCAGTTCGATATCGCGATCGATCTCGCCCACTCAAACGTTTCCCGTGACCTCCTCCCTCTTTCCGGAGCCAAATTCCTCTACGGTCATGGCGGCGGCAACTGGCCGTGGCTAACCGGCGCCTTCGAATTCGACACGCGTGATCGGCACAGTGCGATGGATACCACACCGCACTCGACCAAGGTGTTGGCGCTAGTTGAATCGCTCGGCACCATCCTCAAGGCCCATGCGCCGATCGTTCGGCGGGACGATCTTTCGGTCGATTTGCTGCGTCCTTTCGGCCTCGCTCCTGGTGACCGCTTCATTGTGCTGCACACGGGTGCGCGGCTCAAATTCAGCCACTGGCCACATTTCACGGAACTCGCGCTGATGCTGCTCGAAGCATCGGATCTCCATATCGTGATGATGTCGGACAATCCCGGGTTGCGAGAGACGCTTCCCGATGCGCTCTCGGGATCGGCCCGGTTTCAACTTTTGGATCAACGGCTGAGCTTCGATCAGTTCGACGCGTTTATGTCATTCGCGACCGTGGTCGTCGGCAATGATTCCGGACCGAAACATCTCGCGGCATTGCGCGGCACGAATGTGGTCACGCTTTTCACGGCGCGCATCAACTGGACCGAGTGGGGCCAGGAAGAGATCGGCAAAATAATCAGCCGCCGGGTGCCCTGCCAGGGCTGCGCAATCTTCCACGATCCCGAAGAATGCGGAAAGGGTTTTTCCTGCATTCGCGACATTCGGCCGCAAGAGGTATTTAAGACGGTAATGGACTATGTGTGACTTCCGTCGACGTAGGTCGATCCGTTGCTGAGCCGCGGCGAGAGCAGCAAGCGCATCGCGCAGGACATGATCCGTCGGGCCGATGTGGAACGCGACCGCGGCGACGCGAGACGTGCAGCCTTTCTCTATGCCGAGGCTTTGCGCCTACTCCCGGATAATTCCGGCGTTCATATTCAATGCGGGCACATGCTGAAGGAAAGTGGCCAGCATGCAGAAGCCGAAGTTCATTATCGGCGGGCGGCTGAGCTGCGCCCGGGCGACGCCGATCTCGCGCTGCAGATGGGGCACTTCTTCAAGAGCGCCGGACGCCTGAGCCAGGCACAGGAACAATATTCGCGCGCGCTCGCACTCAGTCGCGGCTGGGCCGAGCCGGTGCGCGAACTCGCCAGCCTTACTGCGGCCGGGTTACCCAAGTCGGACAGCAAGGAGGCCGCGCGCCCGCGGCACTTAGCGGGAGAAGGCGGGGACCCGATATCGGGTGCCTCAGCATTGGTGGCGGAGCTCGCTCCCCGCGGGATTTCCGGGCTGCAACGTCCACCGATAGACTTCATCGAGCTTCGACGGCTCGGGCGGGACGAGCGTACCCATTGGGGCAGAATGCGAACGCTTCGGGGCCTCGAGGCAATACGCGGTTACTATATCGCGGCTACCCCCATCGTTGAGATCAAGTTCTTGGTAAACGGTGAGCTGATATATAGAGGGCAGCCGCGTGGCGGTTATCCGCTCGCCCCGGAATTCGGTGACGATGCGCATCTGAAATATGTGTTCAACGTCTGGATGGATTTCTCGAAAATCCTCCCGGGAAAATATGAATTCACCGTCGAAGTACAGGATGCGAAGCGTCGGACCGCGACACGGCGCGAACATGTCGTGGTCGCAGCGCCGCTTGCTGAAGGCGACTTTCCGGCGAGCGACGGATTGATAGCGTTGGCGGATGGCGACGCTCGTTCGCCAGAGGAGCAGGTAAATAGCCGGCCGAGCATGGTGCGTCATGGCAGACGGCGGCTGCTGCCGAGCCAGCCGAAGGCCGTGCTGATCCAGCGGACGGACCAGCTCGGCGATCTGGTCGTCGCCCTGCCCGCGATACGCCGTCTGCGAGAAATATTCCCTGAGGCGCGTCTTGTCGGTCTCGTGTCGCCCGCCAATGTCGGTCTTGCCGCCAAGTTCGACCTGTTCGACGATCTGCTGACGGTCGATTTCGCCGAGGACGCCGCCGAGCGCAGACGAACAATGCCGCTCAGCGAACAGGCCGCTCTGCGCGAGCGTCTCGCACCATTTTCCTTCGATGTGGCGATCGATCTGTCGGAAAATGTATGGTCGCGCCCTCTCCTGCTGCTGTCTGATGCGCCCTTTTTAGTGGGTTTTAGGAGCGGCAATGTTCCGCTGGATGTCGAGATCGAAGGCTTTACGCATGATCGCTTCGACAATCATGAGGTGGTCCCACACACCAATAAGTTGCTTGGACTGGTGGAATGGCTGGCTTCGATGTTGCGCAGCGAAACGAATTTGCTGCCCCTCTCCGACCCGGACCATAATTTGTTGTCCGACTTCGGATTGTCGCCCCGCGACCGTTTCGTCGTGCTGCACGATGGCGCGCGGCTGAAATTCAGCCGCTGGCCCTATTATCGAGATTTGGCACAGCGCCTGCTTGAGAAAACCGACCTGCGCGTCGTGTGGGTGACCGACGAGGCGGACACCCGCGAGACGCTGTCCGCCGACCTGCTCGGATCGCCACGCTTCACATTGGTGGATAAGCGCCCTTCATTCGATGCGTTCGATACGTTGCTGGCGAGCTGCGCGGTCCTGGTCGGCAACGATTCCGGCCCAAAGCATCTCGCGTCGCTGCGTGGAGCGAAGGTCGTCAGCGTCCACATGGCACGGAACAATTGGAACGAGTGGGGCCAGGAAAATGACGGCTATATCATCAGCCGGAAGGTACCCTGCGCCGGCTGCCTGATCCATCATGACCCCGAAGAATGCGGGAAGGACTTCGTCTGCATCAGGGGCATCACGCCCGAGGAAGTGATGGGCGCGGTTCTGAAGCTGCTCTAGGGCGAGCGACCAGGCAATTGTCGGCCATGGTACAATCGACTAGCCCGGACCCACGGGTCGATGAGGTCCGCGAGGGGAGCTATTGCCGTTGCGGAACGTGATCCGATCGCTGCTGCGGGAATTGCCGCTGACGTCGGGCGCGGGAACGGCACGCCGGCTGATTAAGCGGGCGAATGCCGCTCGCGACGCCCGCCAATATGCCGTCGCGGCCGCGCTGTATCAGGAGGCGCTGCGCTTCAATCCGGCCAATGCGCGCATTCGCATCCAATGTGGGCATATGCTCAAGGATATGGGCGATCTCGCCGGAGCGGAGGGCGAATATCTGCGGGCCGCCGATGATCTGCCCGACGATGCCGACTTGGCGCTGCAAATCGGCCACTTTTACAAGATCGCCGGTCGGCCCGAACTGGCCGAGGCGTCTTATGCCCGCGCGCTGGCGCTGAGCCCGGGCTGGCGGGAAGCCGAGCGTGAGCTGGCCGCCGTCGGCAGCGGCACGAGTGCCGCCATCGCCTCCGTTTCGCCGGATCGACAGGACTGGGTCATTCCGGAATTGTTGCCGCGTGGCGGCGGTGCCGATGGCGCGGCCGATCGCAACATCCTGCGTCTGTTCCGGCTCGGTGGACGGCGTACCCATAGCCGGTGGGGCGATCTCAAGGTTCTGCGCGGGATCGAGGCGATCCGCGGCTATCGGCTGGCACCGGGTCAACTCGGCGAGATCCAGCTTCTGGTAGATGGCGACGTGGTCCACAGCCAGGCGCTGCTGGCCTATCCGGTCGAGGGGAGCGGGCCATCGCAGACCAAATATGTATTTAACATCTGGTACGACTTTTCGACTGTGTCTCCCGGTCGCCATGCGATCGAACTGGCCTTTCTGGATGCCAGCGGACGCCGAGCCTATCGCCACCGCGAAACCGCGCTGGTGGCGCCCGCAGTCGATGTCGATGCCAATTCCGCATCGGATGCGCTGGTAGCTCTTCCTCCCATCGGAGCCGCGATCGAAGATGCGATCAATGCGGCGCCAAGCGTGGTCCGGTCGACCGAGCGGGCGCTACTGCCGAACCCCGTGCGCAATATCCTGGTCCAACGCGTAGATCAGCTTGGCGATCTGGTCTGCTCGGTTCCCGCCATTCGCCGGCTGCGAGCGCTTTTTCCCGATGCCCGGCTCATCGGTTTGATGACGGCCGCCAACGTCGCGCTGGCCCAACATCTGCAACTGTTCGATGGTACGGTCACGGTCGACTTTACGGAAAGCGAAGCCGAGCGCCGGCGGGTGCTGCCGATAGAGGCCCAGGATCAGCTGCGGCGCGCGCTGATGCCTTACGCGTTCGATATCGCGATCGATCTCGGCGAGGGCGATGAATCGCGCCCTTTGCTGCTGCTGAGCGGCGCCCGCTTCCTTTACGGTTTCAAGGATCGCCAATCGCCCTGGCTTGACGCCGGCCTCGATTTCAATGCCCACGATCCGGTCAACGGGATCGAGATCATCCCGCCGTCCCGCAAGATACTGCTGCTGGTGGAGGGCTTGGGCCTGATGGCGCGCGGCCATGCCGAGCCATTCCCCCTTTCCGAGCGCGCGGGTCTGGCCGCATTCGGGATCCAAGCCGGCGATCGCTATGCCGTGATCCATGCCGGCGCCCGGCTGGCATATAGCCGCTGGCCGTTTTTCGCCGAGTTGATGGCCATGTTGCTCGATCAGACCGATCTCAGGATCATCCTCTTCAGCGATGACCTGGGAACGGCCGAGCGCGCGATCACCGAGGGTGCGCATTCTGCAAGGCTGCACGTGATCACCGGCAAGATCGAGTTCGAACAATTCGACGCCCTGCTCGCACACTGCGCGATATTCGTGGGCAACGATTCGGGACCGAAGCATCTCGCCGCGCTGCGCGGCGCGCCCGTGGTCAGCTTGCACATGGCGCGTCTGAACTGGAGCGAATGGGGCCAGGAGATGACCGGCTCGATCATCAGCCGCCGCGTTCCGTGCGCCGGCTGCGGGATCGGCCTGGACGGCGAAGATTGCGGCAAGGAATTTGCCTGCATCCGCCATATCGCGCCGGAAGAGGTGTTTGAGGTCGTGCAGGGATACCTATGATGTGCCGCAATCCAGGATCGTTGACTTCATGTCTTCCAGCTTTCACTCGCATCCGATGAGCGACCCAGGAACAGGGGCGGATGCGGCGCCTGGTGCACCCAATTTCGCAGCACGCACGGCGGAGATGCTGCTGCGGAGTGCGCTGTTGCGGAGCGCCCGGAACGACGCCACGGTCCAGGACCGAACCGACTGCGCCGAACTTGCCATCGCGGCGGGCGCGCCGGACGTCGCGCGGATGCTGTACAATCTCGTGTTTCTACACATGGGGTTCGCGCCCGATGCCGTCGAAGCACAGCGTGCAATCGTGCACCAGAGCGGGCTGTGGACAGACGAGGTGCCGCCGACGGAGGCCGCGACCGCGTTTCCCGATTTCTCGGTCGATCGCGCGGTCGCCGAACTGGCGCACCTGGTGCGGCGGACGGGCCACCTGCACCTGCCGGACACGATCGGCGCTACCTTCACCGCCGCGCGACGAAGCCGTGGGATGAACATCCTGCCGACATTGCCGTCAGCGATCGAAAGCGAATTGCCGGGAATTTGCGCTGCGCTTGCAATGGCGTTGCGGCAACCATTCGATCAGTCCGGCGAAGGCCTTGCCGCCTTACTTAGCGAACTCGAGACGCGGATCTTGAATGGGCCGATGCTGGATCCGAAGGAGCATGTCAGTGCACCGCTCGAGCAGCTCGCGGCGGTTGCGGCATATCACGACCTGCAGACGTTCCTGCGCAGCAATTACACGACCGCTTATGCCCCCACCGGCTCGCCCCGTCTGCTTCACGCATCGGCGCGCCTGAGCCGGGGGGGTATCGGCCCCTATTTCACCAATGTACGCAACATCATCAGGACCAGCCGCGACATCTTTGCGCTGATCTCGCTCGCCACCGGCGATACGGGCGGGTCCAAGGCCCTCGAGTTATGGACGGTGCTGCTCTCGGTCCATCTCGATGGTGGACATTTGTTGGACCTGATCGACGAGCTTGCGGATGTCGGCATCATGACCAGCCTGTGGGGGATTTTGGAAGCGCGCGCCCGGCGTGCCAGCATCTGGCACGATTACGGCCTGCTGCAACGGCTCCGCGATGCCGCACTCGATCGGCTCGACTGGGCTCTGGCCATCAATGCGCAAGATATGATCGTGCAGGTCGCGCAGCATGATCCGGGTGAGTTGCGGGTATTGGCCGATATCGTCGCCAGCGCGGGTGACCTGGCACGCGCTGAGGCGCTGCTGCAGGAATATCATAGATTGGCACCGCAGGATCAGGCCGTAGTTGCGCGGCTGGAGGAGATAAAGGTCGGCATCTATGAGGAGTTCGCGATCCCGGGTGGCCTGTGTACGCCGCGCTACCGCACGCGCCTGCGCAGGGGACAGCCCGCGGAAGCGGCCGCAGCGTGACTTCGCTTCCCGAATTACTGGGCTTTAAACGCCTTACCGAACGCGCGCGCGGCAACCGGGCGCGCGACGCCCGCCGGTGGGCGGAGGCGGCCGAACATTATCGCCGCCATCTTGCTGAACAACCGGACGACTTTTCGATCTGGGTCCAGCTCGGCCATATGCTGACCCAGTCAGGCGATTATGAAGAGGCCGATCGCAGTTACCGGCGAGCAGCGGAGATAGACGGCCGCAGCGCGGATCTGCTGCTCTGCTGGGGTCACTCGCGCAAGCTCGCCGGCGATATAGACCGCGCGCGGGAGCTCTATGCCGAGAGCCTGGGCATCGACGACAATGCACATGCCCGCAACGAACTGGACGCATTGTCCTTGTCGGTAGAGGCCGCGCGCGAGGATGCCCCGCCCCCGCCTCCCGCGGAACAAGAGCCCGCCCATCATCATTCGCCGCCGCCACGTCGCGCCTGGGAGGCACGGTTCGAAACGGTCAAGCCGTTCAACGTGCCGCCCGGCGGCGAGATCGCCCTGTTCGTCACCCATTCCGCCACCGGCGCACTGAAGCCGCACATCCTGACCTATCTGCGCGCCCTGAACGAGCAGGATATCGCCGTATTGCTCCTGGCGGTGACGGACCGCCAATTGAACATCCGCCAGGAAGTGATCGATGCGGTAGCGGGCGTGATCGTGCGCGAGAATGCGGGCTACGATTTCGCCGCCTGGGCGCACGCGCTTTATCTTCATCCTGAAATCTACGGCGCATCGACGCTCTATCTTCTCAATGACAGCGTCGCGGGGCCCGCAGCCGGCGCCGGCTTCCCCGATCTGATCGCGCGCATCCGTGGCAGCGAGGCCGACCTGATCGGACTGACCGAGAGCCACGAATATCGCTGGCATTTCCAATCCTATTTCCTCGCGTTGAAGCCGCGCCTGCTGTCCTCCTACCGCCTGCACCGCTTCTTCGACGACGTGCGCATCCTCGATGACAAGGATCGGGTGATCCAATCCTACGAACTGCGCTTCGCGGAGGACATGGAGCGTAGCGGGCATTGGCTGGACTTGCTGTTTCCAAGCCCGATGGCGCTCAACCCCACGTTGTACGCATGGCGCGAACTGATTGCGGACGGCTTCCCATTCATGAAGCTGCTGCCGCTGCGCGGCGCCTTTTCGGAGGTGGACACAGAGGGCTGGCGCCACACGCTGGACCAGGCCGGCTTTGACGTCGCACTCATCGACGCAGCGGTGCGGGCGTCGGAAGAACGCCTGCCGAGCGATGGCGATCATCACTTGTTCGCGCATCCGATCCCGGCCGACACGGGCGAGGGGCGCACGCTCAAGGTCGCTTTCTATGGGCCGTGGAATTACGATAACGGCCTTGGCTCCGCATCGCGGGCGATCATAGGCGCGCTCCGACGCTGTGACATCCGGCTCAACCTCCATCCGATCAAGAAGCCGTTCCACATCCACAAGCCGCTCGCGCCTGCGGTCGACATTACGGAGTTCGGCGGCCCGGCGGATATCGCGATCGTCCACCTCAACCCGGACAGCTGGTTCCTGTTGACCGACGAGCAGCGGCACGCCGTCGGCCAGGCGCGCAAGCGCATCGGTTATTGGGTATGGGAGATGGGCCATATTCCGCCGGCATGGCGCCACGATTTTTCCTCGGTCGACCGCATCTGGGCACCCAGCCGCTACTGCGCGGACCTGTTCGAGGCACAGGATGAGGCGGCGGTTGACGTTATCCCGCATCCGGTGCCGGTGCTCCCGCCCGTGGCGGTGGACCGAACGGCAGCGCTGGGCAGGCTAGGCCTTCACGCCGAGGCCCGCATCATACTGTTCCTGTTCGACGGATCGAGCTACCTGATCCGCAAGAATCCGGCCGCCTTGATCCGCGCCTTTGCCGCTTCCGGCCTGGCCAAAAAGGGCTGGGCGCTCGTGCTGAAAACCAAGCATTTGATGGACCGCCCGGAAGAGGGCGTGCAGCTTGCTGCGCTTGCCGCAGGTACCGATGGCGTCATCCTGATCGACCGCACGCTTCCGGCCGACGAGTTGCAGGCATTATGGGCGCTGGCCGACATCTATGCCTCCCCTCATTGCTCGGAAGGTTTCGGCCTGACGATCGCGGAGGCCATGGCGGCGGGCAAGCCGGTGGTTGCGACGGATTTCAGCGGCAGCACCGACTATCTCGATGCCACCAACGGCTATCCGGTCAAGGCGCGACCATGGACGTTAGGCGAGGATTTCGGTCATTATACCAAGGGCGGCACATGGGCGCGCATCGACGAGCCGGCGCTCACCGCTGCGCTGATCCGGGCGGCGAAGGATATTGGCGCAAGCGATGGCCGGATCGGCGAAGCGGCACAGGCGCGGATTGCCGAGCAACTGTCCTACGATCGCGTCGGCACGCTCATCGAAGCCAGCTTGCTTAGCACGATGACAGGGCGTGGCCCGTCGCCCCGGATCGAGCAGCTTTCGCCCCGACCGGATCGCGGCACACCGTTCGAACGGGCGGACCTCGGACCGGACATCGTGGCTGTCGCACTGGATGAGGCGGGCGCGGCCGGGACTTTGCCGGACGATCTGCCGACCGACCGCGATCGCTGGATCGCCTTTGCACCGCGCGGCAGCGTAGCGGCGCCCGATTTCGCGCATCATGTGGCGGTACACGCCCGCCATCGTCCGGACGTGGCGATCTTTTATGGCGACGATGTCGCGGCCGAAAGCGACGAGCCGATCGATCGCCTGCGGCTCAAGCCAGAATTCGATATCACGCTGCTCGCGGCGCAGGATTATGTCGGCGCGCCGGTGATCGTGCGGGCCTCGGCGCTGGTGTCACTCGGGGGGCTACGGCCCGAAACGGGTACAGCCGTCATCGCAGACCTGCTGTTCCGGGCGCACGCGGCCGGCATGTCGATCGCGCGGATTCCGCACGTTCTGCTCACCCATTCCGGGTGGCGCATTCGCGCGGACGACACGGATTATCGTATGATGGTCGGCAGTCAGCCTGCCTTTGAGGAATTCGACCTGATTCCTGGCCGCGCGCCAAATACTTTGTCCACCTTGCGCCGTTTCCGGGATCGGCCGCCAGTAACGCTGATCGTACCCACCCGCCGCAGCGCCTTGCCCGACGGGTCGGGCACTTATGTCGAGCAATTATTGCACGGGCTTGCCGCAACCGATTGGCCGATGGATCGGCTGACGGTGATGATCGGGGACGACATAGCGGGCGGACCGTCCTGGGCGTCGCAATCTTGGCCGTTCGCCTTGCAGCGGATTGAAACCCCGCGAGCCGAGGACGAGCCCTTCAACTATGCGGCCAAGATGAACGCGCTGTGGCGCGCGGCGACAACCGAGCAGATCGTCTTCATGAACGACGATATCCGGCTGCTGGAGCCAGGATGGCTGCACGCATTGCAAAGCTTCGCGGTCGATGAAGGCATCGGCGGGGTCGGCGCGCGGCTGCTGTTCGACGACGGAACGCTGCAACATGCCGGCCTGGCCCCCCATGGGGACGGGGCGGCTCACGTCTGGATCTTCCGGCGCAGGCACGAGGGCAGCTATCAGGGCTGGGCGCAGACACAGCGCGAATGGTCGATGGTGACGGGCGCCGTATTTGCCACGCGTCGGTCCTTGCTTGAGCAGGTCGGCGGTTTCGACGAGCGCTTCAGCCTCGAATTCAACGACACGGACCTTTGCCTGCGCCTGCGGGCATTAGGCTACCGCATCGTCTACACGCCGCTCGCAGAGATGGTGCATATCGAGAAAGCGTCACGCGGCGAGCGCCTGCCGCCGGGCGATGATGTCGCCCTGTTCCTGTCGCGCTGGAAACCCTGGCTTGACAATGACCCGGCCTGGCACCCCAACCTGCGCCGTGATAGGCTGGATATGACACCACAACCTGAAGGCGGCGCCTGGTATCTGTAGCGGCGTCAGGCCGGCTTTCGCTCGCGCTCGACGCGCTCGACGATGGCGGTCAGCGCGTGGCGAAGATCGTCGCTCTCCCAACGAAGCTGTTCCGCCAAGCCGGTCAGCTTGGTGCGGAGATGCTCGACAGCGCTCTCGCTCCCATCGATCCTGCTGTTACCCTCATCGATCCTGCGCACCAGCTCCATTAGATCGTTAGCGGTCACATAGACTCGGTCGGCCTGCGCATCGAAGCGGCCCGCGAGCGCGTGCAGCTCATCGCGCACAGATTGGACATCATCTGCTTGACGCGTCTCGGCCTCCTCACAGCGTGAGCGCAGGGCGCGCACCTCCCCGGCTAGCCGGTCGACATCCCCGCGCAATGCGTCGAGCGCATCCTGTGAGACAACATCGAGCCAGCCGCGCGTGCGAGCTTTAAGCGCCATGCCGTGCCTCCTGTCCGGTCCGTTGGTCCATCGCCGAGAATACCGCTTCCGCCACCTCTTCCGGCTCGATCTGGCCGAGGCAGGCTTTGCCATAGGGGCAATCGCTCGCATAATGGAGATGGCAGGGGGCGCACCCGATCGCCCGGCTGACCGTCCGCGCGGAAAAACCCACCGGGCGCCACTCGATCCGCTGATGTGAACCGCCGAACACGCAGACCGTCGGCACGTCCAGCCAGCCCGCCAGATGGGTCACGCCGGAGTTATTGCCGATCACGCAGGCCGCTTCGCGCACCTCGGCGACGACGTCGTCCCAGGCGAGATGGCCGCAGAGGCTGATGACCCGGGTCGCATCGTAAGGCCGAACGATCGCCGCCGCGCGGGTCGCCTGACTGCGGGTGCCGATGACGCGGATCAGTCCATCCCAGCGATCCAGCAACAGGCCGATCAGAGCCGAGAAATGGCCAGGCTGCCAATCCCGAATATCGCTGTTGGAGAAAGGCGAGACGACGATCGCGCTCATGGCGCGTCCTCGCCGAACAAGCCGGTTTCCTTCACGCGTAAAGCAATCAGTTCGACCAGCAGGATCAAATATTCCGACTGGTGAAGTGCGCTTGCCGTCCCGCGCTTGCTCAGCCGCCCGCCATAAAATCGGAAGTTGGGCGCGGGTTCATCGGCAACGGGAAACAGCCGGAATTCGAACTGCGCGCCGTTTTCCTGATTCTCGAAGGACAGCCGGGTCTGCGTATCCGGCAGCACCTCGTAGCCTACACGATGGGTGTTCAGTGCGACATCCCCGGCGAGCAAGCCCGCTCCGCCTTGCTCGATTTCGACGAACGGCTCGAACACATAATGACCCGGGGGCAGCGAGCGATAAGGTCCGAAGACAATCGCCTCATAGCCGGGACGAACCCGATCTCCAGGACATGCGATCGAAAAGGAGGAGCGGGTGCAATAATCCTGCGCGCGGAAACTGTCCGGACCGAACTCCTCACTCCAGGCCATGTCGTAATGGCCAATATGCGCCTCGACCGGCAAGAAGATATCCAGGAACGGAAAGTCCGCCGCGAGCCCAAGCCCCGCTTTGATCGAGGCGTGCACGTTCCGCAGGAGGAAGCGCGAGTCCATATTGGTCCGCAGGTCGATCGCGAGATCGTAACGTTCGGTAATTAACGCATCGAACATGGCGGTCTTGCCACCGATATCCGGCTTTTCCTCCGACGAATTGCGGGGATAGGCGTCGAACACGACCACGCGGTCGGCAACCCCAAGCGTGTGCGCCAAGCTCTCGTTCCAGGATCCCACCACCAAAGTGATGTCGGCGGCGGGAAATACGGCGCGCAACCGCTCGAGTGCGGCGATGCCCATAACGAAGTCACCGAGATGATCGAGCTTCAGCGCCAGGATCTTATGCGCCGGCGCGCGTGCCACGCGCTCGATGCGGGTGTGGTCGGCCTCGAACAGGTCGTGCGGCGCCGGTTCGCTCGGAGTGGACTGGACAAGATCCCAGGCAGGCACTGCGATCCGTTCGAGCACGACCGCAACGTCGTGCCGGCCGACCGGCTCCGTGGCGGAATAATCATAGCCTTGATCGAGATCGCCGAGCCAGCGAACGCGATAGCTGTTGGGGACGAGCGCTTCCTCGATCTCCTCGATCAACGCGCGCGGAGTGTAAAGCCGGCGCTGGGTCGCGCGGCGGCGGGACGGTGCGCTATCCTGGCGCTCGTAAAGGAAAGCGTGGGGCACGGTGATGACCAGGAACCCACCGATCCTGACACCATCGAACCAGCGCTGCAGTGCACCGCGATAATCCGCCATATCCTGCAGAAGGTAAGGCGCGAACACGACCTCCTGCGAGGCTGGCGCCGGCAGGACATCCGTCTGGGAGAGATCGAGCAACGAGGCGGCAAGAAACTCTGCCAGGGGGCCGTCCCGATAGGCATCACCGCAAACCGGCTGTCGCATGCGGGCAATCTTGCTAGGCGGCAAAGCGTCCCGACCCCTAAGCGCGACCCGATCGCGCGCCGGGGCGGCTTAGCCCAGCGCGCGCCGGAAATCGAGAAGCAGGCCTCACCGCGTGATGGCGCGAGCAGCGACGAAGGGCGAGAATAGCTGATTGATGATGGACACCATCTTTGCGGGACGATTGGCACCGGCATTGGCGATGTAGATCACATCCTTGTCGCGCACCGCAAAACGCTGCGACAGGAAATAGCTCGCCGGCTGCAACATATTGAGCCGATAGATGATGGGCACTTCCGGGTCGCCGGGCTTAGCCGGATTGTAGCGGAACAGGAATACAGCCGAGGGATCCGCAACGGAATCAGCCGGCCCGCCGGACCGCGCGACCGCTTCAGCAAGCGACACGTCGCCGGTCTCGAACGCGATTTGCGAAACCTTGCCTGTAGCACCAAGCGCAATGAAGCTGCGCGGCCGCCTGATCAGCTCGATACGATCGCCCGGCGTCAGCACCAGGTCGTCTGCCGCACCGGCGCGAATACGTCCCAGCCGTTCCTCCAGCCACCGATCGGCACGATTGAAGCGTACGATCGTATCCTCGGCCGAATTGCTTGCGCCGCCCGCCAAGGCAATGGCGTCGAGCAACCGTTCGCGCTGCAGCGACAGGTTGAAGCGGCCCGGCTGACGCACGTCGCCTGCCACGTAAACGGTGCTGGCGATGTTGCTTTTGATGCTGACAAGCGCCTGCGGACTCTGCGATTTGCCTCTGAGGCCGCGCTCGATCATCGCCTGTATTTCGGTTGTGGTGCGGCCGGCGACCTCGAGGCGACCGACATAAGGCAGCTTGATCGCGCCATCGCGATCAACCACCACCTCGGGAAAGGTCTGGGCTCGCGCCGACGGATCCATCACGCCGCCGGCACCGCCGGATGACCCGAACAGCGACACACCGACTTCGTAGATGCCGATCGCCAGCGTGTCACCCGGACCGACCACATCGTTACGGCCCGCTCGCGCCAGACTCGACAAGGTCGGCTGGGCGGAATCCGCGGCGGCGTCACGCGCACCGATAGCAGCAACCAGAGGTCCGTCGATATCGACGATCCGGAAGCCAATTTCGTTCTGATCGCGCGTGCCCCGCTGGATTTCGGCGGCAGTCGGCCCGCTCGAAGGCAGCGACGCGCAGCCGGCCAGCAGCGACAAGGCAGACATCGCGGCAAACGCGCGGGCGCGGTACGGTAGCGGCAAGACGGGAAGCGCTGAAATGCTCAACTGGAATCTCTTTTTGAATGAACAACAAAGGGCCGCCGAGCGGAACGGAACGCGAAAAACCGAGCCTAATCAACTAGGCGCGTGACTGCAATCGTACCGATCAGGCAGCGCGCATCTGCAGCCTGTGATGAACCTCGCTCGCCTCATCGATCGTATCAAAGAAAACCAGCGTGCCGCCGTAAACCACCGCGCCGCGCTTGCAATATTGGCGCAGCGTGCCCGGATCATGGCTGATCATGACGAGCGCCGCATTATCACGCCGGTGCAGCAGGGCCTCTTCGCACCGTGCCCGAAAACGCTCGTCGCCAGCACCCGTGACTTCGTCCACCAGATAGCAGTCAAAGTCGATGGCGAGGCTGATACCGAAGGCAAGGCGCGCCGTCATGCCTGCGGAATAGGTGTGGACCGGCTGGTAAAAATAGGGCCCAAGCTGGGCGAAATCCTCCACGAAGGCGAGCAAATCGTCCTCGGACATATTATAGATGCGGGCGATGAACCGCGCATTGTCGGCCCCGGTCAGACTCGACTGGAAGCAACTCGCATAGCCGATCGGCCACGAGGTCGTCATACTGCGGAGCACGCGGCCGGCGCTGGGCAGCTCGACGCCGGCGATAAGCCGCATCAATGTCGACTTGCCGGCACCGTTCGCGCCGCAGATACCGATGCTTTCGCCGGGCTCGATCTTGAAGTTCAGATCGGTAAAGACCTGCTTCTCGAACTTACGGATATGGTAGGTTTTGCTGACATTCTGGAACTCGATCATGCGAAGCGGGATCCCTGGGACATCGGCACGCCGATGGCGGCCGATCCATTGACGGCGGCTGAACACCGGAAGAAGCGAGCGTTGTAGCCGATGCCGCTCCAACTACAAAGTGCCCCGCCGGCAGGCTTGTCCGATCTGCGTTTGTGCATGGATGCGCGGATGCTCGTGACCGCTACTGGCACCGGCGTGAGCAGTTATGCGCGCCAGCTGGAGCGCGCGCACCTCGCGATCGGCGGCGACAATGCGCTGCTTGCCGACAGAGCCGACCTTGGCCAGCCTGCGCCCGCGCCGTTCGGCCGCGCCGGGCGATGGCTGCGCGCTTTGATACCTGGCGCTCGCCAGGCGCGGCAGCCCGAACCGGCAGGGGACGATCGACTGCTGTTCGCGCCCGATATCTTTCGCCTCGCGCAGGTCTATTTCGATATCCACCGCTGCCCACTGCCGGTCCGCCTCCCCGGGCGGCCGGGAATCATGCACTGGACCTATCCGGTACCAATGACCGTGGTCGGCTGGCGCAACCTTTACACCGTCCATGACGTCATCCCCCTGCTCCACCCCGAGCTCACCGATATCGACGGGCGCCGCTATCGCCGACTGCTCGACCGATTGGGAAAGAGCGCGACGCGCTTCATCGCCGTGTCGGGAACCGCCCGCGATGAAATTATCCGGGTGCTTGGCTGCCCACCGCCTTTCGTGATCGATTGTGGGCTTGCGGTCGATGCCACTCCCGCCGCTGCGGGCGATCTGCCGGCAGGGTTGATGCCGGGCGGTTTCCTGCTGGTTTGTGGCACCGTCGAGAGGCGCAAGAACGTCGCGACGGCGCTCGCCGCATACCGCTTGAGCGGGGTGACGATCCCACTTGTCATCGCCGGGCCGGATGGCTGGGGCGTCGAGGATGTCGCCGCCGAAATCACGGCAACGCCGGGCGTAATTCGCCTGCCCTACCTCGACCGCGCAGTCATGCGCGCACTGATCGGTCACGCGCGCGCGCTGCTGATGCCCTCGCTAGCGGAGGGCTTTGGGCTGCCGGTGGCGGAGGCGATGGCGCTTGGTGTGCCGGTGGCTACGTCAGACAAGGGAGCGCTCGCAGAAACGGCGGGCGGCGCGGCCTTGCTGGTCGATCCGGGTGACATATCCGGCCTTGCAGCGGCACTGCGCCGCCTATCGGGCGACGATGCGTTCGGCGCGATGCTGGCCAGGGCCGGGCTTGAGAACGCCAAGCGGTTCACGCCCGATCGTTTCGCGGAGAGATTGACGCGCGCCTATGGCGCCGTGATGGCGGACGGACCATGACCAGGCGCTCCATCGGCATTGACGGCTATAACCTCGCTTTGCCGAACGGCACCGGCGTCGCGACCTACGGGTTCATGCTCGCGGACACCCTGCGCGGTTCCGGTCACATGCTGACGGGCATATTCGGGGTCGATGCCGGCCGCGATGCCGCGATGCGCGAGGTCATGTTCTACGACCGGCTCGGCCAGGTTCCGCCGACCCCGCACCTTCGTCGCAAACGCAGCCGCCGCATCCTGCGCGCCGCGCTTCGCCCCTTCCATGCCGCCCACGCGGAGGAGGTGCCGCGGACCGACCGGGTCGAAACTTTCAACCTCGCCGAACGGCTACCCCTATTCGACCGGCTGGTGACGTCTCCCGACCTTTTCGAGGTCGCGCACCGTCATTTTCGGCTCTACGGCCGCTTCCTGCGCCTGCGGGTCGAGGCGCCGCCACAGGTGATGCACTGGACATATCCCTTACCAATCACGCTGGAGGGGGCGGTCAATATCTACACCTTCCACGATCTCGTCCCGTTGCGGCTGCCTTATACCACGCTCGATGCCAAGCAGGCATATCGCAAGCTGCTGGCGGGCTGCATCGCCCACGGCCAGCATATCTGCACCGTGTCGGAAGCCAGCCGCAGCGACATCATCGCCGAGTTTTCGATCGATCCGGCATTCGTCACGAATACCTAC
The DNA here is from genome assembly GCF_003391115.1 of Sphingomonas crusticola. Classification (NCBI taxonomy): domain Bacteria; kingdom Pseudomonadati; phylum Pseudomonadota; class Alphaproteobacteria; order Sphingomonadales; family Sphingomonadaceae; genus Sphingomonas; species Sphingomonas crusticola. The sequence continues at coordinate 1,380,044 of NZ_QTJP01000001.1, forward strand.
CAGGCCTCCCCCCTCAAGGCGCTGGACGGGGATGCAGCCGGCGATGCGGAAATCATCGAGAATATCTTCGGTCTGAAATGCCAGGGTTATTTTCTGCATTTCGGCGCGATCGAGCCAAAGAAGAATATTGGCCGCCTGCTCGAGGCCTATCTTTCGATCGGGAGCGCGGCACCGTTGGTGATGACGGGCAGCCGTGGCTGGCACAGCGAGGAGGAACTACGCCTGCTTGTGCCGGATGAGGAAGCAGATACGCTGCACGGCAAGCGCATGGCCGAACGCGTCCGGCGGCTCGAACATCTGCCACGGCCGCTTCTCACCCGCCTCATCCGCGGCGCCCGCGCGGTCCTGTTCCCCTCGATCCACGAAGGCTTCGGCCTGCCGGTTCTGGAGGCGATGCAGCTCGGCACGCCGGTACTGACGTCCAACCGCGGCGCGCTCGCCGAAATTGCCTGCGATGCCGCCCTGCTGGTGGATCCCTATGATGTAGGTGCCATCGCAGCAGGCATCCGCGCTCTCGACAACGATGCCGCCTTACGCATGCGGCTCGGAGCGGCCGGGCTCACGGCCGCCGGCCGCTTTTCGATCGAGGCCTATCGTGCGCGGCTGGACAGGATGTACGATGGCCTACTCGGCGATTGAGGAGGGCCGCTCGATCGGCTCGTCGCGCCTGCAATTGACTCTGGTGGATGCGCGTCTATGAAGCGCCGCCCGTTGGACCGCCCTTGGGGCTGGCGCGGGCTGCGGAAAATCAAAGTGATTTCAATACGTAATCGCGCATCCCTGCCGGACAGAATCTTCGGACACATTGCATGTGCCGCACTGGCTCTCTGCGTGCCCGCGGCCGCCTGGGCCGAGACGCTCGCCGATGCGGTTGCCGCGGCATACGACCGTAACCCGCAGTTGGTGCAGCAGCGCTATCTGCAGAAAGCGCGCGACGAGAATTACGTCCAGGCGCGCAGCCAATATGGTCCCTCGGTCACCGTCACCACGAGTGGTGGCTATCATTATCAATCGCTGAGCGGCCGCTCCGGAGACGCTGACAACCAGCAGACGAGCCTGTCGATCAGCCAGCCGCTCTACACCTCCGGACAGATTCGCGGCCAGGTCGCTGCGGCGCGCGCCGGTGTGCTCGGCGGGCAGGAACAGGTGCGGCTCGCGGAGCAGCAGATCGTGCAGGACGTGGTCCTGGTCTATGCGGGCGTGCTGCGCGACCAGGCACGGGTCGAGATTGGGCGTGAGAATGTCACGGTGCTGGAAGGACAGCTCCGTCAGAATAGAAAAAGGCAGGAGATCGGCGACGTTACGCTGACCGACGTGGCCCAGTCCGACGCGCGTCTGGCTGCCGCCGAGCTGCAACTCGCCACGCTCGAAGCCGATCTTGCCATATCGCGCGGTCAGTATCTGGAGATCGTAGGCCACAATCCCGGCGTGCTCGAGCCGCTGCCGCAATTGGGCGCATTGCCGCGGACGATCGACATGGCGTTCGATCTTGCGGAGCAGAATAATCCATCGTTCCTCATCGCCCAATATGTCGAGCAGCAGTCGAGCGCGAGCGCGGCTTCGACCCGCGGGCAGCAGGGCCCGACGCTCTCGGTCAGTGCCGAAGGCCGCTACTCCAACCGACTGCTCAATTTCGGCAGAGACCCCGGTACGAAAGACTTCATTACCGGCTTCACCCTGACCCAGCCGATTTTCTCCGGCGGCGCGATCCGTTCGCGTATCCGCGAGGCTGATGCCCGGAATCGCGCCGACCAGGCCGGGATCGACGTCGCGCGTCGCTCCGCCTTGCAGGCGGTGACCAGCGCATGGGTGCAATTGTCCGCGGCGCGCACGGCGGTCGTCACCGGCCAGCGCCAGGTCGATTCGGCACAGCAGGCCTTTGCCGGCATGAGCTGCGAGGAATTGAACGGGCTGCGCGCGACCATCGAGACGCTCAACGCCGAACAGGAATTGCAGAGCGCGCAGATCCAGCTCGTCGAGAACCGATACCAGGTTTACGTTTCGCACGCGCAATTGCTTGCGGCCGTCGGCGGGCTCAGCGCCCAAGCCATTGCCGACAACATCAAGGTCTATGATCCGGAGGCGAATTTCCAGCGCGTCCGCTATCGCGGCGTGACACCTCTCGACCTCGTCGGGATGGGTCTCGACCGGATTGGATCAGCCGGCCCGCGCGGCCCCTATTCACCGGATTTGGCGGGCGAAAATGTTCCTACTCCCGAAACCGTTCCGTTGGCGGCGGCACCCGGTCGCGAGCTGATGAACCGTCCGCTTACGCCGATGACGCAGAGCCAATTGCGCTTGCCGAACGGCGACAGCGCCCGCTGCCCGCTTTTGGGCCCACGCCCTCGCCGATGACGCACCGGTATTCCATTTGTGAGAAGATGACGCTTTCGTTCGGCGTGTCTTCCGCCCAAGGACAGATTTGACATGGCGACCAGACACACAGCCGGCGGCCCTCACCCACTCCCCAGCCCGCTGGCACGCGCGCTGCGCCTCGGCCTGGCGCCGATCGGATTTGCCGCCCTGTTCAGCCTGATATCGAACATGCTCTATCTGGCGCTGCCCATCTATACGAACCAGATCTACAGCCGGGTGCTGACCAGCCAGTCGGGCGCGACCCTGTTCGTGCTGTCACTAGGCTGCGCCTTTGTCTTCCTCGTCTCGTCGATCATCGATCATTACCGTGCCCAGGTTCTCAGCGGTTTCGGCGTCGTATTCGACCAGCAGCTTGCCAGCCGCACCTTTGCCGCTTTGTTCGACGCAGTGGTGCGGCGGCGCGGCACGCGCGCCCAGGCGCTACGCGATCTCGATAACGTCCGCAGCGCGATTGGCGGGCCGGCGATCAGCATCCTGTTCGACCTGCCATGGCTGCCGATCTTCCTGCTGATACTGTTCTTCATCGATCCCACGATCGGTGTCGTCACCTTGGGCGGCGGATTGGTGCTTATCCTGCTGGCCTTCCTGCAGGACCGCGCCACACACGGGGCGATCAAGCAGGCCAGTGAGGCGGCGATCGCCAGCTATGGTTTCACCGATGCCGCATTGCGTAACGGCGAAGTCGTCCGCGCGCTCGGCATGCTGCCCGTTCTCGGGCGGCAATGGGCCCGGAACCGTTACATCTCGGTCGCGGCGGGATCGCAGGCAGCGCAGAGTGGCGGCTTCTACTCGGGCGCCATTCGGTTCGTGCGGATGCTGATCCAGATCCTGATCATCGCGGTCGGGGCGTGGCTCGTGGTCGAGCGCAAGATTCCGTCCGGGCTGCTGTTCGCCAACATGATCCTCGCCTCGCGCGCGCTCGCCCCCCTGGAGCGCGTGGTCGGATCGTGGAAAACCCTGATCGATGCCCTCGAATCCTATAAGCGGCTGGATAGCATGCTGCTTGAATATGAGCCGCCCGAGCCTGTTACGCAGTTGCCGCGGCCGGATGGCCTGGTGACCGTCGAGCAGGTCAGCTTTGCGCCCGCCGGCGCACCGGCGCTCGTCCTGAGCGGGCTAAATTTTAAGATCGCGCCTGGCGACTTTGTCGGCGTCATCGGCCCCTCGGGCGCGGGCAAGTCGACCCTCGCCCGCCTGATGGTTGGCATCTGGAAGCCCAATAGCGGCACTGTGCGGCTCGACGGCGCCGACGTCTACTCCTGGGATCGCGAGGATTTCGGCCGCAACGTCGCCTACCAGCCGCAGGATACCGAATTATTTGCCGGGACGGTGCGCGACAATATTGCCCGCTTTCTGCCGGATGCCAGCGATGAGCAAGTCGTTGCCGCAGCCCAGCTGGCGGGTGCGCACGAGCTTATCCTGCGCCTGCCCAAGGGTTATGATACCGAATTGGGTGAAGGTGGCATGGTCCTTTCCGCTGGCCAACGCCAGCGGGTGGGGCTGGCGCGCACATTGTTCGGCGAGCCCCGCGTGATCATTCTCGACGAGCCGAACGCCAATCTCGATTCCGAGGGTGAGAATGCTCTCGTTTCGGCACTCGGCAAGGCCAAGCAGCGCGGCGCGACGATCGTGCTGATCTCGCACAAGCTGCCCATCTTCACGCACGCCGACAAAATCATCCTGCTCGTCAATGGCCAGGTCGCCGAATATGGCCCGCGCGATCAGGTCTTGGCGCGCTTCATGCCGAAGCGGCCGACCGAGCCCCAGCCCGGCCCGCGCCCCAAGCTGACGGAGGTCGGCTCGTGAGCAAGTTTGAAGATATAGTCCGGCAGGTCCGCGGTGAGCCGGCCATCCCCGCCACCCCCGATCACGGCTTCGCCGAACTCGATCGGGGTGAAAGCGAGATCATTCGGCTGCGCTTGCGGCGGCCGATCGTGGCCGGCTCGATCGTCGTGCTCGTGCTCGTATTCGGCCTGCTGCTGTGGGCATTCTTCTCGACAATCACCGGCGCGGTGGTTGCCGCAGCCCAGGTGCGGGTCGAGGGTAACAGCAAGGTCATCAAGCATCGCGACGGCGGGATTATCCGCCACATCTATGTTCGCGAAGGCCAGTTCGTGCGCCGCGGTCAGATGCTGATGCAACTCGATCCGATCCAGGCGCAGTCGACGGTCGAGGTATGGCAGGCGCAATATGACAGCGCATTGGCCGATATCGCACGCCTCCAGGCGCAACAGGCGGGATCGATGGAAATCCGCTTCCCGCCCGAATTGCTGGCTCGCCAGTCCAACCCCCAGGTAGCGGCCTTGCTCGTCGGTCAGCGCGCCCTGCACAATTCGACGATGATGCTCTACCGCAGCCAGGCGAGCGTGTTGCAGAGCCAGGCGTTGCAAGTACAGACGCAGATCCAGGGAATGCGAGCCCAAATGGCTTCGGTCGACATGCAATCCGGCTCGATCTCAGACGAACTCAGTGGCGTCCGCGAGCTTAACCGATTGGGCTATGCCCCGAAGACACGAGTGTCAGGCCTTGAGCGTGGCGCGGCGCAACTGAAGGGCCAGAAGGGCTCGATCCTGTCGGACATGGCCCGTGCGCAGCAGGGTATTGGCGGGATACGCATTCAGATCGCTCAGCTTGAGGAAAAGCGCCAGGCCGAGGCGGCGAGCGGCATCCGTGTCGATCAGGACAAGCTGACCGAGGCCGCCCCGAAATTGCGCGCCACATCCGAATCGCTTTACGAGACGGTCGTCCGGGCGCCGGTCGACGGCTATGTCTTCAATCTTACCCAATTCACCGAAGGCGGCGTCGCCCAGCCGAGCGAGCGGTTGCTCGATATTGTGCCAAGGGGAACCCCGCTGGTGCTGAACGCGCGCGTCCGCCCGAACGATATCGCCGAGGTACGCGTTGGCATGCCGGCCCGGATCACGCTGACCGCATTCAACCCGCGCACCACGCCGCAACTCGATGGCCGCGTGACGTTGGTTGCGGCCGATGCGACCGTGGATGAGCAGGGAGCGACCAGGGAGCAATATTACGCCGTCCAGATCAAGGTCGATCCCGGCCAGCTCGCGAAGATCGGCAATGGCGTGCACATGACTCCCGGAATGCAGGCCCAGGTGAACATCGTCACCGGATCGCGCACGATCATGGATTACCTGCTTGGTCCGATGACCGAAGCGATGCGCACCGCGTTGCGGGAGCGGTGACCGCGGGTGCGGTAAGGCCGGGTCCGCCGTCGCAGCGGGTCGGCTTTCTGGTCGGAGGTGTCCAAAAGAGCGGTACGACCGCCCTGTTCGATTATCTCTCCGAATTGCCGGACCTCGAGCTCCCCGCCGTCAAGGAAGCCCATTTTTTCGACGACGAGGACAAGGTGGATTGGGCGGCGCCCGATTATGCACGCTATCATGCCCTGTTTGGCGACCCGGCACGGTTGTGGGGCGAGGCCACGCCGATCTACCTCTATTGGCCCAACGCGCTCGAACGGATTCGCGCCTACAATCCCGCGATGAAGCTGATCTTTATATTTCGGGACCCGGTCGAACGCGCCTGGTCGCATTGGAAGATGGAATTTGCCCGCGGCAAGGAGACCGCGCCGTTCGCCTGGTCTATCCGCGAGGGCCGCGCCAGGATGGCCGGCACGGCCCCCTATCCCGGTTTCCACCGCGTCTTTTCCTATGTCGAACGCGGGTTTTACGGGCGCCAATTGGCCCACGCGCTTGATTTGTTCCCGCGCGAGCAAATGTTGTTGCTGGGATCGGGCATGCTTCGGCGCGACCCAGGTGCCACGATAGACCGGATTTGCGCCTTCTTGGGAATCGCAATGCCAACCGGCCCGATCACCCCCCGAATCTCCCGGCCGGCAGCCGAAATCGACTATCCAGCCACATTGTCCGAGGACGACGTGATATTTCTGCAACGCTTGTTCGACGACGAACTGCAGCGCTTTCACTCGCTCACAAATCACAGCATCGCGCTGGATTGAGCCGACAATGCGCCGGTTCGCCTTAAGTGACTGTCATCAGAAGGGAACAATTAGGGGCGATAACGAGTCTGGTCATTCCACCGGATATGCCATGATTCCCGTGGCATCCGGTCTTTTCAACGGTGACGGGCCGAGTTCATTAGAGGTTGCGCGGGTGCCGAAGCTTAGCTAAGTGTCCGACTGCGCTCGCTTGCGCTAACTGCACCCCGGTGTGGCTAGGCATGGGCGGAGGGCGCCTCCAGCTACCTTTAGGGAGGGGGGGCTTCGAACTACGCCCGGACTGTAAGGTTCATTTGGAGGCTTAAATGGCGAATTATATTTTTGAAAGCATGACGCAGTCGCAGGCGGCGGCGTTCACGGCAGCTGACACCCTGTTCTTCCTGACCGGCACTGCCGGTGGCGTCACGGTTACGCACGCCGCGGCAACCTCGGGCGGCCTCACTTCCACTGAAGAGAGCACGACCCTGAGCTCGGGCAACAAGACGCTTACCTTCCAGGCCGATGAGCTTGCTGGTGCGTCGGCTGCGCACGACCTGATCTTCGTTTCGGGCTCGGACGTGCTGGCGGTCGGCAGCGACGCCGTTGACACGATCAACCTCGCCACGGGTGGCTATGACACCCAGGCTGGCAGCGGTTCGCGCGTTTACGGCTTCGGCGGTAACGACACGCTGACCGGCGGCAACACCGATGACACGATCGATGGTGGTGCCGGCAACGACACCGTCAACGCCTTTAACGACGGTTCGGCGACGAGCCTCTCGAGCAAGGGTGACGTTCTTCAGGGTGGCGTCGGCAACGACATCATCAACGGGAGCGTTGGCAACGAGCATATCTATGGCAATGTTTCGGCGGGCGCTTCCGGCACCACCGACGGTGACGACACGCTCAACGGCGCTGGCGGCAACGACTACATCCAGGGCAATGCCGGCAACGACCGCATCGACGGTGGTGCCGACAATGACCGTCTGTATGGCGGCGCAGGCAATGACAACATCACCGGCGGGATCGGCAACGATTACCTGCAGGGCAACAAGGGCGCAGACCTTCTGAACGGCGAAGCCGGCACGGATGAGCTGCACGGCGGTGCCGATAACGATACCCTTGGCGGCGGTGCGGACAACGATCTGCTCTCCGGCGATCTGGGCGATGACCTTGTCGTCGGCGGCGCGGGCTATGACCTACTGACCGGCGGCCTGGGTGCTGACAAGTTCCAGTTCGCGGTTGGCGATGCTAGCACTGCGGACGTGACCTCGTCGACCGGCCACAACTTCACTGATGCGGTTTACGACTTCAGCAAGGCTCAGGGCGACACGCTCGACATCACCGTTGCAACGGTCAACGCCGTTCTGACGGACACGACCGGCACGACGGTTACGAATGTGGACGGCGCGCTGGCGATTGCCAACGGTTTGTTCGCAGGCGCAGCCAATGCCAGCGACGTCGTCGCGATCCAGGTTGGTGCGGATACGTACCTGTTCTGGAGCGATGCCGGCAGCACGACCCAGGTCGACGAAGTTCTTCGCGTTCTCAACACGACCGCGTCGGCTGTTCACACGGATTGGTTCTCCTAATCTCGTAGAACCTGTCAAAAAGGAGAGCCGGTCCGTCGGGACCGGCTCTTTTTTTATGTGCCGCGCCGGTCGGGATGAAGATGGTGGCGAAGCAATTTGGGCGTCAGGCTACCAGCAGTTCGTCGATCAATGCCAGCCACGCTGCAGTGCCCCGCGCGCGATCATAATCCTCTAGGGCACGCCGCCGTGCCGCCACGCGCATTGCAGTAAAAGAGTTGGGCTCCGCAACGGCCTCCCGCATCGCCTGGCTCAGCGCAGGCACATCGAAGAAGGGCCGCAAAATCCCCTCAACGCCATCCGTAATCGCCTCGCGCACCGGGGCAGTGTCGGATCCGATCACCAGGCACTCGGCCGCCATGGCCTCGACCAGCGACCAGGAAAGCACGAACGGATACGTGTAGTAAACATGTGCCCATGAGATGGAGAAGGCATCGATGAGCGTTGCATGCGGCACCTTGCCCAGGAAATGGACGCGTTTCCTGTCCAGCCGATCGCCCAGCTCGTCGAGCAAATAGGACTGCCAGTCGCGCCCATTGGGGCTGGCCACGCCATAGCCGTTCAGCGCGGCGCTGCCGATAATCAATACCTCCGCGCTGGGGCACGCCGCCAGGAATTCGGGCAGCGCGCGCATGAAGATATGGAAGCCGCGCAGGGGCTCCAGCGTGCGGCTCACGAACGTGACGACCGGCGTCGATCGATCGAGGCTTCGGCCATCAGGAATTTGCACGGCAGCATGCTCGCGACGTTGGGCATGGTCCATATCCACGCCTTCATGGATGACGCGAATCAGCTCCTGCAGCGCCGGGGGATAGCTGTCCGCCTGGAAGCGCGTGGGGCAGACAATGCGATCGGCATAGGCCGCCGCCAGCACCTGTGTCGCATTCTTGGCGTGCACGCGGACATTGGCCGCCAGGCTTTCGGCGCCGAACTCGGGATCGAAATTGATGTCACCGCCATGGCTGCGGTAGAGCAATTCGCCGAAGATGATCATCCTCGCGTCCGGCCAGATTTCTTTCAGGAACAGCGGCTCGCCCCATCCCGGGTGGGCGATGATCACGTCCGGCGTGAAGCCATCCTGCTTGAGCCGGCCGGCGGCCGCCGCAGCGGCAGCGCCGCGAATGAAATCCGCTTCCGCCCGCGTGGCAATCTCGAAAACGCCTTTCGTGGAGCCGCGATCATTGCTCCACCGGCGTAAATCGACACCCGGCCGCCCCGCAGCGGTCTTTCCCCCCAATGCCGCCACCTTGTCGCCGCGCGCCAGCAAGGCATCGGTGATGTGGGGGAATTGGCCGGGAAAGTTCTGATGGACGACCAGGATGTTCGCCATCAGAGCGTAATTTCCCAAGTGCGGGCGATCACGATCTTGCCCCGGCGCGTCACGCTGTATGCGGCACGATAGATCCCCGCCTTCCAGCCACCAGCCTGCGCCTTGCGGCCGGCGAAGAGCAGCACCTGCGCCTTGTCGCGTTCCAACGCGGGGGCGCGATTGTCGGCAAGGACCGCCCCGTCCGGCCCTTGCAGGATCAGGCGTTGAACATCGCCTGCCTGCAAGCCGATCGATTGCACAAAGGCCACCAGCGGCGATTTGCGGGTCGGCCTTGGCGCCAGCTCGCTGCCGGCATCCTGCACCTGACCCATCGTTACCGGCGCGCCGGCAAAGCCCGAGACCAATATCTCTCCCTCACGGTAGGGCGGGGTGGCAGCCCACAGGCTGCGGCCGCCCTGACAGGCATTCGCCGGTGCGCCCCAGGCGAACGGATCGATCGATTTGCTGTCGTGACGCACGGACAGATGCAGATGCGGGAACTCGGTGTCGCCCGACAGGCCCACTTTCCCCAGCACCGTACCCGCCCTCACCGCATCCCCCGGACGCACAACGATACTGCCGCGCGCCATGTGGCAATATTGCGTTTCCCAGCCGCCGCCGTGATCGACCACAAGACCATTGCCGCATTCCTGCCCGGCCACAGCTCCAGCCGAAGCGTCCCGGATCGAACGATCGGCCAGGCCGTCGCGGCTTCGCAGGACCGTGCCCGGCGCGGCCGCCAGCACGTTCACGCCCCGGCGCTGCGCCATCATGCTGGGCAACCGAATGTCGGTGCCATCATGCGCCTGATAGGTCCGGCCGTGACAGGCATAATCTCGCACCGCAGGGCCGGGATCGTCGTCGCGATAGCTCTGGATGGCGCAGGTTGTTCCAAGCGAACAGGCGACAGGAAAGGCAAGACGAGGCGGTGGCGACACTGGCGCGGCCGCGCCTAGCAGCAGCAAGGGCAAGGCGACAGCAAGGCCCTTCATAGCAACGCCTCCAATCGCGCAATCATCGGCGCGGCACGCCCGGCGATGGAACGGTGCTGCCAAACATAGGATTGCGCGCCAGCCGCGCGGGCGCGTGCGGTATCGCGGTCGTCTACCACCTGACGCAGCGTCTCGAGCCAGTCTGACGCATAGAGTGCGACATCTCTCGCCTTTCTATCGACGCGATAGGCATCGCAGTCCTGGACGACCGGCAACATCCCCAGCGCGGCATAATCGAGCAGTTTGATATCCGACTTGGCGCGATTGAAGCGCGTGTCCGCCAGCGGCGCCAAACCGGCATCGTACGGCCCCTGCGCGCGCAACCAGCGGACGAAGCGGGCGTAGGGAATGACCTCGGCGGGTGGCGATTGGCGGCGGAGCCAGGAGGCCGGCTCGATATCGGCTGCGATACCGATGAGGGTCAGCTCGAACCGGCCGGGCCGCTCCTCCGCGAGTTGTTCCAGTGCAGGGCGGATCAGCGCGAAGTCTGACCCGTGCGTGCCGGTCCCCATATAGAGCATGCGCACCACGTCTTCTCGGAATGGCTCGGGCCGGTGCTGGCGCCAATCCCGCCAGATCCTCGGATCGAGCGCATTGGGCATGATCGCGTGACGATGCGCCACGTGTGTGTAGAGACGGGCAAGCTCAGATGTGGAAAACCACGTCTCGGCGGAAGCGGCGATCGCGCGCTCGATCGCCGCATTAAGTGGCCGGTAAAGCGCGGCCTCGGGGTGATCCTCCATCGCCACGAACGCGTCGTCGACATCCACCACCAGCGCAGCGCCGAGCTCGGCCAGGCGTGCGACCAGCATATCGACCGCCGCTTCGGACGGAAGCGCGGCGCGCTGGACAATGCAGATGTCGCATTGCGGCACCTCCGTGTCGGCGCCGCCGACGCTGATCCGCGCGCGGCCTGTGACCGTCTCGTGGGTGAGTGGCGCGATGAGGCGTATTGTTGCCGAGCTTTGCGGGCCGTGCGGACCATGCGCCACAATCAAGTGGATGCGGATCGACTTCGGCAGCGGGCTAGCCGTGGGAAGCGGTGGAGGTGCTTGCGGTGGCACCGCGAAGGGAGGTGCTAGCCCGAGCGCGGTGAGCGTATCGCCCACCAGCCGACGCGCACGAGCGTCGAAGCTATGATCCGCCATGACAGCCTCCGCCGCGCCCGGCACGCGCGGTGCGTGAACCAGCCGGTCCGCCACGCGCTGCAGTTCGGCCGGTCCCGACACTTCGGCGACAGCCGATCCGAACGTCCGCGCAATTGAAGGCACCCGATCCGACAGCGCCTTGCCGCCGGCCGCGACGATGTCGAACAGCCGGTTTGACAGCAGACCGAACGCCGCCATCGACGGCCAATGATCGTTAAGCACTGCGCCCGCGCCAGCATACATCGCGCCCAGCACGCGATTGTCGACATTGTCAGCCTTGACCAGATCCTGGGACACCAGCCCTTCCCAGCCCCCGCCGTAAATCGCCGGCGGCCGCTCCGCCTCGATCGCCCAGCGCACGATCTCGCGCTCGATCCCGCGCGAATTGCCGACGAACAGCAGGTCCGGGCCAGCGGGCGGATTGTCCAGCGGATGAAAGCGGTCCGGATCGGTCGCCTGCAGCAGCGCGCTTACCGGCGGGCGGACGATATGATCCAGCAGGCCGGCATAGCTTTCCGAGGCGACATAGACGCGCGAATAACGGTCATATTCCTCGTACGAAACCTGATCGGGGTGGCTGATATTCCATAGATAAGCGAGTTGGCCGGGGCGCGGCTCATAGGCGATGAGCCCACGCAGGCTGATGGCCACATCCTCGTCCGCCAAAGCGCGCCCGCCCCACCTGCCGCGAAAATCGACATGGACATCATGGCCCAGCCGCCGAATCGCCTCTGCGAGCGAGTCTGCGAAATGCCAGTCGCCCCAGGCATCCTTTTCATGCTCGGGCGCGGCGATCTTGATCGCGAAGCTTAACTTCAGGCGCTCGAGAAAAGCCGGGCTCCCGACCTCCAGTTCGAAGCGGTTCTTGGTCCAGACCAGCTTCTGGAACGCTGCAGGTTCGGCGGTGGTGATGCGGCCGGGGTCCGCTTTGCCATCATGATAGTCGCAACCGACGAACGGCGCGTAGCCGACATTGCGATTTTTGCCGACGCGCAGGATCAGATCCCAGTCGACCATGCGCCGCAGCCGTGGATCGAACGCGCCGACCGTCTCTATCAGCGCGCGGCGGTGGCAGAAGGCATTGAGGTCGACATAATTCTGGCTAAGGCACGCCTCCCAGTCGAAATCGTCGCCGCGATAGCCGGTAAGGTGGCCGAGATCATCGCGTAGAGCGATGGCGCTATAGGCGGCGTCGACGCGCTCCGCCGTCATGAAGCGGGTCATCACCTCCAGGAACCAGCCCATCCAGCGATTGTCGCTGTCGAGATAGGCAACGATATCGCCAGTGGCGGCCGCCAGCCCGCGATTGCGCGCTGCCGAGACGCCGCCATGCGGCCCATCCAGCCATCGCACGCGCGGATCGCCGAGGAAGGGGGCAACCGCCGCTCGTGTCTCGTCGGTCGATCCGTCGTCGGCGACGATCAGTTCGAGATTCTCGTGCGTCTGCGACAGCACCGAACGGATGGCTGCCGCGATCGTCGCTTCGCGATTCCAGGCTGGCATGACCACCGACACGCGCGTCGCTGCCGCCGCAGCCACGACTTTCGGGGGCAGACCCGCAATGCGGCGTAAGAAAGCCGCCTCGCCGGCCACGTCGAAATGCCGATAGAAACGGCGCGGCCGGTCGTCGGCGGCTTGATATTCCGGCCGGCTGATCGGGATGGCCACTCGCCCCTCGCGTGCGCCAACCTCCACGAAATGGCGCAGCGGATCTCCGGTCACGTCGTCATAAGCTGCCCGATAATATGCCCCGTCGAACAGGGGGCCGGTCGATCGCCCCTCGACGGCGCCATGATTGGTATAATGTTCGAACGGATGGACTCCTGCCGCCGCCAGATCGGGATGGACGCGCAGATAAAATTGGGTTGAGAAATAAGGGTTGGGGTCGAGGGCGTCGGCATCGCGCCCGTGCCGAATGTAATCTACCAGCGGATTGCGAGCAGCGATCAGAGCGGACAATTCCGCGTCAAGCGGCGCCACGAACCGCTCGGCGCGCTCGACCAAAGTGCGGATGACCGGCGCCTGATCGGGCGATCCCGGCGCGCACCCCAGGGTCAGCTGACCCTCGTCATCTACCAGTCCGATCTTGCCGCCCAGCGCGACTGGTGCCAGCCCGATCAGCCGTTCCAAAGCGTGCGCGAGCGTTCCGTCGCGCGTCGCATCATGGCCTTCGAATTCGGCCAAGGCAGCGATGCGTTCAAGCAAAGCAGGCCGCACCCAGAATAATGTGCCCGCGAAAAAGCCCCAGTCCGCCAGCGGATAAAGCGGCGCCATCAGCCTGGGCGCGAGCACGGACAATATGTCGGCGTTGCCGAACTGATGGCTGGCCGCGGATTTATAGAGTGCCGCCGGCCCGGCCAGCGTCAGCTCGGGGTGATCCTCAAACGCACTCAGGATGCGCGTGACGAGCGCGTCATCCCGGATCAGTCCGTCATAGGCGATCGCGCGCCATTCCGCGGCATAGCCCGAATCGCCTTTCTTGGTGTGGAGGTGACAGACCGCCCCATATCCCTCCTCCCGAATTGTCGGCAAAAGGTGGAGAAGCGGGCCGATGTCCCATCCTCGATTTGGCGTCTCGATCCGCAGAACGCGACCCGGAATCCTGTCGAGCGCCCGATCGACGTCGGCATCGAGCACGTCGGGAAATGTCGCCAGCACATCGATGTCCGGACGACCCAACCGCGCCACGCGGTCGATCAGTTCAAGCGCGACATCCGGATAGAAGAGATGAAGGTGGATTGCTGCGCGCATCAGCGTCCGCTGCTCGGCGCGTTCATTCGCCGCGCCATCTGCCGGGCATAATAGCCGGTGTCGAATAACGGGCTTGGGTCATAGCCTTTGGCCGCGCCGACCTTCAGATAATGGTCGATGGGATCGAGCCCGCTGTCTGCCACATCCGGATAGCGGCCGAGATAATAATCAGCATCGAACAGGCCGCTACCGCGGATCAATGCCGCATCGCCCGATGGATCCGGGGCGGCCGTCGCTTGCGCGGGTATCACCTCTGCCAGTTTCGCTTGGTCGGGCTCGGGCTGGGCCTCGGGCTCGGCCTTGCCCTCGGGCTGCGCCGTACCGGCGCGGCTGTGGCGCAGTGCATCGTGCACGATATCGCCCTCCAGCCATGGCGCCGCGTCGAGCATGGCATAGGCGCGGTCGAGCCGGTCGCGCGCCGTATCGTCGTCGCGTGCCATCAGCGCACGCAGTCCCGCATCGACCGCCGCAACAATGCCTGCCAGCGGCTCCTCCAGTGTAGCTGATCCCATGCGATGATGGCGTAACCCGGGGTCGAGGAAGGCGTCGATCTCGGCGGAAGTCCGGTCGTCAGGCTGCCACCCGTCCCGTCCCACAAGCAATGTGAGGCGCATGAGCGTATCGCGCCAGTCGGCCAGCATGCCGTCATAGTCGACGATCGCGCGCGTCATGCCACGTGTCGCACGCTCCGCATCGATCATGTGCCGCAGCCACAACAGATGCGCATAAGCCGGCGTCGTCCCGTCGCGGGTCTCCAGCGATCGGGCAATCTCGCCCGGGTTGCGCAGCATCAACGACGCGCGCGGTTCGATCCCCATTTCCTGTAGCACGTCCGCGACAACGGGCACGAAGCGGCACTGACGCGGATCCTTGATCGCCAGCAAGGGAGCCACGCCCCATGCGGCCTCGATCGCTTCACGCATGCGTGCCTTGCGCGAGCGCAGTCCATCCTCGCTGAGGCGCGACAGATCGAGCGGACGCGGATCAAACCAGCTCGACCGCGCCACCCGCAGCAACTGATCGTCGGCTTTTACCAGCGCCTGCGATTCCCAATATCCCCGCGCATTGTCGCCGCTCGCCTCGATCGCATCTTTGGGCAACGCTGCGCCGAGCCGTCCGAGCAGCCACGTCAGCGCCGACGTCCCCGAGCGGTGCATGCCCAGCACAAGGATCGCGACGCGGCTCATGCGGCGGTTTCGTCGGCGGCGGGCATATAATCCGCAATCATCCGGCTGACGTTGAGCTCGATCATCGCCGGGGTGACGTGCGCCAGATCGTCTTCCCACGCGATTGCGCGATCCGACATGGTTACCGTCTCGAACGAAGGGAAATAATCGACATGATCGAAGCTGCGTACGGCGACCTCGGCGGCCGCACGAAGCGCGGACTTGCTGTAATTATTGGCCGTCAGCACGTCGCCACCGGTAAAAGAGCGATGCAGTGGCACAGGCGAGACGGTCAACAGCATGCGCTGCGCAGGATTGCGCGCGTGCAACGCCGCTACCAGCCGCATGACTGCATCAATCACCTTTTCAGGCGAAAGCACCTCGAAAAAGAAGCGGCCGGGATGCCGGTCGATCACGGCACGCGGGACAGCATCGTTCAGATAAAGCTGCTCGGCCTCATCCCACCACGCCTCTACCAGGCCCAGCGTCACGATCACCAGCGCGCTTTCGGCGATCGCTTCCGCGTAGAGGCGGCGAATGCGTTGGCGCCGCTTCAGGGCCCGCTCGCGCGTCACCGGCTCGTGGCTATGCAGCTGGCCGTCCCACCAGGCATCGTCCCCGAGTTCGATCAGGAAACGGCCACCATCATCCTCCGCGTCGAGCTGGTCGATCTCGTTGAGCATCGAGAAGGGGGTGTATTTATTGAGGATGCCGGTCCGCAGCATGGACCCCTGCATGAGCTCGTTCTGGGGGATTTGCAGGTCGAGCGTCGGAATGCGCAAGCCGTGATCGCGCAGCGCGATCTCGATGTTGCGGGCGAAGCAGGAACCGATCGTGAAGACAGACGCGCCGCGTGCCAGCGTGAAGCTCGGCACGATCGCCGGCTTGGCCGTTGGCTCGATCCGCGCCGAGCCGCGAACCGGCCATTTGGCGGCACGCTGGCGCATCGTCGCACGATAGGCGTCTTCCGCCGCCACTCTGGCAAATCCGTCGGCCATCGGCGGGATCGGTAGCGAGACCGCGGGAAGAGGTCTAGTTTCCGCCGTACCGGCAGCGGCGCTAGAAATCCTCCAATGCCCGGATCAGCGCCGCGCCATAAGCTTCATTGCCGTGTGTCGGATCGGCGGCATATTCGGGTTTCAGAAAACCGTCTTGATCCTGAACCTGCAGCGGCACCGGCATGAAGCGCGCACCAGCCGCCTCCACAGCGGTGCGCATCAGCCGGGAGGCAAGCCGCCATGCCCGCCAGCGGAGGCCCGGTGGCGCCACCGTGATCGTGCCGGGGCTTTGGTCCCGAAACCATGCTTCCGCGCGTGCTGCGATGAATTCCTCGTCGCGGAGCGGCGGCGGACTTTCGATGTGGATGAAGCTGCCGGCGAGCTCACCCAGCAGGCGCAGGCGCGCAAAGTCCGGCTGCATCTTTGCCGCCAGCGCAGCCCGCACCAGCGCCTCCGGCACGATTTCCGCATCCGGATCGAGCGGCGGCCTTTGGTCGTAGCCGGAGAGATGGAAATCGAACGGGCGCGGATGGCGCATCAGCGTCAGCATATTGTGCGCATTGCCGCCGATCACCGAAGCGACGCGCGGCCGGTGGCGCACGATCTGGTCTTCGATCGCGGCCGCCAGCCTAGGGCCGAGCCGGGCGCCGCCGTAATTGTCATTAGTCACGCCTTCGAACTCGGGGGCATGCACCGCCTCCAGCGTGTGGATCACGCGCGTGCGCGGCTCGTCCGGATAGGTTTCGCGATGCGTCTTGGCGGCTGCACGGATGGCAGCGACGTGACTTTGCCCGATGGCGAGCAGATTGATGCGCTGCGGACGGCGATCAGGCATCTTCGCCGTCGAGCATCGCCTCGTCGCACATCGTCTCCACCCAGCGCGTGATGTCGGCCGTGAACCGATCCTGCGGAGCCCTCTGCTCCCCTGGCGCGGAAGTACCCTCGATCCCGGCTGCATGGCGCAGGAAGACCCGCATCACGTGCTCTACCCCTTCTTCCGTCACCTCGCGCAGATCGTCGGCGAAGAAGCGCCCGCGCGCCTGCGGGCCGGTGACAATCTCGTAGGAGGGGAAATAGAACACCCCCTCGAGCTCTTCGGCCGCCTCCTGTGCGGCCACGCGCAGGACCGACTTGGAATAGATCGTCGCCGGCAGGACATGATTGCCTGACGCAGTCGCCGCAAGCGGAACGGGTGACACGGTCAGCACCACCCGCGCAGCCGGGTTCACCGACCGCAGCCGCTTGACGAATGCGCCGATTTGGGCACGCACCTCGCCGGCCCGCAGATTGCGGAATTCATGGCGGTTTGGGTCGAAGGCTCCTCCTGCCACACCCGGGCAGAGCGGGAAGGCGGCACCGTCCTCCTTCGATATCCAGGCCTCGGTCAGCCCGAGCGTGAACACCAATATGTCGAGCGTCTCGAACGCTTCGCGTACCCGCGCGAGATGTTGCGTCCGGTCCGCGCGCATCTCCGCCTCCGATGCGAAGCCGCCAGGCTGAATGGTGGGGCGGAACGGATCGACCACGCCTCCGCCATCCGGCGCGGTCCAGACGTCCTCGGCAGGCGCAAACCGGCCGTAAGCGCGGTCGAACAGCTGGACGAGCTGCAGCGTCGTGTAGATGTTGCCGTAGCGTGCGGTGTAGAGGCCATAGCCGGCTGCCCGGGCCGCATCGTCCGGCACGATCGGATGCGCTGCCTCGCAGACGAGATAGTTGAAGCCCGACGCTGCCAGGTGCCGGGCGACATGCTGCGCGAAGCAGCTTCCGGCAGTCGCAACCTTGTCCTCCGGCGTGATGCGCAGGAAGTCGCCCATGATAGGATCGACCTCGGCGCCGGCCGCCGCCACCGCGCGTCGCCAATAGGCGCCGTTCGGCAGGTGGCGATAGGGATGATCGGCCATGGCGCGCATCTCCCACGTAGTATCGCGCGGAGCAACCGCCTTGACTATCAGCCGCCTTGCTTCGCAGCTGCGCTTTTTACCGCCAGCCGCCCGCCCGCAGGACCGTCTTCCCTCCCCGGGACAGCGAGAATCACCTCATCGGCGCCGCGGAGCGCCTCGCCATCGACCATAAGACTAAATCCATGATGTCCGTCCCCGATGCGGGCCTGTGCGAGATCGGCGCGATACATATCCGCCGCTGCCGACGCCACGATGCGGCCGTCGACCCTTGCCTCGATTACCGGCGTGGCACCCGGCCAATCCGGCGCGTGCAGCCATCCGTCGAACCAGATATCGCCGGAACCATCCAGGATGAGCGCATCTTCATTCCGGGTGGCAGCACCGCGCACGGCATCGAGATGCCCGGTCACTCTAGCGGGGGTGGCATCGGCAAATCGGTCGATGCGGGCTTCGGCCGGCTCCTTCCCGTCGAGCTTCAGCGCAATACCGAGGCCCGCCTGGTGAATCGCAGCAGTCGCGAAACCGAGCAGGCTGATCGCGTCAAAATAGTCGAATCGTCGCTGACGGAGCGCGTCGATGAAACGAGCGCGGTCGACATCCGCCCATAGCGGAATTTCAACTTCGGCAAACAAACCCGCGAGCGCCGCACGGACTTCCGGCACGCGGTTGATCGACCATTGCCAGCTGCCGAAAAAAGCCGAGCCGGGCGCGGCAAGCACCGGCGGAGCGGATGCGATTCCGAGGGCTCGGTCCCAGCTCTGGTGCGCGAACGGCAGATCGAGCAGTTCCGGCGCTGCAGCCTCGATCAGCTTGAAGTGGGCGAGCTCGGCCTTCCGCTCGGCGGCGGTCATCTGGAAAGCGAGGCGCATCAGCGCCGGCACGCCGAGGGGCAGAATCGGCTGACGCTCGAAGGATTTGATGCTGCGGATTCCCCCTAGCCAGTTGGGCACCCGATTTTGCCAGTAGAATAAGTCTGGCAGGTCAGGCTCGTCGGCGCCGGCGGCACGCGCCGCCGCCATCTGTTCCTCGAGCTGCTCGGCCAAGTGTGCACGGGCCGGCCCCCGCAGCAGCTCCATCGGATCGAACGGCGCCTGCAGCCGGACCATCTCCACGCCATCGCGGGGCCCCTCCGGCACGCGCTTGGCATAGCCTTTGAGGACCTCACCAAGATGGCCACTGACCAGCGTTGCCTTGCCGATAGTGCGGCCGCTGACATTGTCCCAGCCGCCCATGGCGCCATCCGTCTGCCAGGCGATAATTGCCAGCAGACGCAGGAAAGCGCGGGGCGGCAGATCCGCGGGAAGGTCCGAACCAAGCGGTGCCTCGCGACGATGGGGTATGCCGATCTCTCGCGCAAGCTGCGCGCCGACCACGACATCGGGGTGGCCGGCATAGCCCCGCGTGAACAAGGTCAGCCGATCGCGCAGCCCAGCCGCCAGCGCGATCGCGAGTACCACCCGGCTGTCCTTGCCGCCGGTAATCGGCAGATCGAGCGTCGCGCCATTGGCCGCCAGCCGGACAGCCGCCTTGGCCTGCTCCAGCCCGGCGGCCAGCAATTCTTCTCCGCCATGAACATAACCCCGCGCTGCAGGAAGCTGCAGGGCCGTGACATGGCTAACACTGCCCGTGGCGAGTGCCGTCATGCGGCCGCCTTGCGGCAGCTGACGCGCCGCCGCCCATGCGCTGGCCGCGCCGACGCGATAACCGATCGCACCGAGCCATAGCCCGGCGCGACTGTCCGGCCGCCGGTCGCCTGCCACAGTGGCGACAAAGGCGGCCCGGTTAGAGAGGATGGGTGCGCCTTCGCTATGATGGAAGATCTGGTGAAGCCCCGCCGGATCGCCGAAGGCCTCGGCCGTTCCGCAGGGATGAAGCCGCAGGATCGCATATTCGCCGGCGATGTCGGCCGGCAATGTCTGGCCCGGCCGCGCCAGCAATGCTGCGACTGCCTGGGCATCGAGCAGGGCCGCCTTGTCGGAGCCGATCCGCCATATCAGCCCGTGAATGATGCAGGTCCCGCCGCCTGGATCGCTCCAAAGCTGCGCATCGGCACCGTAGAAATGATTGGCACACGCAAAGACGCTCAGCTGCCAACGCCCCTGCGCGGTATCGATCGCGACCCGGGTCACGCGCTCCGGTACGATCGGAGCTTCGGCCAGCAGCGCGCAATGGAGTCGCTCCGCCGCGCCCGGCGCAGCCGTTTCGTGCCAGATCGCGAACAGCGCCATGTGCCGACCTTAGGACGTGATCGGCAAGGAGGCGAGCGCCGCGCCGAAGCACGACGAGCGAACGTCTACCTAAACAGCCTGTCCAGCAACGGATCGAGATACAGGATCGAAGCCAGCCGTCCCCACCGCGTCCTGTGCCGCAACTTCCGCCGCAGCCGTTCGCGTGTCTTGGGCAGCCACAATACGGCCGGATGTTCGGTCAGCAGGCGTTCGGCGATCGCCAGCGCCTGGTCGAGCGCGCCGCGTGCCTCATGATGCAGCAGTAGATTGTGGGAGGCATAAAGGCCTTCGTCCGTCATCGCGAGCGCGCGTTGATGGACTTCATAGGCGGCGCGATAATCGCCGGCGGCATCCAGCGCCGCAGCCAGCTGGCTGTGATAGGCAGGGTTATCCCCCTGGGTCTCGACCGCCAGCGCCGCCAGCGCCACCTTCTGGCGGGCGCGGTGCGGCAGGACACGCTGGGCGAGTACGAAAAAGTAATGACCGGATTGGCGCCGCCGCCGGCGCAGCTCGCGCGCGAACGCCCTATGATCGAAGCCGCCAGCTTCGACATGCCCCAGCAGGCGGCGCAGCATATCGGTTTCGGCGAGATAGCCGCCAACCGGGTGGCCGCCGTGCGGAATGGGAATGCCGCGCGTGGGCGAGCGGGCGGCAAACAAATCGAAATGGCGGCGATCGTGCGGATCGCGCGGATCGTAGACGATATATTGGGTCGCGAGCGGCGGCACGTCGTCCCCGCGAAAGACGATGCGCGCGACATCGTCTGCCCAGCGCCGGTCGAAGGGCACGACCGCAGGGTCGACGCTATATTGCGGCGAGAGCGCCAGCCCGATGGTCGCACCGCAGGCGGAGCCGTAACGCAGCGCCGCGAAGCCGCCCATGCTGGAGCCATAGGATATTACCTGATCATATCCGGCCGTCGCCGCGGCAATCGCGGTGATCGCGCCAGGCAGTTCCGGATATTGATACCAGTGATTGTCACGGCTCAGCACGTGGATCGCATCCACGCCGCGGCCACGGAAATAGGCTTCGCCAAAACCCGGACGATCAAGCGTCCGATTGTCGGTATAGGAGTCGAACGTCACATAGCAGGTTGAGCCGCCGAAACCGCCGACGCGGCGGACCAGCAATTCGTCCGAACGGAATAACTCCTCTGCCGAGACCAGGGCCCCTGGCTGGATATTCATTGCATTGAGCCTTTGGCGGCCCCGTCGATCGCCAGCAGCGAGCGCAGCAAGATCTCAAGTTGGTCGAGCGGCCATGCATTCGGCCCGTCGGATTTGGCCTGCGCCGGATCGGGATGGGTTTCCATGAACAAACCGCTGATACCAACCGCAACGGCCGCCCGCGAAAGCACGGGAACGAATTCGCGCTGCCCGCCTGAGCTGGTGCCGTTGCCACCCGGCAGCTGCACCGAATGGGTGGCGTCGAACACCACCGGACAAGCGGTATCGCGCATGATGGCGAGCCCGCGCATATCGACGACGAGATTATGATAGCCGAAGGAGGCACCACGCTCGGCAACCATCAACGTCGATGGGGCGAGGCCCGCATCGGCGGCCGCCGCACGTGCCTTTGCAATGACGTTGACCATATCGCCCGGGGCCATGAACTGGCCCTTCTTGATGTTGGCCGGCTTGCCCGAGATGGCGACTGCCTCGATCAGGTCGGTCTGACGGGCGAGGAAGGCGGGCGTTTGCAAGACGTCGGCCACCTGGGCCACGGGGCGGACCTGATGCACTTCGTGCACATCGGTCAGCACCGGCAACCCGGTCTCTGCGCGCACCTTCTCGAGGATGCGCAAACCCTCCTCAAGACCGGGGCCGCGAAAGGAGCTGCCCGCGCTGCGGTTCGCCTTGTCGAACGAGCTCTTGTAGATCAGCAGAATACCCAGCCGGTCAGCAATCCCTCGCAGCGTTTCCGCCACGGCCAGCGCCATCGTCTCGCTTTCGATCACGCACGGGCCGGCGATCAGGAACAGGGGCTCGCCGAGGCCGATGCGGCGGCCGCACAAATCCCAGTTCGGTTCGCTCATTCCAGGCCTCTCGCCGCCAACGCTGCCTCGATCGGCGCGACGTCATGCGGATTGTTCAATTCCCAGATGTCATAGCCCGGCGCCGCCACTTCGACCACCCGCACGGCCATGCCATGTTCGACAAAACGCAATTGTTCGAGCCCTTCGAGCAACTCGAGCGGTGTGGGTGCGAGCGTCGCGTAGGCTTCCAGTGCGGAACGGCGATAGGCGTAGACGCCGATGTGCAGGAATATAGGCAGCGACGGATCGCCGACCTGCGAGGGCGCGACGTGGGGAATGACTGCCTTGGAAAAATAAAGACCATCGCCGTTGGCACCGACGGCAACGGTCGTACCGCCAACACGACCCGCCTGTTGGTCGGCAAGCAGGCGTCGATGGATTTCCGGAGTGGCACGCACCGCCGGGGTCGCCACCTGGATGGCGGGATCGGCGGTCATGGCGTCCAGCAGCGCCGTAACAAAGGCTGGCGGAGTCAGTGGAGCATCGCCCTGGAGATTGACGACGATATTTTCGTCGCCCAGCGCTTCGAGTGCCGCCGCGCAGCGCTCAGTGCCGTTACGTGCGCTCTCCGGCGTCATCACAACGTCGCCTCCGAAACCCTGCGCGGCGCCGGCTATGCGATCATCGTCTGTCGCGATCACGACGCGCGACACGTGGGGCACCGACATGGCGGCGTCCCAACTTCGACGGATTAGTGGCTTCGCGACACCTCCCGCGCCCTTCAATTCCACCAATGGCTTTCCGGGGTAGCGGGTCGAGGCGTAGCGCGCGGGGACGACGATGGCCGCCGTCATGAGGATCTCTTCAAGCGATACCTAGGCGGAGGAAATCGTGCACGTGCACCAGGCCGACAGGGCGCCGCGTTTCGGCATCCTCGATCGCGAACATCGCCGTGATCTTGTGCTTGTTCATCGCGGTGAGCGCATCCTCGACGAATGTACCGGGCGACACCCAGACCGGATCGGGCGTCATCACATCGGCAGCAGTCGCTTCGAGCAGGCCATCCAAGTGACGCCGCAAATCGCCGTCGGTGATAACCCCGACCAGCGCTCCGCTCTCATCAATCACACCGGCGATGCCGAAGCTCATCGACGTGATCGTCACGATGACGTCGCGCATTGAAGTTTCGGGTGCGACGAACGGCATGGCGCCCTCGCGATGCATGATCGCCGCGACGCGCATCAGGCGCTTGCCGATCGTGCCGCCGGGATGGAGCGCGGCAAAACCTGCGGCGGAGACGCCACGCGCGCGCATTGTCGTCATTGCCAAAGCATCGCCCAGCGCCATCATCATCGCGGTCGACGTCGTCGGTGCCAGATTGGCCGGGCAAGCCTCATCGACCCGGGGCAGCAGCAATTTGACATCCGCCTGCCGCATCAACAGCGAATCCGCCTTGGAGGCGATGCCGATGACATTGAGGCCAAGCTTGGCCGCATAATCGAGGATCGGCTGAAGTTCGGCCGTGCTCCCCGAGTTGGAGAAGGCGAGCAGTCCGTCGCCAGCCATCAGCATGCCGAGATCGCCGTGCGCTGCTTCGACCGGGTGGACGTACAGCGACGGCGTGCCGGTCGAGGCCAGCGTTGCTGCGAACTTGCGCGCGATATAACCGGATTTGCCGATGCCCGTTGTAACGAGCCGGCCGGTGACGTTGAGGATCGTAGTGACCGCTCGTGCGAAATTCTCGTCCAGCGCACCTGCTAGTGAGTTCAGGGCCTCAGCCTCGGTCTCGATGACTTCCCGCCCATAGGCGACAAGATCGGCACGATCGGTGCGGGAGAGCTGGCGCGAAAATTCGGCAACGCCCATGGGCTTCCCTTTGATTTTCTGCATGCCGGCCTTCTAACGGGGCCCTTGTTCCGTGGCGAGACAGAAGTTTACGAATGCGAAACGATCGACGGTAAACGCCCTTCCCCTTGCAAGGTTTCAGGCGGAAAAGGTTTTATTATTCGATGCCTAGCGACTGTGGCCGCCAAGCCACAGGCATACGGCTCTAGCTCGTCATCCGCTGCAATGTTTCGATCATGTCGGCTTCCGCCGCCGGTTTGTCGCGCCGAATTCGGGCGATCCGGGGAAATCGCATGGCCAGCCCGGACTTGTGGCGCTTGGAGGCGTGGATGGAATCGAATGCCACCTCCAGCACCAGGCTCTTCTCGACTTCGCGAACCGGCCCGAAGCGCTCCACCGTGCGCGTTCGCACAAAATGATCGAGCCACTTCAGCTCCTCGTCGGTGAAGCCCGAATAGGCCTTTCCGACCGGTAGCAGTTCGCCGCCTTCGTCCGGCGGCGCCGTCCAACAGCCAAAAGTATAGTCCGAATAATAGCTCGAGCGTTTGCCGTGGCCGCGCTGGGCATACATCATCACGCAATCCGCGGTCAGCGGATCGCGTTTCCATTTATACCACAGGCCGGTGCGGCGCCCGGCGATGTAGGGGGAATCGCGCCGCTTAAGCATCATTCCTTCGATTGAGGCATCGCGGGCATTGCCACGGATTTCCTCGAGCGCATCGAAGCTGTCGGCCTCGATCACCGCCGACAGGTCGAAACGATGCCTATCGAGATTGGCAACGAATGCCTCCAGTCGCTCTCGCCGCTCACTCCAGCCAAGCCCGCGTAGGTCCTCAGCGCCGTCGAACAAGATGTCGTAGAGGCGCACGAAGGCTGGGTAATCGGCCTGCATCTTGGCCGAGACATTCTTGCGGCCCAGCCGCTGTTGGAGAGCATTGAAGCTAGCCGCGCCCTCATGCTCGATGCCGCCCCCCTGAATCTCGCCTTTGACCAGCAGTTCGCCGTCGAGCACGCCGGTGGTGCGAAAGGCTGCGGCCACGTCGGGGAAGCTACCCGTAATGTCGTCGCCGGCTCGGCTGTAGAGCCGGGTTTCGCCGCCGACACCGACGATCTGGACGCGAATACCGTCCCATTTCCACTCGGCGGCATAATCGGCGAGGTCGACGTGCAAATCCTCGAGCGGATGCGCCAGCATGAACGGCCGGAACACCGGCACGTCCGCCGGCGTCGGCTGCGCGCCAGTACCCTCCCCCCAGGCGAAGAGCGGCAGATAGGGCGGCCGCAAGCCATGCCACACCTCTTCGACCTGATCGACGTCGAGCCCGAACGCCTGCGCCAGCGCGGTTTTGGCGAGCCGTGCGGAAACGCCCACGCGCAATTCTCCGGTGGCAAGCTTCAGCAGGGCGTAGCGGCCGGAGGCGTCGAGCTGATCGAGCATTCCCGCCAGTGCACGCGGCGCTTCGACGCGGCCGAGCGTCATCAGGCGATCGATCACGGCGGCCAGGCCCAGCGCGCCGGTATCGATTTCAGGCGGCATGCCGGGTGGCTTGGGCCACAGAAGCGCGGCGGTTTCAGCGAGATCGCCGACGAAATCGCGGCTCATTGCAAACAGCACCGGATCCACGCGTTCGTCCACCAGCGCCTTGATCGCCGAGGCCTTCACGCCTGGAAGATCCAGCGAACCGGTCAACGCCGCCATCGCCCAGCCGCGATCGGGATCGGGAGTTTCGCGGATATAATCGGCGATCAGCTTCAGCTTGGCATTGCGTGACCGGGTGTAGACCAGTCCATCGAGAAGCTGTGAAAATGCGCGCATCGTCTTCTCAAACACAAAGGGCGGCACATCGTGCCGCCCTTTGCTTCATCAATTGGGCACCAGGGTCAGGTAACTGCCCGCCCGGCGAGCAGCGCCAGGATCAGGAAGATAACAAACAGGACCAGGGCGATGAAGAACAGGATCTTGGCGATTTCGACGAAGGCGCCACCGATACCGCCGAACCCCAGCACACCGAGCACCAGGCCGATGACCAGGAAGATGAGTGCAAGCTTGAGCATGAAAGAACTCCTTTCGCCTGCTTAACGACTTCCGGGTCACGCTGTTCCGGGCGCTTCCGACTCAGGCCTTGCGGCTGGCTTCGAACAGGAACCAGGCGCGCTCCTCGGCCTGATCGGTCCATTCGTCGACGATGCCGCTGGTGGCGTTATCCTTGGCCTCCTCGGCGAGCTCCTTCACCTTGCGGAAGCCTTCCACCAGCTTGAGATTGTCGTCACGCAACTCGTTCAGCATGCTGGCGGCATCGACGAACTGCGCGTCATTGTCCTTGATCGTCTGGTGGCGTGCCACGTCGCCAATCGAGCGAAGCGTGGTATTGCCGGTCTTGCGCACGCGCTCCGCAATGGCGTCGGTGATCTCGTAGATCTGCGTCGCCTGGTCATCCATCAGCAAATGGTAATCGCGAAAGTGCGGCCCCGAGACGTGCCAGTGAAAATTCTTCGTCTTGAGATAAAGCGCGAAGCAATCCGCCAGCGAGGCATTCAGCGCGTCTGCGACGCTGGAAAGCTCGTTCGACTTGAGATCGGTCGGCGTGGCAAGCTTGGGAGCGGGGGTGTCCGCCATGATGATTCTCCACAGGAAGCAGGTTTGCTGGACTAAACCGCGAATCGGTTCTTTGCTCCTCCAATAATCCCGATAAGTATGATCGGCGAGACCGTTGGGGCAGCGAAACGAGTTGCGATCGGTCGTCGCGTGCTTGACTTTGGCATGCTGAGACGGCAGAGGGCGGACCGATCGAGCGGCGGCAACGCCGCTTTATTTTTTGGACCGCCTGCGACGGCGGCCTTCAGATAGCGCAGGAATTTGGGTCATGGCAAAGCCGACCACCGTCAAGATCAAGCTCGTCAGCTCGGCCGATACCGGCTTCTTCTACGTCACGAAGAAGAATCCGCGCAATCAGACCGAGAAGATGTCCTTCCGCAAATATGATCCCGTCGCGCGCAAGCACGTCGAGTTCAAGGAAGCCAAGATCAAGTAAGGCTGGGCGCGGCGTCCGCCGCGTCTGCTTTTCCGGGCGGCCAGGTTCAGCCTGCGCCGCCCTTTTCGCGTTCAGGCTGCGGCGAGCAACCGCTCCGCCTGCGCGCGTGCCTCGTCAGTAACTTCGGCGCCCGACAGCATCCGCGCGATTTCCTCGCGCCTTTCCCCCTCGTCCAGACGGTGGATACCGGTCCGCGCGACCAGACCATCGGAGCGCTTGCGGATCAACCAGTGCCGGTCGGCGCGTGCCGCGACCTGCGGGCTGTGCGTCACCACCAGTATCTGGGCCTGATCGGCAAGCCGCGCGAGGCGTTCGCCGATCGCCGCCGCGACCGCGCCGCCGACGCCACGATCGACCTCGTCGAAGATCATCGTGCCCGCCCCGCCCTCTTCCGCCAGCGCGACCTTGAGCGCCAGGATGAAGCGCGACAATTCGCCGCCGCTCGCGATCTTCACCAGTGGCGCGAAGGGGGCGCCGGGATTGGTCGAGATTGCGAACTCGACCCGATCCTGACCGGCTGCACCCCAGCCGGTTTCGGGCAGCGCCTCGATCGTGGTGTGGAAGCGTGCCGCATCCAGCTTGAGCGGGCCGAGTTCGGCGGCGACCGCCGTATCAAGGCGAACAGCCGCGGCTTGGCGCGACGACGAGAGCGCCGTCGCCTCCGCAAGATATGCATCACGGGCGGACGCCAGTTCGCGCTCCAATGCTGCCAGCCCCTCGCCGCCGGCCTCGATCCGGGCCAGCCGCCCGCCCAGCTCCTCGGCGAGCGCTGCCAGATCGTCGGGCTCGACGCGATGCTTGCGGGCCAGCGCGCGCAGATCGAACAGGCGTGTTTCCATCGCTTCCAGCCGCGCGGGATCGAACGAGAAAGCGGCCCGGGCGTCGCCAAGGCGATCCTCGGCTTCCGCCGCCTCGATCACCGCTCGATCGACCGCGGCAAGCGCCTGCGCAAGCGTCTCATGCTCGGACGCGAGTCGGTCGAGACGCCGCGCCGCCTGGCGAAGCTGCGCCAGTCCGCCATCGGAACCTTCGAGCAATGCCGCCGCCGTTTCCAGCTCGTCGGCGAGGCGAGCGCCCTTCTGCATGGTCGCCCGCGCCTCAGCCAGCATCGCCTCCTCGCCCGGTTCAGGCCCGGCGGCGGCGAGTTCGGCGACGGCGTGTTCCAGCCATTCCCGATCGCGAGCAGCATTTTCGAGATCGGCGGCGGCGGTGGCGAGGGCGTCCTCGGCGGCGCGCCAGCGCGCGTGCGCGGAAGCGGCGGCGGCGCCGTCGATCCGCCCGAAGCTGTCGAGCAGCGCGCGGTGGCCGCGCGCATTGAGCAGGCCGCGATCGTCATGCTGGCCATGGATCTCGACCAGGCTGCTCCCCAGTGCGCGAAGCAGCCCGGCGGACGCGGGCTGATCGTTGACGAAGGCGCGGCTGCCGCCGTCCGCGCGTACGGAACGACGGATAACCAGTGGCTCGCCCGGCTCGATCGACAGATCCCCCTCGGCCAGCAGCAGCAGCGCGGGATGGCCTGCGGGTAATTCGAAGGTCGCGGTCACACTCGCCTGGTCCGCACCCTGCCGTACCAACCCGGTGTCGGCACGGACGCCGAGCGCGAGGCCAAGCGCATCGAGCAGGATCGATTTGCCGGCACCGGTCTCGCCAGTCAGCACGCCAAGGCCGGGACCGAATTCAAGCGCAAGCGCCTCGATCAGGACGACGTCGCGAATGGCGAGAGCGGTCAGCATCGCGCCTAGATAGCGTTGCTAGGCGCCGGGCGGTAGCGGCCCGTATGGCGCGCCGACATGATTCGGATGTGCCGCCTTCCACTCCATTGCTCGTCGCACGCGGCGCTCCACCGAGGGATGGTCATAGAACAGCATCTCCTCCAGCCAGCCCGGCGAGGATGCGCGATAGGCGATCGTCTTGACCAAAGCCTTGGCCAGACCATCCGGCTGATGGGCGTTGGCGAGCGAAAAGCGGTCGGCATCGCTTTCCGCGAACCGCGTCATGCTCGTGCTGAGCGGCGTGGAAAGCAGGCCGAGTATAGCCGCGATGATCATCAACACCGGTAGCCCGGCTGGATCGGCCAGGCCGCCAATCCCGCTTGTGCCGGCGATCCGCGCGCGCACGGCGGGATAAAGGCGATCAATCAACCAGAAGGCGGCGACCGCCATCACGCACATGAAGCCGGCAAACCAAAGGATGTGCTTGTGGACGTAATGGCCCATCTCGTGGCCGACGACGCCGATCACCTCGGACATGTCGGCATGCTGCTTGAACATCGTGTCGCTCATCGCGACGCGCGCCGTGCCGAACAGGCCGGAGACGTTGGCGGTGTAGCGATCTGACTGCTTGGAGCCGTTGTAGATCAGGATTTTGTCGTGCGGCACGCCGGTTGCCTCGGCGAGCTTGACCACCTCGGTGCGTACCGGGCCATCGGGAGCGGGCGTATATCGGTTGAACAAGGGCTCGATGAAGATCGGGGCGATCACCACCATCAGGATCACGCCGGCGACCGCCACGCCCGAAGCCCACAGCCACCAGCTGCGCGGTGCCCGGCGGACCAAAGTGTAGAGCGCGAGCAGGAACAGAGTGGTGATGATCAGCGAGATCGGAAGCGCCTTGGCGGTGTCGCCGAACCAGCTGGCCAGCGACTGGGAGCTGAGCTGATAGCTGCGCTCGCGCCACCAGGAGGTATAGATCGTCCAGGGCAGCTGGATCAGGAAATCGAGCAGCACGAACGTCGCGGCGACGGCAAGTATCGTGCGCTTCGGCCGGTCGCCATTCGGGTTGAGACGCTCGCGCAGCCGCAGCAGGATGCCGCTCTTCAGGATCAGCCAGGCTGCAGCGATCGTCACGAGGCACGACCATAACAAAAGCCATTCGCCGCCATGGGTATAGGCAGTCGCCTTGGCGTGCGCTGCCGGAGAGAGGGTGGCCATGTAAGCGGCGGTCGCCGCGGCCGGATCGAATGCGCTCATCATGCCTCCCCTCGCGTCGGGCAGGCCCGATCAGGCCTTAGCCTTATCCTTACCCTTCGACGGCGTGCCTTCGTTCTTCTGGATAAGTGTGTAGGCGCGTTGATACCAGTCGCTGCCAGGGAAATTGGCGCCGAGCACCGCGGCCGTACGATGCGCCTGCTCCGGCACGCCCAATTCCAGGTAGCTTTCGGTCAGGCGCAGCAGCGCCTCCGGCACATGGCTGGTGGTCTGGTAGGTATCGACCACCTTGCGGAAACGGTAGACCGAGGCGAGCCATTCGTGGCGGCGCTGGTAGAAGCGGCCGATATCCATCTCGCGCCCGGCCAGATGGTCGTTGATCAGATCGACCTTGAGCCGCGCGTCGGACGCATAGGGCGAATCCGGATAGCGGCGAATGAGGTCGCCCATGGCGTCGAGCGCCTGCGCGCTGATCTTCTGATCGCGGTTCACATCGCCGATCTGCTCGTAATAAGCGACCGCGATCAGATACATCGCGTAGGGCGCGTCCTTGTTGCCCGGATGGATCGACAGGAAGCGCTGCGCGCTCTCGATCGACTGCGGATAATCTTGCGCAAGATAATGGCTGAACGCGCTCATCAGCTCGGCCCGACGCGCCCATACCGAATAAGGATGCTGGCGCTCGACCTCGTCGAACAGGACGGCTGCGATCTTGTAGCGCTTGCGGTCGAGCTGGTTCTTGGCAGCATTGTACAGCGTCTCAACGTCGCGAGCGACGTAGCGGTTATTCTCCTTGCTCGCCTTCTTGTCGGCGGCGTGACCGGCGCTGCCGGTCAGGAGAAGGGCGGAGACGAGGCTCGCGGCGAGCGCGGAGCGAAGACGGGAAAGACGCATAGAGGCGACCCTTTAGACCAGCACCCGAAGCGCGGGAAGTGTTATGAGGCGCGACGATAGGGGCGTCGAGATTGCCGTCACATGAAGCGGAACGCGCTTTCTCAGCGGACCCGCTCCGCGCCGGACGAGGGGCCGCTGGGGCTCTTCTTGCCCGATGAGGAGATTTGCGGGGTTAGTCCGAGGGAGATCAGCAGCGAGCTCGACACGTAGATCGAGCTGTAGGTGCCGACGATCACGCCCAGCATCATCGCCGCGGTAAAGCCGCGCAGCACCGGTCCACCGAAGATCAGCAGCGAACCCAGCGCGAGCAATACGGTCAGCGAGGTCATTACCGTTCGCGGCAACGTCTCGTTGACCGACAGATCGACCAGAGCGCGCATGTCCATCTGGCGGTATTTGCGCATATTCTCGCGGATGCGATCGTCGATCACGATCTTGTCGTTGATCGAATAGCCGATGATCGTGAGCACGGCGGCGACGATGTTGAGATCGAACTCCAGCCGAGTGAGCGCAAAGAAGCCCAGGGTCACCAGCACGTCGTGCATGATCGCGACGAAGGTCGAGACGCCGAACTGCCATTCGTAGCGCAGCCAGGAAAAGATCGCGATCGCCAGCACCGCCAGAAACACCGCGAGCAGGCCGTTGCGGATCAGCTCGTTCGACACCTTGCCGGAGACCGTCTCGGCACGGTTGAAGGTGACGCCGGCATATTTCGCCTTGAGCGCTGATTCGACGCCGTTGATCAGGCGATTGGTCGCGCCTTCGTCCCTGGCGGCCGGCAGGGGCAGGCGGATCGAAAAGACGTTGGGCGCGCCGAAGGTGGACAGCGCGGCTTCACCAACATGGAGCCGATCGATATCCGTCCGCACCTGATCCGCGCTGGGCGAGGTCGGGAAGCGCGCCTCGATCAGCACGCCGCCGACAAAATCAACGCCGAGATTGAGCCCGCGCACGCCGACCAATGCCGCAGCGGCCAGCGTCAGCGCTGCGGTCAGCGCGAAGGCCCAGTAACGCAGGCGGACGAACCCGATATTGGTGTGATCGGGGACAAGCTTGAGGAGGCGCATCAGATGTGGATCTCCGTCGGGCGATTACGCCTGATCCAACCGGCAGTGAGCATGCGGGTGAAGACGACCGCGGTGAAATAGGAGATGAAGATACCTATCAGGAGCACCACCGCGAAGCCCTTGACCGGGCCCGAGCCGAGCAACAGCATGATGATGCCCGAGATGAAGTGGACGGTGTTCGCTTCGAAGATCGTGCGGCTGGCTTCCTTGTAGCCGAGCTCGACCGACTGGACGACGCCGCGGCCGCGATGCCGCTCTTCGCGGATGCGCTCGTTGATGAGCACGTTGGCGTCGACGGCGGTACCGATCGTCAGGACGAAGCCGGCGATGCCGGGCAGCGTCAGCGTCGCGTTGAGCAACGCCATGACGGCGAGGATGACGAAGATGTTAAAGATCACCGCCAGGTTGGCGTAGACGCCGAACCGGCCATAGGTGACGAGCATGAACACGATCACGGCGACGCTGGCGATGATCGATGCGATCACGCCGGCGTGGATCGAATCGGCGCCGAGCTGCGGCCCGACGGTGCGCTCCTCGATCACCTTCAAGGCGACCGGCAGCTTGCCCGAACGCAGCGCGATGGCGAGCTGGTTGGCGCTGTCGACGGTGAAGCTGCCGTGGATGATGGCATTGCCACCGAGGATCGGCTCGTCGATGCGCGGCGCCGACAAGACCTGATTGTCGAGGATCATCGCGAACAGCTTGCCCGAATTCTCCTGCGTCGCGCGGGCGAACTTGCGCCCGCCCGACGGGTTGAACTTGAGGCTGACGGCCGGCTGCTGATTGTCGTCGCGGCTGAGATCGGCATTGATCAGATCGTCGCCGGACAGGATCGCACGGCGCTGCACGGCGAGATAGCGCGGCGGCGCGTTGGCAGGCTCGCCCGGATCCTTGGCGAATTGCAGTATCTCGCTGCCGGGCGGCGCGTGGCCCGCCTGGACCTGTGCAGGATCGGCATTCATGTCGACCATCTTGAATTCAAGCTTGGCGGTCTTGCCGATCAAGGCCTTGAGGCCGGCGGGATCCTGCAGGCCGGGGACCTGCACCAATATGCGGGTCGCGCCTTCGCGGACGATGGTTGGCTCGCGGGTACCGAGCGCGTCGATGCGTTTGCGCACGACCTCGGTCGCGGTCTTCATCGCCTTGTCGGCGCTATCGGCGGTGCCGGCCTGGGTCGGCGTCATGACGATCCGGGTCGAATCGACGACGTTGACGTTCCAATCGCGCTGACCGGTCACGCCAACCGCCTGGGTTTGGGTGCGAGCGCGCTCGACCGCTGCGTCGAGCTGGCCGATGTCGCGTACGAAGAAAGACAGCCGGCCGCCTGCAGTCGAAATGTCACCGATATCGATACGGGTATCGCCGCGGCGCATCTCAGTGCGGATCGTGTCTTCCATCCGCTGCAGGTTCTGCTTGGCGAGATCGGCGGTGTCCGCCTCGAGCAGCAAGTGGCTGCCGCCCGACAGATCGAGGCCGAGATTGATGCGCGGCATGCCCGCCAGGCCGAGCCGGCCGGCGACGCTTTCGGGCATCAGGCTGGGGACTGCGAGGGCGACTCCGGCCAGCAAGAGCAGCCAGATCCAAATCACCTTCCAGCGCGGAAAATCGAGCATCGTCTTTCCCGCGTCAGTCGTTCGCGGGGGCGCCGAGCGGGCGGATCTCGCTGAGCGTCGAGCGCAGCGCACGCACGCGGACATTGGGGCCGAGCTCCAGCTCAACCTCGTCGCCGTCGACCTTGATAACCTTGCCGATCAGGCCGCCCGCGGTGATGACCGTGTCGCCCTTCTTGGCGGCCTCGATCTTCGCGCGCTGCGCCTTCTGTGCCTTGCGCTGCGGATTGATGAACAGCACCCACCAGATGGCGAGGATGACCACCATGATGGGCAGCGGTGAGGCCATGAGCGCCTGCAACGTGCTGGGCGGCGCTGCGCCGGCTGCCTGGGCGTAAGCGGGCGATGCGAACATGTGTGACGGCCCCGAAAATGCTGGTGCGCCGCGCGGAAATCGCGTGTCGGCTGCAGGAAGCGGCGCGCCTATCACGGCGCGTTGCGGCGAGCAATGCCGTGCTTGCCAAGCGCGGCCCTTCTCTCTAGTTGGCCGGCGCTTAGGTCGGGGCGTGGCGCAGCCTGGTAGCGCATCAGACTGGGGGTCTGAGGGTCGCAGGTTCGAATCCTGTCGCCCCGACCAGTATTTAGCTTGAGAGGCGCCCCTGGCTTCGCAGCGAGCACTCGTCGCGCCGGCAGGCGATGCAGTTCTATCAACGTTAGCGCGAGATCAGGGGGCAGCGATCTCCTCCGCCGGCGTTTGCCCCGCAAGCCGGCGCTGGGAAAACATGGCGAGCAGCCTCTTTCCGAGCTTCTGGCCCGGCCGTTCGAGCAGCGAATACGTTACGAACGCAGCGACATAAGCGGCAGGCGCCGCGATCCCGAAAGCAAGGCAAAAAACGAACGGCACTGGAAATTCCGTGGCCCCATCGCGCAATCGCCC
Source organism: Sphingomonas crusticola (assembly GCF_003391115.1). Taxonomy (NCBI): domain Bacteria; kingdom Pseudomonadati; phylum Pseudomonadota; class Alphaproteobacteria; order Sphingomonadales; family Sphingomonadaceae; genus Sphingomonas; species Sphingomonas crusticola. The sequence continues at coordinate 1,414,687 of NZ_QTJP01000001.1, forward strand.
ATGCTGCGACCGCATGGAGGATCAGCAAGTGTATCAGATAGACCCCATAGGAGAGCTCGCCCAGCCAATGAAATGGCGGCGAACCGAGCACAGCCGACGCACGATCGAACAGGCTGGTGCTGCGCCAGTGGATCAATCCGAACACGATGATCAGCAGCAGTTCGCGCACCACGAGGTGGAGAACGTCCCGTTGCCCCCCGATGGGAATAGCAGCCAGGCCCATGGCCAAGAGGAGGTAAGGGACCTTCTGCTTCCCAGCCGCGGCGATCAGCATGCCGGCGAGGAACATGTGCATCTTGAGCGCAAGAAAGGATGGCATCGGAAACGCTATTTGCATTGCCTTCAGCGCAACCACGGCGCCGACCGCGAGCATTGCTACGCAAGAAGCGGCGGCGAGCCATCCGATCCTGCGTGCGAACAGCACGACGAACGGGAACGCCGCATAGAATTGCATCTCGAGCCCCAGGCTCCAGTCCGGCAGCGGCGTCCTATAGGAATAGCCGGGCACCAGCCCAAAAGCATAAGTAAGGTGCATGAGGAAGTTTGCCGCGCTGGCGTCAATGTAGCGCTCTGGCATCTGCAAAGGGGCCCCGACGAAGGTATCGATTAGCACCCGATCCGCGTACATCGCCCTGCCAGCGAGCAATGCGACGGTCAGCAGCAAGAAATAGACCGGCGAAAGGCGAAAGAAACGCCTGACCCAGAAGCCCATCCACACATCAGGCTTACGCCAATCCTCCCTGCTTTTCCGCAGGTCGTATTGGAACACCATCAGGAAGCCCGACAGATAGATGAATAGATCGACGCCCAAATCCGGCTGACCGAGGATCGGCAGGAAAAATCCGGTCAAAATCATGCAATGGCCGACCAACACCCATAGCGCGGCGATGCCCCGCAAGCCGTCCAGGCATTCGATTCTCGCCATCGCGCGCCCCTTGCTGCAGCGCAGCAAGTACAACGCACCGGCTATTCTCTCAACCCAGGTCAGCTATTGAGGGACAGCCCGCATGGTTGGCGGATAGCGGCCATCGCCGACCATACGGGGATTGCTTCTACTAGACCAGGTCCCGGCTTGTGCTTGATGGCTTTCGGCCTCGAATCTGAGCCGACCATCTTCCCTTGCGCGCGATCTTTCGCGAAGGGCTTATAGCGACACCGCTAGATGCCCGGCTATGGGAGCCAGGAAGAGATGAGGTTTCTATGACGACAACGCGCTTGATTCGCGGCAGCTTTGGCGTGGACGTTTCGGTCGAAGGACGGACTTGCGTCCAGACCGACGCCAGCGATCGGGGGGTCGTGATGTACGGCCCCTACGAGGAGCGCGATGCCGGCGCATATCAGGTCGAGTTTGGGATTGGGCTTGCCGATGCGACCGCGCCGCTAGAGGATCCAATCTGCGTTCATATCGAGGTGATGACCAACGACGGGCGGCACCTGATTACCGAGCGGCGAATTCTGTTTTCGGAGCTGACGCAGGGAAACGCGCCGTTCGTACTGAAGTTCGGCCTGACTGAAGCCCGGCGGCTGGAATATCGTGTCCAGGCTAACGGACAAGTGCCGTTGCTCGTGGCGCAGGACGTCGAGGTCACAGCGCTGCCGGAGGCCCGCACCACCGTTTCCCCGAAGGGGAGCCAGCACCGTGCATGGGAGTATGAGCGCGAGTTTCTCGACGGCTACCTTCGCAACGTTTCCGGAGTGGTCCACATCGGAGCCAATTACGGCCAGGAGCGCCGCTATTACTGGCTCCTCGGCCTCGAGGTCCTGTGGATCGAACCCATAAGCGAAATCTATCAAGAATTGGTCGACAACATTGCGCGCTACCCGCGTCAGCGAGCGCTGAACGCGCTTCTCACCGACCAAGAGGGCCAAGAAATAGAGTTCCGGATCGCGAATAATGGCGGGGCGTCGTCTTCAATCCTGCCGCTCGAAGGCCATGCCGAGCTGTTTCCCGGGATAGAATATGTCGAGAGCCGAAAGCTGGTCAGCACCACGCTTGCCGGGCTCGTCCGCAGCGGCGCGATCGATATTTCCCAATATCAGGCGTTGACGATCGATACGGAGGGGGCGGAGCTGATGGTGCTCAAGGGCGCCTCGGGGGTCCTGGAGCATTTCGACTATGTGAAATGCGAGGCTTCGGACTTTCAGGCACGCTCCGGTAATCCATCGCTCCGCCAGCTGGACGAGCTGCTGCGCGCAGCCGGCTTCGCGCAAATCGGAAGACGGGATTTCGGCATGGGCCCGGGCCATAGCGGGACCAATTGGGACGTGGTCTGGAAGAAGGTTAAGCCGGGCGAACCGCTGAACGAACCCGGTTACACCCTGCCGATAATTTTCGACCCGATGGAAGTTCATGGAATAGAAAAGGACGGATAATCCGACCGGTTTGATCCCGGCCACCTGACGACGCCGCGGCGATGCCTCAATATTCGAAGCGGCCGAGCCAGATATCCGCCTGGTCTGGGTTGCATGGCAGGTCGAGCTCCGTCGGAAACAATTCGGTGCTTTCCGCGACCTCGTAAAGCGCACGATTGACGTAGCAGACCTCAACCACGCTGGGCATGGCGACCCCGCTGACGAAACCGCCGCCGCCATAATTATTGGCATGGATGTGAATGGGCGCGTGCGTCTTGGCCAGTTTCCGCAAGCCGCGGAAAATCTGCTGCCGCCAACCCAGTTCGTACATCAAAGTGAAGCCATGCAGTTCACAAACGATCTGGCTGAACCGGCCAAGCGTCTCGGGCAGGGTCGCCTCGAGCGTCGGCCATTCCCAGCATTCGATGTCCATCTTGAGGATCATGTTCGGCCTGGCATCGCCCCGGTCATGCTGCGCGACCAAAGATGAGATCGATTCGACCCCTGCCCCCTTTTCGGGCCCGATCATCGTGCGGTTGAAAAACATCCGCGGATCGCGCGGTGCCGGATCATCGACAGTATGATCGAACTGGTGGATCAGGATGCCCTTGTCAGCCATCACCTTGTCCCATTCGATGTTGTCGTTGATGCCAAAGGACAGGGCGACGTCGATCCCGGTAAAATCGTTGAGCATGACGTAGGCGCCATCATGCCCGGCACCGACACGCACCTTCTCGAAGCCCTTCACCTGCTGTGGCCGCAGCAGGCGGAGAATGTGCCGAATCATCTCGCCCTGCTCCGCGTCGGTGGTCGCCTCCATCGCGTTAAGTTGCTGATAATTTGGCCCGAGCATGTACATGATTCACTCTCTCGCTGGATCGCTCGCAACAGGATTGCCTCGTTCGATCCTGAGCAATAGCCCATCGGCCGCTCTGGGCGAAACGCTTGGTGCGGGGTCACTTTTAGCGATCCAGGCCGGGCATGCGCAAAAATAGAACGGGTGGCCATCTCTATGGCTGAGCCCGCGTCCGCGGTGTACGATCGCGTAGAGCAGCTTCCCGACGCCGCTAGGCGCAACTGAGCGTTCGATTGGCGCCATCCAGGGCCGATACGGATACCGGGGCTAGACAGCCCCAAAGCGCGCGGGGCAGTTACCAAACGCGGCAGCTTGTGACTTCGGCTGCGATCTTGCCGAAGGGACTTACTTCACCTCGCCCGGGTCCGGCTTCTCATCGATCTCGGTCTGGCCGCCATGGCCCATGAAACCGTCCTTCGGCTTTTTGCCGGTGTGGGGATTAGGGTAAGCGCCGCCGCCGGATTCTCCGCCGCCGCTCCTGCCCTGGTTTGCGCCGCCGAGCGTCGTGAAGGGCCGGTCATCGTCGCGCTGCTTGTCTTCGGCGTTCATCGCTTCATCCTCATCTCAGTCCCGCCCCAACGCGCGGAGCGGCGGCGGGTGCCCGCCGCATGGGGATTGATGTCACACTCGGCGCGCGGTCAGCAGATAATCGAGGGCAAGGTTCGACGAGAGGGTGAAGCCGATGCGGGGATCGAAGGACAGTCCGGCGGCGTCGGTCACTATCAGCCCTGCCCGCTCCACCAACGCCGTCAATTCGTTCGGCGTGAGGAACTTGTCATGATCGTGCGTGCCGCGCGGCACCATGCCGAAGCCCTCGCCGATTGTGATCAGGGCAAGCTTCGACAGCGGCGTGCGATTGGGGGTGGAGAGGACGAGCAAGCCGCCGTCCGCGAGCACGGCGGCGAGAGCGGCAATGAAGCCGGCCGGATTGTCGACATGCTCGATCACTTCCATCGACGCGACCAGGTCGAAACGCTCGCCGGCAAGTTGCTCGACCTCGCCGCTGCGATAGTCGATCGCGAGCCCCTGACCGGCGGCATGGGTGCGCGCGACGGCGATATTCTCAGGCGCGGCGTCGAGCCCCGTCACCGCCGCGCCGAGCCTGGCGAGCGGCTCCGACAGCAGGCCGGCGCCGCAGCCGACATCGAGCGCGCGCCTGCCGGCAAGGGGGCGGCGTTCGCGCGGATCGAGGTGCCACGCTTCGTCCAGTTGCGCCCGCAGATAGGACAGACGCACCGGGTTGAGGCGGTGGAGCATCGCGGACGAACCCTTCGGGTCCCACCATTCGGCGGCGAGCTTGCCGAAATGGGCGGCCTCGGCCGGATCGATCGTGGCAATGCTTGTCATAGGCCGTGTCTACAGAAGAACGTCATTCCCGCGAAGGCTGGAATTCCCCGGGAGGCACGGGCCAGGCGGAGATTGAATTTCCGCCCTCCAGGAAATGACGCGGATTATAACGGGCGGCGTCGTCGGGTCACCGTCCGCCCGTCATCGCGAGCGAAGCGAACCGAAAGTCGCCGCAGGCAAGCAAACCAGTTCCGGGCCTAATTGGCGCGTCGCTCCGCTCCTCGCAATGCCAGAGAGCAGCGGGTGGCATCTCTCAAAGGCGGCCGCGCTTGGCTTGGCTTGCCTTGCAACGACGGCGCCGCTAGCAGGCCGCCGAGCGCGAAGGCGCGATTTTCCGCAATTTAATTACGAAGAACCCGCTCCCATGGCACGCATCGTGATGAAGTTCGGCGGCACGTCGATGGCCGGGATCGAGCGCATTCGCAATGTCGCAGCGCGCGTGAAGCATGAGGTCGACCAGGGTAATCAGGTCGCGGTGGTGGTATCGGCCATGGCCGGCGAGACCGACCGATTGGTCAATTTCTGCCGCGAGGCGAGCCCGCTCTACGATCCGCGCGAATATGACGTGGTCGTCGCCAGCGGTGAGCAGGTGACGAGCGGTCTGCTCGCGATCACATTGCAGGCAATGGGTGTACCCGCGCGGAGCTGGCTCGGCTGGCAATTGCCGATCGCGACCTCGGCGGCACACGCCTCGGCCCGCATCGCCGCTATCGACAGCGATAAGATCGGTCTAGCGATGTCCGGCGGCGAGGTGGCGGTGATCCCGGGTTTCCAGGGCGTAACCGAGGATGGCCGCGTCTCGACGCTGGGTCGCGGCGGATCGGATACGTCAGCGGTCGCGGTGGCGGCAGCGATGAAAGCCGACCGCTGCGACATCTACACCGACGTGGACGGGGTCTACACGACCGATCCCAGGATCGTGCCCAAGGCGCGCAAGCTCAAATATGTGACCTATGAGGAAATGCTGGAGCTCGCCTCGGTCGGCGCCAAGGTATTGCAGACGCGCTCGGTCGGGCTCGCGATGAAGGAAAAGGTGCGCGTGCAGGTGCTGTCCTCATTTGACGCGCCCGGCGACGACCCGACCCCCGGCACGATGATCGTGGACGAAGACGAGATCGAAGGAATCACCATGGAACGCCAGCTCATCACCGGCATCGCCCACGACAAGAATGAAGCCAAGGTCACGCTGACCGCGGTGCCGGATCGCCCCGGCGCGGTCGCCGCGATCTTCATGCCGCTGGCGGACGCCAACATCAACGTCGACATGATCGTGCAGAATGTGGCGCACGATTCGGGTTCGACCGACGTGACCTTCACCGTGCCCGGCGCCGAGCTGGCGCGTGCGCTCGACGTGCTGGAAAAAGCGCGGGAGGCGATCGGCTTCAACGAGATGATCCGCGACAGCACCGTCGCCAAGATCTCCGTGGTCGGCGTCGGCATGCGCAGCCATGCGGGCGTCGCCGCGCAGATGTTCAAGGCGCTGGCCGACCGCGGCATCAACGTGCTCGCCATCACCACCAGCGAGATCAAGGTCTCGGTCCTGATCCACGAGGATTATACCGAATTGGCGGTGCGCGTGCTGCACACGGCTTACGGCCTGGATGCCGAGGATACGGCGGCCTGACGGCCGGTGAGGCGTTAAACGGCCGGTCCCGTCGTCACCCCGCTCAAGGCCGGGGCGACGAGGAACTTGCGGGCGACGGCGGTCGGGGGCAGAGCGCTCGTATGACCGACATCGTCCATAGCATTGACAGCCGCTCCCCCGACAATGGCCTCAAGCAGGGGGGCGGCACCAGCCACCCACGCACCGATGCGTTGATGCGGCGCGGAGCGGAGTTTCTCGGCACCGAATATGCGATCATGGCGGGCGCGATGTCGTGGGTGTCGGAACGGCATCTGGTTTCCGCCATCTCCAACGCCGGCGGGTTCGGGGTGATTGCCTGCGGGGCGATGACGCCGGCCCTGCTTGATGCCGAGATCGCGGCGACCCAGGCGATGACCGACAAGCCGTTCGGCGTGAACCTGATCACGATGCACCCCGATCTGTTCGAGCTGATCAATGTCTGCACCCGCCACGGCGTTGGCCATGTCGTGCTCGCCGGCGGACTGCCGCCGACCGGCTCGATCGATCGGATCAAGGGATCGGGCGCCAAATTGCTGTGCTTTGCCCCGGCGCTGGCGCTCGCCAAGAAGCTGATCCGTTCGGGCGTGGACGCGCTGGTGATCGAGGGCATGGAAGCGGGCGGGCATATTGGGCCGGTATCGACCAGCGTGCTGGCGCAGGAGATGCTGCCGACGATCGCCGAGCAGGTACCGGTATTCATCGCCGGCGGGATCGGCCGTGGCGAACTGATCGCGGGCTATCTGGAAATGGGCGCGGCGGGCGTGCAGCTCGGCACGCGCTTCGTGTGCGCCAGCGAATGCATCGCCCACCCCAATTTCAAGAAAGCGTTCATCCGGGCGTCGGCGCGCGATGCGATCGCATCGGTGCAGATCGACCCGCGCTTGCCGGTAATCCCCGTGCGCGCGCTCAAGAATGCCGAGAGCGAATTGTTCACCGCCAAGCAGCGCGAAGTCGCGCAGCTGCTGGACGAGGGCAAGGTCGAGATGGCCGAGGCCCAGCTGCAGATCGAGCGTTACTGGGCGGGCGCGCTGCGCCGCGCGGTGATCGACGGCGATGTCGAACGCGGGTCGGTCATGGCCGGACAGTCGGTCGGCATGGTCACCAAGGAAGAGCCGGTGACCGAGATCATCGCCACCCTGCTCGACGAAGCCGAGGCGGCGCTGGCACGGCGATAGGGCCGGGTCCGGCGACGCTCAGTCGTCCTTGCGAGCGCAAGGAGCCGAAGGTCGCCGGGGATCTAAGCCATGACCGGCATCAAGCGGCGGTCTACCGCCGGCGCAGCAACCGCCACAGCTCAACCAGGCCATGCCACGCCCATGCCGCGGCGAGGCCGACCAGCCCGATCTTGATGCTGAGATTGATCGCGGCGGCGAGCTCGGCTGCCTTGTCGGTCGGCATACCGGTCGAGACGATATTCACCCAGTGACCGGCCCGGTAGATGATCGCCACGAGCACAAGCCCGCCAATGGTGGTGGCGCCGGCCAAGAATGCCTGCACGACGCCCCAGCGCGGCCGCAACCAGGCGAGCAGATTCTGGATCAGGCGGGCGGCGGCAAGCGCGAAGATCGGCCAATAGAGTTCGGCGAAGATCGGCGCCGCCTCCATCCGGAAATTGGCGGCGTTGGTGTAAACGGGGATGTGGATCATGCCCGCCCACCACAGCAGGAACATGATGTCCAAGGCGATCTCGCAGCCGGCTTCCCACGCCCGCTTGGGCCGATAGCGGAGGTCGGGCAGCTGCTCCGGCTTCCAGCGGCGCAGATGATCCGCCGGAAAGCCGGTGCGCTCCAGGATAGCGAAGATGATGGTCAGCACGCCAACATCGACGATCAGCGACATCCAGATGCCGCCCCAGGTCTGGGCGATCACCTGCGGCAGCGGCTGACCGCCGAACAAGGTGCGGCCGGCGCCGAGTGCGATCTCCACGCCCACAATGACCAGCAAGGTGATGCGCAGCACGAACAGATAGAAGGGGAATACGTCAGGCCCGATCAGCCATTGCTGCTTGCGATAGCGCGCGGCGACCACCAGCGGATGGCCGAATTCCTTGATGAGCGCGCTCATTTCCGGCCGGGTGAGGGGCCGTCCCAGTGCTTCTTCGCGGTCTTCTTGGCGCGCGAGCAGGACATCACGCAATTCGGCGATGATGTCGTCCGCCTTGGCGGCCGGCAGCTGCCACCGCACCGCGTGGAGATAACGTTCCAGCAAGTCCATCACTTGGTCCTTTCGGTGAGGCGCAGGATCGATTCGGAGATCGCGTTCCATTCGCCGAGAAGTTGCGCGAGGATCGCCTCGCCATCGGGCGACAGACGGTAGAAGCGCTTGTTGCGCCGTCCCTCCTCGCGCCATTCGCTGGTGAGCATGCCCTGCGTTTCGAGCCGGCGCAGCAGCGGGTAGAGCGCGCTTTCCTCGATTGGCAGGCCCGCATCCTCGAGGCTTTGCCGCAGCGTGTAGCCGTAGCGTTCCTCGCGCAGCGCGCCGAGCACGGCCATGACGAGCGAGCCCCGCCGCAGCTCAATCCGCAATTTTTCGAAAAGATCGTCTTCGACCGGCACTTGCTGCGTCTCGCATGGTGTATATCACATACTGTATGACACACAGTTAAAGGGCTGGCAAGCCCGGATGAAGGAAGTATGAGCGTACCGGGGCATCGCCGATGGCGGTGAATTCGAGCCGATGCGGCACAAGGCGTTATTGGACGCCGCCGTGCGATCTGGTAGCCACCTCGCCCAATGGTCACCACCTCCGCCACTTCCGCAGCACGCGAGATACTGACGAGGCTGCACGACGTGATGGCGTCGCGCGGCCAGGCGCAGGCCAAGCTCGACCAGGTCGTCGACATCATCGCCAAGGCGCTCAACAGCGAAGTCTGCTCGATCTATCTGCTGCGCGACGGCGAACTGGAGCTGTTCGCGACCCGCGGTCTCAACAAGGCGGCGGTGCACGTCACCAAGCTGGCGCTGGGCGAAGGCCTCGTCGGCACGATCGCCGAGAAAAACGAAACGCTCAACCTGGCCGAGGCGACCAGCCACCCGGACTTCGCCTACAAGCCGGAGACGGGCGAAGAAACCTATCACAGCTTCGCCGGCGTCCCGATCGTGCGTGCCGAGCGCGCGGTCGGCGTACTGGCGGTGCAGCATGCCGACCCGCGCCGCTATGACGATGTCGAGATCGAGGCGCTGCAGACGGTGGCGATGGTGCTGGCGGAATTGATCGCCGGCGCGGGCCTGATCGATGAGGCCACGGTGCGCGGCGCAGACACGCGCGACACCGCGTCCGCGCGGCTGACGGGACTGCGACTGGTCGACGGCATGGGCGCGGGCTTCGCCGTCTTCCACCAGCCGCGCGTGGTGGTCGAGCATACTGTCGCAGAGGATACCGAGGCCGAGCGCCATCGCGTCTATTCTGCGTTCGACAAGATGCGTGACCAGATTGATCGCATGATGAGTCAGGCCGAATTCGGCGCTGCGGGCGAGCATCAGGACATTCTCGCGACCTACAAAATGTTCGCCTACGACGAGGGCTGGTCGCGCCGCATCAATGCCGCGATCGACAGCGGGCTGACCGCGGAGGCCGCGATCGAGCGCGTGCAGCAGCGCACGCGGATGCGGATGCGCGAGATCGACGATCCGCTGCTGGCCGATCGGATGCACGATCTGGAGGACCTCTCCAACCGGCTGCTGCGAATCGTGTCCGGCCAGCTCGGCACGGCGGCGCAGATGGGCCTGCGCCAGGATTCGATCCTGATCGCGCGCAATCTCGGCCCGGCCGAACTGCTGGAATATGATCGCCGCCGGCTAAAGGGTGTGATCCTGCAGGAAGGCTCGCTCACCAGCCATGTCGTGATCGTGGCGCGCGCAATGGGTGTACCCGTGATCGGCCGCGTGCGCGACGCCCGCCGCGCGATCGGCGAAGGGGACATGGTCCTGCTCGACGCGAGCCAGGGCAATGTCTTCGTTCGTCCGTCCTCCTCGGTGGAGGAGGCGTTCGATACCAAGCTGGCGCTCGGCCAGAAGCGCCGGGCCGAATTCGCGGCGATGCGCGACCTGCCTCCGGTCACCCGCGACGGCACGCGCATCACGCTGATGGTCAATGCGGGCCTACGCGACGACATGGCCGCGCTCGATACGACCGGCGCCGACGGCGTGGGCCTGTTTCGCACCGAATTCGAATTCCTCGTTTCGGCCGAATTGCCCAAGCGCGAACGCCAGCAGCGGCTGTATCGCGACGTGATGGAAGCGGCCGGCGACAAGCCGGTGATCTTTCGTACGGTCGATGTCGGCGGCGACAAGGTACTGCCCTACATGAATTCCGATTCCGACGCTGCGGACGAGGAAAATCCGGCGATGGGCTGGCGTGCGCTGCGGCTTGCGCTGGAACGCGACGCGCTGATGAAGGCGCAGGCAGGCGCGCTGATCGCGGCCGCGGCCGGCGGTACGCTTAACGTCATGTTTCCGATGGTGTCGGAGCCGTGGGAGTTCGACGAGGCCCATGCCTTGTTCGAGAAGCAGCGCGCGAGCGCCGCGGCCAAGGGCAAGCCGCTGCCGCTGGCGATCCGCTACGGTACGATGCTGGAAGTGCCGGCGCTGGCCGAAGTGCTCGACATGTTGCTGCCGCGGCTCGACTTCCTGTCGATCGGCACCAACGACCTCACCCAATTCCTGTTCGCGGCGGATCGCGCCCATCCCAAGCTGGCGGAGCGTTACGACTGGCTTTCGCCCGCCATTCTGCGCTTCATCGCGCGGGTCGTGACGCAGTGCGACGCGGCCAACGTCCCGGTCGGCATTTGCGGCGAAATGGGCGGCAAGCCGCTGGAGGCGATGGCGCTGATCGGTGTCGGCATTGAGCGGCTGTCGATCACGCCCGCCGCGATCGGCCCGGTCAAGGCGATGGTGCGCTCGCTTGACCTGCCGGCTCTGCGCGTCGCGATGAAGGAACTGCTCGCCGCACCGCGGCGCGACATGCGCGGCGCGCTTCAGCAATGGGCCGAGGCCAATGGTGTACGGATTGCCTGAAATGGGTCGCGATTTGACAGTTTGGCGCCACTGTGCGCGAATCAAGCTAAATCAAGTCGTCCGCCAGGCCGGGGGATAATAGTGAACGGCGAAGACGAGATGTTCGAGACTTCGACGGCGCCCTGCGTGGGCGAGCGGCTGCGCGCCGCGCGCGAAGCCCAGGGACTCACGGTCGAGGAGATTGCGGCGACCACGCGCATCCCGACACGCCACCTGCGCACGATCGAACGCTGCGAGTATGACGGCCTGCCCGCGGCGACCTACAGCGTTGGGTTCATCAAGACACTGGCGCGCCGGCTCGGCCTCGATGGCGCGGCGCTCGCGGCCCAGTTTCGTGCCGAGATGAGCGGCGCACGGACCGAAAGCACGCAGCCGCAGCCTTACGAGCCGGCGGATCCGCGCCGCACGCCGCCGCTCGGCCTGGCCTTGCTGGCGCTGGCCGCCGCGATCGTGCTTGGCCTCGGTTATCTTTACTGGCGCGGCAGCACCGAGCAGCCGAGCCAGATCGCAGCCGCGGCATCCGATCAGCCGACATCGCCGGCACCAGGCGCGGCGCCCGTGCAAACCGCAGTGGCAACAGACGCGTCTCCGCTGACGAATGCCAGTTCGCCGACCGGCCCGGTCGTGATCGGCGCGACGCAGGATGTGTGGATCAAGGTTGCAGACGGGGGCAAATCCCTGTTCTTCGGCCTGCTTCATGCGGGCGACCGGTTCGAAGTGCCGGCCACTGCCGTGGCGCCGCTGCTGACCACCGGCCGGCCGGGATCGACCACTATCAGCGTCGGCCAGACGCCGATCCCGCCGGTGGGGGATCCGGACCGCATCGCCAAAGACGTCTCGCTCAAGCCGGCCGACCTGATGGCGCGCGTGGCGACCCCGCCGCCTGCCGCGCAGCCGCCTGCCAACTCGACCACTCCTGTGGAAAACGCGGCCGGCCCGCTCTGACGGTCGCAACCCGCTTCTCCTCTGCACTCGCTGCGCTATGCTTGACGCGACCGCCAATCCCGGAGCCCGCATGACCCGCCTTCGTATCGTTTTCGCCGCCTTGCTCGCGACCGCGGCCACATCCGCGCTGGCGGCCGATCCGGCGCCGTCGCTCGACCAGCGCGTCGACCGCGTCGAACGGCAATTGAAGGCGGTTCAGCGCAAGGTGTTCCCGGGCGGGGACGCGGCTTTCCAGCAGCCTGAAATCGCGGCACCCGAGGTACAGGCGACAACAGGCACGCCGGCGAGCACTCCACTCAACGAACTGACCGCGCGCCTCGACGCCCTCGAACGGTCGGTGGCGCAGCTGACCGGCCAGGTCGAGCAGGACGAGCATCGGCTCGATCTGTTGTCGCAGCAGGCAGCGCAGGACCGGCAGGAATTCACGCTGCGGTTGAAGACGCTCGAGACCGCCGCCGCGCCGCCTGTCAGCGCCGCAACGGTCGCAGCGGAGGAGGAGCCAATTGCAGCATCGCCGCCAAGGAGCAACGTGCCGGTGCGCGGCAAGCCGGGCGCGGCGATTCCCGACAAGGCCGCTGCCGCGACCGCCAAGCCTGCAGCCGGCAAGGCGGTGAAGCCGGTTCCGGCCGCGGCGGACGATGCCGCCGATGCGACCACCACGACGACGGCGGGCGCGGATCCGGCCGAAGATGCCTATATGGCCGGCTACAAATTGTGGACGCAGAAGAAATATCCGCAGGCCGAGGCGATGCTGGCGGCGGTCGCGAAGAAATACCCGAAGCATAAGCGCGCCAGTTATGCGCAGAATTTGCTCGGCCGCGCCTATCTCGACGATGGTCAGCCGGCGCGCGCAGCCGAAGCCTTTGCTGCCAATTACACGACCAATCCGCGCGGCGAGCGCGCCCCCGACAGCCTTTATTTCCTCGGCCAGTCGCTGGTCGCGCTCAAGAAGCCAACCGACGCCTGCCGAGTCTATGACGAGCTGAATTCGGCCTATGGCGACAAGATCGACGCGTCGCTGAAGGCCAAGGTTGCCGCCGGACGCGCCGCCGCCAAGTGCAAATGATGCGATGGATGCCGCGCCGGACGATCTGATCGACCGCTTCCGGGCGGATTATTGTCGCCTTCTCACCGCGGCCGAACCCCCGGATCACCGCATCGCGCTGGCCGTCTCCGGCGGGCCGGACAGCATGGCAATGCTCGGCCTGGCGGCGCCGGCCTTCCCGGGGCGGGTAATCGCCGCCACGGTCGATCACGGGCTGCGGCGCGGGTCGGCCGACGAGGCGGCAATGGTCGCGCAAGCCTGTGCAAAGATCGGGGTAGCGCACACCACGCTGCGGATCGCCGCCCCGCCGGGAGCGAGCGGCAATTTGCATGATTGGGCGCGGCAGGAGCGTTATCTGCTGCTGAAGCGCTGGGCGGTCGACGAGGGGGCGCCTGTCCTGTGCACGGCGCATCATGCGGACGATCAGGCAGAGACCTTTCTGATGCGCGCGGCCCGAGCCGCGGGTCTGTCCGGCCTCGCCGCTGTTCGGGCACGGACCGAGATTGAGGTTCCGCTCAAGCAGCCGATCGAATCGCTGGCGATCCGCGCCAATGGGGGTTTTAGCCTTTGTTACGGGCCGGTCGTGCTTCTCCGCCCGCTCCTGCGCTGGCGCAGGCAGGAATTGCGCGAAGCGGCGGAAAAACTGTGTCTGCCCTTCGTCGACGATCCCAGCAACCACGATCCACGGTTCGACCGTACCCGCTTTCGCGCCTGGCTGGCCGAGGCGCCGTGGCTCGACCCCATTCAGATCGGGCGGAGCGCCGAAAACCTCGCCGGCATGGATGCCGACCTGTTCGAGATCAGCCGGTGGCTATGGCAGGAACGCGCGCTGGAAGCCGATCCGCTCGAAGCCCGCTTCGATGTCCGAGGCCTTCCCCGCGGCGTGAAGCGGTATTTGGCGCGGATCGGCATCAACCATGTTCTCATGATGCAGGGCATGAGCGGGGGGAATTGGAGCCAGGCCAGCAATATCGAACCTTTGCTCGATGCGCTGGAAGCCGGGAGCGCAGCCACACAGGCCAATGTGCTCGCTTCCGCCAAAGGGACAATCTGGCATTTTCGTGCGGCTCCACGCCGTCGATCGCACTGATCGCAGCTGTTCCATTGCCATTAACCTGCGCATCCCTATTTTAGTCGCCTACGAAAGGCTGATCCGACGATGAAGGACGACAAGGAACCGCAGACGGGCAATCCGCTGGTCAAGAACCTGGCCATCTGGCTCGGCATATTGCTGGCGATCGTCCTCGTCGTCTCGCTGTTCGAAGGCAGCAGCAAGAGCAGCGCGGGTGAAAGCGTCGCTTATTCCGACTTCCTGCAGGCAGTCGATGCGGGATCGGTCAAGGAAGCCGATGTCGCCGAGGGCGTCATCACCGGCAAATATACCAACGGCGCGTCCTTCAAGACCTATTCGATCCCTGATCCGACGCTGACCCAGCGGCTGACCGGCAAGGGCGTGACCGTCCGCGGCCGGCCGCAGGAGCAGGCCAGCCTGTGGCAATATATCCTCGTCCAGGCGATGCCGATCCTGATCTTGGTCAGCATCGGCTGGATCGTGATGCGCCAGATGCAGAAGAATGCGGGTTCGGGCGCGATGGGCTTCGGCAAGAGCCGCGCCAAGATGCTGACCGAGAAGCAGGGCCGCGTCACGTTCGACGATGTCGCCGGCATTGATGAGGCACGTGAGGAATTGCAGGAGATCGTGGATTTCCTGAAGGATCCTTCCAAATTCGCGCGGCTCGGCGGCAAGATTCCCAAGGGCGCCCTGCTGGTTGGCTCGCCCGGTACCGGCAAGACCCTGCTCGCCCGCGCTATCGCCGGCGAGGCCAAGGTGCCGTTCTTCACCATCTCCGGCTCCGACTTCGTCGAGATGTTCGTCGGCGTCGGCGCCAGCCGCGTGCGCGACATGTTTGAGCAGGCCAAGAAATCCGCGCCGTGCATCGTCTTCATCGATGAAATCGACGCGGTCGGCCGCCATCGCGGCGCCGGCCTGGGCAACGGCAATGATGAGCGCGAACAGACGCTGAACCAGTTGCTGGTCGAGATGGACGGGTTCGAGGCGAACGAAGGCATCATCATCATCGCCGCGACCAACCGTCCGGACGTGCTCGACCCGGCGCTGCTGCGCCCCGGCCGCTTCGACCGCCAGGTGGTGGTGCCGCGTCCAGACATCGAAGGCCGAGAGAAGATCCTCGCCGTCCATATGAAGAAATTGCCGCTGGCGCCGGACGTCGAGCCACGCACGATTGCACGCGGCACGCCCGGTTTCTCCGGTGCCGATCTTGCCAACCTCGCCAATGAGGCGGCGTTGCTTGCCGCGCGCAAGGGCAAGCGCCTGATCGCGATGAAGGAGTTTGAGGAAGCCAAGGACAAGGTCATGATGGGCGCCGAGCGCAAATCCATGGTCATGACCGAGGACGAGAAGCGCGCCACCGCCTATCACGAGGCCGGCCATGCTTTGGTCTCGCTGCACGTGCCGGGTTGCGATCCGCTGCACAAGGTGACGATCATCCCGCGCGGCCGTGCGCTGGGCGTTACCTGGAACCTGCCCGAGCGTGATCGTTATTCGATGACGATGAAGCAGATGAAGGCGCGGCTGGCCCTCTGCTTCGGCGGGCGAATCGCCGAGCAGCTCATCTATGGCGCGGACGAGCTCAATACCGGTGCTTCCAACGA
Organism: Sphingomonas crusticola; assembly: GCF_003391115.1. Taxonomy (NCBI): domain Bacteria; kingdom Pseudomonadati; phylum Pseudomonadota; class Alphaproteobacteria; order Sphingomonadales; family Sphingomonadaceae; genus Sphingomonas; species Sphingomonas crusticola. Next base: position 1,430,544 of record NZ_QTJP01000001.1, read on the forward strand.
CATCCAGCAGGCGACCGACATGGCCCGCTCGATGGTGATGGAATATGGCATGAGCGAGAAGCTCGGCTGGCTGCGCTATCGCGACAATCAGGACGAGGTCTTCCTCGGCCATTCGGTGTCGCGCAGCCAGACGGTGTCGGAAGATACGGCGCGGATGATCGACCAGGAGGTCCGCCGGATCGTCGAGGAAGGGGAGGATGTGGCCCGCAAGGTCCTGACCGACCATCTCGACGAGCTGCACCATCTCGCGGCAGCCTTGCTGGAGTTCGAGACGCTCAATGGCGAAGAGGCCAAGCGCGCGATCAAGGGCGAGGATATCGGTCGCGAGGACAACAGCAAGCGCGCGCCGCGCGCGCTCGCCGCGGGCGCCTCGTCCATCCCCAAGAGCCGCCGGCCCGGCGGCTGGGGCGAACCGAGCCCTGCCGGCGCATGACCGTGAAGATCGGGGCGGCCGCATCGGCCGCCCTTTTTCTTTGCGGCCCCGCGCTGGCGATGTCGGCCGCGGACTTCCTGGCCAAGGCGGATGCGCTCAAGGCCAAGGGGATGATGGCGATGTTCTCGTCCGATCTCGGCCTGCTCAAGAGCGAATTCACGGCCGACGCCAAGGCTTGGCGCGCGCAGGCGCGTAAGCCCACCAGCTGCCCGCCGGAGGCCATTCGGCTCGGCTCCGACGATATCCTGGCGATGGTCGCTGCCGTCCCACCCGCGCACCGCGCCACCACAAGCGCGCGCGACGCGATCATAACCGGGTTGAACCGTAAATTCCCCTGCCGTTAACCTAGAGATAAGCCGCCACGGCGCAGGCCAGCGCCAGCGCCAGCGCGCTTGCGGCAACGATAATCAGCAATGGCCTCGGCCCACTTTTGAGCAAGGTTTGCATTGGCGAACGGATCCCGGTCGCGGTGACGGCGCAGACCAGCGAAGCGGTTGCCAGCGTAGTCGCGCCCGCGCCCACCGGTGCCGGGACCACCCCGGTCGAGTTGATCGCTGCGAACAGGAAGAAGCCAATCACGAACCAGGGTATGCGCAAGGCGCTACGGTGCGCGCCCTCGCTTTGAAAGAAACAGCCTGTCACCGCCAGTGTCGGCGCCAGCAGCGCGACGCGCGTCAGCTTGACGATCGCAGCATGGTCGCCCGCGCCGGGCGAATATGCGTAGCCCGCGCCGAGCGATTGCGCGACATCGTGGATTGCCGCGCCGAGCACGAACCCCGCCTGGCGGTCATCGAAGCCGAGCAGGTGACACAGGATCGGATAGCCGACCATCGCCGCGGCGCTCATCGCCGATATGCCGACCAACACCAAAGCTAATTGCCCCTGCGTGACGCGCCGTTCGCCGAGCACGGTGGCCAGCGCCAGCGCGGCGGACGCGCCGCAGATCGCGACCGCCCCACCCGCCAACATGCCGAAGGCCGCACCGTAGCCCAGGCGACGCGAAGCCAGCACGCCCGTCCCCATCGTCACTGCGACGATCGCGAGAATCGCGATCAGGGCGACCCAACCTAGACCCGCAATCTGCCCCAATGTGATCCGCGCGCCGACCAGAACGATCCCGATCCGCAGCAGGGTGCGCGAGGCGAAGGCGAGGCCCGGCAGCAGCCGCGCGTCCCCGCTCAGGAAGTTGAGCGCAAGTCCCACCAGCAAGGCCATCAGCGTCAGGGGCGCACCGTAATGTTCGGCCAGATAGGCCGATGCGAGCGATGCCAGACTGGCGACCAGCAGGCCGGGCAGGTAATCGTGCCAGCCGACACGCGGCGGGGGCTCAATGTCCCCATAAAGGTCGGCGGCGGCAGGCAGGGTGGTGCTGTAGAGGACCATGCGCCATGGTAGCGCCGATTGGGCAATGAAGGGAATTGGATGGCCGCGCATCGCCCGAAAAGCCCGCTTCTGGTGCTCACGCATCCCAATTGGACATTGGCGGCGACCATCCTCGCCTCGAGCCTGGCCTTCATCGACGGATCGGTCGTCAACGTCGCTCTGCCGGCGATCGGACGAAGCCTGCAGAGCGACGCCGCCGGGCTGCAATGGACCGTCAACGCCTACATGCTGCCCTTGTCCGCCTTATTGCTGATGGGCGGTGCTGCAGGCGACCATTTCGGACGGCGCCGCCTGCTGGTCACCGGCATCCTCCTTTTCACGCTCGCCTCTATCGGCTGCGCCTTGGCGCCCGGCCTGGACGTCCTGCTGGCGGCGCGCGCGGTGCAGGGGATCGGTGCCGCCATCCTCCTTCCCAACAGCCTCGCCATCCTCGGTAACAGCTTTCGCGGTGCCGCCAAGGGCCGGGCGATCGGCACGTGGGCGGCCGCTGGAGCGATCGCGGGCGCGCTCGGGCCATCGCTCGGCGGATGGCTGGTCGGGACGATCGGCTGGCGCCCCATTTTCCTGCTCAACGTGCCGGTGGCGGCCGCCGCCATCGCCATAGCGCTGGCAGCGGTCGAGGAGAGCGGCGAGGGCAAGCAACCACTGGACTGGACGGGCGCCGGACTGGCGACGATCGCTTTGTTCGCGCTGACCTGGAGCCTGACGATGTGGTCAAGCGCGCATGTGATGAGCGGCGGCGCGTGGGCCGGACTGGGCGGTGGGCTGGCCGCGCTCGGCCTGTTCGTCCTGGTCGAACATCGCCGCGGCGAGCGCGCGATGATGCCGCTCGGCCTGTTCGGTTCAGCGGCATTCGGCGGCCTGACCTTGCTCACCTTCCTGCTCTATGCAGCACTTGGCGGGCTGATCCTGCTCCTGCCTTACGTGCTGATCGTCGGTGGCGGTTATTCGCCCCTGCAGGCGGGTGCGGCCTTATTGCCCTTTTCGGTCGGGATCGGCTTCGGCTCGCGCCTGATGGGACATGTCGCCGAGAAGATCGGGCCGCGCTGGCCGCTAACGATCGGCCCGATCGTCGCCGGCGCGGGCTTTGCGTTACTCGTTCGGGTCGAGCCGCAGGCCAGCTATTGGACGAGCGTGCTGCCGGGGATGGCGGTGCTCGCGCTTGGGCTAGCAGGCGCCGTCGCGCCTCTGACGACCGCAGTCCTGTCGTCCGTGGACGAGGCCCATACCGGCACGGCATCGGGCTTCAACAGCGCGATCGCACGCACCGGCGGCTTGATCGCGACGGCCCTCGCCGGCGCTGTGATCGCCCGATCGGGGACAGACTTGATTACGGCTTTCCATGGAGCGGCGCTGATCGGCGCCGCGCTTGCAGCGGCCGCGGGGGTCGTTGCCTTCCTGACATTACCCGCCCGGCTCGATCGGCCCGGCTAACGCCCCCTCTTCCGCCCGCCGCCTCCCTACGGTGACACTTGACAATATATCATCACGAGCAGACTTTCCGGTGCAGCGAGTGCCGTTAGACGGACACTTCCATCCGCGGCGGCCCTCCCGAGAGGAGTGCGTGCCATGTCTTACACCGACCAGACCAAGCGCAGCAGCACCATCCCGATGGCGGCTGTCATCGGCGTTCATCTCGCGATCGGCTACGCCCTGATCAGCGGGCTGGCCTTCCGGGTCATTCCGCATATCCCGATCGTCACGGTCGGGGAGATATTGCCGGACGATCCGCCCCCACCGCCGCCACATGAGCTGACAGTTCAAAAGACGAGGACGGCGACCCAGCCGACGATCCTCCCCCCGGTTGATCAGGTGGAAGCGCTGCCTCCCCAAGAAACCATCGTCCAGACGGTCCCGACTTTGGATTTCAGCGGCCCGAGTGGCGGCGGGACGACGATCGTCGCGGAACCGCCCAAGCCAAGCCTGGCGCATGACGCAATTCCCGGCGGCGACCGGCTGCGCTGGATCACCACGGACGATTATCCCAGCGCCGCGCTGCGCCAGGGCATCACCGGCACGGTCGTGATTGCCGCTCTGGTCGGTCCCGATGGCCGCGTCCGCGCCTGCGAGGTCACGAAGTCGAGCGGTAGCCCGTTGCTCGACGAGGCAACGTGCCGGCTCTACGCCCGGCGCGCGCACTTCACGCCCGCGCTCGACGCCGACGGCAATGTGATCGCAGCACGCCACGTCGATCGCTTCCGCTGGCAGATCCCGAGCGACTGAACTTAACTTGCTCCCGGTGCCGCGGTACCGGGGGCTTATTTCATTTCCGGCACCTTGCCGTGCAGCACGCCCAGCAGCCCGTCGACCGTATAAGGCTTTTGCAGCAGGTCGAACCCGTGGCTTCCCTCTTCGGCCAGGACATGGCTGTAGCCGCTGGTGAGCACGACCGGGAGGTCGGGCCAGCGACGGCGCACCTCCTGCGCCATGTCGATACCGTTGATGCCCGGCATGACCACGTCCGAAAAGACTAGGTCGAATGCGCCGCGGCGCTCGTCCAGGATGCGCAGCGCCTCCTCGCCGCCGGTGGCCCAGGTCACCTGCTGCCCCAGCTCTTCCAACAGACTGCGCGCGAAACCGCCGACCGCCTCATTATCCTCGACCAGCAAGACGGAGCGGCGGACCGCAGCCACCTCCGGCGCCGCCGTAACCATGTTAGTCGCCTGTTCGAAGCCATCGCACCGCGGCAGATAGAGCGTGAAGCGACTGCCTTGCCCAACGGTACTTTCGACGGCGATATCGCCGCCCGATTGCTTGGCAAAGCCGTAGACCTGGCTCAGCCCAAGTCCCGTGCCCTTATTGATTTCCTTAGTGGTGAAGAAGGGCTCGAAGATGCGTGACAGCGTGTCTTCGTCGATCCCGGTGCCATTATCCTCGACCCACACCGCGACGAAGGAACCTCGCACGGCGGCGTGGCGGCGCAACGCCGGGACCGCATCGACCTGCTTGGCACCGATGCGCAGCGTCCCGCCTGTCGGCATCGCATCGCGTGCGTTGATCACCATGTTGAGGATCGCGGTCTCGAACTGGTTCGGATCGGCATCGACTGCGCCCACGTCGGTTTCGACCACATATTCGACCGCGACCGGCGAGCCGAGCGTGGTGCGAATGATCTGGCCCATGCCGTGCAAGCGCCCGGCAATCTCGAATTTCTCGGGCTTGAGCGGCTGGCGCCGTGCAAAGGCAAGCAATTGACCCGTGAGCTGGGCCGCACGCTCGGCTGTCTCGGAGATCGCCTGGATGTAGCGCTGCCGCTTCTCCTCGCCCAGATCGGGACGGGCGAGCAGATCGGCCGACGCCCGGATCACGGTCAACAGATTGTTGAAATCATGTGCGACGCCGCCGGTGAGTCGGCCGACCGCTTCCATCTTCTGGGCCTGGGCGAGCGCCTCGCGCGTCGCCTGCACCTCTTGCTGCGCCTTCCAGCGTTCGGTCAGGTCCCGCGTGACCTTGGCGAAACCGACCAGCGAGCCATCGTCATTGTAGATCGGATCGATCAGCACGCTGGCGCGAAAGCGCGTGCCGTCCTTGCGCAGGCGCCAAGATTCCGTTTCATATTTGCCCTTGGTGAGCGCGGTCTGGAGCGCGCGCGCGGGCTCGCCGGCGGCACGATCCTCCTCGGTGTAGAAACGGGAAAAATGCGTGCCGACGACTTCGTCCGCCGTATAGCCCTTTATGAGCGAGGCGCCCGCATTCCAGTTGCTCACAAGTCCTTCAGGATCGAGCATGTAAATTGCGTAATCGCGCACGCCCTGCACGAGCATGCGAAAGCGCTGCTCGCTCTGACGCAATGCCAACGCTGCTTCGCGCTTGTCGGTGATGTCGCGCGTGATCTTGGCGTAGCCGATCAGCTGACCATCCACATCGAGGACCGGATCGATGACGACGCTGGTCCAGAAACGCGTTCCATCCTTGCGGACCCGCCAGCCTTCCTGCTCGAACTTGCCTTCCTCGGCGGCCGTGCGCAGCGCGGTTGCGGGCAGGCCGGTGGCGCGGTCCTCCGGCGTGTAAAAGACGCTGAAATGCTGTCCGATGATCTCGTCGGCAGTATAGCCCTTGAAGCGCTGGGCACCGCGATTCCAGCTTGCAACGTAGCCGTTGATGTCGAGCAGGTAGATGGCGTAATCCGTGACGGCATTCACCAGCAATTCGAACCGGCGATCCCCGCCAAATCCGATTACCTGATCCTGTCTGCCCGGCGGACTGCTCATGGTTCCCGGCCGTAGCCGTCGGATCGGTTGAGCGCCAGCGACAACCGACCGTCCCAAACCTGCTATTCGCTGCCCATCCAGAACAGGAAGGCGATGAACAAGGACGACGTGATGGTGGTGATGATCAGCAATGCCGCCGTCCGCCATGCCGCACCGAAGCGGCCAAGCGAATAAGTCCCTTTAAGCTGGCGGTACATGTGGATGGGCGGCACTAACATCGCCGCCAGCGAAACCAACGCCGCCGGCAGGCCCAGCCGGCTAAACAATGTCAGGGCCACGACCCCCAGCGACATGAAGCTGAGCGAATAGATCGAGAAGATGGCGTGATCGTAAAGGCCGACATCGCGCCGGAAGGCGAACAGCAGCCAGATGAAGGGCAGCGAGATCGGAATGAGAGCCCAGCTATATTTATAGCCGTAGGTTTTCATCTTGTAGATCGTAAGCGCGGGATTTTCGGACATGCCCCGGACGCTGTCGTCGAACCACGACCAGCCGGTATCGAGATGGACTACGCGCGGACCCGAATCCTTGTCCGCGCCAATGAATGTGGTGGCAACATCCAACGCGCGGATCTCATCCTTCAACTCGCCAATCTGTTCCTTGATTGCCTCGCGTGCTTCATTGGTCGAGGCGCTCGCCCGCGCTTTCTCAAGAGCCGCAAGCCGCGCCCGATCCGCCTTCAGCTTTACCGCCGGATCGACTTTGCCGACAGTTGTGATGCTATTGCCGTGGGCCGTGGTGCCGGTGACGCCGGGATGGCGATGTCCAGACAGATTTGAGACGATGGCGAACATCAGAAACACGGAGAACAGGAACAGCGCCATGGGCGATACGAACTTGGCGCGCTCTCCGTCGACGTAGCGCCGCGTCAGTTGTCCCGGATGCCAGGCCAGCAAGGGAAGCGTGTGCCAGACCTTGCCCTCGAAGTGGAACACGCCGTGGGCGATATCGTGGGCCAAAGCCCGCAAATTCTTGTGGACATGGCCCATCTGTCCACAGGCATGGCAATAGGGGCCGATCCGTTCGGTCCCGCAATTGGCGCATCGGCCACCCTCGTCATGCGCAGCCTGCGCGTCTGCCTTGCCGCCGCCGAAGGTACGCGCCCACAGCGCGCCCGTTGCCAGCGTCCCGATGCCATCCCCTGCGTCGCTCATAGGACCCTTGTTGCGCAGCCAAAGCGATGCGTCGAGAGGCTGCTGCTCGACGCCAACGCGATTTTTGCTATGAGAGCGCCATGACCGAGGCCGCTCCGATCGACCCCACCGCGCTCATCGCCGAGATGGGCCGCCGCGCGCGCGCCGCCTCTGCAATGCTGGCGCTGGCGCCGACCGCGGCCAAGGCCGCCGCGCTGATGGCAGCCGCGCAAGCGATGCGCGCGAGCGAGGCCGCGATTCTGACCGCCAATGGCGAGGATATGGCGCGCGGTGCCGCCAATGGCCTGTCGGCCGCGATGCTCGACCGGCTCAAGCTGACGCCGGAGCGGATCGAGGGCGTTGCCACCGGGCTGGAAGCCGTCGCGAAATTGCCTGATCCGGTCGGGCAGGAAATCGACCGCACCGAACGCCCCAACGGGCTGGTCCTGACGCGCGTGCGTGTGCCGCTCGGCGTGGTCGGCATCATCTATGAGAGCCGCCCCAACGTCACCGCCGACGCCGGCGGCCTGGCGATGATGGCGGGCAATGCCGCGATCCTGCGCGGTGGCAGCGAAGCGCGTGCAAGCAACCATGCCATCCATGCCGCGCTCCAGCAGGGCCTCGCCGCCGCCGGCCTGCCCGAGGATGCGATCCAGCTGGTGCCGGTGTCCGACCGCGCCGCCGTCGGCGCCATGCTCGGCGCGGCCGGGCTGATCGACATCATCGTGCCTCGCGGCGGCAAGAGCCTGGTCGCGCGCGTTCAGGCCGAGGCCAAGGTGCCGGTGCTCGCCCACCTTGATGGCATCGTCCACCTCTATATCGATGGCGCGGCCGATCCGGAGATGGCGCGCACGATCGCGCTCAATGCCAAGATGCGCCGCACCGGCATTTGCGGCGCGGCCGAGACCTTGCTGATCGACCGCGCCTTCCCCGACGCCGCCCCCATCCTGGCGACCATCGCCGATTCGGGCTGCGAGCTGCGCGGTACGGATGAGATATGCGCGATCGAGCCGCGCGCCGTGCCCGCGACCGCCGAGGATTGGGACACCGAATATCTCGACGCGATCTTGTCGGCGACCTTCGTCGACGGCGTGGAAGGCGCGATGGCCCATATCGCCGCGCATGGATCGCATCACACCGACGCGATCGTCACCGAGGATCAGGCCACTGCGGAACGCTTCCTCAACGAGGTCGACAGCGCCATCGTTGCCTGGAATGCGTCGACCCAGTTCGCCGACGGCGGCGAGTTCGGCCTCGGTGCCGAGATCGGCATCGCCACCGGACGCCTGCACGCCCGCGGTCCCGTCGCGCTCGAAGGACTTACCACCTACAAATGGCTGGTCAGGGGCACGGGCCAGACGCGCCCTTGATCCCCACCGGCCTCCTCGGCGGATCGTTCAACCCCGCCCATTCCGGCCATCGCCGCATCAGCCTGCAGGCGATCGACGCGTTAGGCTTGGATCAGCTGTGGTGGCTGGTCTCGCCCGGCAATCCGCTGAAGGAGGGCAAGGGCGACATGGCACCGCTGGCCGTGCGGCTTGCGTCCGCCAATCGCATGGCGCGCGGCACACGGATTGTGCCGACCGCGATTGAGGCGCGGCTGGGCACGCGTTACACGGCGGACACATTGCGGGCGTTGGTTCGGCGTTATCCGCATCGGCGTTTCATATGGCTGATGGGGGCGGACAATCTCGCCCAATTCCACCTGTGGCGCGACTGGCGGAAGATCGCGCGCACGATGCCGATTGCGGTGATCGCCCGTCCGGGGTATGATGGGCTTGCCCAAAACGCTCCGGCAATGGGCTGGCTCAGGCGTTTCGTCCGGCGCTCAGGCCATTTGAAAAACTGGACGCTGTGGAGTCCGCCGGCGCTCGTGCTGCTGCGCTTCCGCCCCGATCCTTCTTCCGCGACGCGGGTGCGCGCCCTTCGGCCCGACTGGTCTTCATCCCATAAAACCCATGGCCTGCGCGACCGCGTGTCGCGCCGTCCGCTATCTTAGGAGGTTCCTTGCCCGTCACCGCTTCGCGTACCACTGCCGATCCGGCAGCGAGTAATCCGGCCGATCCGAGCGACAGTATCGACGCGCTCCACAAGCTGGTCTTGTCGTCGCTCGACGACGATCAGGCGGTGGAGACGGTATCCATCCCGCTCGCCGGCAAATCGTCGATCGCCGACCATATGGTGGTGGCATCCGGCCGCTCCAGCCGCCAGGTGAGCTCGATGGCCGCCAAGCTGGTCGAGAAGATCAAGGCGCTTACCGGCCGATCCCCGCGCGTCGAGGGCATGCCGACCGCCGACTGGGTGCTGATTGACGCCGGCGACGTCATCGTTCACCTGTTCCGGCCGGAAGTGCGCAGCTTCTACAATCTGGAACGCATGTGGTCGTTCGGAGAAGCGCCCCGCCCTGCCCCAGAGGCTGTCGCCAATTGATCTTTGGTTCAGCCGCGCTGAACCAGCACGGCACCTGACCAAGCGTGCTGTTGCACATCGTTGCGCGCGGCCGCATCGGGCGCAGCCCCGAGGCGGAACTGGTCGAACGTTACCTCGCGCGTGTCGCCTGGCCGACCAAGGTAACCGAACTGCCCGATCGCGGCGGCAAGCTCCCGCCGGTAGCGCCGGGCACCCGAACCATCATCCTCGATGAAAAAGGCAAGAGCCTGGGCTCGATCGCCTTCGCCGAGCAGCTCGGCCGCTGGCGCGACGGCGGCGTGCGGGAAACGCGCTTTCTGATCGGCGCGGCGGACGGTTTCGACGATGCCGCGCGCGCCGAGGCCGACCTGCTGATCAATTTCGGCGCGATGACGTGGCCGCACATGATGGCACGCGCCATGCTCGCCGAGCAATTATGGCGCGCCGCCAGCATCCTCGCCGGCCATCCTTATCATCGCGAAGGCTGATGCTGGTCGCCTTCATCCTCGCCACGGCGCTCCCCTCGCAATCCGCGGCCGAGGAGCGGCTTGCCGCGCTTGATCGTGCCGCGCGCATGCAGGAGGCCAAGCTGGCGGCGGAACAGGCGCCGCTCGCGGCCCTGCTTGCGAGCGCCCAGCGGCTCGCCTTGCGCCCGGCCGCGCTGGTGCTCGCCCGACCGCAGGCGATCGAAGAGATGGTCCGCACGCGCGCGCTGATCGCGGCCTTGGCACCCGAAATCCGCCGGCGGACCGCCTCCCTGCGCCGCAATCTGCTCGTCACTGCCGCCTTGCGTGCGGAAGCGGAGCAGGCGCTGGCAGCGCTGTTGGACGCGAAATATAGCGCCACCCCTTTACAAAATGCCGCCCTCACCGCCCGTCTGGCCGCACTCCCCGGGCCGTCGCTGCCGCCGGCACCGGCGGCTCGGCGCGAGGCGGCCTACCGCCTGCCGGCCCCCGGCACGGTGGTGGTGGGTATGGGCGAGCGTTCCGCTATCGGCGTTCGAGCCCCCGGTCTGACGATCGCGACCGCGCCGGGCGCGGGCGTCGCGGCGCCGGCACGGGCACATGTTGCCTATGCGGGGCCGTTCCGCGGCTATGGCGATATCGTCATCCTCGACCATGGCCATGGCTGGACGACCTTGCTGGCCGGACTGGAGCTGGTGACCGCAGGCGGCGGCGAGCTGGTCGAAGGGGGGGCACCGCTCGGCCACATGGCGAAAAGCGCGCCGCGCCTGACGATCGAACTGCGCCACAATGGGCGTCCGGTCGACGTCACCGCCATGGTGCTGCAGTAGAAGCAACCCACCGTCAGCAAGCCTGGGTACAGGCACACTGCTGCAAGCCGGTTTCACGGGCCGCGCGAAGCGGCTACAACGACGGGAAGCGATGAAAGATTCCAGTCACGATGCGTAAGATCCTGATCCGCGGCGGCGGCATTGCAGCCGCGGCCCTTATCCTGTCCTCCCTGGTTGCGGCCCCTGCGGCCAGCGACGCCGACGATTATAAGGAACTCGACCAGTTCATGGCCGTGTTCGAGCGGGTGAAGGCGGATTACGTCGACAAGGTCGACGACAAGGCGCTGATCAAGGGCGCGATCGACGGCATGCTCGCCAGCCTCGACCCGCACAGCTCCTACATGGATGCGCGCGACTATAAGAACATGCAGTCCACCACCGAGGGAAGCTATGGCGGCCTTGGCCTGACCGTGCAGATGGACGAAGGCGCGGTAAAGGTGGTCGCCGCGAGCGAGGACACGCCGGCATATCGCGCCGGCATCAAGCCCGGCGACTATATCACCAACCTAGACGGCAATCTGATCTTCGGCGATTCGCTCGATGCCTCGGTCGACAAGATGCGGGGCACGCCCGGCACCAAGATCCGCCTGACGATCGTCCGGCCCGGCCGCGACAAGCCGTTCGACGTGACGCTGACGCGCGAGATCATCTCGATCCAGCTGGTCAAGTCGAAGGTCGTCAACAATGTTGGCATCATCAACATCAACGGCTTCTCCAAGCCGACCGGCCCGGGCGTGGAAAAGGCGATCGCGGAGATCGACAAGCAGACCGGCGGCAAAACGCTCGGCTACGTCATCGATCTGCGCAACAATCCCGGCGGGCTGCTCGACCAGGCGATTGAAGTGTCCGATATCTTCCTCGACCATGGCGAGATCGTCTCGCAACGTGGGCGCGAAAAGGGCGACATCGATCGTTATTTCGCCGAATCGAAGGTGCGTGGCGATATGGCCCACGGCCTGCCGATCGTCGTGCTGGTTGATGCGGGATCGGCCTCTGCCGCCGAGATCGTCGCCGCCGCGCTGCAGGATCAACGCCGTGCCATCGTGATGGGCGAGCGCAGCTTCGGCAAGGGCTCGGTGCAGACTTTGCTGCCGCTGACCGACGATACCGCGCTGCGGCTCACGACCGCGCGTTATTACACGCCGTCGGGGCGTTCGGTGCAGGAAGGCGGCGTCGAGCCTGACGTGACCGTGCCGCAGCTTTCCGACCCCGATTACAAGGCGCGCCCAAGGCTGCGAGAGGCGGATTTGCGCCGCCACCTGCTCAACCAGGCCAAGGTCGACAATAGTGTGCTGGAAAGCGACACGGCGCCAGATCCGCGCTTCACCGCGACGGCGGAGAGCCTCAAGAAGGCTGGGGTCGACGACTTCCAGCTGGATTACGCCATCAAGACGATCGCGCGACTCGGCAGTCCGGCGGTGCAGGTGGCGATGAACGCCGCGGCCCCGGCAGCCAAGCCGCGCGGCAAGCGCTGATGCTGGCGCCCGCCCGCACATTGGCCTTACTGGTGCCGCTCGCGCTGATGGCGGGGGCGCTTGGTTCGCAATATCTGGGCGGGCTCAGCCCGTGCGAGATGTGCATGTGGCAGCGCTGGCCGCATTATGGTGCGATCGCAGCGGCGCTGCTGGCGATCCTGTTGTGGCGGACGGCCTTAAGCCTGCCGCTGACGATCCTGGCAGGCCTGCTGATCCTCACCAGCGGCGGCATCGGCGTGTTTCACGCCGGCGCCGAATATGGCTGGTGGAAAGGCCCCGACCATTGCACCGGCTTCGCCCATGGCAGCGGTGCGGACCTGCTGCGCTCGATCCTGGCCCAGCCGCTGATCCGCTGCGACGTACCGCAGTGGACCTTGTTCCACATCAGCCTGGCGGGCTGGAACGCGCTGTTTTCGATTGCGGGCGGGCTCGCGGTGCTGGTGCTGGCGCTGGCACGGCCGAGGACAATATGAGCAGCGCCGACGAGCGCGCGGCGATGGTGCGCGTCGACCAGGCCGGGGAATATGGTGCGACCCGCATCTATGCCGGCCAGCTAGCGGTGATGGGCGCGCGCCATCCGACGGCGCGCGCCATCACGCGCATGGCCGCCCAGGAAGAGCGCCACCGCACCCGACTCGACGCGCTGATGGCAGAGCGGCGCGTGCGGCCGACCCTGCTGGAGCCCTTCTGGAATGTCGCCGGCTTCGCGCTCGGCGCCGCTACTGCTCTGATCGGGCCGGAGGCGGCAATGGCCTGCACCGCCGCGGTCGAAACGGAGATCGATCTTCATTATGGCGCGCAGCTGGAGCAACTCGGCGACGACGATCCCGAGCTGAGCGCGATCATTACCGAATTTCAGGCCGAGGAAGTCGAACATCGCGAGACCGCATTGGCGGCAGGCGCCGAGCGCGCGCCGGCCTATCCCTTGCTGTCGGGCACGATCCGGATGGGCTGTCGTATCGCGATCCGGCTGTCCGAACGGATATGATCGGACGCCTCGCGCGTTTGGCGAAGAGTTTGAGGAGAATGGCCATGATCAAGCAGATGTTGCTCCCCGGGGCCGCGATCCTCGTCGGGCTGATGGCGGCGCCCGCCTTTGCCCAGCAGAATGACAAGGCGCTGGTCGTCTATGGCAGCGATCCTTGCCCGGAGGGCACGATCTGCGTGCGCGCGCCGGAGAGCGAGCGCTATCGCATCCCGCAATCGCTACGTTCCGGCTTGCTTGCGCCGCAGGATCAGCCTTGGTCGCAGCGCGCGGCCTCGGTCGCCAATGTCGGGGCCGCCGGCACCGGCAGCTGCACCAATACCGGCGCGGGCGGCTGGACCGGCTGCTGGGGCCAGCAGATGCGTGCGGCGCGCGCGGAAAAGAACCAGGATGCCGCCGCGATCGCCGAATCGCCGCTTCCGAAGTGAATTGTTCATGGCGGGCTCATCGCGCGCGCCGGATTCATGGGTAATGAAGCACGCCGCCCCCTTCGCCCTGCTTGCCCTCCTCGGCGCACCGCTTGCTGCCCGGCCTGCACCCGCGCCTGCATCCGAGCCACCGACGCGCATCGCGACGCTCGTGATTTTCGGCAACGACCCTTGCCCACGCAGCACTGAGGACGAGGTCGTGGTGTGCGCGCGCCAGCCGGAGGGCGATCGCTATCGCATTCCCAAGCAGTTCCGCGGGCGCCAATATAATGCGGCGCGTGACGGCAGCTGGGCCGGCACCGCGCGAGTACTGGAATATATCAGCCGCGAGGGCCTGCCCGACAGTTGCTCGCCGATCGGCTCGAACGGGCAGACTGGTTGCTTCCGCAAGTTCCTCGAACAGAACCGCCGTTGAGCCTTCCGTTGCGCGCAAACCTTGACAGCCACAGCCAAACCGCATAGCTGGCGCGCTTTCGCGGGCCCCTCCTGGGATGGCTCACGATCCGGAATCTAGAGTAAGAGAGAGCCATGTTCGCTATCGTGCGCACAGGCGGCAAGCAATATCGCGTCGCCGCCGGAGACAAGATTGTCGTCGAGAAGATGGATGGGGACGCCGGTGCGGCGATCACCCTGGGCGACGTTCTGCTCGCGGGCGAAGGCTCCGAGCTGCGTTCGGTCGAGGGGCTGACGGTTTCCGCCGAGATCCTGGCCCAGGGCCGCGGCGACAAGATCATCATCTTCAAGAAGCGCCGCCGGCACAATTATCGTCGGCGCAACGGCCACCGCCAATATCATACCGTGCTGAGGATCACCGCGATCGGCGATCAGAAGGCATCGGGCGAAAAGAAGGCTGCGGCGAAGAAGGCCCCGGCCAAGCAGACGACCGCTCCGGAAGCCGCGCCAGCGGCCGCCGAAGCGTAAGCAGGAGCTAGAGAGCAATGGCACATAAGAAAGCAGGCGGCTCTTCGCGCAACGGTCGCGATTCGGCTGGCCGCCGCCTGGGCGTCAAGAAATTCGGTGGCGAATCCGTGATCGGTGGCAACATCATCATCCGCCAGCGTGGGACCAAGGTCTATCCGGGCAATGGCGTGGGCATTGGCAAGGATCACACCTTGTTTGCACTCACCGAGGGCCGTGTGGCCTTCCACACCGGCAAGCTTGGCCGCTCGTACGTAAGCGTGATTACCGCCGAAGCGGCAGAATAACGGACGAACGTGAAAACGGGTCGTCCACAGGGCGACCCGAAGATCCGGCACGCTGGATCGTCAGGGAGACGGGTCGCCCCGCCTCCCTTTTTCGTGTCTCCCTGATGTCAGTGTCGCGGGCGCGTCATGCTTCCGCGGCAAGGCGAACGACAGGAGACGATACTCATGTTCGCGATCACCGAACGCCTGCTGCTGCGGCCCGGCTGGCCCGAGGACGCGCCGGCCCTCGCCCGCACGATCGGCGATGAGCGGATCGTGCGCAACTTGACGCGCGTGCCGTGGCCCTACGCACTGGGCGATGCCGAACGATTCCTGGCCCTTCCCTACGAACCGCGGCGGCCGCGCTTCCTGATCTGCCTGCGCGATCGGCCCGAGCCGATCGGCGGGATCGGCATCCATGGCGATATTCCCGAACTCGGCTATTGGATCGCCCACGATCATTGGGGCAAGGGTTATGCGACCGAAGCCGGCCGTGCGGTGATCGCGCTGGCCGACGCCAGCCTGCGCCTCCCGCGCCTGGCCTCAAGCCACGCCACCGACAATCCGGCCTCAGGCAAGGTATTGCGCAAGCTCGGCTTCAGCCCGACCGGCAAGACAATATGGGCCGCCAGCCATTGCCGCCGCACGCCAATGGAGTTGCGCCTGTTCGCGCGCGACTGCGAGCAGTCGCGTCAGGCGCTCGCCGCCTGAAGCCGTGAGCAATTCCCCGGCACTTGCCGGGGAACATCACCTCAAAGCCCTCAGGCGCTTCGCATTTCGCCCGCCTTGGAGTAGGCGGCAGCCATGCATTTTCTGGATCAGGCCAAGATCTTCATCCGCTCGGGAAGCGGCGGGCCCGGCGCCGTGTCGTTCCGGCGCGAGAAGTATATGGAATATGGCGGCCCCAATGGCGGCAATGGCGGCAAGGGCGGGGACATCATCTTCGAAGCGGTCCCTGGCCTCAATACGCTGATCGACTTCCGCTACACGCAGCACTTCCGGGCGCAGCGCGGCACGCCGGGCGCAGGCACCGACCGGACCGGCCGGGGGGGCGACGACCTGGTGATCAAGGTTCCGGTGGGCACCCAGATATTATCGGACGACAAGGAGCAGGTGCTCGCCGACTTCACCGAGGCCGGCCAGCGCATCGTGTTTCTTCGGGGCGGCGACGGTGGGCGCGGCAATGCCAGCTACAAAACCTCCACCAATCGCGCGCCGCGCCAGCACGGCCCAGGCTGGCCAGGCGAGGAAATGTACGTGTGGCTGCGGCTGAAATTGCTCGCGGACGCGGGGCTCGTCGGCCTGCCCAACGCCGGTAAGTCGACGTTCATCAACGCGGTCAGTAACGCCGGCGCCAAGGTCGGCGCTTATCCCTTCACCACGATCCACCCCCAGCTCGGCGTCGCCAGCCGGCACGGCCGCGAATTCGTCATCGCCGACATTCCCGGCCTGATCGAGGGCGCGGCAGAGGGTGCGGGCATTGGCGACCGCTTCCTCGGCCATATCGAACGCTGCCGCGTGCTGCTGCACCTGGTCGACGCGACCGGCGACGACCCGGTCAAAGCCTGGCGCGTCGTCCGCGGCGAGCTTGATGCCTATGGCGCGGGATTGGCCGACAAACCCGAGATATTGGCGCTCAACAAGATCGACGCGCTGGACGCCAAGGACGTCACCAAGCTGGCCAAGAAGCTGGCCAAGGCGTCCGGCGAAGAGCCGCTGCTGCTGTCGGGCGCGAGTGGTGAGGGTGTCGAGGCGGCGCTCGACCGCATCGTCGCCGAGCTTGGGCCGATCACGCCCAAGGCCGAGGAAGCGGAAGAATGGTCGCCAATCTAGGCGCCGACCGCTTCGCGCCGGCCACCTGCCCGCGGCTGATCGTCAAGATCGGATCGTCCCTGCTCGTCGATGCAGCCGGCACGATCCGTCGGGATTGGCTGGCGGGGGTTGTGTCCGACATCGCAGAGCGCCAGCGCGCGGGCCAGCAGATCGCGATCGTGTCGTCAGGTGCGATCGCGCTCGGCGCGCGACGACTGGGGCTGACGAAAGGCGGGCGCGCGAGTCTCGAGGATGCTCAGGCGGCGGCCGCGACCGGCCAGATCGGCCTCAGCCACGCCTGGGCCGAATTACTGGGGGCGGAGGGGCTGACCGCGGCCCAGATGCTGGTAACGCTGGGGGATCTGGAGGATCGGCGCCGCTATCTCAACGCGGCCGCGACGCTGGACCGGCTGCTCGCGTTGGGCGTGGTACCGGTGATCAACGAAAATGATTCGGTCGCGACCGAAGAGATACGTTTCGGCGACAATGACCGGTTGGCAGCGCGTATCGCCCAGGCGGCGGGTGCGAGCGGCGTGATCCTGCTGTCCGACGTCGACGGGCTCTACACCGCCAATCCGGCGCGCGACGCCAGTGCGACCCTGATCGCGGAGGTGGACGAAGTCGACGATGACATCCGCGCGATGGCGGACGGCGGCTCCGATTCGGGCATGGGTTCGGGCGGAATGGTATCCAAATTGGAAGCGGCCCGCATCGCCCAGGCTGGCGGCGCCCATCTCGCGATTATCTCCGGCAAGGTCGAGCGCCCCCTTGCCGCCTTCGCCGCCGGCGGGCGCGGCACGGTGTTCTTGAGCCGCGGCGGTGCATCGGCGCGCAAGGCGTGGCTCGCCGGACGGCTCACCGCCCATGGCATCATCACGATCGACGCCGGCGCCGTCGCCGCACTCAAACAGGGATCCAGCCTGCTCGCCGCCGGCGCCACCCGGGTCACGGGGGGATTTGCCCGCGGCGACGTCATCGAAATCAGCGACCCGGCGGGGACCAGAGTAGCACGCGGCCTGAGCGAATATGACGCAGCCGATGCCGCCCGCATCGCCGGCCATCGCCGCGACGCACATGCGGCCCTGCTCGGCTACGCGCCGCGCGCGGCGTTGGTGCACCGCGACCATCTGGTGCTGCTCTGATGCGGCTGGCGATCACGGGCGGCACCGGCTTCGTCGGCTCGCACCTGATCGAGCAAGCGCTCGCCGCCGGGTATCCGATCAAGGCGCTAACGCGCCGCCCCCAGCCGCCGCAGGTCGGCCTGACCTGGGTCGAAGGCGCGCTCGACCGCCCCGACAGCCTCGCCCGCCTGTGCGACGGCTGTGACGCGATCATCCACATTGCCGGCGTCATCAACGGCAGCCCCAGGGAATTTCACAACGGTAATGTCCTTGGAACCGAGGCGATGCTGACCGCTGCCGCGGGTGCGGGGATACGGCGCTTCATTCACATTTCCTCGCTCGCCGCGCGCGAGCCGCAGCTTTCGGTCTACGGGCGCTCGAAATATGAATCGGAAGAGCCGGTGATCGCGGCCGGGAACGACTGGACGATCATTCGTCCGCCGGCGGTTTATGGACCGCGCGACCGTGTCATCCTCGACCTGTTCCGCCTTGCCAAGCGCCGGTTGATGCCGCTGCCACCAGCCGGCGGCCGCCTTTCGCTGATCCACGTACGGGATTTGTGCCGCTTGATCCTGGCCTGTCTCGAAAACGAAAAAAGCTTTTGCCGGACGTATGAGCCCGACGATGGACGGAGCGGCGGCTGGTCTACGGTCGAAATGGCTCGTGCGGTCGGGCGCGCGGTCGGCAACGCCGTGCTGCCGCTGCCTATTCCCAAGGCACTGCTGCCGATCGGCGTCGGGATTGACCGGCTGGTCCGGGGCAGCAAGGCGATGCTGACCCGCGATCGCATCACCTATTACTGCCATCCCGACTGGACGGCCGCACCCCACTCGCACCCGCCGACGGACTTGTGGCATGCCCAGATCCCCACCGAGGAAGGGCTGAGGGAGACGGCGCGCTGGTACCGCGCCGAGGGCTGGCTCTAGACCTCGGCGCAGAAACGCCGCCTTCATGCCGCAATCGCTTGGCAAGCCTGCGCATCCTTCCGTAAAGGCGGCCCATGACCGAGCATGACGAAATCTTCGAGCGCGTTGCCGAGCAGATCGAGCCTTTCAACAAGAAGGGCGTCGACCTGACCGACGCCACCACCTTTGCCGGCGACCTGGAATGGGACAGCCTGACGGTGATGGATTTCGTCGCCGCGGTCGAAGATGAGTTCGATATCCTCATCACGATGAACATGCAGGCCGATATCGAGACGATCGGCCAGCTCGTTGCCACCATCGCCAAGCTCAAGAAGCCCAGCTGATGACCGATGCGATCGACACCCCCGAAGATGTAAGCCTGGCCGATCTGCCGAGCCCCCACGGCCCGCACGATTTGCTGAGCAAGTTCAAGCCGCTGATCAACGAGCGTGAAGCGCTGCTCGCCACCGGCGTGCGCGATCCCTTCTCGATCGTGATGACCGACGTCAAATCACCGACGCTGGCGGTGATCCAGGGCAAGGACACGATCCTGCTCGGCACCTATAATTATATGGGCATGACGTTCGATCCCGACGTCGTGGCGGCCGGCAAGAAGGCGCTCGACGAGTTTGGCGCCGGTACGACCGGCAGCCGCGTACTCAACGGCACCTATCAGGGCCACCGCGAGTGCGAAGACGCGCTCAGGGAATTTTACGGGATGAAATCGGCGATCGTCTTTTCGACCGGTTATCAGGCCAATCTCGGCGTCATTTCCACGCTGGCCGGCAAGGGCGATTACATCATCCTCGATGCCGACAGCCACGCGTCGATCTACGACGGCTGCTGGCTCGGCAATGCCGAGATCGTGCGCTTCCGCCACAACAGCGTCGATGATCTCGACAAGCGGCTCGGCCGCCTCCCCAAGGAAGCGGGTAAGCTGGTCGTACTCGAAGGCGTCTATTCGATGTTCGGCGATGTCGCGCCGCTGCCGGAGATGGTCGCCGTCGCGAAGAAACATGGCGCCATGATCCTGTGCGACGAAGCGCACGGCATGGGTTTCTTCGGCGCCAATGGCCGCGGCGTGTATGAGGAAATGGGCGTCGAGGCGGATATCGATTTCGTCGTCGGCACCTTCTCCAAGTCGGTCGGCACGGTCGGCGGCTTCTGCGTTTCCAACCATCCAGATTTCGAAGTGCTGCGCCTGGTGTGCCGCCCTTACATCTTTACCGCCTCGCTGCCGCCATCGGTGGTGGCGACCGCCGCCACCTCGATCCGCAAATTGATGCATGCCGGCGACAAGCGCGCGCACCTGTGGAAGAATTCCAGGCGACTGCATCAGGGGCTGCGCGATCTGGGCTATTCGATCGCGACCGAGACCGCGCAATCGGCGATCATCGCGGTGATGCTGCCGGATCAGGAGCGCGCGGTCAGCCTGTGGCAGGCTTTGCTGGAAGGCGGCGTCTATGTGAACCTGGCGCGGCCGCCGGCGACACCCGCCGGCACCTATTTGCTGCGCTGCTCGCTCTGCGCTGACCATTCGGACGAACAGGTCGGCCAGATCCTCGACATCTTCGCCGCGGCTGGCCGTGCCGTGGGATGTATCGCCTGATCGAGTAAATTCAGGCGGCAGCTTGCGCGGCGCTGGCTAGCCGTTCTGCGCGCGGTGCAGCAGCTTCTGATCCGCCAGCACCAGCGCCATCATCGCTTCCACCACCGGCGCACCGCGAATGCCGACGCACGGATCGTGGCGGCCTTTCGTGCGGATCTCGGTCGCCTCGCCATTGCGGTCGATCGTCTCGACCGGGGTCAGGATTGACGAGGTCGGCTTGAACGCCACCCGCACCACTACCGGCTGCCCGGACGAAATGCCCCCCAGCACGCCACCGGAATGGTTCGACAAGAATTGCGGCGCACCGTCCGGCCCGGGCCGGATCGCGTCGGCATCCTCCTCGCCGCTCAACCGCGCCGCGCCAAAGCCATCGCCGATCTCGAAGCCCTTGACCGCATTGATGCTCATCATCGCCGCGGCCAATTCACTGTCGAGCTTGGCGTAGAGCGGCGCGCCCCAGCCAACCGGCACGCCTTCGGCGACGCATTCCACTACCGCGCCCACCGACGAGCCATTCTTGCGTGCGGTGTCGACGATGGCCTCCCAGCGCTGCGCGGCCCCCGCATCCGGACAGAAGAAGGGGTTTGCGTCGATCTGATCGGCGTCGAACGCGGCGGGATCGATCGCGTCACCGCCCAGCTCGACGACATAGGCCCTGATCCGCACCTCCGGGATAACGGCACGCGCCACCCCCCCGGCCGCAACCCGCGCCGCCGTCTCGCGCGCGGAGGACCGACCGCCGCCGCGATAGTCGCGAAAGCCATATTTGGCGTCATAGGTATAATCGGCATGCCCCGGCCGGTAGGCGAGCGCGACTTCCGAATAATCCTTCGAACGCTGGTCGACATTCTCGATCATCAAACTGATCGGCGTGCCGGTGGTCCGGCCCTCGAACACACCCGAGAGGATGCGGACCTGGTCCGGCTCCTGCCGCTGCGTGGTGAAACGCGACGTGCCCGGCCGGCGCTTGTCGAGCCACGGCTGGATGTCAGCTTCGCTGAGCGCGAGGCCGGGCGGGCAACCGTCCACCACCGCGCCAAGCGCAGGGCCATGGCTCTCCCCCCAGGTCGTGAAGCGGAACACGCGCCCGAATGTGTTGAAGCTCATTCGCTCCTCTCCCCTTGGGGGAGAGGAAGGGGCCCGCGCGGCATCGCCGCGTGGGAAGGTGAGGGTGTGCCCGAAGCAAGGACGTCCCGGATAAAGAGTACGACCCCGTCCAGATTGCCCATCACATCGGCGTTGGTGAATCGAACCACGCGATACCCCTCATGCTCCAGGAAGCCGTCCGGCGAGCATCCCTGCTTTCTGCGATCGGCCCGACATGCGTATCGCCGTCTATCTCGATCACCAGCTTCGCCGACTGGCAAACGAAGTCGCCGAAGAACGGCCCCAGACGCTGCTGGCGGCGGAACTTGAAGCCGTCAAGCGCTGCACCACGTAAGATGGCCCACAGCTTTCGCTCGGCGGGCGTAGAATTGCGGCGAAGCTGCCGCGCGCGGGCTACGGATTGATCGCCTTCATTGTAGCGGGTCTGCGGCATGTGAGACTCACCCTCTCCCCCCTGCCGCTACGCGACAGGTACCCTCTCCCCCGAGGGGAGAGGGGGGATCATGCCAAAGCAATATCCGGCGCGTCCTCAGCCTTCATGCCGATCACGTTGTACCCAGCATCGACATGGTGGATTTCGCCCGTCACGCCGCTCGACAGATCCGACAGCAGATATAATCCCGCGCCGCCGACCTCCTCGATCGTGACGTTGCGACGCAGCGGGCTGTTGAGTTCGTTCCACTTCAAAATGTAGCGGAAATCGCCGATGCCGCTCGCCGCGAGCGTCTTGATCGGTCCGGCCGAGATGGCGTTGACGCGAATATTCTCCGGCCCCAGGTCCATCGCGAGATATTTCACGCTGGTCTCCAGCGCCGCCTTGGCGACCCCCATGACGTTATAGTGCGGCACCACCTTCTCGGCGCCATAATAGGTCAGCGTCAGGATCGAGCCGCCATTGGGCATCATCCGGCGCGCATGCCGCGTCACCGCGACCATCGAATAAGCCGAGATGTTCATCGTCATCAGGAAATTGTCGAGGCTGGTGTCGACATACAGGCCGCGCAGCTCATTCTTGTCGGAAAAGCCGATCGCGTGGACGAGGAAGTCGATCGTCGGCCACAACTCCGCCAGCTCGGCAAAGGCCCGCTCGAGATTGTCGGCGTCGGACACGTCGCAATCGACAAGGTGCGGCACCCCCAATTGCTGGGCGAGCGGACGCACCCTTTTTTCCATCATCGCGCCCTGATAGCTGAACGCCAGCTCGGCACCCTGCGCGCTCAATGCCTTGGCGATCCCCCAGGCTAATGATTTGTCGTTGGCGAGCCCCATGATGAGCCCGCGCTTTCCTTCCATCAGCCCGGCCATCATTCCTCCGTCGATGCTGCTTGGTGCCGGTCCCTTACGCTGTGGTGCGGGGTGGACGCCAGTGCTGCGTTCAAGTGGGCACCGATCACCAGCCCGAAGCCGACGAGCCAGAAAAAGAATAAGGCGACGACAAAGCCCGCCAGGCTGCCATAGGTTCGGCCATAGCCGCCGAGCAAAGCCAACAACGGCGGCAGGATCGCGCTGGTCGCCGCCCACCATAAGGTGGTGAAGGCCGCCCCCGGCCATTTTGGGCATTTGCTCCAGCGATATTTGCTCGGGGTGAGCGAATAGAAGACAAGGTAGAGCGCGACGAACAAGGCCGCCAGCGGGGCCAGCCGGCTCCACCCGATCCAGCCGATGATGTCGTCCGACCCCGGGACCAGCCGGTCGAGGAAATTGGCGATGCCCGTCAGCAGCAATTGCGCGGTGAAGGCCGCCAGCATCATTACCACCGCCCCGACGATCAGCCCGACCGACCACAGCCGATAATGCCAGAATGGCTTGGAGAAGCGCATGCCATAAGCGCGGCGCAATATGTCACGAATCGTTTCGATGAAACTGCCGGTAGTCCACAAACCCACCAATGCGCCCGCCCACAATAATAGCCCGGTCCGCTGCTTGAGCACATCCTCGATCGGCTGGCTCAATATGCCGCGGACCGAGGCCGGCAGCGTGCGCAGGAAACTGTAGACCGCATTCTCGGTGTCATAGCCGTGGCCCAGGCCATGGGCCAAAGCGGCCAGCACGATGAAGAACGGGAATAGCGACATCAATGCGAGGTAAGCGAGGTTGCCGGCATGGATGAAGCCGTCCGAATAGACACCCACGGCAATACGCTTGACGATGTTGAACGCACGCGAGTGACGCCGATCGACATCTTCATGATCCCAACGCCGCTCGGGCGATTCGGGTGAGACTTCCTGAATAACGGGGCTCCTGGGCGCGGTGCGCAGCTATACGCCCAAGGTCGCTCGCGGGTTGCGTTGCTTGTCGCCGTCCCAGCTTTCGACGAATTGTTTCAGCGCTTCATCGTCGGCTGGCAGGTCGACCATCAAGGTGACGAGCTGATCGCCGCGCGTGCCATTGCCGCGATGGAAGCCCCGGCCTTTCAGGCGCAGCACCTTGCCCGAGTTTGAGCCGGCAGGAATCGACATCATCACGGCCCCCTCGACGGTGGGCAGGCGGATGCGCGCGCCGAGCACCGCCTCGTCGAGCCGGATCGGCAGATCGAGCCGGACATCGTCGCCATCGCGCGTGAAGAAGCGGTGCGGCTTCACCTCGATCGTGACGGTGGCGTCGCCCGGCCCGCCGGCCCCCTGCTCGCCCTGGCCGGCCAGCCGCATCGGCTTTCCCGACACCGCCTCGGCCGTGATCTTGAGGTCGATCGTCTTACCCGACGACAAGGTAATCCGCTGCGGCTTGAGCGCGGCGGCATCGTCGAAATCCACCGCCAGCCGGTAAGCGATGTCGGCGCCCCGTTGCGGACGCGGGCGCGCGCCGAAGCCGGACGGACCCGTCGATTGGCGGCGCGACCCGAAAATGCCTTCGAAAATGTCCCCGAAATCGGCCGCTGCCGCATCGCCGAATTCAAAGCCGCCGGGCGCACCGCCCCGGCTGGGGCGGAAACCGCCGGCGCCTCCGCCCGGGCTGCCATAGCCGAACGGTGCCTTGGGGTTGCCCTGCTCGTCGATTTCTCCACGATCATATTGGGCGCGCTTGTCCTTGTCGGACAGCAGGTCATAGGCACGCGTCACTTCCGAAAAGCGCGCGGTCGCCTTGGGATTATCCTTATTCTTGTCGGGGTGCAGCTCCTTGGCGAGCTTGCGATAGGCCTTCTTGATCGTGCCCTCGTCCGCGCCACGCGCGACGCCCAAAGTCGTGTAGAGATCCGCCATGCGCACGATGTGCGGAGTGATGCACCGTTCGACAAGGGAAAAAACGGCACCGCGACAAGGTTGGCGCGTTAGGCGCGCAACAGCGGGAACCTCCGGGAAGTCACATGAAGCCTTATCCATGCCCAAATTGCGCGCGACCGAACCATTTCGAGGTGCGGGTTTGCCCCAATTGTAGCTTCACCCTCGGCTATGATCCTGAGAGCGACCAGTTCCTGTTCCTCGGCGACGGCGCGACCATTTGGCGCGACGCCGACGGTGGCGAACATGATGTCATCGTCTGCGCGAACAATAACAATTATAAGATCTGCAACTGGCTCGTGCCGGCTATCGGCAATCAGCCTTTATGTCTGGCGTGCCGCCATAATCGTACGATCCCCGATCTGACGGGGCCGAACGTTCCGGAGCGCTGGGCCAAGATCGAGGCGGCCAAGCGCCGCCTGTTCCACACCCTGCTCCACCTCAAATTGCCGATCGAGACGGTGGCGGAAGCGGAGGCCAACGGCACCAGCCCGGGCCTGGCGTTCGACTTCCTCTACGATCCGGTCGGCGAGCAGACCGGCACTGTCCAGATCACCACCGGGCATGAGGCCGGCGTCATAACGCTCAACCTGCTCGAGGCGGACGACGTCCAGCGCGAGAAGATGCGGACCAGCCTCGGCGAGCCTTACCGCACCATCCTCGGCCACTTCCGCCACGAGGTCGGCCATTATTATTTCTCGCGCCTGATCGAAGACACAAACGAGGTCGAGAATTTCCGCAAGCTCTTCGGCGACGAGCGGATCAGCTATGAGGATGCCAAGAGCCAGCATTATGGCGAGGGCGGCGGCGGCTGGTCGGGCGATTATGTTTCGGCCTACGCGACCATGCATCCTTGGGAGGATTTCGCCGAAACCTTCGCGCACCTGATGCACATCGTCGATGCGCTGGCGACGCTCGATGGCTTCGGCATGCGCATGACCAAATGGAAGTGGCAGGAGGAAGAGCCCTCGGTCGATTTCGACCCCTACCATGCCGATATCGGGCAGCTTATCCAGGAATGGGGTCCCTTCGCCTTCGCCGAAAATGCGGTCAACCGCAGCATGGGGCAGCCCGATCTCTACCCGTTCCAACTGTCCGAGAAGATCGTCGCCAAGCTCGATTACATCAATCGGCTGCTGCATCGCGCCGGCGATGGCGACATCGCCGCCAAAGTGCCCGCACTGCGCGAACAGCGCGAACGGGCCGAACGCGAGGCCGCCTGATCCGAGACGACGTGCCGCGCGCGCCATCGGCATGTGGGGCAATAGCGGATAGCGTTACTTAAGCTGGGATGTCTTAACTGGTCGTTACGGCGCCTGACGGCCCGGCAACTGCGCGCGCGACAAGATATTGTGCCGATATTCAGGCTCCCGATCTGCGTACATCGCGGTCGTGCTTCGCGATGCAGCGAAAGCGCGTGTCAGCCTCTATCTTATTGAGCCATATCACGAATCTTGTGCGGGCATGCAATCTCGAAACGCTAATTTTCTTCGGAATATGTTCAAAACGGATATTTCTTCTTCCCCACAAGCGGAACGTGGCGAGACGAGGGACGGTTAACGTATCCTAGTCTTTAGGAGACCTGTCATGCGTAGTAAGCGTTCCTTTCAGTTGCTTGCCCTTGGCTGCCTGGTTAGCGCCGGCATCGCGGGCGCAGCCCAGGCTCAACTGGCCGCGACCAATAATGCCGTAACCGTCCGCTCGAATCAGAACTTGGTCGGCGTTGCAGCCGGCACGGGCACTCAGCAGGGTGCGTCGGTGGTCGATGCGCAGCCCGCCAATGGCCGCCCCGCAGTCGGCGTCGGTGTGGGATCGGGCAAGGTCGACCATTTCGGATCGAAGGGCTCGGTCAGCGTCGCCAATAATGCCCGCATCCTCGGCGTCGATGGCGCCGGCGGCACGCGCAGCCCCAACAGCGTATCGGTCCGCAATCCGACCCAGCAGCCGGTGCTGAACAGCGCTCCCACAGCCGCCACTGGCAATCTGCCGCGTTGATAGCCATGCAAGTGTTAGCCGTCGGAAGGCCCCAAAGCCTTTTCCGACGGCTGTTCACACCCGCCTTGCCATCCGCAAGGGGCGGATGGACGATGCCGCCGCATGCGTTCCGTTCGGCTCCGTTGCTCGCCATAGCAGCCCTTCTATCCGGCTGCGCGACCGGCTCCAGCATGTCCCTTTCACAGGCGCCGCTAAGCTTCGTCCTTACCGATGACGGCGCCTATGAGATTGCCGCGCAACAGGATGGGACGGCGCAGGCGTTGGCGGAGCAGAGCGATCCCGATCATGGCATCGCCGGCTACGACCTGCTTGGCGGTAACGCCTTGCTCCCGGTATCCGCCATAAACCCGGTCTCCGCGGCCGCCGCGGCGGGCCCCGCGATGGTCTCCGTTGCCGCGATTCCCGGTCAGGCAGCGGTCAATGCCGACGTTGCGGGGCAACTCAATTTGAGCGCGGTCGTGCCGCTTTCCCCAGTGCCCTCAATCAGCACAAACCCGGCTCTGTCGTCTGTCGCACCGGTCCCGGCGGCGCCCGCGCTTGCGATCACCTCCCCTGTCGCAAGCGTTACCGCTCCCGTCGCCCCTTTCGCCCCGCCTGCTGCTCCCACCGTAGCGGCCGTCAATCAGTCGCTTACCACGGTGGGCGCGGTACTGGGTTCGGCCACACCGCCAGCCGCACCGCCGGCTGCTGCCTCCAACAATCCACTTCTGGCGACGCTTGCGGCGGCGCTCGGCCGTCACCCTCAATAGGGCGCCGATGCGGCTTTCGCTTGCTCTTGCCATCGCCGCGTCGCTCCTGCCCGCAACAGCGGTCGCACAAAGTGCGGCACGCAATGCGATCGTGCCCCCCGACCGTGCCGATCAACGGCCCGCCGCGCGCCCCGGCCGCGGGCGCGCCGTCGCCCAGCTTCCCCGACAGCGTGCCGCCGCGCCGATCCGCGCCTTCACGCTGAATGATGTTATCATCGAGGGCTCGACGCTGCCCGCCGCCGATCTCACCCCCGCTTATTCCCGCTTCCTCGGCACAACCGTCGACGCGACCCAGATCCAGGCGATCGTCGACGCGCTGGGCCAGATTTACGGCCGCTC